>CAWUIM010000045.1:0-26076 GCA_963922595.1 uncultured Parvularculaceae bacterium
GACGCCTGCGGCCACAAATGAGAGCCGCGCGCCGACGCGTTCAATGACGCCCCAGCCGGTGGCGTTGGAGCCGGGATCGACGCCCAAAATGCGAATCACCGAAGTCATGCCCACACCATAGGCGGTTCGGCCCATGAGGGAAACAAAACGTGAATAAAGGAAAGCGCCGTTTTATTCGCGCAACCGCCGTCCGCCCTGGAGCGTGACTTCCAGCGAAGCCAGCAACTCATCGGCGGCGGCTTTGGTCTCCGGGTGCAACGCCCCTTCGCGGGCGAGCGAGCGCTGAAGCCACGCTTTGGCCTGCGCCGCGTTTTTGTCACGGCCGTCGCCTTCGGCCAGCGAGACGGCGTAAAGATATTGCCCTTGCGGCTCGCCGGCGCGCGCAGCTTTTTCAAACCAGTCGGCCGCGACGCTTGCCGCGTTCTCGCCGTCGTCCGTCTTGGCGCGCCCATCATGGACCATGAGCCCCATGGCCACGAACGCCGCGGGCAGACCGGCGTCAGCCGCGGCGCGCATCCACTTCACTGTTTGGTCCGGCTGCGGATCACCGAGAAAATCCGAATCGTAAAGCAGCGCCAGATTGTATTGCGCGTCCGGACTGCCCTGCTCAGCGGATTTTTGAAACCATTCCGCCGCCTTTTGATAATCGCGGGCGACGCCTTGGCCTACGAGATGCGCGACGCCCATATTATATTGCGCGCCAGCATCGCCGAGGCTCGCGGCTTCCTCGAAAAACGCCACCGCCTTGTCGCGATCGGCCTCGAAGCCGAGGCCTTCGGAATACATAATCCCCAGACGCATCTTCGCCTGAACGTGACCGCCCTCAGCGGCGAGCGTGAACCACCCGGCGGCGCGCTTGTAGTCGCGCTTGACGCCGTCTCCGAGAAAGGCGAGTTCGCCGAGAGCGAACTGCGCATCGAGCGAGCCGGAAAGAGCGGCGTTGGAATAAAGATCGAGCGCGCGTTTCAGATTTTTCGGCCCGCCAAGGCCGCGCTCTTCCATGTAACCGAGCATGTGCTGCGCGTCGGCGTCGCCTTCCGCGGCCAGCGGCTCCAGAATGCCGCGCGCCAGCGCCGTATCGCCCGCCTGCATGCGCTCGAAGGCGGTCGCCAGCGGCGATTTTTCCTCCGCATGCGCCGCAGACATGATGCAGCAAGCCAATAAGCTGGCGGCGATGTAACGGATGGTGTTCATGGACGACATTATTGGCAGCCGAAATTTAACGCTCAATTATCATGAGATGTGCCCGGAGTCGGGCGAAAAGGGCAATCGGCGTCATGAATTAGCGGTCATGATCGCCTTGTTGAACGCGGCGACGGCCGCCGCGGGCCCGTCCGGATGCGCCCAGACGCCGCCGGAGACCGCCAGGAAATCAGCGCCGGCGCGCACGAGCGGGCCGCAATTTTCCACAGTGATCCCGCCGATGGGGACGCACGGCACCACCGTCATCGCCGACCAGCGCGTCAAAATGTCGGGATCGGCGACGGCCGGCGCCTCTTTCGTGGCCGTAGGAAAAAACGCCCCGAACGCCACATAATCGGCGCCCGCCTCCCCGGCGGCGAAGGCGAGATCGATCGAGTCGTGACAGGTGACGCCGACGGTCGCGTCAGGCCCCAAAATATTCCGCGCCTCTTCATAAGACGCATCCTGCTGCCCAATATGGACGCCGTCCGCGCCGACGGATTTCGCAAGCCGTGGGTTATCATTGATGAGGAACGCCACGTCTTGGGACCGCGCAATCGGTAAGAGCCTCGACGCGGCGCGCATGATTGTTTCGTCGTCCGCCGAGGTTCCGCCTGCGTCTTTCAAGCGAAGCTGAAAACAGGCGACATCGCCCGCCGACAGCGCATCGCGAAAGGCGTCGGCGAAGGCCTGCGCATCTTCAATGATGGGCGGGGAAATCAAATAGAGGCGGCAGAGATCAGTTTCACTCATCCGCTTTTCTTAGACCGATACGCCGCAAATAAAACCCTCGCGACACAAGCTCAGTGATCAGTCTAAGGGGCGGCGGGGGCGGCGCGGCCTGTTTCCTGCTCGCGTTCGGACTGGGTTTGCTTCACGCGCGGCTTCAACAGACCTTCTTTTACGTCCGCCGGCACGCTGTCGTAAATTGTCGGCGCAGTAAAATTGAGTTTCCGGCGCACCTCATCGAGCGGCAATGCTAGTAGCGCTTCCACGTCCTGACCCAACAGCCATTCAGCGTTGCGGCCAATATCATACCCCTGGCGGATCGCTTTCCAGACCGGCAAGCCCGGCCTTTCAAGTTTAATGGCGAGGGCGCCGATCCAGGTGATAAGCCGGAAGGAATCGTTGTTACTTTGCGCGCGCGTGAAACCGAGATTGCAAAGCTCGCCGAGCGCATCGCGCCCGTAACCGGTCAACACATGCCAGAGATCGTGATGAACCTCCGCATGCAGAAACATGCGGCGCATTTCTTCAAACTGCGTCGGGGAGCGATAATCGAGGCCTGCTTCCTCCGCAGCGCTGATGATGCCATCCGGCGTCAGATCCTCGCCTTCCATGAAATCCAGATAGACCCGGCCGAGGCTGCCTTCCGGAAGGACGCGCAAGCGTTCGCGGTCGCCGAGGATTTCTTCCAGCTTGATCGGGTCAGTGACGACGCGCCGCCCATAATCGGTCCGCACAAAGCGGGTGAACATGCGTCGCGCGCTGCGGCCGGAAAGCGCGGCCGTGATCTCGAAAACCTGGCGGGTGTCTTCTTTGTTGGCGACAAGCTTGAAGACCGCGGCGAGCGCATGAAGCGGTCTGATCGGCGGGATTGGGAGAACCGGGAACCCATCGACCGTCTCCAACTCATCGGACGGAATATGGTCTGCGAATGAAGCGAGGCGTCTGGCCATGGGGCATGCTCCTATCGGGATCCGGCGCTGTAATTTGTAAGCTGTGATGTTGTTACACTACACAGTTTACTTCTCTGTTAATCTCATACCGGGAAGGCGCTGCGTCAAGAGGCGCCAACATCAATTCCAGATCATTCCGGACCGCAGCGCTTAGCCCGCGCGCGACGCCTCGAAAATACTGTCGATGGTCTCGGCCAGCATCGCGTCGAATTCCGCATCGCTCTGGCCGGCGGAAAGCCCTTCGGTCAGGGCGCGCGAGAAGCTAGCGATCATGCCCGTATTCTGCGCAAGTTTCGCGTTCGCTTCCCCGCGGGCGTAGCCGCCGGAAAGGGCGACGACGCGCATGACGCGCGGATCGTCAACCAGCGGCTTGTACTGGTTCGGGTTTGTCGGCAGGGACAGCTTCAACATGATCTGCTCGCCCTCGGGTAAACTGTCCAACTGCTTGGTGATCTCCACGAGCACAAGATCCTCCGCCTGCGCCTTATCGGCGATTGAAATCGTTACTTCCGGTTCAAGGATCGGCATTAGCCCGTGGCTAAGAATTTGTTTGCCGACGTCGAATTGCTGGGCGACGTTGGCTGCGATCCCTTCCGGATCGGCGGCGTCGATCACGGAACGCATCTTGGTGCCGAAAACGCCCTTTGATTTTGCCCGCTCAAGAAGCGCGTCGAGTTCCGGCATCGGCTTCATGAGCTTGACGCCCTGCGCCGCCTCTTCAAGGCCCTTATCGACTTTCAGAAACGGAACAACGCGGCGCTTTTCCCAAAGATAGTGCGCTGTCGGCACGCCATCAATGTCGCCGTCCATCGTCCGTTCAAAGAGGATTGCCCCCATCACCTTATCGCCAGTGAACGCAGGCGACTTGACGATGCGCGCGCGCATCTGGTGGATGAGATCAAACATTTCCTCATCATTGGACCAGGCGCTTTCTTCAACGCCATAGAGACGCAACGCCTTCGGCGTCGATCCACCCGACTGGTCAAGTGCGGCGATAAAGCCGTCTTTTTTAGCGGCCTGTTCAGCCATCTCTGCGTGCGTCATGTTTACCTCCCGAGTAAAAGCGCAACGATAATGAAAATCAGGTTTTGAGCGCCTCGACGCCAGGCAGTGATTTTCCCTCCAGCCATTCAAGAAACGCGCCGCCGGCCGTCGACACATAGGTGAAATCATGGGCGACGCCCGCGTGATTGAGCGCCGCAACCGTATCGCCGCCGCCAGCGACGGCCACGAGGGCGCCGCTCTTGACCCGCCGCGCGGCGAAGCGCGCCGCTTCCACGGTCGCCGTGTCAAACGGCTTGGTCTCAAAAGCCCCAAGCGGGCCGTTCCAGACAAGCGTCTTCGCGCTCTCAATTTTCGACGCGATAAAGTCGACGCTTTCCGGCCCGAGATCGAGGATCATCTGATCGCCAGGCACAGCGTCTGCAGCAACGACACTGCTCTTTGCGCCTTCTTTGAATTTGCGGGCGATCACCACATCGCGCGGCAGAATGATTTCGCAATTTGAGGATTGCGCCTGCGCCATGATTTCGCGCGCCGTGTCAGCAAGCGTCGGTTCGCAAAGAGACGCGCCCACGGATACGCCGTTGGCGAACAAAAAGGTGTTCGCCATGCCGCCGCCGACAACAAGCATATCCGCCTTACCCACAAGGTTGAGCAGAAGCTCGATCTTTGTAGAAACTTTCGCGCCGCCGACCACAGCCATCATCGGACGCACGGGATTGGCGAGCGCGGCGGCCAGATAATTAAGCTCGCGCTCCATGGCGAGACCTGCCGCCGCGGGCAGAAGACGCGCGACGCCTTCGGTCGACGCATGGGCGCGGTGGGCCGCGGAAAAGGCGTCATTGACGTAGTAATCGCCGTTCGCCGCAAGCGCTTTCGCGAACGTTGGCTCATTTGCCTCTTCACCGGCGTGGAAGCGCGTATTTTCAAGGAGCGCCACATCGCCGTCCGCCATCGCCGCGACCGTGCGCTCAACCGGCGCGCCGATGCAGTCTTCGGCGAACGCCGCCGCGCGTCCGAGCTTTTGGGAGAGAACGTCCGCCACCGGTTTCAATGACATCTCAGGGTCGGGCGCGCCCTTGGGGCGTGCGAAATGAGACAGGAGAAGAACCTTGGCGCCTGCCTCGCAGAGCGCTTTTATGGTCGGAAGGGCCCGGTCGATGCGCGTTGCGTCGGTGACCTTACCGTCCGCCATGGGCACATTAAAATCGACGCGCACCAGCACGCGCTTACCTGATACGGAAAGATCACTCAGTGTACGGTAGGCGCCCATCAATCAGGACGCCTTACAACGCACAAACACTGTTTCCGGGGCATCGGCGCGGGTCAGGCGAAGCATTTCGCCGTCCACATCAAGATCGACGACGTCGGTATATTCAACGCCCTCGCTTTCACAGATAAGCTCCATGCGCCAGCCGCCTTCGGTTCCTTCCTCAGCGTAGCCGATCCGGCAGAGATTTTCGTACCCGATAAACTCGCCTTCGGTGAACGCAATCGGCGAGGGATCCGCTGAGCCCGGCGCAATCTCGCACCAATCGCTTTGCGCGGCCCACACGCCCACATAGACGGGCGCGTCTGGCTCGGAGAGCGGCTCGGTTTCGATCGCTGGCAGGGTCGGCTCGTCCGATTGCGCCTCAATCGCCGGCTCGTCGGACTGCGAACACGCCGTGAGCGCGGCGAGCGCCGCTGCGACCAAAAAAGTCTTGTACCCCATCATATCTGCGCCTCCGTCGCTCGTCAGAACAGGCCTTAGAGCAATTCCCCCATGACGTAGGCCGTGTCCGTCATGCGTGTCGAGAAGCCCCATTCATTGTCATACCATGAAAGGACCCGCACGAGTTTGCCTTCGAGAATTTGCGTCTGCGGCAAGGCGAAAGTTGAAGAATGCGGGTCGTGATTGAAATCGGCGGAAACAAGGGGTTTGTCCGTCACCGCGAGAACGCCCTTCATGGGCCCGTTGGCGGCTTCGATCATGGCGTTGTTGACTTCGTCGATCGTGGTGTCCTTGCCCGGCGTGAAGACGAGATCGACAACCGACACGTTCGGCGTCGGCACGCGGATGGACGAGCCGTCAAGTTTCCCGGCGAGTTCTGGCAAGACGAGGCCCACGGCCTTCGCAGCGCCCGTGGACGTCGGGATCATCGACGACGCCGCCGCCCGTGCGCGGTAGAGGTCCTTGTGCATGGTGTCGAGCGTCGGCTGGTCGCCCGTATACGAATGGATCGTCGTCATATAGCCGCGCTCAATGCCGACCGTGTCATGCAACACTTTCGCAATCGGCGCGAGGCAGTTTGTGGTGCATGACGCGTTGGAGACAATGGTGTCGTCGCTGGTGAGAACGCCATGATTGACGCCGTAAACGATGGTTTTCACATCGCCGCCCGCCGGAGCTGAGACCAAAACGCGTTTTGCGCCGCCGCTCAGATGCGCCGAGGCTTTGTCTTTGCTCGCGAAGATGCCGGTGCATTCGAAGACAATATCAACGCCGAGATCGCCCCAGGGGAGTTTCGCCGGATCGCGTTCGGCGAAAACCTTCATGGCGCCGGCGCCCGCGTCGATCGTGTCGGCGGTGGTTTTCACTTCCTTCGGATAACGGCCATGGATCGAGTCATACTGAAGAAGGTGCGCGTTCGTCTCCACAGGACCGAGATCGTTAATCGCCACCACTTCAATGCCTTTGCGGTCATGCTCAAGCATTGAGCGCAGCGCCAGACGGCCAATGCGGCCGAAGCCGTTAATCCCGATGCGTAAGGTCATTCGTCTCTCCTAACTGATCAGCGACTTCGCCGCCTTGACGACGGCGTCGCTGGTGATTCCAAAATGTTTATAAAGATCGCTGCCCGGCGCTGAGGCGCCGAAGCTTTCCATACCGATGAATTTGTCTTTTCGGCGCAGGAACAGGTCCCAGCCCTGGCGCACCGCCGCCTCGACGCCGATCCGCGGCGCGTCGCAGAGAACCTCTTTCTGGTACGCCTTCGATTGCCGCACAAAGAGCTCAAAGCATGGCGCCGAGACAACGCGCGCACGAACGCCGTCGCACGCAAGCGCCGCTTGCGCCTTGATCGCTAATGAAACTTCCGAGCCTGTGGCGATGATCACCAATTGAGGCTCAGGCGCGTCTGCAATCACATAGGCGCCCTTGGCGCAAAGATTGTCTTTCTCATGCGTCAGGCGCGCAGGCTCCAGCCCCTGACGCGTCAGGGAGAGAATGCTCGGCGTCGTTTTTTGCTTAAGCGAAAGCTCCCAGCATTCGGCCGTTTCGATTGCATCGCACGGACGGAAGACATTGATATTTGGCATGGCGCGCAATGAAGCCAGATGCTCCACGGGCTGGTGTGTCGGCCCGTCCTCGCCGAGCCCAATGGAATCATGGGTCATGGCGAAGGCGACCCGCACGCCCATCAGCGCCGCGAGCCTCAGCGACGGTCGGCAATAATCGGTGAACACCAAAAACGTGCCGCCATAGGGCACGACGCCGCCATGGAGCGCCATCCCGTTCATGGCCGCGGCCATGCCATGCTCGCGAATGCCGTAATAGATGTATCGTCCGGCGTAGTCTTTCGCCGTTAACGGCGCCAGGTCTTTGGTCTTGGTGTTGTTCGATCCGGTGAGGTCGGCCGATCCGCCGATGGTTTCGGCGATGGCGGCGTTCACGACCTCAAGCGCCATTTCAGACGCTTTTCTTGTGGCGACCTTCGGCGGCTCCTTCGCCAGCGTCTTTTTAAAGTCGCGGATCGCCTTTTCGAGCGGCGCGGCGTAATCGCCCGCCATAGCGACGCCGAACGCTTCCTTGTGGGCGGACGCCGCCTTGCGCTTGTTCCATTCCTCGCGCGCTTCTTCCCCGCGGCGGCCAGCGGCGCGCCAATGGCTGACAATCTCTTCGGGGACCTCGAAGGGCTCATGCGGCCAATCGAGCGCCTTGCGCGCGCCGGCAATCTCGTCAGCGCCCAAGGGCGCGCCGTGGGCGGACGATTTTCCGGCTTTGGTCGGCGCGCCTTTGCCGATCGTGGTTTTGCAGGCGATGAGCGTCGGCCGGTCGGACCGTTTCGCGGCGCTGATCGCCGCGTCCACGGCGTCAAAATCATGCCCGTCGACGCGCACCGCTTCCCACCCGGAAGCTTCAAAGCGCTTAATCTGATCGGTGGAGTCCGACAGCGAGACCGGACCGTCGATTGAGATATCATTATCGTCCCAGAGAACAATCAGCTTACGCAGCTTCAAGTGACCGGCCAGCGAAATTGATTCCTGGCTGACGCCTTCCATGAGGCAGCCGTCGCCGGCGATGACATAGGTGTAATGATCAACAAGGTCGTCGCCGAAACGGGCGTGGAGATGCGCCTCGGCGATGGCCATGCCCACCGCATTGCCAAGCCCCTGACCGAGCGGGCCGGTTGTCGTTTCAACGGCTGGCGCATGGCCCCATTCCGGGTGGCCGGCGGTCTTCGCGCCAAGCTGGCGGAACTTCTTCAATTCCGACAATGGCATTTCTTCATAGCCAAGGAGATAGGCCAGCGCATACATAAGCATCGAGCCATGGCCCGCCGACAGGACAAAGCGGTCGCGGTCCGCCCACATGGGTGCGGCGGCGTCGAATTTCAGATGCTTTGCAAACAGAACCGTCGCAGCATCCGCCATCCCCATGGGCATGCCGGGATGGCCCGACTTCGCCTTCTCAACCGCGTCCATCGACAGGGCGCGAATTGCGTTGGCCATCTGGCTCAGATCGAATGACTGAAGATCGGCGCTCGTCTTGGCCATAACGTAAGAAACTCTGCTCGGAAGGGGGTGCGCACCCGGTTGTTTGAGGCTGTCATGCCCCTTGCTGAAATATGGGTCAAGGCGCCAAGGACAGCCCTGCGCCCGGACCTGGTCGCCGCTGCGCCCGGCGCGCCGCAACTAGACACGCGCGCCCAACCCGGCCAAATTGATCGTCTGGCTATTATCTAAGGGATCGGCCGAGAATGTCCGCACTGGAGACCTCCGTTCAAACGCTGGCGAGCGCGCTTGATGCGCTTGAAAATCGCCTCTCGGAAAAGCTCGCTGACGCGAGCGCCGACGCCGACGCGGTTGAGGCGACGCAACGCCAGGCGCGCGCGGCGCGGGCGCATCTGCATGAGGCGAGCACCGGCCTCGCCGCGTCGCTCGCCGAGCTACGGGCGCTGATTGAGGCGCCGCAGACCGATCCCATGAGCAAGGAAAGCGACGCCAATGGCGCAAGTTGAAATCACGATTAACGACCGCCTCTTCACCGTCACTTGCGACGACGGTCAGGAACAAAGGCTGAAGACCCTGGCTGCGCATTTCGACACTCATGTGTCGCGCCTCGCTGGCGAACTCGGCCAGATCGGCGATGCGCGGTTGATGCTGCTTTCGGCGTTGACAGTGTGCGACGAGCTCTTTGAGGCTAGAGCCCGCATCGCGTCCCTGGAAAACGCGGCCGATAAGCTCGACGCCGAGACCATGGGCGGCGCAGCGCGGGTGATCGAAGCCGCCGCCAAGAGGGTTGAGACAATCGCTTCGCGCTTAGACGCCTAGCGCACGCTTCATCAGTAAACAGTAAGAATATCGTCCAGCGGCTTTTTTATCAGCGCGTGATCGGGGATTTGCGCGTCCGCAGCCGGTTTGCCCACAACGATGAGCAGGAACGGCTTTTCCGTATCAGGACGGTTCAGCTTTTCGTTGAGAAACGTCATCGGCTTCGGCGTGTGGGTCAGCGTCACGAGACCCGCATGGTGAAGCGCCGCGAGAAGAAAGCCGCAAGCCAGCCCCACGCTCTCATTGATGTAATAGTTCTTCTTTTCCATGCCGGCTTCAACGCCGCCGCGCCGCTGCGCGAAGACGGCGATGAGCCAAGGGGCGATCTCAAGAAACGGCTTGTCCGCGTCGGTGCCGATGGGGGCCAGCGCATCGAGCCATTCCTCGCTGGCGCGCCCGCCATAAAAAGCGCGCTCTTCTTCTTCAGCCGCCTTGCGGATCTCGGACTTAACGCCTGCATCGCCCACGAGCACAAAATGCCAGGGCTGATGGTTGGCGCCAGACGGCGCACGCGCCGCCGCCGCAATGCAGCGCTCCATGACCTCGCGCGGCACCGGCGCCGATGAGAATTCGCGCACCGAATGGCGTTTTTTGATTTCCTCAAAAAAGTCCTTAGCCCGCGCGATCATCTCCGCATCAGGCCGTTCAACAAAGTCGCCAAGGTCAGAAAGAGGCGTGAAAGTCGCGTCGCCGTCAGCCATCAGTGAAATTTCCTTTCGCGAGACGCTTACTGAAACAACGCGCCCGGATCACCGATAAACCGGTAGACGAACCCTTCTTTCGTCTCTGAGAGCTTGCCTTCTTTATCCACATGGGTCGACGTTACGCGAATCACGTCGCCGTCGAAAAACATCTCGCCGCGCACTTCTGAAAAATTCGGATGATTGATAACTTTTTCGACGGAGGCGAAACCGTTGTCGGTGGGCGTCACTTCGCCCATCGTATGGAACCCGGCGTTGGTGAAATAATGGTAGATATATTTCTCTCCGCCCTCGTCATAAAAATAGATGGTGCGCCCGCCATAAGTTCCGCCTTCGAGCTTGTGATCGGTCTGCACGGCGCGCCCGTCCATAATGAATTTCCAGGTGGCGATATTCACAACTGGTTTGCCGTCCGGCCCTGTGCCTTCGCCCCGCATGGCGCGCCCGGCGAAGCGCTCAAACAGTTTCATCGGCTCGTAGTCTGTGGTCACGCTCTTTTCAGCCGGCTCTTCGGCGCGCGCCGTTGCGGCCGCCAGCGTCATAATCATCGCGGCGAATAGCATTTTCATGGTCGTCCTCCCGTTATCGGCGCCCGAATAACCTTTCTATATCAGCTATTTTCAGCTCCACATAGGTGGGGCGGCCATGATTGCATTGGCCGGAATGGGGCGTTTCTTCCATTTGGCGCAGGAGTGCGTTCATTTCCTCCGCATTAAGGCGGCGCCCCGCACGCACCGACCCATGGCAGGCCATGGAGGAACAGACCTCTTCGAGCCGTTCTTTAAGGGCCAGCCCTTCGCCGAAGGCCGCGATATCTTCGGCGAGACTTTTCACGAGGCTTTTTACATCGCTTGCGCCAAGCAGCGCCGGCGCCTCACGCACAATGATCGCATCGTCGCCAAAGCGCTCAAGAACGAGCCCTAGCTCTTCAAACTCATCGGCGCGCGCCGCCAACCGGTCGACTTCGTCGCTCTCCAACTCGACAATTTCGGGGATCAACAATCCTTGCCGGGCGACGCCGCCATTTTCAAGCGCCGTTTTCATACGTTCATAGACAAGGCGCTCATGAGCCGCATGCTGATCAACAATGACAAGACCGTCCGCTGTCTGCGAGACGATATAGGTCTCGTGTAATTGGCCGCGCGCGGCGCCGAGCGGATAATCCGCAGGTCCTTCGGTCGCGGACGATGGCTCGGACGCCTCGGCGGGGACGGAGCCGCTCGGCGCGCCGACGCCGTCAAAGTCGCGGGGCTTGTCATCAAGGCCATCGAGAGGCCGTTGATGATCGCGCGATATGGCTGCGGCGAAGGGGTTGGGCGCTGGGGCGAAGGCCGCGCCCGGACGAAGCGGCGCCACATTGCCCGACTGGCCAAGCTGCATTTTTCCGAGTGCATAAGCGCTGGTCGTCGTCGATGCGCGATGACCCGCCTCGGCGAGCGCATGTCGCAAGGCACCCACAAGCAACCCGCGCACGCTCGCCGCGTCACGAAACCGGACTTCCGTTTTCGCTGGATGCACGTTCACGTCCACCAGCGCCGGTTCGACGTCGAGAAATAACGCCACCGCCGGATGGCGGTCGCGCGCCAGAAAATCCGCATAGGCGCCGCGCACCGCGCCGACGATCAGCTTGTCGCGCACCGGCCGTCCGTTCACGAATAGAAATTGTTTGTCGGGCAATCCTCTGTTGAAGGTGGGCAACCCCGCAAAGCCGGAGAGCCGGACGCAGTCGCGTTCCGCCGCTATGGCGAGCGCGTTTTCTTCAAAGTCGCGCCCCATGATTGCGCCCAGACGTTTCAGCCGTCCCGCCTCATCATCAGTTTCACTTTGATAAGCGAAACTGCGCCGCCCGCCCGACATCAGGGAAAACGCCGTTTGCGGGAACGCCATCGCCAGGCGCTTCAGAGCGTCGCTCACGGCCATGGTCTCGGCGCGGTCGGTTTTGAGGAATTTCAGCCGCGCGGGCGTTGCGTAAAAAAGATCGCGCACTTCGATCCGTGTCCCGTGACCGCTAAAGGCCGCCGGCTTGGGACCTTTTAGAACGCCTCCATGAACGGAAAGCGTCACCCCGTCGCCGCGGGCCTGGCGCGTCGTGATGTCGAGGCGCGCCACAGCCCCGATGGACGGCAACGCCTCGCCGCGAAAGCCCATGGTTGCGATGTTCAGGAGGTCATAATCGCCCGCATCAGACGGCGCGAGCTTCGACGTGGCGTGACGCTCGACGGCGAGCAAAAGATCGTCGGCGGACATGCCGCAGCCGTCGTCGGTGACGATAATGCCTGCCTTGCCGCCATCGCGGATCTCCACTGCGATCGATGTGGCGCCAGCGTCGAGGCTGTTTTCCACAAGCTCTTTCACGACCGCCGCCGGGCGCTCGATCACTTCTCCGGCGGCGATGCGATTCACAGCGTCGGGCGGCAGGCGCCGGATAATTGGCGGCGTGGGAGATAAGGCGGGGCGATTCGGCATGGCGCATTATCGCGCGTCCGCGCGGCGGCGCAAACCCGGTCGCCCCCTTCTCCGTCCCGCGCAGAATTGTGATCGCGCGCGCCCTCCCCAAGCGCGCAAGCGGCTGTTACCGTTTTCAACGAGGGGTCAATAAGGGGCGACGAATATGGCGAAGAAAACAAGTGCAGCGGGAAGTCCGGAGCCGGTGAAGGTTCTTCTCTACAAATGGGCCGGCCAATGGGGGCCTTTCAAAGTCAAAATCCCCTGCGGGGAGTGCGCGCTTACCGAAGACGTCATCGAGGACACGCTGGAAACCGAACTCGCCAATGCGGATGTGGTTTTCGAAGTGAAAGAATGGCTCACCTATTGGTGGGAGCCGCTCTTGAAGGGCGGCGGCTGGCATGCGCCCATCGTTTTTGTGGAAAACAAGCTCATCGGTCAGGGCGACGCCCTTAATCGCGGCGTGCTCGCGGAAGAAGCGATCCGCCAATATGTGAAGCGCTTCCCCATCACCGGCACGCACGTCTTCGGAAAGGATAAATGCCCGCACTGTACGCGCGCCAAAACCTATATGGAAAAGGCGGGGATCGATTATCAGTACCATGATGTTGTGAAGAATCCTGGCGCCATGTATGAAATGCTGGCGCGGGTCAAACCGATCATTGGTGAAAAGACGCCGGTGACGACGCCGCAAGTGTGGATTGACGGGGACTTTATCGGCGGGGCCGACGAACTTGGCGCGCGCCTCGGCTTTGATGTGGAGCCGGACCCGCGCCGCGGCAAAGGCGCGTTGTCGCCGCCGAAAAAACTGAGCAGCGTTGAAGAAATGCGCCTGCAGGAGAAATATGCGTAAGTTAGTAACCGCTCTCTTTAGCCAGAGAACCAACTAAAGAGAGGGTTGGCCAATATCAGTCAGCGACCTTCAGACTGGCTTGACCACTTAAGGATTCCGTCTTCATCGTAGACTTCTTCCGCGACGTCAGCGCCGTTGATATCGAGCACGGCGAATCCGCTTTTAACAATCTCAAACCCGTCGGTGGCTCGATCGCCTTCCACCCATTTAATGCCGGGCATCGGCGTATATTTTTCCGGAATTCGGCCGGGCTCGACGTCTTTGACATCCGCATGCCGGACCAAGTTCCTTGGAAATCCCATCGGCACGCCGCTATGGCCAATGCACCTGCCCTTGCAACCGTCCATAACGGCGTCCTCATAAACGATGCCGTTATGCGCATGACCGAAATACCAATAAGACGGCAATTTTCCACCGAGCGCCGCTTTGAGCTTGCCCAACAACGCCCTGGGTTTGCCGCCTGTCTTGACAGGATTGTGGTGGGTTAGCGCGATTGTTGTTTTCGAATTATTGAAATGGTTGCGAAGCCATTTCGTCTGCGTTTTCTCATCTTTGTCATCGCCTTCAAATCTCGCGTCGTCGGCAAGCCACCCTTGCGTGTAATATGCGCAGTCGAGACCAAAAATTTGAACTTGCTCATTTTCCAGAAGAAAGTAGCTCGTCCCCTTTTGATGCTTGAATGGCGATTTGAACGTCTTGCCGCCAAATTCTAAATCCTTCTCAAGCGCCTTGAAGTATCCGAGACCGCCGCAATACATCTCGTGATTTGAATTTAACGTGAACGAATGACCGGGCTTGATGACATTGGCGTTCGGCCAATGCGCCAAAAGACGAATAGCTTCCTCTCCAGCGTTCCAAAACTTCGGAATTTTCATATCGTTGGAAGATGGACAGCCGGAATAATAAGTGTCGCCCAAATGAATTAAGAAGTCGATCTCTTTGGAAACGATGCTTTCAATAACCTGAAGGCCGGGCTTCTTGTGATCTCTTCGGGTCACGTCGCCAACACCCCAATCACCTATAATCCCTACCCGACATTTATCGGGTAAGATCACATGACTGGGCCGGTTTCCAAAGTCAGCTTCCGGCACCAGCGTATTCCATGATAACGGGTGCCTGGCGCGCCGAACAAAGTCACCATTGAACAGGGAAACAAGCCACCCTACATCCGCATTTTCGTACGTCTTAAAGCCGTAGATCTCACCGCCGTAGGCCGTTGCGGTTCCCTCGCTGACCTTTTTGGCAAATACCTCATGGAACTGCTTCGGCTTAATCTTGGAATTCGGTAGCAGACTGCCTATTGCCTTCAGGAGTGCGGCTAGCAATTCTTTTATCACTTTTGGGAACTTAACATATCGCGCGACATCATCCGGGTGGTTGAGCGTGAACAAGATCAACCCCATGAAACCTTCTGTTTCGGAGCCGCCCTCTGGCGGCGGCTTCTCGCGCCAATCTTCCCACCAATCCAGGACGCTCGCCATCCATGCATCTGCATGTTGAAGGTCCTTAACTAAGTCAACGAGCCATTGGGGCTTCGGCCATTCCGGATCCTCTTCCAACGCTTTTAAGACAGCTTCGAAATCATAATCGTCGTCAAGAAGACCTTCCATATCAGTTTGAATTTCACTCATTTCCTCTCCCATAGCGGTTTATTCACGCGCAACATGCGTATGCTCTAGAGTGTAAAACGACTAATCTACGTACAGATTTAAAGAGAACCCTCACCCGACACGCGATGAGGAATCATGACACAACAGTGTCTATACAAACGATCAAGATATCTCGAGATCAAGGCGCTGAAAAAGCGCCAACACGATGTAAATTACTTACACAACGATCATTTTGAAGACTACACTGCGAAAAATACGTATGCAAGCTATTGCGAATTCGCTCTTGGCGGAGCGGGACGTATACGATGATCATCGCAAAGCCTTCTACGGAGTTTGTCATTTTGTATAGTCTTGATTCATCCCGTAACCGATCAAAGGTAGAGCTGCAGTGCTAAATCATTCATACAGCAGCCTAATTGAAAACCTTTCAGCAACAATCGCCAGAGCCGAAATCGCCCACCCGCTGCGCGTCGCCATCGATGGCCGCACGGCGGCGGGTAAGACGACATTCGCCGGGGAACTCGCCGCGGCGCTCACGGCGGCCGGGCGTCCTGTAATCCAAACCAGTATCGACGGGTTTCATCGTCCGAAGGCGGAACGCTATGCGCGCGGCAGGCGCTCACCCGAAGGATATTACCACGACGCGCGCGATCTGGACGCCGTGAAACGCCTGCTTCTGGCGCCGCTCGGACCGGATGGAGACCGGCTCTATCGCACCGCGTCGTTTGATCTGGAGAACGACAAACCCATCGACCAGACGCCGACGCGCGCGCCGGCGGACGCCATCCTCCTCGTGGACGGTACGTTTTTGCAGCGCCCTGAATTGTCGGACGATTGGGATTTTGTGATCTTTATCGACGTATCTGCGGAGATATCGTTAGCCCGCGGCGTCGCCCGCGACCAAGACATGCTCGGCGGGACCGAAGACGCCCTCAGCCTCTATAAGGAGCGATACTTACCGGCTTTTTCTTTGTACGAACAGGCGTGTAATCCGCACAAAGGAGCGAACGTTGTGATTGATAATCGAGATTGGACGCGCCCGAAAGCGGTGTTTCGAACCTAAATCCCAGAAGATTTCATCCCGACCAGCAAACTCGCGGTGAGTTGATCACCGCGCAATCGGGCATCAAGATCCAGGTTTGTAAGGCCCTAAAAAATCCCCGGCAGGCCGAGCGTCGCGTTGTCTTTCTTGATGACGACTTTCGCTTCTTCGCCGGTCACGGCCTTGATCGCTGTTTCGCGGGCGGCGAGCCATTCTTCGGGGTTGTCGACGCGCAGAGGCGCGGCTGAGTCGTCAACCTTGCCGTCAATGAATTTCCAGAAGATGAGCTGGTTCGCGAAGCTTCGGTCTTTGTCGCCGCGCCCGCCATTTTCCGCATTCAGAATATTGCGGATGTTGGGATCCGCCGTCAGGGCGTTCGCCTTTTGTAGGAACACTTGCTCGCCCTGGCTCGGCGGCGCGGCGCCGGGATCGCCGAGCAGCACTTGCTTGGCGCGCTCGGAAGACGACAGCTCTTGCGGGCGTGCTTCGCCCGGCTTTGGCGGCCGCAAGGAATAGTCCGGCGGCACGACGAGTGGCGCTTTGGTGGCGATGGCGAATTCGTCCGGCGGGTTCTTGCCCGAGCCGAGGGCCTTGCCGAGACCCGCGCATCCGTTGGTCATCAAGGCGGCCGCCGCCAGGCACAGGCCGGTGCGAAGAAAAGAATTCCTGGTCACTTTCACGTCACTCCACTTTATAGTCGCCGCCCCGCGCAGGGCTTTATAGGCCCCGCCGACGCGGTTGGCAAAAGCTTAAGCGGCCTTTGAGCCGCGGCTTTCCAGATAGGCGTCCAGCAAGAGAAGGCCGACGCCCACATTGATCGCCGCATCGGCGATGTTAAAGACCCAAGGGAAGTAAAGCCCTGAGAAATCAAGAAAATCGACCACAAACCCGTAGGCGATCCGGTCGTAGAGATTGCCAAGGGCGCCGCCGACGATAAACGCGATCGCCGTGGCGGCGAGCGGCTTTTTGGTGCGCCCGAGCCAGACGGTCAGCGCCACCGCAATGCCGATCGAAATCGTCGACAACAGGACCCGCGAGCCCATGCCGCCGGCGAGCATGCCGAAGCTCGCGCCTTTATTCTCCACATAGGTGAGATCAAAGATCGACGACAGCTCGATCCGTCTTATTTCCGGCAGCTTCACCTGGTGGACGATAATGAACTTCGTAATCTGGTCAGCGATCGCAACCAGCGCCGCGCCGATCAAGGCGCGCGAGAAAAGCGGATTGGCGCGCGCTTCGGCCCACCAATCTTTCGCTTTCGCCTGAAAGGATTGCGTCTCGCTCATGCCGCTCACGTCTCAACCGCATCCGCGCAGCGCCTGCATAAGTCAGGATGAGCCGCCGCGTCGCCCACATCGCCTGTGTAACGCCAGCACCGCTCGCATTTTTTCGTCTCCGCTGCGGCGGGTTCAACGGCGACGCCAGCGATTTCGTCGAGGCGAAACGCGGACGATGGGCCCTCGCCTTCTTCGAGCGTCACGGCGCCGGTGATGAACAACTCGGCGAGATCGTGATTTTTCACCGCCGCCAATAAATCCGCATCGGCGATATGAACGCGCGGCGCCGCTTCAAGGCTTGCGCCGATGCGTTTTTCGCGGCGCTCCACTTCGAGCGCGCCCGTGACGACGCGGCGCACCTTGCGCACAAGCGCCCATTCCGCCGCCAGGGCGTCATCGCGCCAGTCCGCCGGCGTTTGCGGGAACGTCTGCAAGTGGACCGACCCGGCGTCGGCGCCGTAGCGCTCCAGCCAGGCTTCTTCCGTCGTGAAAACGCAGATCGGCGCCAGCCAATGCATGATGCGCGTCAAAGCGAAGTCCATAACCGTGCGCGCGGCGCGCCGGCGCGGATCATCGGCGCGGTCGCAGTAAAGCGAATCCTTGCGGATATCGAGGTAGAACGCCGACAGATCCATGGAGCAGAAGTCAAAGACCTGACGCCAGACGCCTTTGAAGTCGAACGCGTCGTACCGCGCGCGGATGTCAGCGTCGAGCGCCGCCATCCGGTGGAGCATGTAGCGTTCAAGCTCCGGCATGGCGCCGACGGCCACAGCCTCGGCCTCATCATATCCGTTGAGCGCGCCAAGCAGGTAACGCAACGTGTTGCGTAGCTTGCGATAAGCGTCGACCGCGGTGTCGATGATCTCTTTGGAGATGCGCAAATCATCCGTGTAGTCCGAACTCGCGACCCAGATGCGAATGATCTCGGCGCCGTATTGTTTGATGATCTCATCGGGCGCGACCACATTGCCGAGAGACTTCGACATTTTGCGCCCCTCGCCGTCGCCCACAAACCCGTTTGTGACCACGTGATTATAGGGCGCGCGCCCGCGCGTGCCGCAGCTTTCAAGTAGCGAGGATTGAAACCAGCCCCGATGCTGGTCGGAGCCTTCGCAATAGACATCCGCCGGCCACGGAAGATCGTCGCGCTCTTCCAGAACAAAAGCGTGCGTCGTGCCGGAATCGAACCAGACATCAAGGATGTCGTCGATTTTCTCATAATCGCCGGCGTCATGCTTATCGCCGAGGAAGTCTTGCGCAGGCGTGTCGAACCACGCGTCCGCGCCATGTTCTTCGATGGCGGTGAGAACGCGCGCGTCCACGTCTGCATCCTGAAGAATGTCGCCGGTCGCCTTATTGACGAAAACCGTGATCGGCACGCCCCAGGCGCGCTGGCGCGAGATCAGCCAGTCGGGCCGGCCCTCCACCATTGTTCGGATGCGATTGCGGCCCGCGTCGGGCGTGAACTGCGTCTCGTCGATGGCCGCGAGCGCGTTTTCGCGCAGCGTCTTACCGTTAGCCGTTGGCTTGTCGAGGGCGATGAACCATTGCGGCGTGTTGCGGAAGATCACCGGCGCCTTTGACCGCCATGAATGCGGATAAGAGTGCGTGAGGCGGCCGCGCGCCAGCAATTTGCCGTGGGCGATCAATTGCTCAACGACTTTCTTGTTAGCGCCGCCGTCCTTGCCTTTTTTCTTCCCTTCAATGACGAGCACCTTTTCGCCCGTGAAGCCGGGCGCTTCATCCGTATAGGCGCCGAATTCATCGACCGTGTAGGGAATTTCGGCCTGGGTCCCGAAGGCGGACACCCAGGCGATATAGTCTTCCTGGCCGTGGCCGGGCGCAGTATGCACGAAACCGGTGCCCGCCTCGTCGGTCACATGATCGCCAGCGAGAAGCGGCACGTCAAAGTCGTAGCCGCCGTCGAGCCCTTTGAGCGGATGCGCGCAGGAAACCGCCGCCAATGTCTCGCCGGCGACGTCGCCAAGGCGCGTCCAGCGGTCAATCAAACCAGCCTCGCGCACGCTTTCCGCAAGCGCATCCGATACGATGAGTTTGTCCCCGGCCTTGGACCAAGGCTCGAAATCAAGGTCGGCCTTCATCGTCTCCACCCGATAAACGCCGTAGGACAAATGCGGGCCGAAACAGATCGCGCGGTTGCCGGGGATGGTCCAGGGCGTCGTCGTCCAGATCACGACCGATGCGTCCGACAATTCCGAATGCGTGTCATCAATCTTGGCGACCGGAAACTTCACCCAGATCGTCGTGGACTGATGATCGTGAT
This sequence comes from uncultured Parvularculaceae bacterium, assembly GCA_963922595.1. Lineage (GTDB taxonomy): Bacteria > Pseudomonadota > Alphaproteobacteria > Caulobacterales > Parvularculaceae > JAJFFW01. The sequence goes on from CAWUIM010000045.1 coordinate 19,611, forward strand.
ATTCGATTTCCGCTTCCGCGAGAGCCGTCTGCTCCACGGGCGACCACATCACTGGTTTGGAGCCGCGATAAAGCAGCCCGAGATCGCGAAACTTTAAAAGCTCGCGGGCGATGATCGCCTCGGAACGATACGCCATCGTCGTATACGGATCGTCCCAGTCGCCTTCACCGCCGAGACGCTTGAATTCATCGCGCTGAACATCGAGCCATTTTTGCGCATAGGCGCGGCAGGCGGCGCGAAACTCAGAGGACGGCACGTCGCGCTTGGCGCGACCTTTTGCGCGAAACTCTTCCTCAACCTTCCATTCGATGGGCAGACCGTGACAGTCCCAACCGGGGACATAATTGCTGTCGAAGCCCGCCATCTGCTTGGAGCGGACGATAAGGTCTTTCAATACTTTCGTCAGCGCGGTGCCCATATGGATATGGCCGTTGGCGTAGGGCGGGCCGTCATGCAGAGTGTAGGTCTCGCGCCCCTTGGCCGTCTCGCGCAAGCGCTGATAGAGCTTCATCTCGGCCCAGCGCTTTAAAAATTCCGGCTCGCGCTTCGGCAGGCCTGCGCGCATGGGGAAGTCCGTCTTTGGCAAAAACAGCGTGTCTTTGTAGTCGCGCCCGGACCCGGCTTGTTTGGCGGCGTCCGTTTCCTTCGGCGATGCGTCATCTGGCATCGGTCAATCTCTTCTTAATTGCTTGAACATGGGGGCGATAATGTCCCGGTCCCGATTGGCGGCTTTTTCCTTAGCCTACCATAGATCGGGCCGGGCCGATAATTCGACCCGGACGCCGTAGAATGCTTATCGAATTTAAATCACCCATGGGTGACGCCATAGCAGCGCGCACGCGCGCCGTCACCCCAAAAGGATCAAGAAAGGCGCAGGAACGTGATCTGATCGGGATCGGCTTCACAGGTCAGCGTGCGCAGGAATTGCCGGCCGCGTTGATCTTGCGCCGTGAGGTCCGCCTCAAGGCGCACCAGCGTCGGGCTCAACGGTTTCACCGCGGTCGGGGCCGCCGGCATGGCGACGAAGTGGCCGTCGCGGCTCGCCGCCCGGCGCGCCTCCGCAGCGCACTGGTTGTAGGCGGCCTGGATCGAGAAGATCACCGCATCATTTTCTTCTTCCTCACCGCCCAGCAGATCATCTTCAAGGTCGTCGCGTTCCACAGGCGATGACGGCGCAGGCCGGGGGCTGTCTTCAAAACGGTTTGGCGCATCTTCATCCACCGATCCGTCTTCAAGCCGGTTGCCGCGGCGATTGTCGCGGCGCACATCGTTGCGGCGATCGCCTTCAAAGACATCGTCGCGGCGATCCGGATCTTCAAACCGGCCGCTGCCGCGATCGAAGTCACGCTCTTCGGTGCGATCGTCGAAGCCCCGCTCTGCGCGCTCGCGCAGTTCCGCCTCGCGGCGGCTCAATTCTTCTTCGCGCCGGTCAAGCTCGGCCTGGCGGCGATCGAACGCTTCTTCACGCGCCCGGTCGGCGCCGTCGTCGAACCGGCGTTCTTCTCCGCGTTCGTAATAATAATCGTCCCGGCGCGGATCGTACCGGCGGTAGCGCCGGTCATCATAACGCGCCCGCGCCTCAGCGCGCGCCCGATCAGCCTCGGCGAGTTCGTTCAAAATGATCGCGCCGCCGATCACGCCAAGCGCAATGCCTGCGGCTTTTCCGCCGCCGCCCCGGCGATAGCCGCGCCGGTATCCGCCGCGATAGCCACCCCTCGCATAGCCGCGATGACGGAACCCGCGTCCGCCGTAATAGCCGCGCCCTGACCGGTAATAACCGCGTCCGTAATAGCCCCGGCCGCCGCGATAGAACTTGCCGCCGCCGCTGACCGCCACGCTCACTTGCGCCGGGCCGCCGCCGGCGAAAGCGGGCGCTGAGACGCCGAGCGATGTTGAAAAAGCGGTGACGGCGAAAAGGCTGACTTTTAAGAGATTCATGGCTGGGGCTCCCTCTGCGAAGGGTGAAACGCGTAACTAAGCGCGATTTTACCACTGAATTGGGCTTGAATGAGGCCGAAGGCGCCGAAAAGCCGCTGCTGACGCGATTGTGAGACGCCCCGGTTTTTGCGCTTGGCGGCGCGGAAAACGCCCATTACCCTACCGTATATTAAGGGCTGTAGGGGATTATTCGCCCATGAAGTCAGGATTAGCCATTCTCAGCGTCGCAGGGCTAGCGCTTTCAGCCTGCGCCACCGGCATGAGCGAGGATGAATGCCTCACCGCCGATTGGCGAGCCCTTGGCGTGCGCGACGGCGGGTTCGGCGAGGCGATCACGAAGTTTGACGAGCGCGCGGAGCGGTGCGCCAAGTTCGCCGTCGCCGCCGACCAGAGCGCTTACGCCGACGGGCGCGAAGAAGGCCTGTTGCGCTACTGCACGCCCGCTTCCGGCTATGAAGAAGGCCGCGCCGGCAGGCCCTATCGCGGCGTTTGCCCTGCAGAAACAGAGCGGACTTTCGTCGAGGAATATGAGATCGGCAAACGGCTCTACCAACTGACAACGGAATACGACAATGCGGTCAGCCGCTATGAGACCGCTTTGGAAAACCTCAAATCCTATCGCTATGATTTGCGCCAGGCCCGCAACCGCTACAACGAGAACACGCTGAATGATGAGGAGCGCGGCGAATTGCGTGACAAGATGCGCGATTATCGCCGCGATATTGAGCAGCTTGAAAACGATCTGCCGTTGCTGGAAGTGGACATCGACCGCGCCCGCGACCGGCTCGACGATTACCGCGACTTCCTCGCCGACCGGCTTTAAGCAGCAAGAAGACGCCGCGCCGTTTCGCAATCGCGCGCGATCTGCGCCTTGAGCGCATCAATCCCGTCGAATTTATGCTCTGCACGGATAAAGTCCGCAAACGCCACCCGGATCGTCTTGCCGTATAGATCGCCGTCGAAGTCAAAGAGGTGCGCTTCAAGAAGCGGCGCCGGCGCGCCGACGGTCGGACGCCGTCCGAAGTTTGCGACACCGGGCGTGTCCGCGCCGTCGACCGTGATCATCACCGCATAGACGCCGTAACGCGGCTCAACGAGATCGCCGAGCGTTATATTGGCCGTTGGAAAACCGATCGTGCGCCCAAGCTTCTGGCCCGGCGCCACAGCGCCTTCAACAGACCACCGCCGGCCGAGGAGCGCCTCGGCGCGCCGCACATCACCCTCCTGCAACGCCGCGCGCACCACGCTCGATCCGATTTTTTCAGGCGCGCCTTCATCCGTTATCGGCGTTACACGATGGGCCGCAATACCAAAGTCGGCGCACAACTCGGCCAACATCGCAACATCGCCGGCGCGCGCCTTGCCAAACTGAAACTCCGTACCCGTGACAACACCGGAAAGACCAAGCTGTTCGTGCAGGACAGACCGGACGAACGCCTCAGGCGTTAACGCCGCCATCGCTTCATCAAAGGTCAGGGTAAAGATTTCCGACGCCCCATAGCTCTTTAGAAGCCTTGTCCTTTCCGCTGACGTCGTGAGTAGAAAGGGGGGATCTTGCGGCCGAAAAAAGCGCCGCGGATGCGGCTCGAACACAATGACGCCCGCCGGCGCGCCTGCCTCTTTCGCCAGCTTAACCGTCTCGCCCAGGAGATATTGGTGGCCGAGATGCACGCCGTCAAAATTGCCGATGGCCGCCACCGGACCAGCCTGCGCCGTCACCGCCATTGCAACGTCTCCATCGCCGCAACGGCGCTCACATTCGCCTCCCGCAGAGTTTGCGACAGTGCTTCCGCCGTCGCCGCGCCCTCGTGGATGCCGCCTGCGCCCGCCACGAAAAGCGCGTCGATCCCGCTGGCGTTGGCGCCGGCGATGTCCGTCTTGAGCCCGTCCCCCACCGCCAATATGCGCGACGCCGGCACAGCCTCGCCGCGTGTCACTTCAATCGCTTTCATCGACAGATCATAGATCGGTTTATGCGGTTTTCCGCCATAGATGACCTCGCCGCCGAGCTCTGCGTAAATCTCCGCGAGTGCGCCGGCGCAATAAACAATCCGTCCGCCCCAGTTCACGACCACGTCGGGATTGGCGCAAATCATCGGCAGGCCACGCGCAACGCCTTCGCCTAGCAAGGCGCGATACTCGGATGGCTCTTCGGTCTGATCATCAAAAAGGCCTGTGCAGATAATAAACGCGGCGCGGTCCATCGGCGCAAAGTCGATGCTGATCCCCTCATAGAGCGCCTCATCTTTTTCCGGCCCGAGCCGAAACGCCGGCGCGGGCAAGCGCTCTCCAATCGCCGCGCGCGTCGCGTCGCCGGATGTGACGATCGCATCATAGGCGCCGCGCGGCAGGCCAAGCCTGTCGAGTTGAGCCGGAATGATCGATGAAGGCCGCGGCGCGTTGGTGAGAATAACGACCGGCCCGCGTTCTTCACGAAACCGCTGCAGCGCCGTTTCGATGCCGGGGACGAGTGCGACGCCGTTGTGAATGACGCCCCATGCGTCGCACAGGAGCGCATCATAGTGCTGCGCCAGCGGCGCCAGGCTGTCGAGGACGGTCAGGCTCATCGCCTTTGGGCGTTAAGGCGGGCGACCCTTATGGTCAAGCCCGCCGCTCACTGGTCATGAGGCTTCGGCGAGCACCGGTTCGGGCGCCGCATCGGGCCCAAGGTAGAAATCGGAACGGCGCGGCGCGCCGAAGAGATTGCCCTGACCGAAGTCGATCCCGAGCTCGAGAATTTCCGGCATGTCGCTTTCGCGCTCGATCTTCTCCGCGATGAGATCAATCTCCGCTTCCGCCAGACGTTTGCGGAAATTGCGAAGCTGCGTAATCGACGCCTCGTCTTTCCGGCTGGCGTTCAAGAGCAAGGCGCTTGGCGCTTTCACATACCGGAAATTACGGTCGCGCAGGCTCTGCCAATCGAGATTGAGGCTCGTGACGTGATCGATTGAAAACGGGAAACCCTTTTCTGCAATGGCCGCGAGATTTTCCTCAACGCGCGGATGCATCATCTGGACGGCAGGCGAGGTGAATTCAAAAACAAGGCGGGAAGCGAGGTCGCTGTTCGATTCCAGATATTCCGTGAAATGCTCGAAGAATTCGGTGTCGTAGAGCGTCGCCGGCGAGATGTTGCAAAAGACCGACGAAACACCGCCGCCTCTTAATTCGCGAAGCGCCTGAACGCACCGTAGAAGGATCATATTATCAATGACGCCGATCCGATTGGCGCGCTCGGCCGCATCGATATAATCAACCGGCTTCAGAACGCCGCCCTTATCGTCGCGAATGCGTGAGAAGGCTTCGTAAAAGCGGGCTTTGCGTTGCGGCAGGCTGACGATCGGCTGCAGATATAATTCAAGACGGTCGGACTCAATTGCGCTGCTGACCCGTTCAAGCATCGCCTTATCTTCCGGTGACAGATCGGTCGCCTCTTCAAGGCGCAGCGCGGGCGCGATTTGCCGGGCGCTTTCGCTCGGATCTTCCTGAACGCGTTCGGTGAGGCGTTTGAGCATGTTCAGCTCCTGGCGCGCCCGGCCCAGCGCAAATCCGAGATGCGCATAGAGGAGCAGCATGACGACCAGGGCCGCAGACAGCCAGATCTCGAGGCTTGGTTCAAATCCCTGGCGCAGGGCGGCGGCCAGCACAAGGAACCCGGTCAATCCGGCCATGAACAAAACCATTGACCCGTAGCGCGGCTCGCGCAGTTGAAGTTTCACTGCCCTCTCCCTTGTTGGCGAGCGCGCCGACAGACGCGCCCCTACGGCATCGTAACCACAAAACTCCGAATGGAAGGTCAGTTTAGTCCCGCAGTATTGAAAAGGAATTAACTAAAATTTTTTCGATTTCTGACGAATGATGAATAGGACCGTCACGGATTAACCAACTGTTAAAGGTCCGCATCGCGCGCTTCGACATGGACGTACAAAAACGCCGCCCGGTCAAAAACCGGACGGCGTCGAATTCAACAGCAAGCTGACGCTCGACTTAGAATTGAGGATTAGCTGCCAAATTGGCTTTCGACCGGGTCGATTACAATCTCCACACGGCGGTTCGCGGCGCGCCCACCTTCCGTTGAATTGTCAGCGACCGGACGGTTCTCACCAAAGCCCACCGCCTGAAGACGTCCGCCGCTGACGCCCTGGCTTGCGAGATAATTTGAGACCGACAAAGCCCGGCGTTGCGAAAGCTGTTGGTTGTAATCTTCCGCGCCGCGCGAGTCCGCATGACCGTAAACGCTGACGGTCGTCTTATCGAACTCAGCGAGCACGATCGCCACTGAGTTCAGCGTCTCGTAAAAGCCGGGCGTGATTTCCGACGACGCCGTGGCGAATGTGATGTCGGACGGCATGTTGAGATAAATATTGTCGCCGTCGCGCGTTACCGAAACGCCGGTTGAGGCGAGACGCTCGCGCAATTTGGCTTGTTGACGGTCCTGGTAGACGCCGATGCCGACGCCTGTCGCTGCGCCCACGGCGGCGCCGATGGCCGCGCCTTTACCGGCGTTGCCGGCAATCGCGCCGATGGCTGC
>CAWUIM010000046.1:0-25677 GCA_963922595.1 uncultured Parvularculaceae bacterium
AGGAACGGTTTCTCGATGCGTACCGCCGAATCGGCGCGGAAAAATTTAAGGATGCTCTGTATGAAACTGCTTAAGTTTGAGAATGGATCGTTTGTGGCAGCCGAAGGTTTCGCCGATCACGGCGTCGCCGAGTTAACCATCAGTTTTGAGGAGTGGCGCGATAACGGGTATTTGAATAGTGCGAACGCCTTGGTGATCCCAAATCATCAACATTTGGGTGATCTTGACGCTGATTTTTCCGCATTTGAAGCGATTATCCTTGAGTTTCCCACCTTTAAGGACGGTCGCGCTTATAGTCAGGCGCGCCGATTACGCGACCAGCATGGTTTTAACGGCGACATTATAGCGCGCGGCGATATCGCGCGCGATCAGGTGCTCTTCATGTTGCGTGCGGGCGTGAATGTTTTTGTGGTTCCTTCAGATTTGTCACGCGCATTTGAAGACGCCTCACGGGAGTTTTCATTATTTTATCAGCATGCGGCTGATAGGGTTGAGCCAGTTTGGCGATTGCGTCGAGAGCGGGCGATCGCCGCCTAATCAACCCGAGGCGTACACTATGACAAAAACCCTGATTGCAACCGCTGCCGCTCGCTCTGAAACCCCTATCGCGGCGCCGGACGAAGCCGCTCTGACCGCGCAGGCGTTGCGCCTTTCCGCGCAATTCGGATCCGAAGATCCGCGAGCGATCTTACGCGAGGCGATCTTCCATCAATTTCCCGGCAGGATTGCACTTGTTTCATCGTTTGGCGCTGAGTCTGTGACGCTTCTTCATCTGGTTGCGTCGGTGGATCCTGACATCCCCGTTATATTTCTGGAGACGGGCAAGCATTTTGCGCAAACTGTCAGCTATCGGAAAAAATTGGCGCGCGATCTTGATCTCACCAATGTGCGAGACATTACGCCGGATGCGGCTGAACTCAGCAATAAAGATGCGAACGGTGATTTATGGCGATCCGACCCCGACGCGTGCTGTACGCTACGCAAAGTCAGACCCTTAAGCAGCGCACTCGGAGAATTCGACGCCTGGATCACGGGGCGAAAGCAATTTCACGGCGGTGGCCGCGCGCAATTGCCGGTATTCGAAGCGTCGGCTCCGCATATTAAAGTCAATCCCATTGTGCGCTGGGCGAAGGCTGACGTGGACGCCTATATCGGTGAACACGAATTGCCTGCGCATCCTTTGGTGGCGCAGGGGTATCCGTCGATCGGCTGTTGGCCGTGCACGCATCCTGCAAGCGGCAACGAAGATCCACGGGCTGGCCGCTGGCGCGGCGCGGCCAAAACGGAGTGCGGCATTCACATGCTCGCAAAATAACCCTGCGACGGTCAGTGTAGGTCGTTAATAAATGTCTTGATCGCCGCTAAGGCTTCCGGTTCGGTGAGCGTGGGCGCATGTCCCACGCCGGCGACTTCGCAATAGTTGAAGTTCGGATGCGCTGTGCGCATTTTGTCGACAATCGGCGCGCTGAGAAGATCGCTGATTTCCCCGCGCACAAGAAGCGTCGGTTTCTCGCGCAGAGTCTCGAATGGGCCCCAAAGGTCCGGCGGCGGATCGCCCTCTGCAAAGGCCCGCGCAATCGCCGCATCATAGTCAAGAATGTATGCGCCGTCTCCTTCGCGAAATGTACGCATCGCGAATGTCCGCCAGAACGCCTCGTCCCGTCCGGGGAACGCGACCTCATTGATCGCGCGGATCTGGTCCGCCGCCTCTTCCCACGATGTGACGCGCGATTTGGTTTTGCCCACATAGCCGGCGATCCGGGCGAGCCCTTCCGGCGCAAGGTCGGGGCCGATATCATTGATGACCACGCCGGCGATCCGATCGGGCGCCGTCTCATGAAGCAGCATCGAGACCATGCCGCCGAGCGAGGTGCCGATGAAAATCGCGTGGTTCAGGCCCAATTGATCAAGAGCCGTCAGCACGTCATCGCGGTAAACGAGCGGATGGTAAGTACGAAAATCCGGCGCATAATCTGAGCGAGCCCGTCCGCGCAGCGAGATCGCGAACACTTGCCGTCCGGTTTCGGCGAGCGCCGGCGCAAGCGCCTCGAAGTCGGCGGCGTTGCGCGTTAACCCCGGCACGCAAAAAACAGGCGTCCCGTCGCCGCCGGAATAGGCGCGCACGTTAAGCCGCAAGCCGTCGGCGGTGGTCGTGAAACGGTCTTCAAACATCGTAAGATCAGCCTTCCTTTTCGGATGGAGGGTTTGAGCGTATGTGTTCGCGGCGATACCATGCATTTGTGAATTGAGAACGCCGCTTTGTCGATAACGATTACTGAACGCACGCAACGAGCCGAACAGCTAAAACGCCAAGGCCGATACGCTGAGGCGCTGGAGATCTTGCGTGATATCGCCCGCGGTGCGCCGAATAATGTAGCAGTCCTGCACAATTACGCGGCGTGTCTCGGCGACCTTGGGCGGCACCGTGAAGCCATTGATGTTCTCAACACTGGATTTGCAAAAGGCCTGAACGCCCCCGAGAGCTGGCTTGTTTATGCGCGCGCCCAGGCCGGCGTAAACGCCTTGGACGCTGCGCAAGAGGCATTCTTAAAGCTGCTCGCTTTGAGGCCGTCAGATCCAGACGGTCACCGCGATCTGGCGCAGTTGATCTGGATGCGTACGGGCGACCAGAACGAAGCATTGGTTTATTTAAATCGTGCGATTGAACGAAACCCGAATGATTGGGGCCTTCATATAACACGCGCCAAGATTTTTGGTCAGACGGGCGATCCAGAGACCTCTTATGCGGTGCTCGCCGAGCTTGCGAAGCGAAGCGGCGGCGCGGCCGTCCTCGAGACGGCGGCCTGCAACGCTGCATTGGCGATAAATGATATGAATGGCGCGCTCGCTCATGGTCGCAGAGCGGTGTCGGCCGCGCCAACGGACGATGGCGCGCAAACGGCCTATGTGAGCGCGCTCCTCGCCAATGGAGAACTTGAAGAGTCTGCGGCCGTCATTAATCAGTTGCGCGATCGTCAGCCTCTGAACCAATTGTTCATCGCCCTCCAGGCGACGGTTTGGCGGCTTGCCGGCGACGCCCGGTATTATGAATTGATGGACTATGAGCGCTTCGTGCAACCGTCGCTGCTCGACACGCCAAAGGGATGGAGTACGCTGGAAGGATATGTTTCCGATGTGATTGAAGCGCTCGACGCCATGCACTGTTTCGAGGCGCATCCATTCGCGCAATCGGTCAAGCACGGCAGTCAGATTTCATCGATTACAACTGCGCCGTATCCCGCGTTAAAGGCATTTGAAGAAGCGGCTCATGGTCCGGTCGCGCGGTATCTTGAGCGATTAGGCGAAGGCAGCGACCCGTTACGGCGGAGAAATCATGGCGCATTTCATCTTTTTAGCGCCTGGTCGATCCGGCTTCCGGCGAACGGATTTCACATCAATCACGTCCATCCGGAGGGGTGGATTTCGTCAGCCTGTCATTTGCGCGCTTCTTTTGCGGAACCTGATAGTCCTGATGCCGGTAGCTTGAAATTTGGCGAGCCAGGCGTGGCGACGCAACCTGAAATTGAACCAGAATTAATCCTGAAGCCAGAACCGGGCGTGCTCGTCTTGTTTCCCTCCTATATGTGGCACGGCACAGTTCCTTTCGGGGGGAATTGCTCAAGATTGACAATTGCGGCTGATTTCCACCCGACCGCGTAGATTCGTTTGTCACCGGCCGTGTTTCGCCGCTGATTGGGATTAACCGGCCGAGCGGCGTTAACATGTCATTAACGCAAATTATCAGCTTCTTAAGATACGCTCGAATTCTGTGGCTTTTATGGTACGCCTCAATCCGGATCGACGAATCGCGGAATTAACCAATTGACCGGGAAGCGCATGCACTCATAGGTTTTGGTTAACTGCGCGGCCTTGTGTGCGCAGATGCCCGCATTTGCGGAAACCGAGCTTGGCGGCGTTCGTACACTGCTGGGCGACATGTGTTCTAACCGGAGGGATATCCAAATGAAAAGCTCTCGCTTTGCGTCGCGCCTGCTACGCACAACAGTCCTGACAGGCGCCATGGCGGCTGTCGCCATGCCTGCGATCGCGCAGGACGAAGAAGAAGATGTGGTGATCGTCACCGGTTCGCGCCTTAACCAAGCGAACCTTCAGTCATCAAGCCCGGTCTTCCAAGTCGACGCCGCTGAAATCGACAGCCGCGGTGTGACGCGCATCGAAGACCTGATCAACATCCTTCCGCAATCGCTGCCGGCGCAGGTCTCAAGCCTCGCGAACGGCGCTACCGGTACATCAACGGTTGATCTTCGCGGCCTCGGCGCCAACAGAACGCTCGTGCTTCTTGATGGTAAGCGCCTTCCATACGGGATCGGTCTCGGAACCGGTGTTGGCGCCAACCTCGACTTTATTCCTGCGCAACTTGTTGAGCGCACGGATATCGTCACGGGCGGCGCCTCGGCTGTTTATGGTTCAGATGCTATTGCTGGCGTCGTCAACTTCGTACTCAAAAAAGACTTTGAAGGTCTTGAACTGGACGGCCAGGTTGGTTTCTTCCAGGACGGTAATGGTGACGACTTCTCTAATCAGTTGCTTGCAAACTTCGGCCAGCCTCAGCCAGGTGCTCAGTTGGACGGTCGTGGCGTAAATGTAAGCGCGACATTTGGCGCAAACACCCCAGACGGGCGTGGTAATGTAACGGCATTCTTGCAGTATCAAGATCAAAATGAAATTCGTCAGGCGGCGCGCGATTACTCCGCGTGTGCGTTTGGTACTTCTTCATCTGACCCGCGTGCTGTCGGCGGCGTAACCTGCGCTGGTTCTTCAACTTTCCGTCGGATCGGCCTGTCAAATTCTAATCCTAATTTCCCAGCAGGTTTGTTCTTGGAGGAAGACGGTACTTTGGTTCCGTTCACGGGTTCCCCAGATCAGCTTTTCAACTTTGCGCCTGATAACTTCATTCAGCGTAACAATGAGCGCTTTAATATTGCTGCTTTTGGTCGATATGACGTAACAAACGACATAGAAGCTTATTTGGATCTCGGGTTTGTTGAGAATACAACGGACTCTCAGATTGCTTTTACGGGGACGTTCTTCCGGAACTTCCAAATTAATTGTGATAATCCGTTCTTGCAGGCTGCTGTACCCGGCGGCGGCACCGTGGCTGACGCTGCGCTTGGATGTACTGCGGACCAAATTGCTACTGGTCTTAACACAGACGGCACACCAGCTGATGTTAACTTCGGCGGCTTGGCTGGACCTGGCTTCCGGAATGTGAACGGTGACCCGCGCAGCTCTTTCATTGGTGTTCAAACCTTCCGCATGGTTGGTGGTTTCCGTGGCACCTTCGCAGAGCGTTGGAACTGGGATGTCTTCGGCCAGTTCTCGCGTAGCACGTTGAATACGGCGTCATCAGGCGACTTTAACTTCCAACGTGTGCAGGATGCGCTATTCGCGGTTGACGATGGGGCAGGTGGTGTCGCATGTCGTGATGGCTTTACGGGCTGTACGCCAATCAACCTGTTCTCAACGAACCCAGGTTCCCAGGCCATTCCTCGTGACGTTGCTCTTTCGTTGCAAGGTGATGGTCTTGTGCGTGCAACAACAAATCAGATTGTCCTTGGCGGAACAATCGGCGGCGACACAGGTATTAATTTCGGTGCTTCTGAAACGAATATTCAGGCGCTCGTCGGTATCGAATATCGTCGCGATGACCTCGATCGGTTGCCGGATGAGCTTTCCAGGATCCCCGGTGGTCTTGGGTTGACCGGTGTTGGCGGCGGTACGCTCCCAGTAAGCGGCGAAGTTGCTGTTACAGAACTCTTCTTTGAAACGCAGATTCCGCTCATCGAAGGCGCTACATTCGCTGAAGAGCTCTCAATCAACGGCGCGTTCCGTTATTCTGACTACTCAACGGACGGCAACGGCGTGAGCAACTCGTTCACGACAAATACATTTGCCGCCGGTGCCGCGTGGACGCCGATTCCTGATGCGCGTTTCCGGTTCCAGTTCCAGCGTGCCGTTCGCGCGCCAAACGTCTTTGACCTCTTTACGGGTCAAAACACTGGCCTGTTTAACGGAACTGACCCTTGCTCCAACCTTGCCAGCAATGGTGGCATGCCGACTGCGACGGCTGCGGCTTGCGCGAATACAGGTGTTCCAGCGGGTGTGTTTGGCACGTTGCCGGATAACCCTGCGGGTCAGTTGAACAACGTTACGGGTGGTAACCCATTCCTTGTTGCAGAAACTGCTAACACGTACACGGCTGGCGTTGTGTTGCAGCCAAGTGTTCTGGATGGTTTCAGTCTCTCAGTTGATTATTATGACATCTCAATCAACGAAGCGATTGGGACGATTCCAGCTCAGACGTCACTTTCGCAGTGTTTGACGACAGGCGCTTCATTGTTCTGTGACAACGTTGTGCGTGACGAAGGGTTCTCGCTTTTCGCCAGCCCTGTTCCACCAACCGGGTCACCGTTCCAATTTGCGGGTGTTCAACAAACGAATACAAATGTCGCGAATATCTCAACACGCGGCATCGACTTGAATGCTCGTTACGATCTTGATCTCGGATCGAATGGTTCGGTTCTCTTTAACTACGCTTCTAACTTCTTGTTCGAGCAGTCTTTCATCCCGGTTCCGGGCGTGACAGATGAGATTGAGTGTAAAGGCCTCTACCGTGGTAACTGCGGTGGACCAAACCCGGAATACGTCCACCGTATGTTTGCGACTTGGTCATCTCCGTTCAATGTCGACGTAACCGCCACATGGCGTTATATCGGTGGAACGACATTCGACGAAGCATCAACGGGCGGCAACCTGTCTGAGGGCGGAACATTTAGCCCAACAGGCAATATCCTTGACGATGAGCTCGACGCGGCGAACTACCTTGACCTTTCGGCTCAGTGGTACGTCAAAGAGGGCGTTGCGATGCGCTTTGGCGTAAACAACCTCCTCGGTCGTGATCCAGAATTGTCTACAGAAGCCGGCACGGCGCCGGGTAATGGCGACACATTCCCTGGTTATTATGATCCTGCAGGTCGCTTCATCTTTGTTGGTGTAAACCTGTCTCTATAGGTTGCCGACCATTAAAGCTAGAGAACGCCGCGGCCCCGCCGCGGCGTTTTTTTTCTTGTCTTGGGCGTTGTCGCGCTTCGGGCTATTGTTCACCGAGGAGATTTGTAATGACAAGAATGCCTATATTGATCAGTGTCGTTTGTATTCTGTCGGCGGCGCCGGCTGCCGCTGGAATGGATGATCTCATACCAAGTCTTCGGACGTGCAAAGCGATCGGTGAGGATAAGGCGCGCCTTGCTTGTCTTGACGGCGTGCTTGAGACGCTTGAGTTAGCGACGGATACGACAGCGCTTGATGATCAAGCTGATCCCCAGGTTCCTTCGCTTGCTAATGCGTCATCTGCGGTTGAAGAGCCCGAACCAGAAGCTGAAGCGCCCGAAGTGGCGACTGAATTCGGTGCTGAGGATATTAAGATCAAGCAAGCTTCCAAGAAAACAAAGCGGCCGAATCTCCTAAACGCGACGCTTATCGAACTCGCCACTAACAAAAGCGGCAAGTACGTAATGATCCTCGATAACGGTCAGGTGTGGCGGCAATTACAGTCGGATACAGGCCGGTTATCGATCGGGAAAAAAGAGGCGAATTTGCCCGTCACCATTAAACGCCGATCATTGGGCGGTTACTCTTTTAGCCTTGAACGCGACAGAAGGTCAGTGCGGGTCGAGCGTTTAAAGTGAATTTAGGCGTTCTGCGCTTAATATCTTGACGCCTTTAAGCGTAGTCGTTGATCGCTGCGAACAAGTTGCGGACAGCGTTATGTTCCGCGGCGGACATGAAGGGCGTTTCAACGTCAAAGATGAGCACGTAACGGTTTTGCGTGCTGTTATTCCAAGCTTCATGCTGGATTGTATCATCGAAGACAAATACCTCGCCCTCTTTCCAGCTACGTGTTTCATTACCGACCCGGAAGCCGCAATCGTTCGGAACGACTAACGGCAAGTGGCCGATCAAGCGCGTGTTGATCAGCCCCGTATGCGGCGGAATCTTTGATCCCGGTCGGAGCAGTGAAAACAAGATAGAAGGAGAATGGCCTGGAATTCTCGCGAGCGGTGCTTTTTCAATGGCCGCCATCGTCGCAGGACAACGCGCCGCATTCTCTGGAATAACCGCTCCATCTTTCCAGAGAAAGAAGGCGCTCCAGTCCGGATTATCGAACATTTCAAGGTGATCTGTCCGGGGGGTGTCGGATTTCTGTTGAACGTAAGGCGTAAATTCGCCAGCGCCCGCGATTAGCGCGTCAAGTTCAGCTCTTATCTTTGGAGTTTGCGACTCGATCGCTGCGAGCCAATCGAAGTGTTTCCGGTCATAGAATTGAATGCTTGGCAGCTCCGGAAAATAATATTTCTGCGGTTGTTGAAGGAAGATTTGTCGCTTGCCGAACATGATATCGAGAGAACGGTTGAACGCGCCGTTTGTGTTTGCAGCGATTTCATCCGCAATCGGGTCAAGAGACTTCCGCAGATAATTCTCATAGACGGTGGCGTAATGCTGGCATTTCGCCTGGGCGCGCTGTAACCCGTCGGCGAGCTCAGGCGGAGTTTGCGCCGACTGCGCTGCTACGGAAAGCGCCGAGCCGTAAAACCCGCCGGCGGTCTTGATATCGCCCTCACGGTCATGCCAGTCGCCTTGCGCAATGAGCGCGCGCATATTGCGCGGGTCTAACGCCAGCGCGCGCTCAATCGCTGACTTCTGCGCCGACCGGTCATTAAGTCCATCATAGGCTGCGGCGAGGCCAAGCCATACCTCAGTTGTTTCCTGGCCTGTCGATAATACTGTTTCGAATGACTGACGTGCAGCACCAAAGTCTTTACTTCTTAGCGCCTGAAATCCGATCGCAACAGCGTTGTTATTTTCCATGGTCTTCGACAAGGGCCCACATGAGAAACGAGTTCAGTTTAGGCGCTCTTGTGCATTTTGATAGAGAAAAACCATCAGCGGGCATTATTAGGTTCGCGCTAACCGCCAAGTTCAGGGTGCTTTAGCGGAGCGATTTCGCCCTCATCGGACAACATGATCGCGATCGGGCGGGTTGAGCGGAACTGGGTCAGGATTAGCATCAGCGAAACGGTCATGGGCACAGATAGAAGAAACCCAGCAAATCCCCACATGGAGCCCCAGAACGCCAGCGAGATGAGGATGACAAGTGGGCTCAAGTTGAGAGATTTTCCAACAATACGCGGCTCGATCCCATTGCTCATGATTTGCTCGGTCCCAATTAGCAAAACGAGTGTTTTGATCATCATCTGAGGGCCGCCGCCGTCCGGTTGAATGAGCGCCCACAATACGGGCAGCGTTATCGCTGATGCGGCTCCGAACATTGGGATGTAATTCAAAGCGAAGATCATCAACGCCCAGAACCCAGCGAAATCAACGCCGATAAAAATCATCAGCGCATAACTAATTCCCGCAGTGATTAAATTGGTTATTGTTTTTACAGTGATGTATTGCCGGACGAGTGCGCCAATATCACCAATCGTTTCATCGATGGCGCGACGGCGTTCTTCGTCCGTTGTCAAAAGAGCAACCTTTTTAAAAATTCGACCACGCTCGACAAGAATAAAAACCGTATAAAGAAAAATAACAACTGCGCCCGTCACCATTGACCGGGCCGAGCCAGCGAATCCGCTGGCGAGCGGCTGGATCATTGACAAAGCCTGGCTGCGTAATCGGTCGAGCGTATTGCCAAGAAAATCAGACGGTAGGAAGGTCAAAGAGCGGATATAGGCGATGGCCTGGTCGGCGACTTCCTCGAGCCTTGTGCGGTAGGCCGGGGCGAAATCGACAAGTTGCTCCACATTTGATTTGATAATTTCCACAAAAAGAAAAATGATGGAGAAAATACCCGCAAAAGCGAGTATGTATCCAAGCCAATTGGGAATAAACTTTCCGATTAGTGGAATGCGCCGAAAGTTTTCTTTTACCGTAAAGATCAAGAAGCTCAGAAAAACCGCGGCGATTAGCGGGATGAGAATGCTGCGTCCGATATACAATATGAACCCGATTAAGATCGCGACGGCGAGATTATAAAATACTCTGGCGTTGCCCGGCGTGACGACAGCCCTTTTCGCCGATGTGGCGTGCCGGCCAAGCATTGGTCCTATTTCATTTCGGGCGGCGTGTTCGGTATCAGCCATTCTCAACTCCGCATTCGTTTTGCAGGTAGCTTAGTTCGATTGAGAGCGCTACCGCCACGCTCGATGCTATTTTCGCAGCGATAAAGCCCTGCTAAGTAGCGTGCCGTGCATATTGAGGAAATTCCCTGGCGGAGCCCGCTTGCGGCTTTTGCGCCATTTGTCGGCGAACCGGACGCTCATCTCCTTCACGCAGGGGAGAAGGCGGAAGCACCGGGCTGGTCCGTCATCGTCGCCAGGCCAGGCAAACGTCTGGCAGTTCGGAATGGTGTTGCGTTTGTTGACGGCGCGTCGGTAGCGCAAGCGCCTTTTGACGCCCTGGCGGATATCATGAAGTCGCGGGCGTTCTCATGGGGCGATGGCTGTTATGACATTGACGCCCCATTTTTCTCAGGCGCAATCGGCTTTGTCGGTTATGAGATGGGTGGCGGCCTTGAGCCCTCTGCAAAAGGGCCAGCCTCACTTACGCCATTTCCGGACATGGTCTTCGGGTTTTACGATCGCGCTATGCTGTTCGATCGCACGGCCAAGAAGTCCTTTGTTGTTAGCAAGAACCCTATCCCGCGGAATTTCTTTGATCGAGCGCCAACCAAGGGAAACACCGACCCGACGTCGCCGGTTACATTCCAGTCAAATTTCACAAAGGCCGCCTACGAAGATGCCGTCTCGATAGTGATTGCGCGGATTCTTGACGGCGATATCTTTCAAGCGAACATCAGCCAAAGGTTGCGTGCTCAATCGGATAACATGCGCCCTTTTGATGTCTACCAAAAACTTTCGGCGAAAAGCGATGCGCGTTTTGGGTCATATTTACAGTATACGGACGGGGCAATTCTCTCAAATTCGCCTGAAAGATTTTTTTCCATCGTAAAACGAGAGAGCTTTCTGGATATTCGTACTGAGCCGATCAAAGGAACACGTCCGCGCGGCGCTACGCCTGAAGAAGATCGCGTATTTGCGGCTGCCTTGCTTAACGACGAGAAAGATCGCGCTGAAAATATCATGATCGCGGATCTGATGAGAAACGATCTTTCACGTATTTGCATTGACGATAGTATAACGGAAGATGAATTGTGTTCCCTTGTAAGCTATGCATCTGTCCATCACATGGTTTCGGTCATCTCGGGTATTTTGCGCGAGGGGTTATCGGCTGTTGATGCGTTGAAGGCGCTATTTCCATGCGGTTCAATAACAGGGGCGCCGAAAATCGAAGCGATGCGCCTTATTGCTGAAATCGAAAAAGAAGGACGCGGCCCCTATTGCGGCGCAATCGGGTATATCGATGATCGCGGCGGCGCCGATTTTTCAGTCGCCATCCGGACTATGACAGCGACAAGAAATTCGGACGGGGTTGAGCTTACCCTTCCAGTCGGTGGGGGCGTTACGCGACTTTCCGATCCTGAAATGGAATATGAAGAAACACTCGTCAAAGCGCGCTCATTCTTCCGGGCGCTACTGGTCTAAAGTTAAGATCTATCATGATACTTGTTATCGATAATTACGATTCGTTCGTTCATAATTTAACACGTTACTTTCGGCTTGAAGGCGCGACCACCAATATTGTACGCAATGACGCATGCACTGCAGATGATGCGTTAGCGCTTGATCCGTCTGCGGTCGTTTTATCACCGGGTCCGAAAGGCCCGGCCGACGCCGGCGTTTGCATTCCACTATTGAAGCGACTTCCAAAGTCAATTCCTGTTCTTGGCGTGTGCCTTGGGCATCAATGCCTTGTGGAGGCGCTTGGCGGGGGCACGACTAAGGCGCGGCGGCCGCTTCACGGCCAAGCGGCAAAAGCGTATCATGACGGCGAAGGGTTATTCATGGGATTGCCTTCACCCATCAGTGTCGGGCGTTATCATTCGCTTATCTCCGTACTTGACGGCGCCGGCCTCGACACCTGTGCGCAAAGTGAGGAGGGCGAGATCATGGCGGTCAAAGGAAAAGGCTACCCCTGGTTCGGCGTGCAGTTTCATCCGGAGTCCGTTTTGACGCCCGAAGGTCGCCACATGGTTCGAAACTTTCTTTCGTATGTTCGCAACGATGGTTGAGCGCGTGATATGGTTTAACGGCGCCTTTTCGAACGATGAAAAATGCGTGTCAATCCGTGATCGCGGTTTTTTGTTGGGGGACGGCGCATTCGAAACCCTTCTATTGCGCAATGGCGTTCCAGCGTTTTTTGATCTGCACGCGTCCCGGATAGAAGGCGCTCTTAAGATCCTTGGCATAAACATAGTTTCAGTGAAGGCGTGGCGGTCAGCCATCCAGGAATTGTGGCGGCGAAATGGATATTCCCACGGTTATGGCGTCGCTCGTATAACGGTGACCAGAGGGACCTCCAGGCGGGGACTTTCGACCGCACATTCTGATCCAACGGTTCTTGTCACGGTGGAGGAAATCGAGCGTGGCGAAAACGTGCCGTGTAGATTGGCGATCGCGAAACCGATACGGTTTTCGGGCTCGACGACAAACGGCTACAAGAGCCTTTCCGGCTACGCCGAGAACATTGTTGCGCGCAATGATGCGGTTGACGCAGGCTTTGACGATGCTGTCCTCGTGAATGAACGTGGTTATGTCGTATGTGCGACGGCGGCGAATATTTTCGTGATTAGAGGCGATGGGGCCATCCTTACACCTGCCTTGACCGAAGGCGCGTGCCCTGGGGTGACGCGGGCGCTCGTAATTGAAATTGCACAGTCGAGCGGCATGAAGGTTTTTGAGCAATCGATTTCGGTCGAAATGCTGTCATCAAACGAAATCTTTTTAACGAACAGCCTTATTGGCTTAAAAACCGCACAATTCGATGGGGTGCCGGAACAAGTTCGGTCGCCATTTTTTTCTATACTGCAATCAGCCTATGCTGAACGCGTGGAAAAAGAATTCTCTTGAGGTTATGAACCAATGAAGGCGTTCACCGTTGATAATGACCAGATGCTGCGGATTATCAGCGCGTTAATTGCTGAGGAGATCAACCGCCGAACGCCGAAACACATTGATTTCGTAACAACCGCAAATTGGCGGGCGGATTCGCAATTGGCATCCGCTGACATCGGTTTGTCACGCGAGGAGATCGCACTTTCGAGCGAGGGTGTCGCCAAATTCTTTAACCTCAGCAGCGATGACATTGCGGTCGCCGCCGATCAGCGTCTTGGCGATTGGGTGTCGATTGTTCGAGCATCGCTCGACAAAAAATCCCACAGTCTTGTATTTAGCCCGGCCGGCCGCGAACCGAACCAGAAAGGGTGCGTTCACCAAACTGATCAGGTTTACGAAGACGCCGCTGCTGCGGCCAATCTCTTCCACGGCCGACGCAGATTGCTTTCGTTTGTTGCGCCGCATAGCCTACTGGGCTTCGTCTTAACTGTCATAACGCCCAACCTTCAACGAATACCGTCGCTTGATATGCGTGCCTCATCGCCCGCTGAATTAACTTCAGCTCTGCAATTCGGTGACGCAATCGTCGCGACCCCAACGCTCTGGCGCTACATTCTGGAGCAGGGAGTAACAGCGCCAGACAATACAATGGGTGTATATTTCGGAGAGCCCATGGCGCCGGATCTAGCCGCCGATATGCGTCAAGCTGGGTTCGGCGCTCAAAGAGAACTTTACGGAACAACGGAAAATGGCTTGATTGGCTGGCGTGACTCGCCGACAGAGCCGTTCGTGTTGTTTGATCACTGGCGCCGAGACGACGAAAACCTTTTGCGATTGCCGCCGTTAGATAGTGCAACGCCTATTGCCCCAATGGACAAGTTGAATTGGTCCGACAATAAGCGTTTCAATCTGGCTGGGCGCAGAGACGGCGCCGTTCAAATCGGTGCGGTAAATGTTTTTCCGGATAAGATTGCGCAAGCACTCGCTGGTCACCATGATGTCGAAGAGTGCGTCATTGAAATTCGCCGACACAAAGGCGGCGTCAATCGTGTCATCGCAAATATCAAGCTAAAACCGATGACCCAGCCAACAGAAGCCATTGTGCGCGATATCAACATATTCTGCCGTTCAAATCTTCGGGCGCAAGAAAGGCCCAGCATTTTTCATTTTCGAACAGACTTATAAAATTCCGCCGGCGAAGGGGGCATTTTCAAGTTCGGCAAAATTTCAGATTTAGTTGTTGTTCTCGCCTGAAGCTTGCTGAAGCTTTGCCTGCGTTTGCTGGGTCAGGCCTTGAAAGGTCGAGTTTTCATCGCCGATCGTAACAGTCGCCTCGCACTGGTTGGTGCAGTTATAGGTCGTGCGCGCGGAGCCGCGGTGGAACGTAAGCATTTCGTTGTCTGAAGATTTCACACGGATCTTTAGATTCTCGATCACTTTGCCGTCTTCGTCGAAAATGAAGATATTTGTAAGACCAGGCGCCTTGCCGACAAGCATGATCTTTTTCTTGTCGTCGATTTGAAGAACATCTGCGATACCAGGATTGCCGACGACAATCTTTCCCGCCGGAATTTCTGTTTCGTAAGGGCGCACCTGATCCATTGTCAGCCAAATTTGGCCGGCCGAAGCATTTGACGATAACATCAGCGTTGCGATGATGGTTGCAAAGAAGCGCATTGAACTTTTCCCACTAAACTCATCATTAGTGCTAGAACATATGGGTCAATGAAGATTTAACAGAGCCCAATTCGAAGATCATTAACGGCATTGATACAATTCTGAGCTTTACCCTGCCTTAAGCCGAATAAGGCAAGATCATGGTCTCAGGAGTGATCACATGTCCCCCACATCCATCGAAACATCTGCTTCGGCAGATGAGATTCTTTCTTCAATAGCGACTATTCCTCCATTCAAGGACTTGCCTGAAGCCGTGCTTGCCGCTGTTGCTGAAGTGGCGACTGTTCGCCGTTGTGCGGAGAATGAAACGCTCTACGCCTTCGGTCAGTATGACGGCGGAGAGCTCTTCGTGGTCGCCGAAGGAGCGTTAAAGGTGTCGCTCGCTGATCCCGACACCGGCGCAATGATGATCGATATCGTCAAAGAAGGGCAGATATTTGGGTTGGCCGCAGCAGTGGCTGGGGCGACCGAGCAGAATTGCAATAAATTGACGATCACGTCTGAAGAAGAGACGCTGGTTCTTGCAATAGAAGTACAAGCGTTTCGCGTGATTGTTGCGCAACGTCCTTCTCTAACCCGCAATTTGATGCATCATTTCGCTCAAACTTTGGCCGGTGAACGGTTCACAGTAGCTGCTGAAGAAAGCTCACCTCAACGCCGCATTTACGCCGCCCTGATGGAGTATGTGGAGCGCGACGCCGTTAACGCTGATTGGCGTATTACGAAAATGCCTAAGCACCGAGAATTGGCGGAAAAAGCTGATGTGGATGAAACGCTTGTAGCGAACGCGGTCGCCCAGTTAATCCAGGATGAGGTTGCGCGCCGTGATTATCCAGGATTAGTAATTTCTGATATTAGCCAGCTGAACAAGCTAGCTTCCTAGGGTGCTATTAATCAAGCGGTAACCAAAATTTTCCGTAAACAAATAAAATTTTCAATTTTGGGATTTGTTTAGTAATTATTTACCCGCCTTGTGCATCATACGAAAAGTCTGAAGGTGACCAGGTCAGTTCAGCGATGCAAGTAGTAAAGTAAGCAGGAGTCCACAATGAATGCTCTCGTAGCAAAGTTTTTGAAAGACGAAGACGGTGCAACGGCGATTGAATATGGTTTGATCGCAGCACTCATCTCAGTTGCCATTATCGCCGCTGTTCGCGCTGTTGGCGGCAACCTCAGCACGACATTTGAAGACGTATCTTCGAACCTCCAGTAGGCTCGATACACTTTTCTAAAAAGAAGGGGGCGAAAGCCCCCTTTTTTATTTGTCACGAATAAACTGTTAAGCCTCCGCCGTTAAGGTTACGCCGTCACTGGCTGGAGCAAACAAGTGATATCGGTCGCTTCTCTTATCGTACTTTCCTGTTATCCCGCTGCCTTGATAATCGCAGCCTTTAACGACCTGTACGAATTTAAGATTCCAAATTGGGTCTCGATCTTACTCGTCGTTAGTTTCTTCACCGGCGCCGTATTCTTATTGCCAACACCGACAGCGGTTTTTGAATCGTTAATGTTAGCGATCGGCGCGCTGATTGTTGGGTTTATTTTGTTCGCGCGAAATATTATTGGCGGCGGCGATGCAAAACTTTTTTCAGCGACTACGCTTTGGGTTGGTTTTTCTGGGTTTGCGGCGTTTTTGCTAAATATGGCTTTAGCCGGTGCTTTTCTGGCATTGTTTTTACTTATTTTCCGAAAAACGCCAGCCTTACCAATATACGCGCATGCGCCATGGTTGCTCCGCCTACATCAAAGGCCGCGTGATATTCCTTATGCGGTCGCTATCTGCGTTGGCGGTCTGCTTAGTTTTCAAGAAACGCTCTACTTCCAATTGATGTTTGGCGGTTAAGAAAGTGAGTTAACGTAGTTTTGAGGTATTTTCCGGATATTGCGGAAGAATTTTTGGGCCGTTAGCTCGTTTCTAAGTAGGCGGATTTGCAATGAATATAACTCGGGTAGCAGTTTTAGGGGTGGCGCTTGTTGCTGGCGTCGGCGCCTTCTTCCTCATGATGGGCAATCAGCCTACAGAGCAAGCGCCAATACAGGTCGTAAAGCCTGTTGAGGAAAAGACTGTGCGCGTGCTTGTCGCTGACAAAGACTTTACGCGTGGAGAGCGGCTTGGGGTTGATACGACCCGCTGGGTGCAGTGGCCTGAAAAGGCTCTCTCGGAAGCCTTTATCACTGAAGATTCTGGCGCAAATCAAGAAGATCTTGCGGAGGCCGTCGCCCGAACACTCATAATTGCGGGTGAGCCCATTATTGAAGCAAAGATTGTTCGGGCTGGTAACTCAAGCCTGATGGCTGCAGTTGTTTCGCCGGGGATGCGCGCTGTCACTATGCGCGTCACGCCTGATAAATCTGCGGGCGGTTTTATCCTGCCTGGTGACAAAGTCGACATCCACTTCGCGGTAGAGGGCGAAGAGGAGCGCGCGCAGGTCTCAACATTGTTGCAAGATATTCGCGTCCTTGCTGTGGACTCGGTATTCTCGGAAAATCCGGAGACGCCAAACATAATTGCATCAAATATTACGCTTGAAATGACGCCGCCTGATGCGAAGCGTTTCATTTCAGCCAAAAATTCGCGTGGCCAATTGAGTTTGGCGCTGCGGAGCGTGTTTCAAAAAGACGGCGACGATCCAGCAGAGAGTCAAAGCGCAGACGTAGAGGTTATTCGATATGGCCGGTCGTAAGAGCCTAGTCGAAAAGGGGCAAATTATGAGCTTGAAAAGATTTTTACGGCGCAAAGTCACTGCCGGCGTGATCGCCGCTGTCGCGCTAACGGGATTTGACGTCGCATCGAGTGACGCTCTGGCGCAACGCGGCGCGTACCCCGTAACGATTGATTCTGGCGGGGAGAGTGCAGTTTCACAAAGCATTGTTTTGCCATTGAATAAGGCGGCGATTGTGGAGCTGCCTAGACCCGCTGCTGATGTCTTGGTATCCCAGCCGACAGTTGTCGACGCTGTCGTGCGTTCTCCACGACGTGTCTATTTGCTTGGTCTAACCGTCGGCCAGACAAACGCATTTTTCTTCGATTCTCAGGGTCGTCAGATACTCAATCTCGAAATTCGGGTTGAGCGAGATCTCGATGCGCTTACGGACCTTTTTGCGCGATTAATGCCGGATACGCGGATCGAGGCGGAAGCTGTAAATGACAATATCATTCTTCGTGGTGTCGTTGGTAATAGTGTGGAAGCGGCGAACGCTCTTGATATCGCAGGTCGATTTATCGACGACCCGAGTAAAGTGATTTCAATGGTCAGCATTCGTGATCGCGAGCAAGTAATGCTTAAGGTGCGAATCGTTGAAATGCAACGCTCAATGATCAAGCAGCTTGGCGTTGATACAAGCGGCGTTGCGACACTTTCGAATGCTGCGTTTGAGGCTGCTGCCAGCACGTTTGCGACAGGCGGTAGCGGCGGCGGACTCGCCGGAACAGCAAGTCGATTGTTCGGCGCAAACAATCAATCTAGCCTCGATTTCTCGTTCCGTGCGCTTGAGCGTTTGGGGATGGTGCGCACACTGGCTGAGCCAAATATCACGGCGCTTTCCGGTGAAGCAGCGAATTTCCTTGCCGGCGGCGAGTTCCCTATCCCCGTTGGACAAGACGAGGGCGTCGTCACAATCGAATTCAAAGAATTCGGTGTCGGCCTTGGCTTTACACCCTTGGTATTAAACAAAGGCCGCATCAATTTGAAGATTGAGACTGAGGTGAGTGAGCTGACCGCAGAAAACGGCTTCTCCATTTCTAGCGCCACACAATCGCAGGTAATCCCGAGCGGTACACCGCAAACCCTGCTTCTGGATGCTAACGGCGATGGCATTCTGGATCAGATCCCGAATCCAAACTTTCAGCCTGATCAAGTCATCACCACATCGACGCCAGGATTGACGATCCCAGGCCTGTCGACCCGAAAGGCAAAAACAACCGTTGAATTGCCTTCAGGCGGCAGCCTGGTCATGGCTGGGCTGCTTCAGGAAGATTTGCGCCAGACGATTAATGGAATTCCGGGGCTCAAAGATGTTGCACTGCTTGGCCAGCTCTTCAGGAGCCAGGACTACCAGAATTCCGAAACCGAGCTGGTCATTATTGTGACGCCGTACCTCGTGGAACCAACCCACAAAAGCGCGCTTACCGATCCATCAGAAGGGTTTGTTCCAGCAACCGATCTTCAGACAATTTTCCTAGGGCGGATGGTTTCAACATACGGCCTTCAAGGCGGTGGCGTGCAAGATAAAACGTTGCAAGGACCACTCGGATTCATTCTTGATTAAAAGGCAAACATCATGACATCGAATTTTTACAAACTTATGGCGATGGCTGCCGGAGCGGTCTTTTTGAATGGATGCGCTGGTGCGATCAACAGTATTGAACATGCTGGCGGATATGAACGCAATCACCCAATTGCCGTCGACAGTCAGATCGTGTCGCTGACACTCAACGTTGACTCAACAACCCAGGAGCTTTCATCGCTTGATAGCGCCCGTATTCGTGCTTTTGCTGACGCCTATCTGCGCGACGGTCACGGACCAATTACGGTGACGGCGCCGTCTGGCAGGACGGACGATCTTGACGGACAGGAAACTGCGGCGGATGTACGTTCGTTTCTTCACGCATCTGGCGTTCCATGGTCATCCATATCTGGCGCAACTTATCGCACGGGCGATGACCGCGCAGGTCAATTAGTTTTGTCCTACACGCATTATGTGGCGACGCCGAGCGAATGCGGCAACTGGAAGGGCATTGCAAAAACCGATCGGCGTAATCTGATTAGCCCGAATTTTGGCTGCGCGGCGCAAAACAATCTTGCAGCAATGGTCGCCGATCCTCGCGATCTGATCACGCCTGCTGATATTGGTGATCCCGACGCCATGGCGCGCATCCGCGCTGTTCAGGCGTTCCGCGAAGGGGAAATTTCCTCGGTGGCGACCGATCAGGACATTCAGAGCGACGTGTCGCAATAGAGTTTGAGAAAGATTAGGCGGGGTGACGCAACGCGTCCTCAAGGAGAATGGTATGACCAAAGCAGTTGAACCGGCATTCGAGTTTGACGACAACGAAGAAGGGGCCGCAAAATCGGCCGCGTCGCTCGGACCCGATGGAGGACCGTTGGTCGCCGCGAACGTCAGTTATGATGATGATTCATGGCTTGACGAAGATTTGTCCGACGAAGAGTTGGCGGCGCTTGGGGAAGATGATTTTGACGATGAGGAATTGATCAGTGAGCTTGACCTCATCAAGGAAAAGAATCCTTCGATTGACGATGACGATTTGGCCTCTTTGCTCGAAGAGGAAGAAATATCATCAGATGATTTCAGTCTGGACGATGAATTTTTGGATGAGATAAGCGACGAGAGTTTGCCGGTTGAGGCGCCCGTCGCCGAAGACACCGCAGAGCCTTTGTCCGATGAGAATATCGCCGCCAGCAGTGCAGTGGTTGCGGCGGGATCTGTATTGCCTACAGACCTTTCAGCCGACGAGGAATTCGATACTGAAGTTTCAACATATGGCGATGAGGAAGTCGATCACCGGCCCGTTCCGCGCATTTCAATTCATGCTTTTTGCGAGACGCCGGCGATAACAGCCTTGCTTGAAAAAGCCGCTGTGGACCGGCGTTTGTCAAAAACCCATCTGACAATGCATATGGGCGGTCTCGCCAAGGCGATCGACCACTTTCAAGGCGCCTCAACGCCGAATCTAATTCTGATCGAGGCTTTAGACGGCGGCGCTGAGTTATTCGGTCAGCTCGGCGAGCTCGCCGAAGTCTGCGATCCGTCTACTAAGGTGATTATTATCGGGCGGGTCAATGATATTGGTCTTTACCGTGAATTGATGTCCCAAGGCGTCAGCGATTACATTGTACGCCCGAAGTCGCCATTGCATGTGATCAAGTCGATCGCGGAACTCTATGTTGATCCGTCTGCGCCGCCAATCGGAAAAACGATCGCATTCGTGGGTGCGCGCGGCGGCGTGGGTTCATCCACAATTGCTCATAACGTCGGGTGGAGCATCGCCGAAGAGTTTCATAGCGATACGGTGATCCTTGACCTCGACTTGCCGTTTGGCACCGCGAGCCTGGATTTCGAACAGGATCCGACGTCCGGCCTTGTTGAAGCGCTGAGCTCCCCGGAACGTCTTGACGATGTGTTGCTTGATAGACTTCTTCAAAAGCACACCGACCGCCTGAGCCTGTTCACAGCGCCTAACCTTCTTGATCGTGATTACGACCTTGACGATCAGGCGTTCGAAACCGTTATTGACGTGGTGCGCGGGGCGGCTCCAACGATTGTTATCGACGTACCTCATGTCTGGACGGGTTGGTCGAAACGGTTGCTGCAGACGGCGGATGAAATCGTGATAACGGCCGCGCCGGATCTCGCATCCTTCAGGAACACCAAGAATCTGGTGGACGTAATTTCGAGCGCCCGGCCGAACGATGCATCGCCGACGCTTGTGATCAACCAGTTCGACCCGAAGGTTTCTTCTGTTCAAGCCGAACAGTTCGTCGAACATGTGGGCATAACGCCTGCGGTGATCTTCCCGTGGGAACCGCAACTGTTTCACGCGGCCGCCACTAATGCGGCGCCGATCATGGAAGTCGGCGCCAAAACAAAAACAGCGCAAGGTCTCCGGGACCTTGCGGCGCGCGTAATTGGGCGCGACCAGTCGCTTGCCAAGTCGTCGAAATTCAGTCTTTCGGGTCTGTTTAAGAAATAGCAGGGTAAAGAATGTTCGGGAAAAGAACAGCAGAAGCTGCAGAAGCGCCGCCCAAACCGGCGCCTGCTGCAAAGAAGCCGGAGCCTGAAGCGCCGAAAGAGACGAAGGCTGCGAAAAAAGCGCCTCCGCCTGCTGCGCCGCCGCGTGTCGCGACGCCTCCGGCTGCCAACGCCCAGCCAGTTGAAATTGGCGGGCGGTCTGACGAATATTTCCAGACGAAAACAACGATCTTCAATGCACTGATCGATACAATTGATCTTTCGCAGCTTGCCCAGCTTGATACGGAAGCGGCCGCGGAAGAAATTCGCGACATCGTCAACGAGATTATCTCGATCAAGAACGTTCAGATGTCCATCGCCGAACAAGAGGCGTTGCTTCAGGATATTTGTAACGACGTCCTCGGATACGGGCCTTTGGAGCCGTTGCTTGCGCGCGATGACATCGCCGACATCATGGTCAATGGCGCAAGCCGGGTTTTCATCGAGGTTGGCGGTAAAATTCAGCTTACCAACGTGCGCTTTCGCGATAACGCGCAATTGATGAACATCTGTCAACGGATTGTGAGCCAGGTCGGCCGGCGTGTGGATGAAGCAAGCCCGATCTGTGACGCGCGTTTGCCCGACGGTTCTCGTGTCAACGTCATCGCACCGCCGCTTTCGATCGACGGCGCTGCGCTCACCATTCGTAAGTTTAAGAAGGACAAGCTTCGGATTTCCGATCTTGTCAATTTCGGATCGATTTCGCCAGAGGGCGCGAAAGTACTGGAAATCATCGGCGCATGCCGGATCAACACATTGATCTCTGGCGGTACAGGTTCGGGGAAAACGACGCTCCTCAACTGTATGACTGGATTCATCGAACATGATGAGCGCGTTATCACGTGTGAAGACGCCGCCGAACTTCAATTGCAGCAACCGCATGTGGTGCGGCTTGAGACGCGCCCGCCCAACCTCGAGGGGCAAGGCGAAGTCTCGATGCGGGACCTTGTCAAAAACTGTCTTCGGATGCGTCCTGAACGAATTATCGTTGGCGAGGTTCGTGGCCCCGAAGCGTTTGACTTGTTGCAGGCCATGAATACTGGTCACGACGGCTCTATGGGAACGCTTCACGCCAACTCGCCGCGTGAGGGATTGCAGCGTGTTGAATCCATGATCACGATGGGCGGTTATAACCTGCCGTCTAAGACAATCCGTGAAATGATTGTTGGATCCATCGATGTCGTTATTCAAGCAGCCCGATTGCGGGACGGCTCGCGGCGTATCACTCATATTACAGAAGTTCTTGGAACCGAGGGCGATACTATCATCACTCAGGATCTCTTCGTGTACGATATGGAAGGCGAAGATGAGAACGGTAAGCTCATTGGTCGCCATAAATCGACAGGTATCGCGCGTCCCGCTTTTTGGGACCGTGCGAAATATTACGGCAAGGAAGCGGAACTCGCCGAAGCGCTCGACGCCGCCGCAGAGTAGGGACGTTTTATGGACCAGCAAGTCCTGATGGTGATCGGATTGGGTGTTGTGTGTTTCGCAGCGCTCGCTTTCGTGTTGCTGGCGCCGACGCAGAAAGACAAGGCGAACAAGCGAATCGCCTCGATCGACTCGGCCAAGGCGAAGAGCCGGTCGGGGGCAAATGCGGCGGTCAACGAGGCGAATCAAAAGGATCGCCGTCGCAAGCTGAATCAGGCGCTTGCAAAGGTTGATGATCAGCAAAAAGAGATCAAGAAAAAGAAACGACTGACGCTCGAGCAGCGGCTTGAACAGGCTGGCCTGCCGATTTCCCCGAGACAATTTTATATGGGCTCCGGCGTCGCCGCTGTTGTACTGGGCGTGGTCGGGCTCGTCACCGGACAACAGCCGTGGGTGACGGGCGCGCTTTTCCTGATTGGCGGATTGGGTTTGCCGAACTGGTTTGTGGGCTTTTACACAAAGCGTCGTCAAAAGAAATTTGCTGACGAGTTTTCGAATGCGATCGATGTGATTGTCCGTGGTGTGAAGTCCGGTCTGCCGGTCAATGAATGTTTGAAAATTATCGCCGCCGAAGCTCCGAAGCCGGTCAACGAAGAATTCCATATGTTGACGGAAGGTATCAAGATCGGGCTTTCCCTTGAGCAGGCGTTGGGCCGGATGTACGAGCGCATGCCGCTTCAGGAAGTTAACTTCTTTTCGATTGTGTTGATGATCCAACAAAAGACGGGCGGTAACCTCGCCGAGGCTCTGGGCAATCTGGCGAACGTGCTGCGTAGCCGCAAACTCATGGAAGGCAAGGTCAAAGCGCTTTCGGCGGAAGCGAAAGCGTCTGCGATGATCATCGGCGCGTTGCCGTTTCTCGTTATGGGCGCCGTCAAGTTGGCTTCGCCTGATTATTTGACGCCGCTTTTTGCGACAAAGACGGGTAACTTCATTTTGCTTGGCGCGGGCGTCTGGATGGGGACAGGTATCATGGTCATGAAGAAGATGATGCAGATCAAGGTTTAAGGGAACAGTCGTGGAAGACTTTATCAATCTCGTCACGGATCGCCAATTCCAGATATCAATGTTGGTGGCGCTTGCATCAATCGCCACAATCTACTCCGTACTGGAACCGTTTCTTGTCAAAGACAAATTGAAAGAGCGGATGAAAGGCGTTGCGGATTATCGCAACCGTTTGCGTGAACAGCATCGCGAGTCCCTTAATAATCGGGGCAATGCGAGCTTGCGTGCAAGCTCGGCGCAGGGCGCTTTGAAGGAAATTGTTGAGAACCTGAACCTGTTTGAGATATTCGACGCTGAAGAGGCTCGTAAAAAACTGAGCATGGCGGGTTTCCGCGGGCCACGCCCGGTCTTCGTCTTCATGGCGGCGCGATTGGGCATGCCGTTTGTCGTCGCAATCGGGATGGCGATTTACATTTACGCTTTTAACGGCATTGAGATTGAAGACAGCTTCATGAAGCTCGTCGTTGTGTTTCTTGCTTTCTTCGCGGGCTTCTATCTTCCTTCCGTATACATCAACAATCAGATCGCTTCGCGGCAGCAAAAGATTCAGCTTGCGTGGCCTGACGGGCTCGACTTGCTCCTGATCTGCGTCGAGTCCGGCATGTCGATCGAGGCGGCGCTTCAGAAAGTGAGCGAAGAGGTGGGATCGGGCGCGCCAGAGCTGGCGGAAGAGCTTGGCTTGACCGTCGCCGAGCTTTCCTACTTGCAAGAGAGAAAGTCCGCCTATCTGAACCTCGCCGAACGCACCGGGCTTGACGGCGTGAAGGGCGTAACGACCGCGCTGATCCAGTCGGAAAAATACGGCACGCCGTTGGGCCAGTCGCTGCGCGTGATGGCGCAGGAAAACCGCGATTACCGCATGCAGGAGGCGGAGAAAAAAGCCGCCGCCCTGCCGCCAAAACTGACCGTCCCGATGATCGGTTTCTTCTTGCCGGTCCTGTTCGCGGTTATTCTCGGTCCTGCGATCATGGGAATCATGGCGACGGAATAAGATTATCCGATCGCGATTACTCGCCAAACGGCACAATCTTATTCTCCGTATCGTGACCGATATCGCTGCGCCCCAGATAGGCGATGCGGCTGCGTTCGCACCAATATTTGACGCTATCGACTTCATCGCCGCCAAAGGCGATGTCGTTTTCCGGAATATCGCTGCAACGTCCTAACCGAACGCCGGCGCACGCACGCGCCGTTTCGCTGCTAAGGATCGTAAACAGCGCGCGATCAATCCGATAAAGATACTCAGCGACCTCTTCCAGATGCAGGACAACGCCTTCGAGCGCCGGCGCCCATGGCGTACCGATTACATGGCTGAGGACGGTAATATTAAACGCTGCGTGGCGACCGCCTGCGGCGGCGTGCGCTTCGATCCCGTCGCGGGCGCCGCCCGCCAGAAAATCGAGACTGCGTCGCACCGCCGTCTCGCCGCCCGGCCGCGTGATGTCGCCCGGCATCGGTCCGTGGGCGAGGTCCTGAAACCCGAGCCGTTGCAGCCGCGCGAGAATGGCGCCTGTGTCGCTGTAGCCGAGATAGGTCTTGGCGCGCGCATCATCGTTTAACGCATCGAAAATCTCGTCCGCCAGGCGGCAGGAGCCATAGCCGCCAAGCGCAAACCAGACCGCGTCGTGCCCCGGATCGTTCGCCGCCTCCAGAAAGGCCGCCGAACGCGCCGCGTCATCGCCGGCGAAATGACCATGCTGCAAAAAACATTGCGGATGAAAGGTCAGCGTCAGCGCAGGGTATAAATCGCGCGCCAGGGCGGCGACGCGCGCCGCGG
>CAWUIM010000047.1:0-24584 GCA_963922595.1 uncultured Parvularculaceae bacterium
GCGAACGCCCTGGCCGGCCGGCGCGGCGGCTGTGTCGGCGAGCGTAAGATGGGATTTGACGAGCGGCGCGAACGACGCTTTGCGTTGCAGCGGCGCCGGCGTCTCGCCGAATACTTTGTCGAAATCCCAACCTGCGGGCAGATTGAGAGGGACGGCTGTTGAGACGACCCTTTCTTCCACCGGTCGCGACGGCGTCACATCGACTGCAACAAGGCTTGTGACGCGGCTGATCAGGCTGTGGGCGAGCGCCACTTCGAGGACGCCTTTATCGAGCGCCTCACGATCCGCGCCGGGCCGCGCGCGCGCGAGTTCCAGGGATGCAATTTTCTTCCGGGCCCAGAGCTTGGAGACGCCGTCGCGCGCCGCCGCACCTTCGAGCGACAACGCCGCTTTCCATGGCTGGCCGCCTTCAACACCGGAAACCCGGAGCGTGCCGCGCTCACTGTCGGCGCGCGCCGCGACGATCAAGGTCTCGCCCTGATACAAGTCCGGTATCGGCGACGGCCAGGTTTCCGCTTGCACGCCGACAGGCCACGCAACAGCGATATTCGTCATCGCGGGCGTTTCAAGTTTTTCAAAGAGCGCGCCCATGCGCATGGCGACTTCCGACACGGCGCCGATATGAGTAAATGCGCCCTGCCCCAACTCCGCCGCGCGCGACATGAAAAACGAATTCGGCGCGGAGCCGATTCCGACGGTGAAAATCCGCGCATCCCCGCGCGCAGCGGCGATGGTTTCGAACAGTTGCTGTTCGTTGCCGATAGCGCCGTCAGTGAGAAAGATCACCTGTCGCAGACGTCCGTTGTGATCGCCCTCCCTGCGCAACGCCGCCTTTAACGCCGGCAACATCATCGTGCCGCCAGTAGCTTCTAGCCGGTCCACATAGCGCAGCGCGGTGCGCAAATTCGCGTCAGTCACGGGTTGCGGACGCGCAAAGAGCTGATCAGTCACAGAGTTGAACTGGATAACGTTAAACGCGTCGCCCGCCTTCAGACGGTTCAGCGCCAGGGCGAGGCTCTCGCGCGCCTGCCGGATCGACTCGCCGCCCATGGACCCAGACGTGTCGATCACGAACGTTACTTCGCGCGCCGGACGCGGCGCTTGCCCGTCGAGCGCTGGCGGCGTGATCATCAGGAGATAATAGGGATCGCCGTCAATGAGCTCCTTGAAAAGAGCCGCTGACGGCGCGGCGCCTGACGCCGGCGTCCACCGCAACTCGAAATCGCGATTGGCGGGCGTTTCTTCCTCCGACAGAACGAGACTTGCCTGGTCGGGCTCGCGGCGATCGACCGCAATCTTGTGATAGCTTGACGTGATTTCGCCGATGAGAAAGCCCGCATTAATATTCACGCGCAGCGAAACCGGATTAGTCGGCCCATTATCGGGATGCAAAACAGGCGGCGTCAGGCGCGCGCGGTCCGGAACCGGATCGACCGCGCCCCATCCGCCATTATCGCCCAGACTGACATTTTGAATGACCGCAGGCGGATGAAAGCGCGGCGCTACGACCATGGGAAAACGCAAGGAGAATTCATTATTCTCCAGGCTGATATTTTCCTGATATTCAATCTGAACGACGATCGTCTCGCCGGGGCCGATATTCGCCACCGAATTTGTAAATATGTTTGGCCGCTCCTGTTCAAGAAGGCTCGCTTTCTTGCCGGCCTTTTTCGCGGCTTCATAAATCGCTTTGGCCTTCTTCCGCTCTTCAATGACGCCTTCGATAAACCGGTCACCGATCTGCATTTTGAGGGCGTCGACGGCGGCTTCGTCAGGCAGCGGAAAGACATAAATTCCCTCGACCCATCCGTCCGTGATATTTTCAAACCGCTGCGTGACGCGCGTGCGGGCGATCGGTCCTGAGACCGAAATGTCCACATCGGTCGCGAGGCGCGGCGCTTCAACGTAACGCCCGGGCTCAGTTGATTCGAACAACAGGGCGCCCATGGTCGCCTCATCCGGCGTCACAAGGCGCGGCTCGTTCGCCTTCGCCGGCGTCAATGCCAGGATGACAATAAACAGACCCGCGAGAAGCCAGCGGCCGCTGTCGCGAATGACGATGGAAAGCCCCGCATCCGCGGCGGCGGCGATAGAAAATGTGCGCATTGGGTGAAACTCTCCCTTACTGGCCCCTCAGCCCGGTTCGACCCAGGCGCTGATTTGGACCTGCATTGCGGCGACAGGCGTTCGCGCTCGCGGCGCACGAGGGGAAATTTTCAGTCGAATTCGTGACGCATCGTCGCAATTGGACCACGCGGCCATAATTGGCGCTCATTTAAGGGTGACGCGTCCCACGGCGCGTCCTATGTAGTGCGAGGACGCGCGCCCGCCGAAAAGCGGATAAATCCAGGAACTGATATGTCGGCTGTATATACAATTCTTATCTTCATCGCCTTTTTCGCGGCCCTCAACCTGCTTGAGAAAGGCCGGATCGACTAACCACCTCCGGTCTGCGCCAAACGCCCAAACCGTCGATTTTTCGCACTGCAACGCACCTTGCGCTTGCGTTTGACGATGGGTGACGCCATCTCTGCTTATCAAAGCGCGATCTTGCGCTCGCGTCTGAATCCCAGTCGGATGCGCACTTCACAAGGGGCGCTATGGAAACCGAAATCGCGATTGCGCTAATCATTCTCGGATTAGCTGTTCTTCTTATTTCCGGCGACCTTCTGGTTCGGGGCGCGGTCGGCCTTGCGACGGCCCTGCGCATTCCAGCGCTAATCGTCAGCTTAACCATTGTCGCCTTCGGCACATCAGCGCCAGAGCTGGTCGTAACTGTGCAGGCGGTAATCTCGGATAAAGCCGGAATCGCGCTCGGCAATATCGTCGGTTCAAACATCGCAAATATTTGGTTGGTGCTCGGTTTCCCCGCGATCATTTACCCGATTACGACCCATGTGAGCGGCTTGCGCCGCCACGCCGTTGTGATGCTGGCGGCGACTTCCGCCTTCGCGGCCTTTGCTTACTTCCGCGGCGCGATTGATCCGATGGCGGGGGCGATCCTCTTTGGCGGCATTATCACCTATGTGGGCTATATGTGGGTGCGCGCGGTGCGCGGAGGCGACGACCATTTGCTTGATGAAGTAGCGGAATATTCAGAAACCTCCGGCGTTAGCTGGAAGACCATTTTGTTTCTTATCGCCGGGCTGATCGGTCTGCCCCTCGGCGCCAACCTTCTCGTCAACAATGGCGCAGCGCTGGCGGCCAACCTTGGCGTGCGCGATGAGTTGATCGGCCTGACGATTATTGCGTTCGGCACGTCGTTGCCTGAATTAGCGACCGTGGTCGCCGCCGCCTTCCACAAGAAATCGGATGTGGCGATCGGCGGCGTGGTCGGCTCCAACATCTTTAATCTGCTCGCAGTCGGCGGCGCAGCGGGGCTTGCCGGCGGCGCGGCCTTTGATCCGAAATCTCTGGCGTTCGATCTGCCGGTTATGATCGCTGCGGCGATTGCGGTATCGTTCTATATCTTCACCCGGAAAGATATTGGCCGCCTTTCCGGGTTGATCTTCGCCGTGGCGTATATCGCATTCATTGCGGCGCTTGCGGCGGCGTCCGGGATTTAACCGATGAAAACAGCGCTGGTGACAGGAGCGGGCGACAGGCTCGGCAAGGCGATGGCGCTTGGTCTAGGCGCGCAAGGGTACGCCGTCGCTATTCACTATAATCGATCCGCGAAAAAAGCGGACGACGTCGCAGCCGCGATCACGGCGAACGGCGGTAACGCGGTGACGTTGCAGGCGGACCTTTCGAAAGAAGAAGAAACCGCCAAACTCATTAAAGCCGCGACGAGCGCACTTGGCCCGATCTCGCTTCTCGTTAATTCAGCCTCGCGGTTCGAACCCGATGAGATCGACACGATGACACGCGATAGCTGGGACGCGCACATAGAAACGAACTTGCGCGCGCCCCTCAAGCTTGCGCAGGACTTCGCCGCCCAGGCGCCCGCGGATGCAAACAATCTGATCGTCAATCTGATCGACCAACGCGTCTGGAAACTGACGCCGCAATTCCTGAGTTACACGTTGTCGAAAGCCGCCCTTCTCACACTGACGCAAACGCTGGCGCAAGCGCTCGGCCCCGCCGGGATCCGCGTTAACGCGATCGGCCCCGGTCCGACCATGCGCAACACACGGCAATCGGAAGAAGACTGGCGTAAGCAAAACGAAGCGACCGTGCTCGGTCATGGCGCGACGCCTGACGATATTTGCGGCGCTCTTTCTTATCTTATTGACGCACGCGCCGTGACCGGCCAGATGATCGCGGTGGACGGCGGCCAACATCTCGCCTGGCAGACGCCCGACGTGATGATCAACGAGTAGGCGTATGGCGGAAAACAAGAATGCGACCGTGCGGAAGATCTTTGTCCGCGACCTCAGGCTTGACGCCTATATTGGCTGCTACGACCACGAACAGGGCGCGCCGCAACCAGTTGTTGTCGATTTTGATATTGAGGTCATTGAGCCGGAAGATCCGATGTCGGATCGCCTTGACGACGTGGTCTGCTATAATCGCCTGACGCAAGGCGTGAAAAACATCATCGCGGAAGGGCACATCAAGCTGGTGGAGACGCTGGCCGAACGCATCGCCGACATGGCGCTCGATCATCCGATGGTGCGGGCGGTGACGATCAGCGTCGCGAAACCGGACGCCATCCCGGAAGCGCGCGCTGCGGGCGTCACCATCATCCGGTCAAAGGTCTAGTCATTGTAAAGAGGGTCCGGCGCCGGCGTGAGCGGTTCGCCCGCCGCTTCCGGCGCCTCGACGGCCGCCGCAAAGGTGCGGGCGACACCCCCGCCGCCGACAAAAATCAACACGCCGCTGAACGCCACAAAGAAAGCGAACGTTGACCGGAACGCGCCGGGGATAAGCACCGACACATCCGGATTCTCTGGCGACAGGCGAACTTCCGTTATGCAGGCCGGACATTGCGGCTCGCCGAAAACGCCGTGACCGATCGCATGGCCGGTGAAGAATCGCGCGCGCGACGACACATAATTTTTGCCCCGCCACGAGTACGCATAGCGTACACCGCGCGCCGTCTCGAAATGGACGCCCTCAGCGGTCGGCCAGGAAAGGCTCTCGCGCGCCCGCGTGAAATCGTGCGCCACAAACGCGCACAGGGCGACGCCCGCTATAAGAACGAGCAGAAAAAAACCGCCGCAGATTGCTCTTTCAACGCTATAGACTTGCAAAAAACGCATGCAGCCACACTTGCCCAATACCCTGCCCTTGGACGTCAGGATATGGCCAAAGCTGATAAAACCCCGTTAAGAAACCCCATGACCGAGCCCGAAAAGCAGTCCGAAAACAACGCAGAACCAGCCCTCGCTGGGGCGGCGTTGATCGCTGATCAGGTCACGCGGTTGCCGGGCAAGCCGGGCGTTTACCGCATGCTCGCCGCCGATGGCGACGTTCTCTATGTGGGCAAAGCGAAAAATCTGAAGAACCGCGTTTCGAGCTACGCCAAATCCGGCGGCCATTCGAACCGGATCATGCGCATGATCGCTGAGACGCGCGCCATGGAATTCGTGGTCACCGCCACCGAAACCGAAGCGCTTCTCCTCGAAGCCAACCTGATCAAACAGCTTAAGCCGCGCTACAATATTATCCTGCGCGACGACAAATCGTTTCCTTATATTCTGATTGCTGAGGATCACGCGGCGCCGCAAATCCTGAAACATCGCGGGGCGCGCAAACGCAAGGGCGATTATTACGGCCCTTTCGCTTCAGCCGGCGCCGTCAATCGCACGTTGAATACTTTGCAAAAAGCGTTTCTCCTGCGCAGTTGCACGGACAGTGTCTATGAAGCGCGTACCCGGCCCTGTCTGTTGCACCAGATTAAGCGCTGCTCTGCGCCCTGCGTCGATCTGATATCGATTGCGGATTACCGCAAGCTGACAGACGACGCCAAGGCGTTTCTAAAGGGCGGCGACCAAACCGTTCAACGGGCGCTTTCAAAGGAAATGGAGGAAGCCTCGGAGGCGATGGACTTCGAGCGCGCCGCCGCCTTGCGCGACCGCATCCGCGCCCTCACCTACATTCAGGGCAGCCAGGACATCAACACCGCTGGATTGAGCGAGGCGGATATTTTCGCGATTCATTGCGACGGCGGTCAAGCCTGTGTGCAGGTCTTTTTCTTCCGTGCAGGGCAGAATTGGGGAAACCACGCCTATTTTCCGCGCCACGACCGCGAAGAGGCGCCGGCGGCGATCCTCGACGCCTTCATGGCGCAGTTCTATGACACACGCGAGCCGCCGCGCACGATCCTGACCAATGTGACGCCGCCGCAGTCGGCCCTGCTCGCAGAAGCCCTGAGCGTGCGCGCCGACCGCAAGGTGACCATCGCGACGCCGCAGCGCGGCGAGAAACGAGATGTTGTCGACGCCGCGACTATGAACGCCCGCGAAGCCCTGGGGCGCCGGCTCGCGGAATCCGCCAGCCAGCGCAAGAGCCTGAAACGGCTGGCCGACGTCCTCGGCATGGAAACGCCGCCCGAACGTATTGAGGTCTACGACAATTCGCACATTCAGGGCGCAAACGCGGTCGGCGGCATGATCGTGGCCGGTCCCGAAGGATTTGTGAAAAATCAGTACCGGAAGTTTAACATTAAAGAAGAAAGCCTGACGCCCGGCGATGATTACGGGATGATGCGCGAAGTGCTGACCCGCCGCTTGTCTCGGCTCGTGAAGGAAGAGGACGACGCCGTTAAACCCGACCTGATCATTCTTGACGGCGGCAAGGGGCAGCTTTCATCCGCGATTGAGGTGATAGAAGAGATCGGCCTTGATCCGCAAACCGACGGCCCGACGATCATCGCCGTCTCCAAAGGACGGCGCGAAGACGAACAGGGCCGCAAACGCGCCGACCGCACCGCCGGCGCCGTCGGCGAACAAGTGGTGATGATCGGGCGCGAACCGTTTACGTTGCCGCCCCGGGACGCAGCGCTCTTCTTTATTCAAAAATTACGCGACGAGGCGCATCGCTACGCCATAGGCGCGCACCGCGCAAAACGGAAAAAGGCGATCAGCGCCAATCCCGTGGACGACATCCCCGGCGTCGGCGCGGCGCGCAAACGCGCCCTCCTCAATCATTTCGGCTCCGCCAAAGCCATCGCCCGCGCAAAGCCCGAAGACCTCGCCGTCGTCGAAGGCGTCTCGGATGCGCTGGCGCAACGCATTTATGATTTCTTCCACGGCGGGTAGTCAGGCGATCATCCCTTAAGAGCCCAAGCTCTATCACCGATAATCGGCGCACTTCCTTTGTGATCTGGATAACAGTAAACGGAAGAAAAACCCTCACTCAGGCGTGCCGGAGCCAGCGCGACCGTGTAAGATAAACGAAACCGCACATTTGAGAGGGGACCCCAATGCGCATTATCGCCGTCGTAAGCGTCGCTATTCTTACCTTCCTTGGACAAACATTCGCACAGGATTCCTCTGAAATAGATACGCTGGAATCAGAACTCGATTTCGCCGCTAAAAATCTGCCTGCGACCTACTTCTTCCTGGAGGCGGTCGAAGATGAGGAAACCGGCGTCTCCGTCCACGATGTCATTGTTCGCAAATTGATGAGGGAGCGAAAAAACGACGTCGCCGCCGCATACCTGGCGCACAGCCGATACGCCGACGGCGCGCTTTCCGTTGCGCCCACGACGCAAGCGCTTAAGCAGATTTTGGACCGCCGCCTTAAAATATTATCAGGGGGCGGAAATGCTATCCCAGATCGATGCAAGAGGCACAGCCTTCTGTGCGGCCGAGAACGGAGGCTTAGAGGCGCGCTTGCGGCGCTGCTGGCTAAGAAAGCGTATTGCGAAGAGCTCGTTGCTGAAATAAGCGAACTCGCAAGCGCCTGTAAACGTGCTGAGAACACCGGCGTCCCGCTTGATGATCCCACGACGTGCACAGTAGAATTACCGGCGAAGACACGAGAAGCTGTTCAAAACGGATGCCTGCGCAACAATGTCGGGGTCGACCTCTACGCCGCCGCCCACGCTGAGCAATTGGACAGTGAGCGCGCAATAGCACAAGAAAAGACCCCCTTGCTCTACGAGAGATTGACGCGGTTCGATGCGAGCACGCGCGCATCATTGGCCGACCGGCAGCCACGCCTGCCGTCAAGCCGCGACGATTTAAGCGCAGCGCGCGATATCGCTGAAGAGCTCGCTGCATCAACCCGGATCCCGGCGGAAGATTTGACGCGGCCAAGGCCCGTCGGTGTGCAGCTAACCGAACTGGCGGCGGCGTCGAAGACGTGCGCTTCCATTTGCGCCACCTGCGGTGATGATGTCGAAACATGTGAAAGGGACTGGCGGACCGCCGGGTGCAGGGCCAATCCATTTACGGATGTGTTCTTTCCCAACATTTGTCGCAAGTTCAAGTAAGGGGACCGGCGGCGCCCGCGCACCTTTAGCGCGCGCCTGGGCGTTGAATTCGCCCGTTCACGCGCATTCTCGCGCTGGCGGCACATCGCCCCACAACGAACCCCAAGCCACCTGAATTTCGCCTTAGTCTCGGGGTTTAACCGCGCCCATTGTGAGCCGCGACAAATCACTCGCCAATGACGGCGTTATGCCGACCCTCTCCTTGCCCCGGGACCCGCGCTATTTTCAGATTGCGGCGCTGACCACGCTCCTTTTATTCGGCCTTACGCAGCGCGCGTTTGAGATTCCGCTTGCACATTTTGCAGGGATCGTTCTCGCCGCCTGCGCGACGCAGTGGCTCGGTGCGCTGATGATCGCCTCGCGCGCGGACTTCAAAAGTCCGCTGATCACGGCGCTGTCTTTGACGCTCCTTCTGCGCGCCGATTCCGTATGGCCCTTGATGGCGGCCGCAGCGATCGCCGTCGGCTCAAAGTTCACGGCGCGGCTCGGCGGCAAACATCTTTTTAATCCGGCGAATATCGGGATCGTGGCGATGGTTCTGTTTACGGACCTTGTGTGGACGACGCCCGGTCAGTGGGGCAGCGCCACCTGGCTCGCCGCGATCATGGCGGGCGGCGGTTTCTTCGTCGCCTATCGCGCGGCGCGCATTGACGTGCCGCTTGTTTTTCTCGGAACGTTCGCGGCGCTGATTTTTGCGCGGGCGCTGTGGCTGGGCGATCCTTTGTCGATCCCACTTTTGCGGCTGGAGAACGGCGCGCTCATTTTATTCGCTTTCTTCATGATCTCCGATCCCAAGACGACGCCGGACGGCGCGATTGCGCGCGTCGCCTTTTCCGCCAGCGTCGCCGCCCTCGCCTATGTTCTGAGTTATCGTTACTTCGTCACGGATGGGCTCTTTTACGCACTCGCGATCATGTGCGTCGTCCGCCCTGTGATGGAATTTTTCAATCCAGCCTCGCGCTATCAGTGGGGCGATGCGCCCGCGCCGATCCGCATCGCGCGGGCGCCAATCACCATTCGGGCAGTCAAACAGGGAGAGCACCCATGTCCTTGAGAAAAACCCTCTTCGCCACCGTCGCCGCCTTTGCAGCGATCTCCGCCGCCGGCGGGGCCATCGCCTTTTGTGGCTTTTACGTCGCCAAAGCAGACACCAAACTCTTCAACAAGGCGTCCAAAGTCGTGATCATGCGCGACGATGATCGCACCGTGATCACCATGGCTAACGATTATCAGGGCGAGCTGAAAGAATTCGCTATGGTCATTCCTGTGCCCGTGGTGCTCGAAGAAGAGCAAATCCACGTCACGGACAACGCCATCATCGACCATCTCGACGCCTATTCGGCGCCGAGACTGGTGGAGTATTTCGATGAAGATCCGTGCACGCGCTACGAATATGACGAGGTTACGGTAACGGCCCGACGCTTAGGAGCGCCGGAAGCGGCGGCGGCCGCACAAGAAAAAGGCCTCGGCGTCACCATCGAAGCTGAATACACAGTCGGCGAATATGACATTCAGATTCTCTCCGCAGACCAGTCCGACGGCCTTGCGACTTGGTTGCAAGAAAACGGCTACAAATTGCCCGAAGGCGCGGAACGCACGCTCAATAGCTACATCAAACAGAATACAAAGTTCTTCGTCGCAAAGGTGAATCTCGAAGAGCAGGCGCAGACGGGCCTTAAATATCTGCGCCCGCTGCAGATCGCTTTTGAATCACCGAAATTCATGCTCCCGATCCGCCTCGGCACCGTCAACGCCGACGGCAAGCAGGAATTGTTCGCCTTCACCCTGACCCGCAAAGGACGCGTCGAGACCACCAATTATCGAACCGTCAAATTGCCGTCGAATATGGATGTGCCGCTCTACGTGAAAGACGAATTCGGCGATTTCTATAAGTCGATGTTCCAGACGGCCGCCAAGAAAGAAAACGGCCGCGCGGTATTCCTTGAGTACGCGTGGGACATGAACTGGTGCGATCCGTGCGCCGCTGATCCGTTGTCGGACGATGAATTGCGCGAGCTTGGCGTCTACTGGGTCGGCGACCGCGCGCAAAACCGCCGCGGCGGCAAGAGCGCCGCACGGGATGTTTTCGTCACGCGTCTTCATGTGAGCTATGACGCCGAGACATTCCCTGAAGATCTGATGTTCAAGGAAACCAACGACCGGTCGAATTTCCAGGGCCGCTACGTTTTGCGTCACCCTTATAAAGGCGACGCCCAATGCAAGGCGGCGGATGACTATCGCGCCGGCCTGCCCAAACGCTTTGAGAGCGAAGCGCAAACGCTTGCGCGTCTCACAAATTGGGACATTGACGACATCCGTACGAAAATGAGCGGCGCCGGCCAGTCCTTCGAGCCGCCGAAGAAAGACCCCTGGTGGAAGCGGCTCTGGGGCAATGACGAGAAAAAAGAGGGCTGACGCACAAGCCCTCCACCCCTCTTCCCTCTGCCATACCGCGAGAACCATGCTATAGGCTCGCGCCATGGCCAATTTTCTCACTGTCGCGCGCATCCTTCTCATTCTACCGTTCGCAGCGATGTTCTTCATCAACGCAGCCTGGGGCCTGAAGGCGGCGTTTATTATCTTCGTGATCGCTTCCCTCACCGACTTTCTCGACGGGTGGGTTGCGCGCGCGCGCGGCGAGACGTCGGCCCTTGGCGCCGCGCTTGATCCGATCGCCGACAAATTACTGGTGGCCGCCGCGCTGTTGCTC
Organism: uncultured Parvularculaceae bacterium; assembly: GCA_963922595.1. Classification (GTDB taxonomy): domain Bacteria; phylum Pseudomonadota; class Alphaproteobacteria; order Caulobacterales; family Parvularculaceae; genus JAJFFW01. The sequence goes on from CAWUIM010000047.1 coordinate 11,094, forward strand.
CTGACCCGCAACGGCGTCATCCACGACGCAGGCGTCGCAGGCGCGCTCACGATCCTGTTGCGCGAAATTCTGGTGGGCGGCTTGCGCGAGGCGTTGGCGGCGAAGGGCGTAGCCCTGCCCGTGACCGGGCTCGCCAAAGCGAAAACGACCGTGCAGCTGGTGGGCCTCGGCCTCCTCATCGCAGCCGCGCCTGGCGGCCTTGGCGGCCCGGAGTTGCGTCCCCTCGCGGCGGGTGTCTTCTGGCTTGCGGTGATCCTTACCTTATGGACCGGCGCAGCCTATACTCGCCGCGCAATCAACGCCTTACGCTAGAGAGGGAGCGCCGCCGGCATGTCCACCGTTAATGAAGAAGCCGCGCACATTCTCATCGTTGACGATGACGACCGCATCCGCACGCTTCTGAAGCGATACCTGACCGAAAACGGCTATCGCACCTCCGTGGCCGCCAACGGCGAAAAAGCGCGCGACCTGATGGGCGGCGTGGAGTTCGATCTCCTCATTCTCGACGTGATGATGCCGGGGCTCAACGGCTTCGACCTCACGGAAAAAGTCCGCGCAGCGTCAAACGTGCCGATCCTTCTCCTGACCGCGCGGGGGCTGCCTGAGGACCGGATTGAGGGGCTGGAGCGCGGCGCGGATGACTACCTCTCCAAACCTTTTGAGCCCCGCGAATTGTTGTTGCGCGTGCAAGGGCTCTTAAAGCGCGCGCAGCCGCGAACGCTCTCGACCGAAACACTGACCTTCGGCGGCTGCAGCTTCTCGCCCGGCCGCGGCGAGCTGCGGCGCGGCGAGGACCTCGTCAAACTGACGTCAAGCGAACTGGCGCTCATGCGCGCGCTGTCGAAAAAGCCTGGCGAGGCGATCTCGCGCGCGGCGCTCGCAGAACAGACGTCGGCTGCCATGGAGCGGTCCGTCGATGTGCAAGTGACGCGCCTTCGCAAGAAGATCGAAGATGATCCGCGCACGCCGATTTATCTGCAGACAATCCGCGGCGTCGGCTACGCCCTGATGCCGGACTAACCAACCATGTTGCGCCGTTACATGCCGAAGAGCCTTTACGCGCGCGTCGTGCTGATCGTCATCCTGCCGATCTTTCTCATCCAGTCAATCGTCACCTACGCATTCTTTGACCGCCATTGGGAGCTTGTTTCTGAAAATCTCTCGGCGAATGTGGCCGGCCAGATCGCGCTCGTCACGCGGCTTTACGATGTTCAAAGGTCCCCGGAGGCGCGCCGCGCTGTTGAGCGCTATTCGCTGGAAGATCTCGACTTAAATGTGCGTTTCGAGCCTGGTGAGAAAGTGCCGGAAAAAGACAAGCTGTCGATCCTCGATCTCTACAATAAAACGCTCGACAAGGAACTCGACCAGCGGCTTGAAGGCGATTACTGGGTCAACACCGTCAATTGGCCGGCTTATGTGGAAGTCCGCGTGCAGCTTGAGGACGGATATCTCGTTTTCTTCCCGCTAAAGGATCGCGTCTACGCGACAACGGGTCCGATTTTCGTCGTGTGGCTGGTGATCGCCACCTTGCTGATCGGGTGGATCGCGATCATCTTTTTGCGCAATCAGGTGCGTTCCATTCTCAAGCTGGCGAGCGCCGCGGAAGCGTTCGGGCGCGGGCGCGACGCCCCGGACTTCCGGCCCACCGGCGCGACGGAAGTGCGGCGCGCAGGCCGCGCCTTCATCGCCATGCGCGAGCGCATCAAACGCCATATGAAACAGCGCACCGCCATGCTCGCCGGGGTCAGCCATGATCTCAAAACGCCTCTGACGCGCATGAAACTCGCCCTCGCCATGCAACCGGAAACGGAAGACACCAAAGCGCTAAAGATTGATGTGGACGAGATGGAGCGGATGCTGGAGGCCTATCTCGATTTCGCCCGCGATCTGTCCACGGAAGAAGAGCTGAAAGACATTGACCTGAAAAATCTCGTCGATGAAATCGCAGCGGGTGCGGCGCGTGGCGGCAACACGTTGGCTGTGAGCGTTGAGGGCGATCAGCCGATTACGGCGCGGCGCAATGCGCTCAAACGCGCCGTCACCAATCTTGTGAGCAACGGGTTCAAATACGGGACCAATGTCTGGCTAACTGTGCGCTGCGACGACGACGCCACCGAATTCATCATCGACGATGACGGCCCCGGCGTCGCTCCCGAAGACCGCGACAATGTATTCAAACCGTTCGTGCGCCTTGACGAAGCGCGCGGGCAAAATGTCAGCGGCGTCGGCCTCGGCTTATCCGTGGTACGAGACGTCGCCCGCAGCCATGGCGGCGAAGTGAAGCTGGACACAGCGCCCCAGGGCGGGCTGAGGGCGGTGTTGCGGCTGCCGGGGTGACGCGCAATCATAACGATTGCGCCCCAAACGCTTTGGGGTCTCCCGCCGAAAAAGTATCCGCATGGAAAATAAGGTAAGAGCAATGGATAAATCCGACTACTATCCCTATCGCAAACGCGGCATCCTGGCGTTCTCAATCTTCATCGCATTCGCGAGCGTCAGTTGCTCGGGATTGGATTACAGACCCGCGACGCCCTTCGACCGAGCGGGTTATACGGATGGTCAGGTTTCCGCTCAGCGCTTTTACGCGACTTACGCTGGGAACGTTGATGAACAGGTCGCAACAAGTCTTGCGTTGCGACGCGCTGCTGAAGTGACGAGGGCACAAGGGCGGCGATGGTTTCAAGCGGTGGGATTGGAGATCAATGGCGGCGAGGCCTCACTTGTCATTTTACAGATGTCATTCGGACGTCAAGCCACAGGACCAAGGGGCGGATTAATTAGTTTAGGCCGCATCCCTTCCGACGAGCCATTAACCGCCGTCATTGAGTTTGTTCTACTCGACGCAGAACCAGTCGGCGTCGAGCATGTGTTTGACGCGGATGTCATCCTGGCGACCGAAAACAGATGAATTCGCAGCAACCGAGGGCGAACTGAGCCCTATACCGCGGGCGCCGCAACGGTTCCTGAACTAGCTTTCTTGAGATATGCGCCAGACCCCTTATCTTAAAACAGAGAGGGGCGATGGGCGTATTTATCAAAGTTGGAAGGATGGGACGCGCTCGCTTAAGGCGAAAGGGTCGTATTATTGCGATCTCCCCTTTTACAGTCTTTCTTCTGGGGATTGGAATACTCTTCTGGTCGTATTTTATTGTCACGCTCGCGACCCTCTCTGCTTGTGAATTTACCGCCGTCTGGATTGCCGGATGGTTTGAACAATTCTCAACATTCCAACTATTTGTGGCGACATTTGTAATAGCGCTCGCGATCTGGCTGCTCCAGCTGATCCAATTCAGAGAACTCGCGAATAAGACTGAAACAGTCGCGCAAGGCGTCTTTATCCTGGGCCTGATAATATCATCGATCTTTCTAAAATCACTTCTGTTTCCGTATGCCGTGCCGAGCTTCACACAAACAAAGTTTGTCGCCGACATTTTGAGTCCAATAAAACTGCGCCTTGAAGCGGAGCCTGCGGATTTGGTCGGTTCCAAGCCTCGACCCCCATGGCCCTATGAATTTCCGCCGCCGCCCACCGTACCAAGTTGGCGTGATTGGTTCGCCGGATACTCGCCATCAATGGAGGAAATTTTCACGAGCAAGAACTCGCCGACTTTTGGTGAGTACGCGCGATTGCTGCAATGCGCCGCCGATTACCGGCGCAGAGCGCGCGACCGCGAACAGGCGTTGGCCGACTATGAAGAATGGTATGGGAAATACGCGTGGCGCACCGATCGCAAATATCTCTTCTACGATTGGGATGACGAGTAAGCTCTCACTCCGTCATCTCGCGCGCCTTGTTCGCAGCCGCCTCGGCCGCATCGCCGACCAGACGCCGCAGGGCATGCTCCTTTTCAAACACCGACAGCGCCGCCGCTGTTGTGCCGCCGGGGGATGTGACCGCTTCGCGTAAGCGTTGCGCGCTGCGCGGGTCTGCTTCCAAAAGCGCGCCGGCGCCAATGGCGGTCGCGCGGGCGAGTTTTTGCGCCGCCTCTTCGGGCAACCCTAACGCAGCGGCCGCTGACGCCAACGCTTCGGTCATGAGGAAGAAATAAGCTGGCCCGCTGCCCGACACGGCGGTGACGAAATCAATCGCCTCTTCCGTCTCCACCCAGACGATCTCGCCCGAAACGGCGACAAGACGCTCGATCGCGGCGCGCGCGGGCGCATCTATCGTCTCTGGCGCATAGAGCCCGCTCGCGCCCTTGCCGATTGACGCCGGCAGGTTCGGCATGGCGCGCGCAACCCGCGATGCGCCGCCCAGCGCGCTAGAGACTGACGCAATGCTCTTGCCCGCCATCACGGACACAATGATCGCGTTTTTCGCCGCCGCGGCGAAAGCAGGCAACACCTCCGGCGCAATTTGAGGTTTGACCGCGACAACCAAAATGTCGACGCGCACTGCATCGGGCGACGGATTGACCGCAACGCCGTACTTTTTCAACTCAAGCGCCAAACTATCGTCGATGGCTGGGTCGAAGACGGCGGACTTTGCGAGATCGAGAACATTCGCCTCGAGCCAGCCGCGAAGAAGGGCGCCGCCCATAGAGCCGGCGCCGATCAAGCCTACGGAAATTTTTTCTGTCATGGCGACAGTGTTTACGCGTTCCCCGCCGTTTCGAAAAGGGACGCTTCCATCGCCTCTTCCGGAGACTTCCCGCCCCAGATGAGATAGTTAAAGGCCGGGAAAAACCGGTCGATCGCCTCGCCCGCGCCGCGGATCAGGCACTGCGCCTGCACATCGTCAAGCGTGCCGTCTTCAGGCAGAATGATGGCGTTCCGGAAAACGATGTTTTGGTCTTCCGTCCACAGATCGAAATGACCGATCCAAAGACGTTCATTGACCATCGTCACAAGGCGCGCCGCCTGCAGCATTAGCGCGTCCGGCACTTTCAGATCGAGAGGAGCACCCATCTGCAGGGTGGAAACCTCCGGACGCCAGGTGAACCAGACACCGGCGTCGCGCCATGCGCCGGGCACGGCGAGGTGAAGCTCGGCGTCGTCGACGCGCTCGGCTTCCATCTCCAACGCACCGGCGACCATTTCTACGGCTTCCAGCGGATCGGCGGCGGGGGTCGGCGCTTCCAGGAGTTCAATCGACATGCAGGAGGTCCTTTCGAGGTTTCTGCGATATATCGATAGCGCGGCGAGTCGGGCGTCCGCCGCAAGAAGCGTTTTTCCCGCTTAAGAGGAAGTTTTCCCGACCGCCTCTTCAAGCGCAGTGATTCGCGCGCTCAGCGCGTCGTTTTCTTCGCGGGCGCGCGCGGCCATTTCTTTCACGGCCTCAAACTCTTCGCGGGTGACGAAATCCATATCGGCGATCAGGCGCTGTAATTGACCGCGCATCACGGTCTCCGCTTCCCGGCGCACGCCGTCCGCCGCACCAGCCGCCTCGGACATGGTTTTGGCGAGGGCGTCGAAAAAGGGGCTTTGGGTCTGCATAAGAATTTCCTTTCGCCTTTAAACTAGGGGCCGGCGTCCTAAATTTCGACCCAAGCGGACGCGACATAGTGGTGAAATCGGGCTAGAAGGACGCCAAATCGCGGTTAACGGACCAGAATGTTATGAGTTTGCCCTACCCCGAGATCGATCCGGTCGCCTTCAGCGTGCCGTTCATCGGCCTGCCGATTCGGTGGTATTCGCTGGCCTATATCGGCGGGCTCGCGGCCGGCTGGTTCTATCTCACCCGTCTCATCAAAAACACGACCCTTTGGAACGCGAACGGCGCGCCCCTCGTCAAGCTCCAGCTCGACGATATCGTCTTCTGGGTGGCGGTCGGCGTGATGGCCGGCGGGCGGCTCGGGTATGTGTTTTTCTATGAGCCGACCCTTCTGATCGAGCCGTGGCAGCAATTGGGCGCCACGATGAATGAGGGTTTCGTCAAAACGCTGATCGGATGGATCCCGATCCCGCCGGCGCTGATGCTCTGGAAGGGCGGCATGTCGTTTCACGGCGGCCTCATCGGCGTGACGATCGCTGGCTGGCTTTACGCGCGCAATCACAAGCTGGACGCGCTCAGCGTCGGCGATCTCTTCGCCTGCGCCGCGCCCATTGGCTTGTTCTTTGGACGGATTGCAAATTTCATCAACGCTGAACTTTATGGCCGGGTCTGGGACGGACCGTGGGCGATGGCGTTTCCTTATGTGGATCAGTTCGGCGCCAGGGCCTACACCGAGCCGCGCCATCCGAGCCAACTTTATGAGGCGGCGCTGGAGGGGCTTGTGCTCTTTGTCGTCATCAGAATCGCCACCCACAGTTTCGGTCTCTTAAAGCGTCCGGGCGCGACCATTGGATTGTTTCTCGCCGGCTACGCCGCGTCGCGAATTTTCGTCGAGAATTTCCGCGAACCCGACGCGCATCTGCCGGACTTCCCGCTTGGTCTCACCATGGGCATGATGCTGTCGCTGCCGATGTTGGCGCTTGGGCTCTGGATGATCTGGCGCACCCGGACGAAAACGGCGGCTAGCGCCGCCGCCCCCTGATCCGATGCGCGCCGCTTCAGAGAACGCCGAAAAAACGCCGCTGGAAGAACGCCTGATCACGCTGATTGAGGCGAACGGGCCGATCACGGTCGCCGACTATATGGCCGACGCGCTTGGCCATCCCCATGACGGCTATTATGCGTCGCGCGACGCGATCGGCGCTGACGGCGACTTTACGACGGCGCCGGAGATTAGCCAGATTTTCGGCGAACTGATCGGATTATGGCTTGTTCAATCGTGGATCGACATGGGCGAGCCAGCCCGTTTCAATCTCATTGAGCTGGGGCCGGGGCGCGGCGTCCTGATGGCGGATATCGTGCGGGCGGCGGCGTTGCGGCCAGAATTTTTGAAAGCCGCGCAAATCCTGCTTGTAGAATCGAGCGGGCGGTTGCGCCATGAACAACAGCGCCGATTGCGCAACATTTCCCCGTCCGTCGATTGGCTCGACGCTCTTGACGATGCGCCGGAGGGCCCGGCGCTCATTATCGGGAACGAGTTTTTTGACTGCCTGCCGATCCGGCAATTTGAGAAGGATGAGAACGGCTGGCGCGAGCGGGTGATCAGCGTTTGCGACGACGCCCTGGCCTTCACAATGGCGCCGACCCCGCCGCCGCCGGACCTGGACCTCCCGGCGCCCGAGACCGCCGATAAGGGCGACATCTATGAATTATGCGAAGACCGCGATGTGCTTTGCGATCAGATTGCGCGCATTTTGAAAGTCGATAAAGGCCGGGCACTGATCATCGACTACGGCCGCGTCAAGTCCGGCATTGGCGAAACCCTTCAGGCCGTACGCGGTCACGAGTATTGGCCGGTGCTTGCCTCACCCGGCTATGCGGACATCACCGCCCATGTGGATTTCGACGCCCTCGCCCGTCGCGCCATCGAGGCCGGCGCCGGGGTTTTCGGGCCGGCGCAACAAGGCGCCTTTCTGGAACGCCTCGGATTGGCGCTGCGCGTGCAACGGCTTTGCGCTGGGAAAACCCCGAAAGAGCAAGCCGATATCCACGCCGCCGCTCATCGCCTGGCGTCACCGAGCCAGATGGGGGAGATTTTTAAAGCGCTGTGCATATCCTCGCCTGACCTCGCGCCGCCGCCGGGCTTCTGACAAGGCTTGTCGCGATGAAGACGCCCCCTCACCTCAAATCCGACTTGTTAACCGGCGCCGCCCACGGATTTTTCGGCCGCGAAGGCGGCGTCTCAACTGGCGCTTTCGCCAGCTTGAACGCTGGACCCGGGTCCGACGATGCGCCGGAAAACGTCGCTGAGAATCGTGCGCGATGCGCAGCCGCTATCGGCGCCGAGCCGGCGCGGCTCATCACCCTTTATCAGATACACTCCGCAACGATTGTTGAAGCGGATGCGCCGTGGCCGTCCGTCAATGGCGCGCCGGCGCCGCCGAAAGCCGACGGCGTCGTCACCAACACGCCGGGACTCGCTATTGGCGTTCTGACCGCCGATTGCATGCCGTACCTTTTCATCGATCGGCAAGCGGGCGTCATCGGCGCAGCACACGCGGGCTGGCGCGGGGCGCTCGCCGGGGTGCTCGAAAATACGATTGAGAAGATGACGGCCCTTGGCGCCGCGCCGGGCAAGATCAGAGCAGCGCTCGGGCCCTGTTTGCGTCAGGATAATTTTGAAGTGGGCCTCGATCTTGTAGACGCATTTTGCAAAAAATATCCGGAGGCTGAACAATTTATGGCGCCTGGCGCCACAGCGGAAAAGCGTCAATTCGATCTCGCCGCATTCGGCCGTTGGCGCCTCGCCGCCGCCGGGGTTGATCAGGTGGATGACACGGCGGGTTGCACCCTCGGCGAAGAAGATCGCTACTTCAGCTATCGCGGCTCAAGGCGCGCGCAAGTCCCCGATTATGGGCGCAATTTGTCGGTCATCATGCTGCCGGAAACGGCCTGTTGAAAAAAGCCGTTCGCGGCGTCCCGCCAAGGGTTGCCATATCGTCAAGAAACCGTCACAAAACGCGCGCATATCGCGAGGCAGCTGTTAGGTCCATGGAGGGGTCGCCATGAAACTGATCACAGGAAACTCCAATAAGCGCCTGTCAGAAGCGATCGGCCAGCGCCTTTCCACCAATCTCTGCAAAGCCGACATCCGCACCTTCAAGGACGGTGAAGTCTTTGTCGAGATTGAGGAAAATGTCCGCGGCGAAGATGTATTCGTGATCCAGTCCACGTCAAACCCGGCGAACAACAATCTGATGGAGTTGTTGATCACGATCGATGCGCTGACGCGCGCGTCGGCGAGCCGGGTCACGGCGGTGCTGCCCTATTTCGGTTACGCCCGGCAGGATCGCAAAGCCGGACCGCGCACACCGATCTCCGCAAAGCTCGTCGCCAACCTGATCACCACTGCAGGCGCGGACCGCGTTCTAACGGTGGATCTCCACGCCGGACAGATACAAGGGTTCTTCGATATCCCCACCGATAATCTTTATGCGGTGAAGGAATTCGAAAAGAAGATCCGGTCAATCTACAATGGCGATCTTGGCGACGTGACAATTGTTTCGCCAGATGTGGGCGGCGTTGTGCGCGCGCGCGGGCTCGCCAAACGTCTCGACGATGCGCCGCTGGCGATTGTCGATAAGCGCCGCGAGGAAGCCGGCAAGTCGGAAGTCATGAACATCATCGGCGACGTCTCCGATCGTCACTGCCTCCTCTTCGACGATATTGTCGATTCCGGCGGCACCTTGCTGAACGCCGCGACAGCGCTAATGGAAAAGGGCGCGCGCAGCGTTTCCGCTTACACGACCCACGGCGTTCTTTCCGGGAACGCCGCCGAACGCGTCGGCGCTTCAAAAGATCTGACACGGCTTGTGATTTCGGATTCGATCGAGGCGACACCGGAAGTGGACGCCTGCGCGAAGATTGAAACCGTGTCGATCGCCGGCCTTCTCGCGGAAGCAATTCGGCGCATCGCCAATGAAGAATCTGTCTCAAGTCTGTTCGACTAAGGAGCACGCCCGTGGCGAAAGCGGTTTGGAACAATATTGTGATCGCGGAGAGCGATGACATCGTCCGCATCGAAGGCAACGCCTATTTTCCGGAAGCCGCCGTCAACAACGACTATCTCCGCCCTTCGGAGCATACGAGCTTTTGTCCGTGGAAAGGCACAGCGCATTATTATTCGCTGAATGTCGATGGGGCGGAGAATGAAAACGCCGCATGGTATTATCCGGACCCGAGGGAAAAAGCCGTAGCGATCAAAAACCGCATCGCCTTCTGGAAGGGCGTTGAGGTGACGGACTAAAGAGCGCGCCCGCCCGCAAATCGTAATGCCGCGGACGGCGATCAGCCCTTGCCTTTGGTCTTTGTCTTATTGGGCTGCGCATTTTTCTCCACAAACTCGATGATCTTTCCGGCGACGTCGAGGCCTGTCGCCTTCTCCACCCCTTCAAGGCCGGGCGAGGAGTTCACTTCCATCACCACGGGTCCATGATTGGCGCGCAGCATATCGACGCCGCAAACGTTCAGTCCCATGATCTTCGCCGCCATAATCGCCGTTGAGCGTTCCTGCGGCGTGATCTTGACCGGCTCAGCCGTGCCGCCGCGATGAAGGTTCGATCGGAAGTCGCCCTCCTTGCCTTTGCGCTTCATCGAGGCGACCACCTTGCCGCCAACGACCAGGCAGCGAATGTCTTCGCCGCCGGCTTCTTTGATGAATTCCTGCACCAGAATGTTGGTCTTTACGCCGCCAAAGGCCTGAATGATGGATTCAGCGCCTTTCGCGGTCTCGCCCAGGACAACCCCGATCCCTTGCGTTCCTTCAAGCAATTTGATGATCACCGGCGCGCCGCCAAGTTCGTCAAGAATCTCGTCGGCGCGATTGGTCCGGTGCGCAAAAACCGTCACCGGCAAACCGACCCCTTTGCGCGCCAGAAGCTGCATCGACCGGAGCTTGTCGCGCGACCGCGTGATCGCGACCGACTCGTTGACCGGATAAACGCCCATGACCTCAAGCTGACGTAATACCGCCGTGCCGTAATATGTCACCGACGCGCCGATACGCGGGATTACCGCGTCATAGACCGGCAGCTTCTCGCCCCGATATCGAACCGACGGCCGGTGAGAGGTGATATTGATGTAACAGCGCAGATGATCAATCACATCCATCGTATGGCCGCGCGCTTCAGCTGCTTCCACAAGCCGGACATGGGAATAAAGGTCGGGATTTCGACAAAGCAGCGCAAATTTCATTTCTTCGTCGCGTCCTCTTTGCGACCGAGCAGATAAGATTTGCCCGGGTGGATTACCGTTCTTTTGCTGATTGCGTCGCGGCCGATCAAGAGCCTGAAACCCATTTCATCACGATTAGTCAGCGAAACTTCAACCGGCCAAACGCGCCCACCCATCGCCATGGGCGTTTCGATGATAAAACGCTCCTGAGCGACGCCGTTTGAGCTCTTGATCCGGCGTATGTCAATGATCGGAGCGATGCATCGGATTTCCGGCTTTTTTCGTTTTTGCTCAGGATGCAGAAAGAACTCTACATGCGGCGCCCCGCCTTGTATCACTTCCTTGATCCGAAACGCATGGATCGCTGATGTCTTCGCGCCAGTATCGATCTTCGCTTTGATCGACCCGTTATATAGGTCCGGGAACGCGACCCATTCGCGCCACCCGATCTCGAGCGGCGGCAGGCGTTTTTTTCGTTTTCTAGATGTGGAGGGCGTGTCCAAGGGTTCTGAGGGCCGCTTCCTGGAAGGCTTCCCCTTGTGTGGGGTGCGCGTGGATGGTGCCCGCAATATCTTCGAGCCGCGCGCCCATTTCAAGCGCCAATCCGAACGAGGCGGAGAGTTCGGCGACGCCGTCGCCCACCGCCTGAAGCCCCAGGACCAGGTGATTGTCCTTTCGCGCAACGATGCGCACGAAGCCGTCCTCGGCTTCCATGGTCATGGCGCGGCCGTTTGCGGAAAACGGGAACATCGCCGTTTCAATCTCGTATCCTTCACCAATCGCCTCCTCGGGCGACAGACCGGCCGACACGATTTCCGGGTCGGTGAAACAGATCGCCGGGATCGCGCGTTTATCCCACTGGCGGTTATGGCCGGCGACTATTTCCGCGACCATTTCGCCTTGCGCCATGGCTCTGTGCGCCAACATCGGCTCGCCGGTGACGTCGCCGATGGCGTAAACGCCTTTCATGGATGTGCGGCATTGGTCATCAATCTGGATATGACGCCCGGCCATATCGAGCGCGAGATTTTCAAGGCCCCAGCCTTCCGTAAGCGGACGGCGCCCGACAGTGACCAGCACCTTGTCGGCGGGAACCAGCCCCGGCTCTCCATTCGCTTCTTCGATGATGAGCCCGTCGCCGTCGGACGACAGGCCCTTCGCTTTGGCGCCGAGGCGCACATCGGCGCCCAACGCTTTCAGCCGTTTCATCACTGGCCGGGTCAAGTCTTTGTCATAAAGCGGCAAGATACGGTCTTCCGCCTCAACGATCGTGACCCGAGCGCCGAGTTTCTCGAAGGCGATGCCAAGCTCAAGGCCAATGTAACCGGCGCCGATCACCGCGAGGCGTTTTGGAACTTCTTTCAACGCCAAAGCATCGGTCGATGAAATGACATCGCCGCCGAACGGCAGGAACGGCAGCTCAACCGGAACCGAACCCGTGGCGATGATCACATGCTCGGCGTGAATCGTCTGAACGCCATCGTCGGTCTTCACCTCGACGGTTTTTCCGTCAACGAAAGAGGCCCAGCCTTTGACGGATCGTACCTTCGACTTCTTCAAAAGCCCGCCGACGCCGGTCGTCAGTTTGGAGACGATCCCGTCTTTCCAGGCGACGGTTTGCGCCAGATCGATTTGCGGCGCTGAGGTTTTGATCCCGATCGCGCTCGAATTGGCGAAATGCGTCGCCTTTTCGAATTCGTCGGCCGCATGAATAATCGCCTTGGACGGAATGCAGCCCACATTAAGGCATGTCCCGCCGTCCGCCTGCGCTTCCACAATAACCGTATCAAGACCAAGCTGGCCTGCGCGGATCGCCGCGACGTATCCGCCGGGACCAGCGCCGATGACCAGGAGTTTGCAAGTGATGTTTTCCATAACGCGTCCATGTCCTGCATGCCCTTATGGGCGACCGTGAGGAGCCGGTTCAAATCTAATCCACAAATATCGCCGCCGGCGCTTCCAACAATCCTTTAATCCGTTGAATGAAGACCGCCGCATCCCATCCGTCGATGACGCGGTGGTCGAAGCTTGAGGAAAGGTTCATCTTTTTGCGCGGGACGAACTGCGTTCCGTCCCAGTGCGGCAAGGTCTGCATTTTGTTCACGCCGATGATCGCCACTTCCGGGTGATTGATCACCGGCGTCGTGACGACGCCGCCCATAGCGCCGAGCGACGTGATGGTGATTGTCGAGCCCGTCAATTCTTCCCGCGAGGCGGTTCCGTTCTTGGCCGCCTCAGCGAGCCGGGTTAGCTCGCGGGCGCAATCCCACAGACCGAGCGCTTCCACGTGACGGACGACCGGCACCACAAGGCCGTTATCAGTCTGCGCCGCGACGCCCATATGCATCCCGCCATACTGGCGGATCACGCCAGCCTCATCGTCGAACAACGCGTTTAATTGCGGCTGTTCACCGATCGCCTTCGCCATGGCCTGCATCAGGAACGGCAAGATCGTGAGCTTCGGCTGATCGTCGCGCTTATTCTTGTTGAGAAGCTGGCGCGTTTCTTCGAGCGCCGTCATGTCCACTTCGTCCACATAGGTGATATGGGGAATGCGCGACTTGGAGGTCGCCATTTTCTCGCCGATCTTCCGGCGCAGGCCCACGAAAGGCACTTCGTGTACGGCGGTATTTGCGGCTTTCCCGCCGCCGCGCGCAATCGCCCCGCCGCTCTCGAAAAATGCGTCGAGATCTTCATGGGTGATCCGTCCCGCGGGACCCGATCCCGGCACGCGACGCAGATCGACACCAGCGTCGAGCGCACGCTTACGCACCGCCGGCGGCGCCAGCGGCGCCCGCGCCTGATGTTGCGACACCGCCAGCGGC
>CAWUIM010000048.1:0-24091 GCA_963922595.1 uncultured Parvularculaceae bacterium
ACCGCCACTGCCCGACGGGACACCGCGCGAAGACAAGATCGCGGCCATTGGCGTGCGCCTGCGCCACTGGATCAGCTTCCACGGCATATCTCTGAATGTGGAGCCTGACCTCGGCCATTTCAGCGGCGTCGTCCCATGCGGCATCGATGAGCCGGGTCTTGGCGTCACGAGCCTTGTGGATCTCGGCTTGCCCGTGACCATGGACGACGCCGACGACGCCCTGCGCAGGGCGTTTGAGGAGATATTCGGGCCGACGCACGACGCTGCCGCGCCCACCCTATCACCCGGAAAATGACATTTTGGACAGGGTCTCTAGTCTTTACGAGCGAGCAATTTAATATCGCGACGCTTGTGAATTCCAAGCGGGCAAAGAGGAGTCATCTGGATGACAATCGGAGTTTTGTTGAAGGCCGGCGGCGCATTTCTGGCGCTCAACAGCGTTGCAGCGGCGCAGATCGTCGGCGCCCTCCCGGAGGAAGAGCCGGCGGCGCAGGAAGCGGCCGCGCAACACGAATCAGCCGAAGCGATGGCGCCGCCCGCCGTCGAAGCTCCGACTGAAACGCTGACAACGGAGGCAGCCGATCCGGAGGCTGCAGACGGCCCCGCGCCGCTCGTGGAAACGGATACGCCCACGGCGGCGCCAGCCGAAATTGCACCGGGGCTGACGCAGGCGTCGGAATCGCAAGCGGTGACCGCGGAAGCTGAGCCGGAAACCGAAGAAGCCACCGAAGAAGAGCCGGTCAACGAAGACGAGATCGCGGACAAATTGAATTCAATGCAGCAGCTGCAGCAGTCGGTTACGCTGACGCGGTCAATCAATGGCGAAGTCGCCGAATCCGAAAAGCGCACCATCACCTATTCGCGTGGCGCGCCAGTCCGGGCGACCGAAGCCGGCGTCAGCGAAGTGGAAGCGCTTAAGGCCGCGTTCGACCAAGCGGTTCTCACCCGCCCCGAAGCGCTCGAAGAAGCGAAGCTTGACTTTATTCTCGCCGACAAGAATCGCGACGGCGCGATGAACATTGAAGAATTTGTGAGCCTTGTGGAGACGTGGCGCGAGAACAGCAAACGCTTCGTCGAAGCGCCCACCGATGATGTGGCGCGCGATCGTCAGTATGACGCTTTTTTGAGAGAAATTGATCCTGATGCGGCCAAAAACGAGGCGGCCGCGAAAGCGCGGAAGAAGTTCGCCTTTATGGCCGGCGCAGCGCAAACCCTCAGCCAGAAGGAATATATCGCGGAATATCTCGTCGACTTCGACGCCATGGACGAGAATAGCGACACATTTCTGAAAGCGGAAGAGCTATTGCAGTTCCGCGCCGCCAATCGCGGCGACACGATGCGCCCGGCGGCGGTGGACGAAGACGCAGCGGTTACGCCGGCGTCAGCGCTAGAAATCGAACAATAGCGCCGAACTCCCGTTCCAGGGCGCGCTCGCGGTCCTTCGCTTCGGCGTCGGTCCCCCAGCGCTCTTCCTGGAAGCGTTCGTCGAGGCGGGAGGCCGCGAATATTTCGCCGGGCTCATTTGCCCCCTGCGCAAGAGATATCGCGAGCACCGCAGAGCCTGTGATTTCGGTTGCACACTTAACCGCGAGGAGATGGTCGAGCGGCAGATCTGACAAGAACTCATCGGCGCGCGCCAACGCCTTAGCCGATTGCGCGCTCGCCATGACCCCGGTCACCGTGCGCAGCGGCGTCCCGAACACCGACGCCCAACGCTCAAGATAAGGGTCCCAAACCTCGCATTGGCGCGCCGCGAGCGCCGCCGGCTCCCCGGCGCGGTAACATAAAAGATCCGACTGCAGATAATCGATGACCGTACGCCGCCAGGCGTTTTGTTCCGCTTCCTCAAGATCGATCAGCGTCGCCAATAATTTCGTGAGCGGCATGCGCGAGGTCTCGATCTCGTCATCGACGTCGGCCCATTCCTTCGCCACCGCTTGCGCAAGGGCCTCATGCGGGGTGGCGAGGGCATTGCGCAGAGGCGTTTTCGCAACGCGCCCGTCAAGATGGATGGCGAATGCGCCGTCCTCGCCCGCCGCGGCCTCAGCGCGTTCATAAAACCGTTTCGGCCCTTTGGCGCTGTCCGCCAGTTGCGTCATGGGCGCACCTCTGGCCAGACGATTTCCGCATTCGCATCAAAATTGAAAAACCGCCATGTCTCAGCCATGTGGCCGTGAAGGGGCGCTGTGATGACGGTTCGAGCGCCCGTTTTCGGATGCGGGAAAACCATGGTGCGGCAGAACAGGTGCAACGCCTCATCGACGCCGTCGATCAGCGCGGCGGGGCCGCCATATTTCCGGTCGCCCACGATAGGCGCGCCGATCGCCGCGCAGTGGACGCGCAATTGGTGTTTGCGGCCGGTGACCGGACGCAAAGCGAGAAACGAGACGCCGTGGCCCGCTTCATCGATGGTCTGGAAATCAGTGAGCGCTTTGCGCGCGTCTTCCCCTTCCGCCGGCGTGACGCGCTCCTGCTCGCCCTTGCCGATACGCACCATGCGCTGCGCAATCTTCATATCGATCGTCCCTTCGCGCGGGCGCGGCGATCCGGCGACAAGGGCCCAATAGGTTTTCTCAACCTCATGGCGCTGGAACGCGCCGCCGAGCTTCGCCGCCGCGCGCCGCGTTCTCGCAAGCAGCAGCAATCCGCCTGTGTCACGGTCCAACCGATGCACGAGACGTGGACGCTCGCCGTCTTTTTCGAGCGCGCCCAGCATCCCGTCAATGTGGCGCGCGGTTTTCGCCCCGCCCTGCACGGCGAGGCCGAACGGCTTATTCAACGCGATGATCGCGTCGTCTTCAAAAATGATCAGCTCACGCAGGAATGCGGCGTCCTCATCGCGCCGGTGGGCCGGATAGGCTGCGCGGACAGTGCGCGGCTCACTCTCTTCGAGCGGCGGCACCCGCACCGTCTCGCCCGCTTCGAGGCGCCGGCTTGCCTTGATGCGTCCGCCATCAACCCGGATCTGTCCCTTACGGAGGAGTTTTTCCAGTTGCCCGTGGCGCACTGCTGGAAAATGCGTCTTGAACCATCGGTCAAGCCGCATGCCCGCATCAGCGTCGGAAACCGTGCGCATTTGAACGCCGCTCATAAGACCGCCCTCGCAATGGCGAACCCAAGCAGCAATCCGGCGATGGAAAGCGCCACTGATCCCAACAGATACCCCCCGCCCGCCAGATAAGCCTTGTCGCGGAAGAGCATCACCACATCGAGCGAAAACGTGGAGAATGTGGTGAATGCGCCGAGCATGCCCACGGAAAGAAAAGCGCGCACCTCCGGCGAGGTTGGTTCGCGCATGGACAGCCAGACGATCAGCACGCCCATCAAAAAAGCGCCTGTGACATTGGCGATAAACGTTCCCCACGGAAAATGCGGCCCGAATGCGCGCAGCGCCAATTGCGAGACGCCGTGGCGCGCCATCGCGCCAAGCGCCCCGCCAGCGCCGACCGCCAGCCATATGGAAGGACTATTCATCGTTCACATCCTCTGGAAAGGCGAGAGGAGTAACCCCAAAAAGGTTTTCTCTTCAACACCTTCCACGCCTATTTTCATCTCCGGCGTACGCTTCGTGGCGCTCCGCGTGCGAAAGACCGGATCCCACAGGCTGAGAATGCTCGCATAGTTTGAGTCCGTATCCGCGCGTTTCGCGTGGTGATGCACCCAGTGGATCGACGGCGTGACGATGATTTTCGACAAGGCGTTCTCAAGCCGCGCCGGCAACCGCACATTGGAATGGTGAAAGAACGACGACGCGGCCAGCACAGTCTCGTAGATCACAAGGTGCGTGAACGGGATCGACAAGGCGAGAATGGGAATCAACCGAAGCAGCGCCGAAAAGGCGATTTCGCCCACATGGAACCGGACCGCCGACGTCGTATCAAGATGTTCATCAAGATGGTGAGGCGCGTGAAGGCGCCACATGGCCGGGACTTCGTGATAAGCCCGATGGATCCAATAGGTCCAGAAATCGAGCGCCAACAGGCTGAGCGCGAGACCGGCGGCGCCTGTCAGGATCTCGGGGCGCGTCCAAAAATGATGGCCGTCCGCCCACAGCGCCAGCGGCAGAACGAAGAGCGGCGACAAGACGAGCGTCAGCCCCCACAGGCCGGCGTTGCGCGCCAGACGGCCGGGACCTTTGCGCTCGGGCGACGCGCGAAAGAGGCGTTCCAGCAAAAACAGTGATGCGAACCAAACGGCGAGCGCGGCGCCCTTAACGACAGCGGGGTCCACTACGCGTCTCCTCTCGGCTTTCGGTGTTTTTCCCAGAAGGCCAGCCGTTTTTTGATTTCCTTGTCGAACCCATAATCGGATGGATCATAAAACCGACGCCGCTCCATATCCGGCGGGAAGTAATCAAGCCCGGCGAAGTTTTTCTCTGTGTCATGATCATATTCGTAGCCTTCGCCGTACCCCATTCCTTTCATCATCTTCGTCGGCGCGTTCATCGCGTGCATGGGCGGCGTCAACGATCCGGTTTCTTTCGCCGCGATTTTCGCGCGAACAAAAGCGGCGTGGGAACGGTTCGATTTGGGCGCCGTGCCCAGATAAGCGACGAGCTGGCCGATGGCGATTTCGCCTTCGGGCTGTCCGAGAAATTCATAAGCGTCTTTCGCGGCGATCGCGAGCGGCAAGGCCTGCGGATCAGCGTTACCGATATCTTCAGAGGCGATCACCACAAGGCGGCGCAACACAAAGCGCGGGTCCTCGCCCGCCGTAATCATCCGCGCCGCCCAGTAAAGAGCGGCGTCCACATCTGACCCGCGAATGGATTTTTGCAGCGCGCTGGCGAGATTGTAGTGCCCCTCCTGCGCCTTGTCATAGATGGGCGCGCGCCGTTGAACGAATGCGCCGAGCGCCGGCTGGTCGATGGGCGGCCGGTCCGCCGGCTCGGCGAACAGCTCCTCGGCGAGATTGAGTAGAAACCGTCCGTCGCCGTCCGCCATGCCGATGAGGCTCGCGCGCGCCTCCGCCGTTAACGGCAGCGCCCGGCCCTCGCTCTCCTCCGCACGCGCAAGTAGTTTTTCGAGCGCCGCCTCGTCGAGACGGTTCAAGGTAAACACTTGCGCCCGTGAAAGAACCGCCGGGTTTAGCTCGAACGACGGGTTCTCGGTCGTCGCGCCCACTAGCGTGATGACGCCAGATTCCAGATGCGGCAGGAACCCGTCCTGCTGGGACCGGTTGAAGCGATGGATTTCGTCAACAAAAAGAAGCGTGCCCTTGCCCGTCTGGCGGCGCGCCTTCGCCTGGTCGAAGACCTTGCGCAATTCCGCAACCCCGGAGAAGATCGCTGATATCTGCACGAATTCGAGATCAGTCTCGTCGGCGAGCAGCCGCGCGATGGTCGTCTTGCCGACGCCGGGCGGTCCCCACAAGATCATCGATGAGAGCCGCCCCGCCGCCAGCATCCGCGCAATCGGCGCGCCCTCGCCGAGCAAATGATCCTGACCGATGACCTCGCCGAGCGTCGCTGGGCGAAGCTTATCCGCCAGCGGACGCGGCGCGTCATCTTGCAAGTTGGCGGATTGAAAGAGATCGGACATCAGCGGGCGGGCTCCTCACAGGTTTCAGCCTCCCAGTATAGGGCGCCCCTCAAAGGGGGTGCATAAGTTTCCCACAAATTGTCCAGTATCTATCAAAAAAGCCCGTGATTGCTTGGGGCGAGCGACAGACCAGCCGGACCAATCGTTGGTTAACGCCCCACACGCCAGGGCACGATGCGTTCGCCGGTGTCGACCTGGATATCCCAGCTTCGCGCTGATCTTTCGATTTCGCGCTCCAGATCCTTCGTGGTCTCAACACGTCTTCCGTTAACGGACAAAATTCGATAGCCGCGGCGCAGACCCTTGCGCGCGGCGTAACTACGCCGGGTCGTCTCTGTCACGACGACGCCAGTCAAGAGCGGGTCAAGTCCGATCTCTTCATTGTAACGCGGGGACAGGTTGGCCACGACGACACCGTTCAGCGGATGATTACCCTCAAGGAGACGCGGATCGGGTTCTGGCGTTTCGGGCGGCAGCGAGAAGGTGACGTTCGCTTCCTTGCGTTGGCCTTTTCGCAAAAACGCAACTTTCGCAGACTCGCCGTCATTCCTGATGCCGACGCGGTAGCGCAGCGTTTCAGCGTCATAGACCGGCTTGCCGTCGATCTCGATCACGACGTCGCCGGCTTTGAGGCCCGCCTTCGCCGCCGGGCCGCCTTTCCAGAGATCTTCCACGAGCGCGCCCGCCGGCCGGTCGAGGTCCATGGCGCGCGCAATGTCGGCCGTCACAGTGTTTGTGGACGCGCCGATCCATGGACGCTGCAGAACGCCGCCATTGACGGCGGTCGCCAGCACCTGCTGAACGAGGCGCGCCGGGATCGCGAAGCCAATGCCGTTGGAGCCGCCCGAGCGCGAATAGATCGCCGTGTTGACGCCGATCAGCTTACCGTCGAGATCGACGAGCGCGCCGCCTGAATTACCGGGATTAATCGCAGCGTCCGTCTGTATAAAGAATTGATAATCAGAAATCGAAACCGCGGTGCGCGCCAGCGCCGAGATGATCCCGTTAGTCACCGTCTGGCCGACCCCGAACGGATTGCCGATCGCGAGCACCACATCGCCGACTTCAATCGCGTCGGAATTTGCGAATTCAAGAAACGGCAGAGGCTCATCGACCGAAATCTGCAACACCGCGAGATCAGTCTGCGGATCAGTGAAAAGCAGGTCTGCCTCAAATTCGCGGCGGTCCGCGAAAACGACCTTAATCTCCGTCATGTTCTCGATGACGTGATTGTTGGTGACGATCACGCCATCAGGACTGACGATCACGCCGGAGCCGAGCGAGCTTTGTTCGCGCGGCGTCATGCGTCCGAAGAAGCGATCAAAGAACGGATCGCCCGTGGACTGACGTTGCGCGACGCGTTTGGTGAAGATGTTGACGACCGCCGGCGCCGCCTGATCTACAATCGGCGCAAAGGAAAGCTGTACCTCCGCCATGCTTTCCGGCGCCACGCGCGGCTTCGCGGTGATGGCCTCGCCCTGCATCTCGTCGGGTTCCTGCGCGGCGCAGGCGGACCCGGCGAGCGCGCACCATGCGGTCAGAGACAGAAATAACTGGCGGATCATAAGGCGGCTCCTGATAGGCGAAGCCCTAAATTACCGGCGTCGGGGACGGCGATCAATGCGCATTATTCCGGGCGTCTTTCGATAACCGGAAACGGCCGGCCTTTATGCATGGGGGAGAGAACGAGGCCGGCCGTCCTATACGCAGCGGAGCGAGGGGGGGAGCGCGCCCCGCCGCGCAATTTTGAAACAAGGGGCCGCTAGTATTTCCTGAACTTCTTCGCCCGCTTCAATTTCTTGACTCCGACATGGGCGCCGTCATGGTGGAAATGGCGATCATGCCGGGAGAAAGCGCGTTTGTGGTGCAGGCCGTGGCCGCGATGGCCGTAATATTTGCGTGCGCCGAACCGCGATCTCTTCGAGAAATTGCGGCCGTGATAGCCGTGGCGCTTAAAACTGCGTCCGCCGCCGCGGAAATGCCGGCGTGATTTGTATCCCGCTTCCACGTAAAGCGCATCTGAATCCGCGTATGGCGCGCGTTCCACATCATACCCTGCGGTGATGACCGCGGCGGGCGCTTTATAGGCGACGGCTTCGGCATTGGCCGGAGCGAAGGCGGAGACTGCTGCGACGGCGGCGCTTGCGACGATCACTTTCAACGGGGACATTGTCATTTCCTTTTCGATTGCGTCATGCGGAAGAGGTGGGGACGCGCGCGATCACGCGCCAACGACAATCGCGTGATTGGAAAGTGAGAAAGGTTGGACCTCAGGACGCCTTATTCGGCGGCCGTCGCTGTGGTTTCACGGCCGATAAAACCGCCGGACTGGCGCGCCCAGAGGTCTGCGTAAAGGCCGCCGCTGGCGACGAGGTCGTCATGGGTTCCGGTCTCCACAATCGACCCGGCGTCGAGGACAACGAGCCTGTCCATCTCAGCGATCGTGGACAAGCGATGCGCGATGGCGATCACGGTCTTGCCCTCCATCAGCTCAAAGAGGTTATCCTGGATCGCCGCTTCCACTTCTGAATCGAGCGCCGACGTCGCTTCATCAAGGACAAGGATTGGCGCGTCTTTCAGGAAGATACGCGCGAGCGCGATCCGTTGACGCTGCCCGCCGGAGAGCTTCACGCCCCGCTCGCCCACATGGGCGTCAAGGCCCTTGCGCCCCTTCTGATCTTCCAGGTCGAGAATGAACTGGTCCGCGTTCGCGCGCCGTATCGCCGCGGCGATCTCTTCGTCGCTGGCGCCCGGCCGTCCGTAGGCGATGTTTTCGCGAATTGACCGGTGCAATAGAGACGTATCCTGGGTGACCACAGCAATGGCGGCGCGCAAGGAATCCTGGCTCACATGCGCAATGTCCTGACCGTCGATCAGGATGCGCCCGCCTTCGAGGTCGTAAAAGCGCAGCAATAGGTTTGTGAGCGTCGTCTTGCCGGCGCCGGAGCGGCCCACAAGCCCGATCTTCTCACCCGGCTTGATGGCGAGCGACAAATCCTCAATGACGCCCGCGCCTTTGCCGTAATGAAAACGAATATTCTCAAACGCAACCGCCCCTTCCCGCACGTTGAGCGGGCCGGCGTCGGGCGCATCGACGACAGTGACGGGCCGGTTCAACATTTCCATGCCGTCGTGAATGACGCCGAGATTTTCGAACAATGCCGAGACCTCCCACATGATCCATTGGGACATGCCGTTAATGCGCAAGGCGAGCGCGATAGCGACGGCGATGGCGCCCACCGAGACCAGTTGCCCGAGCCAAAGCTGAATGGCGATCGCGGCGATCAGGAACACGACCACGCTGTTGTTCAGATAGGTCATCACATAAAACTGCGTGACGAGCCGCATCTGCGGATGCACGGTTCCCAGAAACTCGTCCATGCTCTCGCGCGCATAGGCTTCTTCCCGGCCCGAGTGAGAGAACAACTTCACTGTCGTAATGTTCGTGTAGCTGTCGACGATGCGTCCGGTCATCTTAGACCGTGCGTCGGCCTGGCGCTCGGAGGTCTTCTGGAGGCGCGGCACGCAATACCAGATGATGGCGGCATAGATGAAAAACCAGACGACGATGGGCGCGGCGAGCCGCCAGTCAGCGCTCGCGATCAAGATCAGCATCGTGAGGAAATAGACTGCCACATAAACGAGAATATCGAGAATCTTCATCACCGCTTCGCGCACGGCGAGCGATGTCTGCATCACTTTGGTGGCGACGCGCCCAGCGAACTCGTCGGCGAAGAAGGAAAGACTCTGGCGCAGGAGCAATCGGTGCATCCGCCAGCGCGCGCTCATGGGGAAATTGCCGAGAAGCGACTGGTGCATCACGAGCGAGTTGAGCGCCGCGGCAAGCGGCAGCCCCACGAGAAGCACACCGGCCATAAAGAGCAGTTTGCCGCCTTCCCTGTCCAGAAAACCGTCGCGTTCGGAGGCCGCGAGCCAGTCCACCAGTTGGCCGAGGAAGCCGAACAACATGACCTCGCCCACAGCGATCACCGCCGACAATAAGGAAAGCGCAATCAGCCACGGCATGGCATCTTTCGAATAATGCCAGCAAAAGTCGAACAGCTTTTCGGGCGGCGCGCCGGCGCGCGTCCCCGGAAAAGGCGGCAGACGGTTTTCAAACCAGGTGAAGAGCCGACGCTGAACCATGGCGCGGAATATGGGGCCGCGGCGTTGGTTTGGAAAGGCTTTAAGAGCAACAGGCGGCAATTGGACGTCGCGTTTAATAACGTCCGCCCCGGGCCAGTCCCGAAATGTCGGACGGCTAGAATCACTCCAAAGCCCCGCCGCATGTTGCCCTCAGCGCGTCGCACCGTTTATCGTGTCATTATAACATTAGGGGGAAATCATGAGCAGAACTGTAATAAGAACCGTTGGCGCTATTGCGTTTGTTTTTATCGGAGGCTGCTCGTCAGTCAGCAATCAGTTAACGGATATTGTTTTTATCCCGAACGCAAACTCCGACAAGAGCCTGAAGGAGCGCGTTGAGATTGAGCTGGCTTACACCCGCACCAGCGAGGAACGGAAACAGTGCGCTGGAAGCGCAACGGCATTCGGGTTCTCGGGTGGCGGCGCCGCTGGGAAGATTGCAGAAATTGCCGTCGAACAAGTCAGCAAAGCGCTTAAGGACGAAGCAAAGCGGTACACCGCCACCTATTCAGCAACCGCTGCAAGCGATGTCTTCTATCATGGAAGTGCTGACAATGATGAAATTACTGGCGAGGACGGCGCCGTGGATTGTGAGAGCACGCACTCACAACGCATCACAACGACGATGAAGTTCGCCGGCTTCAAACTCACGCGCTATGTGAAAAAGCATGCGAAAGCGGCCGATGAAATCGATGCGATTTCCATTTGCGCCATCGCGTTACCGACGCCGAATGATCAATTCTTCTATCTCGCGCCAGTCGCATACTCCATGCGTTACTCGAAGGCGAAACTCATCGCATTCGATATGCTTTCCCCGTTTGGTGTGGACATTCTCAATCCATGGGAAATTATTACCGACCCGCTGACCGGCGCCGGCCCAACTCTCCCACCCGCAGACAATGATATAGATGTAACGGCCGCAGTTACCTTTGACTATCTGCATTACGATAAAGAGGGAAAGATCACATCGACCAAAGTCGGGCCGCAGAGTTTTGAGGTCAAGGGCGCTCGCGTAAGTGGAAAGACGACCAACGGATATTTCTCTGCCTACAATCGATTCCGTAAGGACGTACTCAACGCGAATGAGGGAAATTACGAATTCACGTGCGGGACGCAAACAACAGGGAATGATATCGCGACCCTAAGAGATCAAATCCTCGATATTAGCCCGACAAATATCCATCGCCTGCGGCTTGGGTCAGATGCAAAGCTATACGCGAGCGCACCGCGGGAAACAGGTGACGATCAAGATAACGGCAACTTCATGCTCACCGTCGCGGTTACGGAATTCGATAGCTATGGAGAGCGCATCAAAGAAATCAATTCCGCCTTTGACGAGAATAAATCCAGCATCCAGGAAACGTTGACGAATATTTTGGACGGCGAATAGTCACCAGCGCGGCGCGTACGGGGGATATGGCGGGCGCGCGTCGACGCGCGAACTTTTGCCTTAACCGCCGGCGCGCAGCCCTGCGAGGCTTTCGTCGAGAAGCGCGACTTCTTTTTCCAGCGCCTCGCGCATGCGGCGGGCTTTGGTTTCGATCTTGTCGCCGGTTTTGCGCGTTGTCGCGCCCCATGTCGCAAGCTCTTCGAGCGCGCCCGCCTGTTTTTCGACGGCGCGTACTGCTTTTTCGATGGCGTCAAAATCGGCCGCCTTGCCGGCCGCGTCCTCACCAGCCCTCACGGCCATGGCTTTGGCGAGCGAGATCGCCGCGCGCAGGATCCAGTCGGACGCTTCGTCTTCATCATCCCAGATAATGAAAATGTCATTGTCGATACGGCGCAAGGGATCGAGCCCTTCCGGCGCCGTGCGTTTTGAGAACACGAACAATCCGATATTGGCGCTGCGGTTTTTGCGCCCAGTTTCGATTTCCTCGCGCGCTTTTTGCACCGTGTAGGACGCATCCTGTTTCGCCTCGATCACGATCTTTGCGCCCGCTGCGCGGTTCTCCGGTCCGATCTCAATGACGATGTCGCCCTTCTTGCAGTTTCGGATAACGCCTGTGGTGGCGCCGACGGGCGTTGCGATATCGTCGGCTTTCTGGGCGATCTCCTGGACGAAGGAGAGGAGCGTCGCCTCAAAATCATCGCCATGCGCGGTCGAGCGCAACGCTTCGGCTTTGCGCGCGGCCATCTCGGTCAGACGCTCCATCACGTCAGCCTGGAACGTCGTTTGTTTCTTGGCGAAGGCTTCGATCTGGTCGAGCATTTCTTTGCGCATGCGCGCGAGCGCCGAGCCGTCGCGGTCGAGCGAGAACTCGTCATTGATGAGCTTCTGCGCGCGGTCGACGCGTTGCACGAGACGGGAGAGCGCAGAGTCCTCCCGGTCCAGTGAAAATTCAGAGACCGCGTCCGCCACCTGCTTTTGCAGCGCCTCGCCTGCGGCGCCATGTTTTTGCGTCAGTTCACGGATGGTGCGCGACAGCGCGCTATTGTCGTGGTCGAGCGAAAACTCCTTGAGGATCGCTTCAGTTTGTGCGGCAGCGCTCTCTTCAACGCTTTTGGCGACGCTCTGCGCAAGGCCCTTTTCTGATGTGGGGTCAATGGCGCGCATGATTGGGCTTTCCGGCCCCGTATAGTCACTCAGCGTTTTGACAAGGCTCGACCCGTCGCCCGCCACCTGTTCGCGTAAGGCGCGTTCAAGATCGCCGTCTTTTTTAACAAGGCGCTCGACGCGTTCGGCGAAGCGGCCCGACGTCGGATCAAAATAGTCTTTAAGCGTCCTGTTGATTTCAGTGGAAACGGTTTCGCGATGCGCTGATAGCGCCGAGCCCATTTCCGTCAGCAACCGCTCGCCCTCATTGCGCACCCGCGTCGCGTCGATCTGGCCCTGCGCCTGTTTAAGCGCGAGGACGCCGATACGCAGCGCGGTGAGCGCAAGCTTATCACGGCGGCGCCCTTCCGGCGCAGTCCGCAAGAACGCCTGCACCTCCGGGTCGTCAATGGCAAGATCAAGCGTCAACAATGCCTCGTGGAGTTCATCGTCGCCCAGCGCCATGTCACTTTGTGTTTCCTGAAACATTGCAAAACCCTATCTGCGCAAAAGAACAAATAAAGAACAACACTGAATAGTCAAGATGGCGGCGCGAACAGCCCTCATACTGTTGCGATGCAAAACAACAATCCGACTGCTGACAGTCCACACAAATAGATACTCACGTTCACGCGATTCGCAATCTGCGCCAGCAACGCTTTTCGGTTTGTCGCACGCGTATCACTCGGGGTCAGTTTGGCGAATTCGTGGAGTATGTTGATGATAAGACGCATGCCGTCTAATGCAGAACCGACGCCTGCCGCGCAGCCGATAAGACTAATATATTTGACGAACACATGAAATTGGGAAGGCGTTCCCTCTGCCTTTATCGACAATATCGTCAAGATATAAATTGAAAAAACTGTGATTAGCGCGGCGCAAAATATTGCGCTTAATTCAAATTTTTTAAGCAGCGCCGTCTCGTCAACGATTACGCTATAATCAGAGGCTTTTGCGAATAGCCTGGGCATTTCTTAACGAGCAGGCGGCGGCGGATCTTGATTTTCAAGAACGAGCGTTGCGAGCCAAGCTTGGTTTATTCCTGGAATGGGTTCTGGCTTCCGATCCCAATGCTCCAATACCAACGCGACATTATCCAACATTCCTTTTTGAGTAAAACGCATCATTTTCTCATGCGTTACAGGCTGCTGGTTAGCCTCTTTCGAAATATCGAACAGTTGTTTCCGCAGTTCAACTTTTACATCGTGCACCAACGGACCGCCATTACGCCGAGAGTAACTCTCTATTCGTTGATCAAAGACTTTCCTAAATCTCGAATAGCGTTCCAATGACCCCTCCTACCGGATTATTATCCAGTCATTCTCTGCAGCATTCGCTTTGTCATTAAAGTAAAGCGCCTGACGCCCTACGCCTCGTCGTCGTCATCCTCGACGCCGATGACCGGACCGGAATCCTGGCCTTTAGCGCTTTCGTCGCGATCAACAAACTCGATCACAGCAAGCGGGGCGTTGTCGCCATAGCGAAAGCCCGCTTTCATGATCCGGATATAGCCGCCGTCGCGTTCTGCGTAGCGCGGGCCCAGCGTGTCAAAAAGCTTTTTAGCCATGTCCTTGTCGCGCAGGCGGGAGATGGCGAGACGGCGCAGGTGCAGCGCGCGCTTCTCATCAGCTGCGCCCTTCTTGGCGAGCGTTACGAGTTTTTCGACGATGGGGCGAAGTTCTTTCGCCTTCGGCAATGTCGTGGTGATCTGCTCATGCTTGATGAGCGCGCAGGACATGTTCGCGAACATCGCTTTGCGGTGTTCGTGGGTCCGGTTCAGTTTGCGGTGCGCCATCCCGTGTCGCATGGGTTATTCTCCGTATAGATCGCCAGACGACCGGCGAGGATCAGTTGTTACTCTTCAAACTTCTTGGCAAGCTCTTCGATATTGTCCGGCGGCCAGTCCGGCACATCCATGCCGAGGTGCAGGCCGAGCCCGGCGAGCACTTCTTTGATCTCGTTCAGCGACTTGCGACCAAAATTCGGTGTGCGGAGCATTTCCGCTTCCGTCTTCTGGATAAGATCGCCAATGTATACGATGTTGTCGTTTTTCAGACAGTTGGCCGAACGTACAGACAGCTCCAGTTCGTCGACTTTACGCAAGAGCGCCGGGTTAAACGGAAGCTCTTCGCGCTCAGGTGCGGTGCCTTCCATCTTCGGCTCGTCAAAGTTGACGAAAATCTGCAATTGATCCTGAAGAATGCGCGCGGCGTAAGCGGCGGCGTCTTCCGGCGAGACCGATCCGTCCGTCTCAAGATCAAGGATCAGGCGGTCGTAATCGAGAACCTGGCCTTCGCGGGTATTCTCAACGCGATAGGCGACGCGTTTGACCGGCGAATAGAGGCTGTCCACAGGAATGAGGCCGATCGGCGCGTCTTCCGGCCGGTTGCGGTCCGCTTCCACATAGCCTTTCCCGGACTGCACCACGAGCTCCATGCGCAAGCTTGCGCCTTCGTCGAGGTGGCAGATCTCGTGGCTCTTATCGAGAATATCGACCGCGGCGTTCTCTTCGATATCCGCCGCCGTAACGACGCCAGGCGTCGACTTCTTCAGGACGAGGCGCTTCGGCCCTTCCGCATGGCTGCGCAGAGAAAGCTGCTTCACGTTCAAAACAATGTCGGTGACGTCTTCGCGCACGCCAGGGATCGACGAAAATTCATGGACGACGCCGTCGATCTGGATCGAGGTGACGGCCGAACCCTGAAGCGACGACAATAGAATGCGGCGCAGGGCGTTGCCGAGCGTCAGGCCGAAGCCGCGCTCCAAAGGTTGCGCCACGATCGTCGCGCGGCGCGACGGGTCTGTGCCCGGCGTCACGTCGAGTTTCGTTGGGCGGATCAATTCTTGCCAGTTCTTTTCAACCACGTTGTTACGGTCTCCATCAGCAATTTCTATGAAGGGCCGGTCGTCCGGCCCCGAACAATTCTAGACGCGGCGGCGCTTGCGCGGACGGCATCCATTATGGGGGATCGGCGTCACGTCACGGATCATGTTGACGTTAAGCCCTACGGACTGAAGCGCCCGCAGCGCGCTTTCGCGGCCCGAGCCTGGTCCGCGCACTTCCACGTTCACCGTTTGCAGGCCATGTTCCATCGCTTTCTTCGCGGCGTCTTCGGCGGCCAACTGCGCCGCATACGGCGTAGATTTGCGCGAGCCTTTAAAGCCCATGCCGCCCGCGGACGACCAGGAAATCGCATTGCCCTGTTCGTCGGTGATTGTCACCATGGTATTGTTGAAAGACGCGTTCACGTGCACGACGCCGGAGGTGATGTTTTTGCGCTCGCGCCGTTTCACGCGGCCTGCAGGTTGTTTCGCCATGATCAGCGTTCCTTATTTCTTCTTACCGGCGATCGGTTTCGCGGGGCCCTTACGGGTGCGGGCGTTCGTGTGAGTGCGCTGGCCGCGAACCGGCAGGCCGCGACGATGGCGCAGACCGCGATAGCAGCCCTGGTCCATGAGGCGCTTGATGTTCACCGCCACTTCGCGGCGCAGATCGCCTTCGACCATGTAGTCCCGGTCGATGGTTTCGCGGATTTGCAGGACTTCGGCGTCCGACAATTCGGAGACGCGGCGCTCGCGCGGAATGCCCACGGCGGAGCAAATCTCGGTGGCTTTGGACGGGCCAATGCCATGGATGTAGCGCAACGCGATTTCAACGCGCTTGTTCGTCGGGATATTGACGCCTGCAATACGGGCCACGAGTCTACCTCTTCGTTTCAATTCCGCCGCGGAACGGCGCTTTTATTGGGTTCAAAGCAATAAAGCCCGCGCCGGTTCCCGCAAAAATCGGGGCCGAGCGAGCGAAGTCCTTAACGGCGGAACGCGTAGATATAGTCATCGCCCTGCCCCCGTCAACTGTTTCCGAGACCGCGTTTCAACTTCGCGTCCTCTATTTCATCAAGAATGGCGTCGACCTTTGCAGCGACCGCGTCGATCGTGCCCATGCCGTCCACTTTGCGCAGTTTTCCCTGGGCTTCGTAGAAGGGAATCAGCGGCGCCGTCTGGTCGCGATAGACGCCCTGGCGTTTGCGGAAGGTCTCTTCATTGTCGTCGGCGCGAAGCGGTTTGCCGGCCTTTTTCGTCTCTTCGATTCGGGCCTTCAGGCGATCGACAAGCTCTTCCTCATCGACCACCAGCTCGATCACCACATCGAGCGACCGGCCGAGCTTTTCGAGGACGCGGTCGATCATTTCCGCCTGACCGACAGTGCGCACGGCGCCGTCGAGAATGAAGCCGCGCGCGCAGTCTTTCGCCTGGATGCGCTCGGAAATGATTTCCTCAATCACGTCGTCGGAGACGAGATCGCCGGCGTCCATGATCGCCTGAACGCGGCTGCCGAGCGCGGAGCCCGAGGCGACCGCGGCGCGCAACATATCGCCGGTGGAGAGCTGCGGGATCGCGCGCGTGTCGACGATGCGCTGCGCCTGCGTGCCCTTGCCGGCGCCGGGCGGCCCGAGAAGAATGAGGATCATCGCGCTCTCCCGCCGCGCAGTTTCGACTTCTTAATCAGGCTTTCATATTGTTGCGCCACCAGATAGCCCTGGATCTGCGCAACCGTATCGAGCGTGACCGAGACAACGATCAGAAGCGAGGTGCCGCCGAGATAGACGGGAATGCTCGGATAGTTGGCGCGCAGGAATTCCGGCATCAAACACACGAAGGTCAGATAAGCGGCGCCGATCACCGTCAGGCGCGTCATCAGGAAATCGAGATATTCCGCAGTGCGCGCGCCCGGACGGTAGCCTTGAATAAAGCCGCCATATTTCTTCAGATTGTCGGCCACATCTTCGGTGTTGAAGACCACCGATGTGTAGACGAAGGTGAAGAGGATAATGCCAACCGCGTAGAGCCCCATGTAAAGCGGCTTGCCCGGCGCGAACCAGATCTGAAGGTTCTGCAGGAACTCAGGCGAATTATCGCCGATGGCGCCCGCCGCCGTCGCCGGCAGTAGCAACAATGACGATGCGAAGATTGGCGGGATCACGCCTGACGGGTTCAGTTTAAGCGGCAGATGCGATTTCTCGCCCTGGGTCATTTTCTGACCCACTTGCCGGCGCGGATACTGAACCAGAACGCGGCGCTGCGATCGTTCCATGAAGACGACAAAGGCGATCAGCGCCAGCGACATCAGGATAACGAGAACAACGACGCCGCCAGGTAAAGTCTGTCCGCCGCCTGCCGTACCGCTGCCGAGCGCGAGAAGACCGGCCGCCGCCCGCGGCAGTTCCGCAACGATGCCGGCGAAGATGATCAGCGAGACGCCGTTGCCGACGCCGCGCGCGGTAATCTGTTCGCCAAGCCACAACAGGAACATGACGCCGCCCACAAGGGTGACCACCGTCGTCAGGAGGAAGAAGGGTCCGGGATCGGTCACCACCGGGATGCCGCCAGAGGCGTTCGTCGGCGCTTGTAAGCTCACCGCGATGAAGTATCCCTGTAGGGTTGCAAGAAAGACCGTCAAATAGCGCGTATATTGATTAATTTGCCGCCGTCCTTGCTCGCCTTCTTTTTTGATCGCTTCAAGCGAGGGAATAACCGCGGTCATCAGGGTCATGATGATCGACGCAGAAATGTACGGCATGATGTTCAGCGCGAAGATCGCCATCCGCTCCACGGCGCCGCCGGCGAAGATGTTCAGCGTGCCGAGAAGGCCGCCCTGCTGGGACTGGAATTGCTGCGCATAGGCGACGGGGTTGATGCCCGGGATCGGGATGTAAGTGCCGAGCCGGTAGACGATCAGCGCCCCTAGCGTGAAAAGCAGGCGCTTCTTCAGCTCTTCCGCTTTCGCAAAAGAAGCGAGATTGATGTTCGAAGCAAACTGTTCAGCAGCAGATGTCATATCAGCGTCATTCGCTCTTCATGTTTCCGGCGCGCCGTCAGCCTTGCGGGGCCTGGTCTCGTCCCGGCGGACCTCCCTAAAACCTCGGCTCATGTGGCGGCGCATTGAGTGCGATGCAAGCCCCCGATTTGAGCCGCGGCGGGATTTAGGCGCCGTCCTTTTTCGCTTCGCTTTTGGCGGATTTCGGGGCGTTCACGATGATCGTGCCGCCAGCTTTTTCAACCGCCGCTTTCGCGCCGGCGGACGCATGAGCCACCACGAGCTCAAGCTTTGCGGAAAGATCGCCTGAGCCCAGAAGGCGCACGCCGTCCAGCTCACGGCGAATAACGCCCGCTTCCACAAGCGCCTTCCCGTCGACTTTAATGTCGGCGGGCAGCTTGCCGGCGTCCACGGCGGCCTGGAGACGACCCACATTGACTTCGGCGAATTTCAACCGGTTCGGCTTGTTAAAGCCGCGCTTCGGCAGGCGCATGTAAAGCGGCATCTGACCACCTTCATAGGCGCGGATGCCGGAAACGCCTGACCGCGATTTCTGACCTTTGACGCCGCGGCCGCCGGTTTTGCCTTTGCCGGATGCGATACCGCGTCCAACGCGCGTGCGCGTCTTGCGCGCACCTTTATTATCGGAGAGTTCGTTGAGTTTCATTTTTTCCTCGACTTCCGACGGCCGTCAGCCGCCTCGCCTGTTTGTAAATTCGTTCGGGTCGCCTATTCGCCGACGACTTCCACCATGTGGCGAACCTTGCGGATCATGCCGCGCACGGCGGGCGTGTCTTCGAGTTCGCGCACGCGCCCGATCTTGCCGAGGCCAAGGCCCACCAGCGTCGCGCGCTGATCTTGCGGCCGGCGGATCGGCGATCCGGTCTGACGCACTTTCAATGTTTTCTTCTCAGCCATGAGACGTACCTCTAGGACTCTGCGCCGGCGGTTTCGCCGACTTCGCGCGCTTCGCCGCCGCCTGTGCGGCGCGAGATGATGTCCGCGACCTTCTTGCCGCGCTTGTTCGCGATCGAGCGCGGGCTCGTTTGCGCTTTTAAGGCGTCGAATGTGGCGCGAACCATATTGTAAGGGTTCGATGTGCCGATGGATTTCGCCACCACGTCCTGAACGCCGAGCGTCTCAAAGACGGCGCGCATCGGACCGCCGGCGATGATGCCGGTGCCGGGAGGCGCAGCGCGCAAAACGACCTTGCCCGCGCCGTGGCGGCCATGGACGTCATGGTGAAGCGTGCGGCCTTCGCGAAGCGGCACGCGCACAAGATTGCGCTTTGCTTCCTGCGAGGCTTTGCGAATGGCTTCCGGCACTTCGCGGGCTTTACCCTTACCGAAGCCGACGCGCCCTTTTTGATCGCCGACGACCACAAGCGCGGCGAACCCGAAATTCTTACCGCCCTTCACAACTTTGGCGACGCGGTTGATTGCAACGAGCTTGTCTACAAACTCATCGCGCTCTTCGCGGTCGTCGCGTCTGCCGCGGCCGCGGCCTCTGCCTCTATCGTCATCACGCGCCATCAAGCGTCTCCTTAGAATTTCAGGCCGGCTTCACGCGCGGCGTCGGCCAGCGCCTTGACGCGGCCATGATAAATGTTTCCGCCGCGATCAAAGACGACGTCTGTGACGCCGGCCTCTTTCGCGCGCTCCGCGACCGCTTTGCCGACCTCTGTGGCGGCGGCCTGGTCGGACCCTTTTTTCAAGCCCTCGCGCAACGACTTATCGAGCGACGATGCGGACGCGAGCGTCTTGCCGGACGCGTCGTCGATGATCTGCGCGGAGATGTTCTTCGACGAGCGAAAAACAGAAAGACGCGGACGGTCGCCCGAGACTTTTCTCAACTTGCGGCGCGTGCGCTGGGCGCGGGCCTGATTTTTGTCTGACGATTTCAACGCCATGGTTCCAAATCCTCGCGTTTGAAGAAGAATTACTTCTTCTTGCCTTCCTTGCGGAAGATATATTCATCTTTGTACTTAACGCCCTTGCCTTTATACGGCTCCGGCGGACGGAAGGCGCGGATCTCTGCCGCAGCCTGTCCCACTTTTTGTTTGTCGATGCCGCTGATGATCACTTCGGTCGGCTTCGGCGCGGCGATCTTCACCCCGTCCGGCGCCTTGAACGTGATGTCATGGGAAAAGCCGAGCGCCAGGTTCAGGTCGTTGCCTTTCATTTGCGCGCGATACCCAACGCCCACAAGCTCAAGCTCTTTCGTGAACTCTTTTTCAACGCCGTCGACCATGTTGGCGATCCGCGTGCGGCACATGCCCCACATGGAGCGTGCGGGCTTCGACTTGTCTACAGGCGTCACGGTGACTTCATTGTCGTTAAGCGCAACCGTGCACAGCTCGTTGACCACGAACTCAAGCTCGCCCTTCGGGCCTTTCGCCTTCACCGTCTGTCCGTCGACCGTCACGGTCACGCCGGACGGTACGGAGATCGGTTTTTTACCAATGCGGGACATTTTTCGCTCCCAACCTCTAGTAAACTTCGAACAGGACTTCGCCGCCCACATGGGCGTCGCGCGCAGCCGCGTCCGACATGACGCCCTTCGGCGTCGAAACAACCGAAATACCAAGGCCATTGCGCACCGAGGGAAGATCGCCCACTGACGAATAAACCCGGCGGCCCGGCTTCGAGACGCGTTTGATCTTTGAGATCACAGGCGCGCCGTCGAAATATTTCAGTTCGACATCAAAAGAAGGCTTCTGGCCTTCCTGCTCAACCCGAGCGTAACCGCGGATGTAGCCTTCGTCCTGGAGAACATCGAGAACCCAGCCGCGCAATTTCGAGGCGGGAACGGATGTTTTTTCGTGGCGGCGCATCTGCGCGTTGCGGATGCGCGTGATCAGGTCGCCGATAGGATCATTGATAGACATCTTGCAGACGCTCCTTACCAGCTCGACTTCACAAGGCCGGGGATTTTTCCCTCGGACCCAAGTTGACGCAATGCAATCCGGGACATGCGCAGTTTGCGATAGACGCCGCGCGGGCGGCCCGTCACGTCGCAACGATTGCGCTGACGCGTCGGCGACGCGTTACGCGGGATCTCAGCAAGCTTCAGCGCCGCTTCGAACTTTTCTTCGTCCGGCGTATTCTCATCCGCGATCAATGCTTTCAGACGCGCACGCTTGGAGGCGAATTTCTTCGCCATGCGCCGCCGCTTCCGATCGCGTTCTATCATTGCTTTTTTAGCCATTCAGTCCTCCGGGTAAGCCGGTTTCCAGCCGCTGCTGGACCTCGCCTAGTTGCGGTTCCTAATTTTTCCGAAACGGAAAGTTAAACTCAGTGAGAAGCGCGCGCGCTTCGTCGTCATTCTTCGCTGTCGTGCAGACAATGATGTCCATCCCGCGGATCTTGTCGACCTTGTCGTAATCGATCTCCGGGAACACGATATGTTCTTTCAGGCCCATGGCGAAATTGCCGCGTCCGTCAAAACTCTTCGGCGACAAGCCGCGGAAGTCGCGCACCCGCGGCAGCGCAATGGTGATTAAGCGATCAAGAAATTCAAACATGCGGTCGCCGCGCAGCGTGACCTTGGCGCCGATGGCCATGCCTTCGCGCACTTTAAAGCCAGCGATCGACTTCTTCGCCGTCGTGATCACCGGCTTTTGGCCTGCGATCAATTCCAGATCCGTCGCCGCGCCTTCGACCGCTTTGCGATCGTTGACAGCGTCACCGACGCCCATGTTGATGACGATCTTCTCCAGCTTCGGCGTCAGCATGACGTTCGAATAGTTGAACTGATCGTTCATCTTGGCGGCGATCACATCGTTATATTGCTGCTTGAGCCGCGGCGTATAGGTTGCTGCCTCAGCCATCGATAACCTCACCTGAACGTTTCACGACCCGCACTTTCGCGCCGTCGTCATTGATCTTGAACCCGATCCGGCTTCCCTTGCCGCTCTCCTTATCGAGGTAAGCGACGTTAGAGACATGGATCGGCGCTTCGCGTGTAATGATCCCGCCTTGTTCCGTCTGCGTTTGTTTCTGATGCTTTTTGATCAGATTGACGCCCTGAACGAGAACGCGGTCTTCCTTCGGCATCACTTTTAGGACTTCGCCCTCGACGCCGCGATATTTGCCAGCAAGCACAACAACCTTGTCGCCTTTTTTAATCTTCTGAGCCATTAGAGCACCTCCGGCGCCAGCGAGACGATTTTCATATGTTTCGCGGCCCGCAATTCTCGCGTCACTGGACCGAAAATCCGTGTGCCGACCGGTTCTTTGTTTGCGTTGATCAAAACAGCGGCGTTTCGGTCGAACCGGATGACCGAACCGTCACGGCGTTTGATGTCCTTCGCCGTGCGAACAACCACAGCCTTCATCACCTGGCCCTTTTTCACGCGGCCGCGCGGGATCGCTTCCTTCACGGAGACGACGATAATGTCGCCGACGGAAGCGTATTTGCGCTTGGCGCCGCCGAGCACCTTGATGCACTGCACGCGCTTGGCGCCTGAATTGTCAGCGACATCCAAATTTGTTTGCATCTGGATCATGATCGACCCTTCCCGGCATCGCCGGCCTTCTAACCATGCGCTTATCGCGCGACTTCACCAAACGGGGCGGTCCCCGCTATTTCCTTAAGCTTTCGATCCTGTGCCGATCACTTCCCAGGTCTTCGTCTTGGAGATCGGTTTACATTCCTGGATACGCACCAGATCGCCGATTTTGTATTCGTTCTTCTCGTCGTGGGCGCTGTAGCGTTTCGAGCGGCGCACTGTCTTCTTGAAAAGCGGGTGCGTGAAAATCCGTTCGATTTTGACGACGACCGTTTTGTCGCCTTTGTCGCTGACCACCGGACCCTGCAATATACGTTTTGGCATTTCCTGGCTCTTCTCTTATTGCGCAGCTGCGGCTTGTTTTTGCGTCAACTCAGTTTTGATCCGCGCGATATCGCGGCGCACCTCTTTCACGCGCGACGTCTTTTCCAACTGCCCGGAAGCGGTCTGGAAACGCAGGTTGAACTGCTCTTTCTTCAACTGAAGAAGCTTGTCCTTCAGCTCGTCCTCGGTGAGATCACGCACTTCTTGCGGTTTCATGCCCGTCTC
Source organism: uncultured Parvularculaceae bacterium (assembly GCA_963922595.1). Taxonomy (GTDB): domain Bacteria; phylum Pseudomonadota; class Alphaproteobacteria; order Caulobacterales; family Parvularculaceae; genus JAJFFW01. The sequence continues at coordinate 23,097 of CAWUIM010000048.1, forward strand.
TCCTATTCGCCGACGCGCGTGACGACGCGCGTTTTGATCGGCAATTTCGCCGCGCCGAGCGCCAGCGCTTCGCGCGCCACGTCGTCCGGAACGCCGTCAATTTCAAACATGATACGGCCAGGCTTCACTTTCGCGGCCCAGAACTCGACCGAGCCCTTACCTTTACCCATGCGCACCTCGGTCGGCTTTTTAGACACCGGCACATCAGGGAAGACACGAATCCAGACGCGTCCAGCCCGCTTCATGGCGCGCGTGATCGCCCGCCGCGTCGCCTCAATCTGACGCGCCGTAATCCGCTCGGGCTCCATAGCCTTCAGGCCATGCGATCCGAAATTCAGATCCGTACCGCCTTTAGCAACGCCTTTAATGCGCCCTTTGTGCATCTTGCGGTATTTTGTTTTCTTCGGTTGCAGCATTTCTGCTCTCCAACTTTATTCCGTCTGCGCCGTAAAACTTTACGCGCGCTGTTCGCGGCGACCCTGGCCGACGCCGCCTGTTTGCGCATCGATGAGACGCTTTTCCTGACCGAGCGGATCGTGCTCCATGATTTCGCCCTTAAAGATCCAGACCTTCACGCCGATGGCGCCATAGGTCGTTCGCGCTGTCGCCGTGCCGTAGTCGATATCGGCGCGAAGCGTGTGCAGCGGCACGCGGCCTTCGCGGTACCATTCCGTCCGCGCAATCTCGGCACCGCCCAGACGGCCAGCGACATTCACGCGGATGCCGAGCGCGCCCATGCGCATGGCGTTCTGCACGGCCCGCTTCATGGCCCGGCGGAAGCTCACACGGCGCTCTAGCTGCTGGGCAATGCTCTCGGCCACAAGCTGAGCGTCGAGCTCCGGTTTGCGGACTTCAACGATGTTGAGGTGCAGCTCGCTGTCGGTCATGCTGGCAAGCTTCTTGCGCAGACCTTCGATGTCAGCACCTTTCTTGCCAATGATCACGCCAGGCCGTGCGGTGTGGATCGTCACGCGGCACTTACGGTGCGGGCGCTC
>CAWUIM010000049.1:0-23733 GCA_963922595.1 uncultured Parvularculaceae bacterium
TGCGCCGCGCCTTGCGGGCGCCGACTGGCCGACAATCGTTATCGACCCCGGCCATGGCGGCGGCGACCCGGGCGCTGAGGGCCAGAACGGCACGCGCGAAAAGACGGTCACGCTCGCAGCCTCGCTGGCGCTCGCCGACATGCTGAAAGCCAAAGGCCGATACAAAATCATTCTGACCCGCGCTGACGACACGCGCCTTGGCGCCAAACAACGCTACGAGGCGGCGCTGAAGGCGAAACCTGATCTGTTCATTTCCGTCCATGCAGACGCTCTCGACGATAAAGAAGTGCGCGGCGGCTCGGTCTATACGCTTTCGGAAGAGGGCAAGGAGCGGTCGGCGGAAGAGGCCCTCACGCAGGATGATTTTCAGGTCTACGATCTGAAAATGAGCGAGGTTGATCCGGGGCTTGGCGGCATTCTTTATGACGTCGCACAAACCGCGACGCTCACCAGCTCTCAGAAATTCGCGGCGATGCTGGCGAATAATCTGGAAGGCGTGACGCCGATGCTCAAAAATTCGCTGAGGAAGAAAGACCTGCGGGTGCTTCTGGCGCCCGACGTGCCGGCTGTCCTGTTGGAGCTTGCCTTTATTTCCAACGAAAAAGACGAGGCGAACCTGAATTCGAAAAAGTGGCGGGAAAAAACGATGAGAGCCGTCGCGGCGTCCATCGATCAATATTTTGACGAAAAGGCGAAAGCGGCGGAGGCGAGCGTTGCTGAACCGCGACAGGCGGGCTGATTCTAAGCATTTTTTCAGGGATTCAGCGCGCCCGCGACGCCAAATCGCCTTCAATTCGTCTCGCCGCTTCCACAGAATTGCGTTACTAAAGAAACGCGTCGTTAGGCGCAATCTGTTTGAAGAGTGAGACTATGGCCGACGATCCGACGAAAAAGCCGCCGACGCCGAAACCAGCGCCCAAGCCTGCGCCGAAGCCTGCTCAAAAGGCGGCGTCCGATGCGCCTGTCGCAGCGCCGAAAGCACCCGAACGGACGAGCGCCGCGCCGCTGGCCGCGCCTGAACGCCCGCCCGCTTACGCCGAGCCGCCAGTCAAAAAATCCTCAGGCGGAGGCGTTTTGGGACTGGCGATCGAGGGCGCCGGGCTCGTGGTCGCGGTCGGTATTCTCGGTCTTGTGGGCGCCATGGCGTTTTCCGGGCTCTATCTCAATCGTCTCGCGGCAGACCTGCCCGACTATGAAGTGCTCGCCGACTATGAGCCCCCGGTGACGACGCGCGTCTACGCAGGCGACGGCACACTAGTGGCGGAATTTGCGCGCGAACGGCGCCTGTTCGTGCCCATCGACGTCATTCCGTCGCGCGTGAAAAATGCGTTCGTCTCGGCGGAAGACAAGAATTTCTATAATCACAGCGGCCTCGACGTGAAGGGCGTTGTCCGCGCGCAAATCTCCAATGTAAGCAACATTGCGCAAGGGCGCCGGCTTGAAGGCGGCTCGACCATCACGCAGCAAGTGGCGAAGGTCTTTCTTCTGTCCAGTGAACAACGGCTCGACCGTAAGCTGAAAGAATGGCTGGTGACGCGCCGGATCGAAAAAGCGTTCACCAAGGACCAGATTCTAGAGCTTTATCTGAACGAGATTTACCTCGGCAACCGCTCCTACGGTGTGGCGGCGGCGGCGCTCAATTATTTCGATAAATCGCTGGATGAATTGGACGTGCACGAAGCGGCCTATCTCGCGGCGATCCCGAAAGGACCCAGCAATTATCACCCCGTGCGTAATCGCGACCGCGCGATCGAACGCCGCAACTGGGTGATCGGGCGCCTGCGCGACGACGGTCACTTGACGCCGGAAGAAGCGAAGGCGGCGCAGGACGCCGACCTTGGCGCCGAGATCGCGCCGCCGCTTGGCGCGCGCGACTGGGCGTCGGAGTATTTCGCCGAAGAAGTCCGTAAACAGACGGCCGCGCTCTATGGCGTTGAGGCGCTCTATGACGGCGGGCTTTCGGTGCGGACGACAGTGAACCCGTCCCTGCAGCGCGCCGCGGGCAACGCCTTGCGCAAATGGCTCGTGGAATATGACCAGCGCCACGGATGGCGCGGTGCGATAGACCAGATCTCGCTCGGCGACGACTGGGCCGAAACCTTTGCGGCGAAACTGAAAGAACTCGCCGGCGTGCGTAAAGTGGCCGACGATCTCTCGCCCTGGCGTACAGCAGTGGTGCTCTCCGCGAGTAAGTCGGAAGCGAAAGTCGGCTTTGAAGACGGAAGCGAAGGCGCGATCCCGCTCGAAAATCTCGTTTGGGCGCGCGCTTATGAGTCCGTAGACGAATTGAAAGATGAAATCTCCGCCGCGAGCGATGTCCTGTCCGAAGGCGATATCGTTTTTGTTGAGGCGAGCGCCGCAGACGGCGTTTATCACTTGCGTCAGGCGCCGGCGGTAAATGGCGGCCTTGTGGCGATTGATCCGCATACGGGGCGCGTGCTCGCCATGGTCGGCGGGTTTTCTTTCCAGATGTCGGAATTCAACCGCGCGCTCCAGGCGCGCCGCCAACCGGGATCGACGTTCAAGCCGTTCGTTTATTCCGTAGCGCTCGACAGCGGTTACACGCCGGCGTCGATCGTACTCGATGCGCCTTTCGTCGCGCCTGGCGAAGACAGTTGGTACAAGCCCGGTAATTACGTTGAAGGCCGCTATGGCGGGGAGTCGACGCTGCGTCACGGGATTGAAAAGTCGCGCAACACCATGACCGCGCGCCTTGCGCAGGATCTCGGCATCGGCCGCATCATGGATTATGTGGAGCGTTTTAATCTCTCCGATACTCTGCCGCGCGAGCTGGCGATTTCTCTTGGCTCGGGCGAGACCACGCTCGACCGCATCACCGCCGCTTACGCCACCTTCGTCAATGGCGGCAAGGAAACGACGCCGTTCATCATCGACCGGGTGCAGGATCGCAACGGTGCGACGATCTACAAGCATGACAAGCGCGTCTGCCAGACTTGCAATACGCCGGGCTGGACCGACCAGCCGGAACCGCAGCTCGCAGACCTGCGCGAACAAATTGTCGATCCGCGTACGGCCTATCAAATGGTCTCGATGCTGCAGGGCGTTGTTCAGCGCGGCACCGGCACGGCGGTGCGCAAAGTGATCGACCATCCGATCGCCGGCAAAACCGGCACGACGAACGACTATAAAGACGCGTGGTTCGTCGGCTTCTCGCCCGATCTTGCGGCCGGGGTCTATGTGGGTTTCGACCTGCCGCAATCGCTTGGCCGCGGCGAGGCGGGCGGCACCGTCGCGGCGCCGATCTTCGCCGAGTTCATGGCGGAGGCGCTGAAGGAAGAGCCGGCCATTCCGTTCCGCGTACCGTCCGGCATTCGCCTCGTGCGCGTTAACGCCAAGACCGGCAAGCCGGCCGGACCCGGCGACGGCAATGTAATCCTTGAGGCCTTCAAAGCCGAAGACGTGCTCGCCGCCGGATCGCTGACGGATGACGTTTTCTCGCTCGATCCTTTGAGCGCGGCGCCGTCCGTTACGCCTGAAGAGCCGGAAGAAGAGCTGGAAGGTCTCTTTTAATTCACTTGTCGCTTGAATTGATCGCGGCAAGTCTTGCGCCGAATCGAATTTCAATTGATGACAATAAGAAAAGGCGCGCGCCTCTGATATGCGCGCCGCATATCAATGAAACGGAGCCGCCTTCATGCGCGCTGAAATTGAAACCGTCGCCAGCGAAATTAAGCAGTCGATCGAACTGCTGAGGAGGCGTCTTTGACTGGGATGTCGCCAACGACCGACTGCGCGAATTAAACGAAAAGGCGGAAGATCCGACCCTCTGGGACAATCCGGACGCGGCGCAAAAGTTGATGCAGGAGCGCACAAGTCTCGAAAGCCAGATCAACGCCGTCGGCGCGTTTGCGGCTGACCTCGAAGACACGCTCGCGCTCGCAGAAATGGCGGAAGAGGAGGGCGACGAGGCCTCCCTTGATGAAGCGCAGGCGATGCTCGCCGCACTCGCCAAGAAAGCGGCCAAAGCGGAAAGCGAGGCGCTCCTCTCGGGCGAGGCCGACAAGAACGACTGCTTCATCGAGGTGCATCCGGGCGCCGGCGGCACCGAGGCCAATGATTGGGCCTCCATGCTTCTGCGTATGTATTTGCGCTGGGCGCAAAAGGCGGGCTTCAAGACCGAAGTGATCGAGGAACAGCCCGGCGACGAGGTTGGGATCAAGTCCGCGACCATTCTGGTGAAAGGGTTGAACGCCTATGGCTGGCTCAAGACGGAGTCGGGCGTGCACCGGCTGGTGCGGATTTCTCCGTTCGATTCAAACGCGAAACGCCACACGTCTTTCGCTTCGGTCTGGGTCTATCCGGTGATCGACGACACGATCGATATCGAGATCAACGAAAGCGATTGCCGCATCGACACGTTCCGCGCATCGGGCGCTGGCGGCCAGCATGTGAACACCACCGACAGCGCCGTGCGCATCACCCACGAGCCGTCGGGGATTGTGGTGCAATGCCAGAACCAACGCTCGCAACACAAGAACCGCGCGACCGCCTGGGATATGCTGCGCGCGCGGCTTTACGAAGTGGAGCTGCAAAAGCGCGAAGAAGCCGCTCAGGCCGAAGCGGCGAGCAAGACCGATATCGGCTGGGGCCATCAGATCCGCTCTTACGTGCTTCAACCCTACCAGATGGTGAAAGACCTGCGCACGCAGATCGAAAATCCGAGCCCGGACAATGTCCTCGACGGCGACTTGGATGCGTTCATGACCGCAGCGCTGGCGCAGCGCGTGGCGGGGAAATAGGGTGCGAATATTGCCCGAGCGGGTGGCGGGCCAACAGTGGGTTGGTCAAAGTTAGCATTTTTTTGCAACTTGAGCCGGGGCCACCGATAATGGGCGCTGTTACTTATGAATTCTCAGGCTGTTGAATTTTTGAAGTAAATTCAAGGTCGATCTTGGGTTTGCGTCCATCTGTTGCGAAAATCACCTCTTCGGCCCTCGACAAACTCCCCAGCATATTGAATAGTTTGCAAAAAATTACATTACCGCCCGGGGAGGGCCCCTCATGCGCAAACCATCACTGTCGTTCTGGCAAATCTGGAACATGTGTTTCGGCTTCTTCGGCATTCAGATCGCCTTCGCCCTTCAGAACGCCAATGTCAGCCGCATCTTCCAGACGCTCGGCGCCAATGTCGAGGACATCGCCATCCTCTGGATTGCGGCGCCGCTGACGGGGCTCCTCGTGCAGCCGGTGATCGGCTACATGTCGGATCGCACCTGGGGGCGTCTCGGGCGGCGGCGGCCCTATTTCTTCTGGGGCGCGCTGGCGACCACGGCGGCGCTCTTCTTCATGCCGAATGCGCCGGCCTTATGGTTCGCGGCCGGCATGCTCTGGATCCTCGACGCCTCCATCAACGTCACCATGGAGCCTTTCCGCGCCTTTGTGGGGGATATGCTGCCCCATCGTCAGCGTACGAAGGGCTTCGCCATGCAGACCTTCTTTATCGGCCTTGGCGGCACGCTGGCCTCTTTTATGCCATGGATTCTGACGGAATTCTTTCAGGTGGCGAACACTGCGCCAGAAGGGGAAATCCCGCCGTCGGTGACGTTGTCATTCTATATCGGCGCCGCGGTTCTGTTCGCCGCTGTCATGTGGACGGTTTTCTCAACGAAGGAATATTCGCCGGACGAACTCGCCGCGTTTGATGACGCTGAACCAGCGACCGGGACTACAGGGGCCGGCGCTATGGAAGCCGAAGCGCCGGCGAGGCGATATTTCAGCTGGGGCGGCGCGATGTTGCTCATTGGCGGGGTCGGGACGATTATCGTCGCGCAACTTTCCACCGGCGCTGAGGGCGCGCTTAGCGTTAATGATCTTTATTTCGTCTCCATCGGGCTCGTGGCGCTCGGACTGCTTTTGCTGACCGCAGGGCTCCTGAAACAACGCGGCCGCACGCAAAACCCTTATTCGGAGGTGATGAACGATCTTTTCACCATGCCGAAAACCATGCGCCAGTTGGCGGTGGTCCAGTTCTTTTCGTGGTTCGCCTTCTTCGCCTTCTGGATTTATACCGTACCCGGCGTGTCGAGCTTTCATTATGGCGCGACGGACACCACTTCCGAGGCTTATAACAACGCGGCCAACTGGGTGGGCGTCTTGAGCGGTCTTCAATTCGCCTTCGCGGCGCTGGCGGCGTTCGTCATTCCGGTCCTCGCGTCGGCGTTCAGCCGCAAAGCGACCCACGCGATATGCCTTCTTTGCGGCGGCGCCGGGTTGGCGTCATTTTTGGTGATTGGCGCGCCGCAACTGCTCTGGATTTCGATGATCGGCGTCGGGATCGCCTGGGCGTCGGTGCTTTCAGTGCCATACGCCATCCTTTCCGGCGCGCTTCCGTCAGCGAAGATGGGCGTTTACATGGGCATCTTTAATTTCTTCATCGTCATCCCGCAGTTGCTCGCCGCGAGTATCCTCGGCGTGCTTGTTCAGTATGCGTTTGGCGGCGAAGCGATTTACGCGCTGGCGGCGGGCGGGGTCAGTCTTGCGCTTGCAGCGGCCGCGACCATGCTCGTTCATGATCCGGCCGGCGCGTCGCTTGGCGAAGAGGGCGGCCAGCCTGTGATGGCGGGAGGCCACTAATGGCGGATGGTGGCGGCAAACGCGGCATTCGGCTCGAAGACCTGGCGGAGATGGCGCAGGTCTCCACCGCCACCGTCTCGCGGGCGTTGAATGACAGCCCGCTGGTCCGCGACGCCACCAAGCGACGCATCTGGAAACTCGCCAAGGAGCACCATTATCCGTTCCGGCCGCAAATGCCCGCCATGCTCTCCGGCGCGGTCGCCACCATCGCCATCGCGATCCCAACGCCGCTCGGGCGATCGGGCAGTCTCGCCGATCCGTTTTACATGGAGCTGATCGCGGGCGTCGGCGAAGCGGCCCGTGAAGTGGAGTGCGATCTCGCCATATCGCACGTGGCGCCGCGCAATTTTGACGATCTGTCGGAAATCATCGCGTCGAGCCGGGCTGAAGGCGTGATCTTCCTGGGACAGAGTTTTCTCCATGAGCGGTTCAACAGGCTTGCGGAAACACAATCGCGCTTTGTCGTTTGGGGCGCAGAGTTTTCCGGCCAGCGCTATTGCTCCGTGGGCAGCGACAATTTTCGCGGCGGTCACCGGGCGACTGCGCATCTATTGCGGCTTGGGCGAAAGCGGATCGCCTTTCTCGGCGACACCGAAGCGCCGGAAATCATGCAGCGCTATGACGGCTATGTGGAAGCGTTGACGAGCGCCGGCATTGACGTCGATCCGGCCCTCGTGGCGCCGGTGCATTTTGAAATCGATTCTGCTGAAGAGGCGGTTGAGCGGCTAGTGGCCAGCGGGACGACGGTCGACGCCATTTTTGGGTCAAGCGATCTCATTGCGCTCGGCGCCATCAGGGGGCTGACGCGCCGCGGCTTGCGGGTCCCGGACGATGTGGCGGTGGTTGGTTACGACGACATTTTGATGTCGCGCTACAGCCAGCCATCGCTGACCACCATATCGCAGGACATGGCGCGGGCGGGGCGGCTGTTGGTGTCGAAGCTGATGAACGCGCAGGACGCCGCCGATATCAGGTCGGAAAGATTGCCCACCGACTTGATCGTGCGCGAGTCCTGCGGTGCTTAAAGCCTTCTGAGCGCGATATATCCGCAAAGCGGTCCCAGCGTTTCAGGCGCGCCGTCGCCTTTGCAATCGGGACCGACGCAAAGCGCTTTTTCAAATCGCTTTTCGCTCAATGGCCGCCATTTTCTTTTATCGCTTGTCGTATTGAAGACGCAGAGGGCTTCTTCGTCGTCGGACTTGCGATAGAAAGCGAGCAGCCCGTCCGCTTCTTCCACAAAGGCGATGTCTCCCCAACGCAACGCCGAGCTGCGATGTCTGATATCAATCAGTTTGCGCATGAAATGTAAGATGGATTGCGGGTCCGCGTTTTGCGTCTCCACCGAGCGGGTTACATGATCAGCGTCGATCGGCAACCATGGAGCGCCGGAGGTGAAGCCCGCTGTTCTATCTGCGGCGCGCCACGGCATGGGTGTGCGCGCGCCGTCGCGGCCAAGCGTCAGCGGCCAGTTGGTGATCGCTTCGGGATCCTGCAGCAATTCGAAGGGGACATGCGCCTGCGGAAGGCCCAATTCCTCGCCCTGATAAAGGAAGGCGTTGCCGCGGAACGCCAGCAACAACATGGCGTAGAATTTCGACGCTTGCTCCGCGTCGCCCGGCGCGGCCCAGCGGCTGATCGCGCGCGGCGCGTCATGGTTTGAAAACGCCCAGGACGGCCACCCTTCGCCTTCCGCGCCGGGCCACTCGGTGATCGACTGCTTGATCAGATCGTTCGTTAATTGCTCAGCATAGAGAAAGGCGAAATTGTAAGCGGAATTCAGATGTTTTTGATCGGCGGTGAACGCTTTCATTTCCGCGAGCGGGTTGGGCCCGCCGACTTCAGCGACGGTGAAGATGTCGTGATATTGATCGGTGAGGGCGCGAATTCTTTCCAGAAACGCGGCGATATCCGGATGTGACTGGTTGAATTTATGAATCTGGAAATCGAAGGGGCGTGTGCGGATTTTTCCGTCGTCCGGCGCCGGCGGGTTGTCGCGCATTTGCGGGTCATGCATGGCGAAATTAATCGCATCGAGCCGGAAGCCGTCGACGCCGCGATCAAGCCAGAATTTGGCGACGCCGAGCAGCGCGTCCTGTACCTCGCTATTGTGGACGTTCAGGTCAGGCTGGCTGCTCAGGAAATTGTGGAGATAATATTGCTGGCGGCGGCTATCCCATTCCCACGATCCGCCGCCGAAGACCGACTGCCAGTTATTCGGCGGCGAGCCGTCCGGTTTCGGGTCGGCCCACACATACCAGTCCGCTTTTGGATTTGTGCGGTCCTTGCGGCTCTCTTCAAACCAGGGGTGTTGATCGGACGTATGCGAATAGACCTGGTCAATAATGACTTTCAGGCCCAGCGCATGCGCCTTTTCAATCAATGCGTCGAAGTCGGCGAGGGTTCCGAAAATCGGATCCACATCGCAATAGTCCGCCACGTCATAGCCGAAGTCGCGCATGGGCGAGGTGAAGAACGGCGAGAGCCAGACGGCGTCCACGCCAAGGCTCGCCACATGATCGAGACCCTCGATAGCGCCGGGAAGATCGCCGATACCGTCGCCGTTGGAATCGAGAAAGCTGCGCGGGTAAATCTGATAGATGACAGCGCCGCGCCACCAGGGGGATGCGTCGGCTGCGCGCGGGGCGAGGCGATCATCGGCGTGGTCAAATGCGGTCATTCGCTGACGTCCCATTCATTCGATTTGCAGATCACATATCCCCAGGCGGGAACGGTGACGCGAACATTGCCCGTGGCGGCGGCCCGGCGCACGCACGACCCGGCGACTTTTTTCCATGAGGTCGAGCGCGGATCAACATCGATATTTTCGGATCGATCCGTGTCGGAAGCGTTAAAAGCGATCAGATATTCGCCACCTTTTTCGCCGCTCCGCGATACGGCGAGAAAGCCGCTATCATGGTCCGCCTTTCGGATTGTCTGCGCGCCGCGGCGCAGGGCTGCGTGTTTGCGGTAAAGCGAAGCCATTTTCGCAATCGCCTTAAAGAGCGGGTGTCTAGTATCAAAGTTTTCGTCCGCCGTCGTCGCCGACGTGCCGATCAGATCATTGTCGTTGTAGCTTTCGACCCGGCTCGGAAACATCGTCTCGCGCGAGGCCTGATCGTTGCCGTCGCCGTTAAACCCCTGTTCGTCGCCATAATAGATCACCGGCGCGCCGCGCAGGAAAAACATCATAGCGTGGGCGAGGCGCACCCGATCGAAAATTTGCGCGTTTGTGAGGTCCGGATTTTCCTGGCGCACAAACATGGCGAACCGGCCCATGTCGTGATTGCCGATAAAGACGGGCAGTTTGCGCGCGGTCGCTTCGCCGCCTTCATGGAGCGCGTCGGCGTAAAAGAGATCGGCGAATGTTTGCGCCGGCTCGCCTTTGGCGACGACCCGCGTGACCGCCGATTGGAACGCGAAATCAAGCACCGTGGGGAAGCCGTCGACACGGGTGAACCGCGCCAGCCTGCCGGCGTCCGGCTCGTAGGCTTCGCCGAAAATATAGAAGTTCGGAATGCCCGCAGCGGCCGCTCTCTCCAGCATCGCCTTTGTGAACGGTCCCCAGAATTCGGAGGAGACATGTTTGGCCGTATCGATCCGGAACCCGTCGATTTTGTATTCTTCGATCCAGTTTCCAAAAATCTCGATCATGCCGTCAAGGACGCGTGGATGTTCCGTCAGCAGATCGTCAAGCCCGGCGAAGTCGCCATAGCGCGAGCTTTCGCCGATCCAGAAGCTGTCGCCGCGATTGTGGTAGTAGATCGGATCGTTGAGCCAGGCCGGGACTTTGATGTCTTTCTCGGCCTCGGAGACAAAGGGCGTATAAGCGTAGTCAGCGCGCGTCAATTTTGAGAAATTTTCGCGCGTCTGAAACGAAGGCTGGTCGCCCATAAAGCCGGCATTGATTTTCTTGCCGTCCGCATCGCCGCGGGTGGCGTACGGATAATCGGATTTCGACCGGTACGCGCAGCCCTCGCTCTTGTCGCCGCCGTTCGATTGCGCCGTATCGTGACATTCGCGATAGGCGATGACGTCTGCGGTATGATTGGTGATGATGTCGAGATAGATCTTTATCCCGCGCGCATGGGCGGCGTCGACGAAGGCCTTTAAGTCCTCGTTTGTGCCGAAATGCGGATCGACGCGGGTGAAATCCGTGATCCAATAGCCGTGATAGCCGGCGGACTCTTCGCCGGGCCCGCCTTGAACAGGTTTGTTTTTATAAATCGGTCCGAGCCAGATCGCCGTTGCGCCGAGCTTTTCGATATAATCGAGCCGCTTTGTAAGCCCCTTCAAATCGCCGCCGTTGAAGAAGCCTTTATGCGTGGGATCGAACCCGTGGGTGAGGCGGTCGCCTTCATAGCCGCCACGGTCATTCTCCGTGTCCCCATTTTCAAAACGGTCTGGCAGGACGAAGTAGATGACTTCATCTTCCGGCGGGCGCTGCAGATAATCCGTATCGGGTTTATTAGCGGCGGCCTGCGCCCCTGAAACGCATGCGGCGAGAGCGATGAGACCTCCCGCTATTTGGCTTCGGCTCCAAGACATTCTTCCGGTCCCTCGTCAATATTCTTGTTTGGCGGATGTTCCTCTTTGTTGCGGCTTTCTGCCAGAGGGCGTAAAAAATTGCAAGAAATTACATTTTTGACTGTTGCGCGATTGCAACCCGCGTTGCGGTGGTGGTGTTCAAATAAATTGAAAGAAAACAATGTATTAAAATTACACCAGTGTTTTTGATTGCGCGCGCCAATCGACAAAACCAGTGAAAAACAAGGTGAGGCGTTTTGGTCATTGCACAAAATTGTCAAATCTTGCATAACCGAATCACAAAAACCTGTTTGACCCATTAGGGAGGGGTACAATGACCAGACTGACGCTTCGCAGCGTGTTACTCGGCTGCGCATCAAGCATCGCCTTCGCGCCCACCGCCTTCGCTCAGGATGAAGAGCCGGCTGACGAAATTATTGTTCAGGGCTTCCGCAGCTCTCTTGAAAACTCGGTTGCGACAAAGAAGAACGAGAAGTCGATTGTTGAAGCGGTTTCGGCCGAAGACATCGGTAAACTGCCGGACGTCTCGATTGCTGAATCGCTCGGCCGCCTACCGGGCATCGCGACGCAGCGTCTTAACGGGCGTTCAAGCGTTCTTTCAATCCGCGGTCTGGGCCCCGATTTCTCAACAGCATTGCTGAACGGACGTGAGCAGGTCACGACCAACGATAACCGCGGGGTTGAATTCGATCAGTACCCAGCGGAACTTCTGGGATCAGCAGTCGTTTATAAAACGCCATACGCCGGCTTGATTGGCCAAGCCTTCGCCGGCACGGTCGATTTGCGCACGGTCCGTCCGCTCGATAAGTCCGACCGTGTCGTTTCCTTTAGCGGTCGCTATGAGTTCAACGGTCAAGAAGCGCTGAACCCCGACGCCAGCAACCAAGGGTTCCGCGTCACCGGAACAATCATCGATCAGTTTGCGGATGACACACTCGGCGTTGCGGTTGGTCTCGCCTATCAGCAATCCCCGCAGCAACTTCAGCAGTTTAATGCTTGGGGCTATGCCGGCGCCGGCACGGATGCCGATCCGCTGCTTATCGGCGGTGCAAACGGTCGTTTTGGCGCTTCGAACGAATTGGATCGTGTCGGCGGATTCTTCACGCTTGAGTATGAGCCGGACGATCAGTTTTCGTCAGCGATTGATATCTTCTACACGGACTTTTCTGAGGACCAGCCAGTACGCGGTATTGAATTCCCGCTCGGATTTGGCGGCGGATTCGGCGTGGTCAATGGGCCAGTAACGTCTACTCAAGACGGATTCGCGACTGCGGGTTCCTTTGAGAATGTCCGCGGCGTTGTTCGCAACGACTTTAATGAGCGGCGCGCTGAATTGTTCTCTGCAGGCTGGAACGGTAAATTTGATAGCGACACCTGGGGCGTAGAACTCGATATCAGCTTCTCCCGCGCCACACGCCGCGATCGCTTGATAGAATCGTACTCCGGCACGGGTTTCGGTTCGGACGGCGGTGTCGCCGACATTATCACTTTCACCCAGCAGCCCGGAGAGCGGCCATCATTCACCTCGCAATTAGATTACTCTGATCCATCCCTCCTCGTGCTGACTGATCCGCTCGGTTGGGGCGGCGGCAGTGACGTGGTGCAGGCGGGCTTCATCAATGCGCCAGACACCGATGATCAATTGTGGCACTTGAAGGCGGCTGTTGATCGCGATTTGGAATTTGGCCTTGTTGACAACGTGGAAGTTGGCTTCGACTGGGCGATGCGTGAGAAAGAGCGTCAGATTCTCCAGCAATTCTTGACGCTTCCGGGCGGTCCTGTCTTGATTTCGGACGGCGCGGTTACGACGGCGCCGCTTCCTGCTGATCTCCTGGAAAACTTCACGGGCGCCGATTTCCTCGGATTTGGACCGCAGGTTGCTTACGACACTCGCGCGCTCGTAGATAATTTCTATGTACCTGTATCGGTTGCGCTATCGTCATTTAGCACGCCGCAAGACTGGATTGTGAGCGAAGATGTGCTCACCGGTTGGGTGCGCTTCAATCTAAACGGTGACGTTGGCTCTGTTCCTCTTACGGGGAACATTGGTCTGCAGGTGGTGCATACGGATCAAGTCTCCGAGGGCTCGCGCGTCAGTCCAGGCGGGGCGACTTCGGGCGTCCTTGACTCTGGATTCATCCCCGTCACGGACGGCATCAGCTACACGCAATTCTTGCCGAGCGCGAACCTAATCTTCGAGCTTGGTGACGACACATTCTTACGTCTCGGCGCCTCACGTTCCATTGCGCGTGCAAGACTTGATCAGCTGAACGCTAGTGTCTCGTTGAGCGTTAACCGAACGGCGCGACTTGATGCGACGTTGGACGAGATTGCTGCTGACCCCGCCAATAATGCATTTGTTTTCAGTGCGAGCGGCGGAAATCCGCGACTGCGTCCGTACCTCGCCAACCAATTCGATATTTCGCTTGAGCATTATTTCGGCGGATCGAGCTACATTGCGCTTGCAGGTTACTACAAAGACATCGAAGATTTTGTGAACCCGAGCGACGGCTTCTTGGTCGACTTCGCTGACTTTGCAGATGCTGAACTGACACCTGCGGAGCGGGCTCAATTGGGCACTACCTTCGGACCATTTAGCGGACCGACAAATGATGGTGACGGCCGCATTGCGGGTGTCGAGCTTACACTGTCCCTCGGGGGTGATCTCATTTCAGATTCACTTAGTGGATTTGGTTTGATAACAAGCCCGTCATGGGTGGACAGCGAAGTTGAGCTGATTTCCAACAGCGGGGCCTTTGGCGATGATACGTCAGTGGCTTTCCCAATCCCCGGTCTTTCTGAATGGGTCGTTAACTCGACGCTCTTCTACGAGACAGGCGGATTTGAAGCACGCGTCAGCCATCGGTTCCGGTCGAGCTTCCTGGCGGAAGTGTCGGGCATCTCCGCGACCCGCGTCATTCGCCAGTCCGGTTCTGAGTCGATTATTGACGCCCAGGTCGGATATGCCTTTCAACAGGGACCGCTTGAGGGGGTTCGTGTCACTGTGCAGGGGCTAAACCTCACCGATGAGAATTTCCGGACGTTCAATGACGCGGATGAAATTCAAATCATCGACGACCAGCGGTTTGGACGCACGTTCCTGATCGGGGCGTCCTACAGCTTCTAAACACGCTTCCTCCCGGGCGCGTTTAGGCCCTGCCGATCTTCATTGTCGGCAGGGCTTTTTGCGTCTTGATGCGTTGGTTCGATTTAAGCATGCTATTGCAGAAAGGTTCCTGGAGCATGGCGACAGCAATTCGTTCGGTTTTGATCGTAGGCGGCGGCTCCGCCGGCTGGATGGCGGCTGCGGTTCTGTCGAAAGCGTTCGGCCGTTCGATCGAGATCACACTTGTGGAGTCCGAAGCGATCGGCACGGTCGGCGTCGGCGAGGCCACGATCCCGCAAATCCACCACATCAACCGTTTCCTGGGCGTTGATGAAAACGTCTTTATCCGGAAGACGCAGGCGAGTTTCAAACTTGGCGTTCAATTTAATGGATGGCGCCGCGCCGGGCAGTCTTATTTGCACGCCTTCGGTGACATCGGCATGCCCCTTGGCTTCTCGCCGTTTCACCATTACTGGCTGCGCGCGCTTGCCGCCGGCGACGATACGTCGTTATGGGCTTACTCGATTAACGCCGAAGCGGCGATGAAAAACCGCTTCCAGCGTCTGGATCGCATTGGATCGTCGAACCTCACCGGCGTGAGATACGCCTTCCACTTTGACGCGGGGCTTTATGCTCAATTTTTGCGCGCTTTCGCCGAAGAGCGCGGGGTGACGCGCAAGGAAGGCAAAGTCGTCGATGTGGCGCTTGATGGGGATACGGGCGCCATTCGCTCGGTTCAGCTTGAGGACGGCGGCGCGTTGGAAGCCGATCTTTTTATCGATTGTTCGGGCTTTCGCGGGCTTTTAATCGAAGGCGCGCTAAAGGCGGGCTATGAAGACTGGACGCACTGGCTGCCCTGCGACCGGGCGGTGGCGCTTCCTTGCGCCCATGGCGATGTGTTCCGTCCGTATACGCAGGCGACGGCGCGCAAAGCCGGTTGGCAATGGCGCATTCCGTTGCAACACCGCGTGGGCAACGGCCATGTCTATTGCAGCGAACACATCAGCGATGATGAAGCCCAGGCGATTTTGCTGGAAAATCTGGAAGGCGCCCCGCAGGCCGAGCCGCGGTTTTTAAGGTTTCAGACCGGCATGCGCAAAAATGTCTGGGTCAAGAATTGTGTGGCGATCGGCCTCGCCAGCGGTTTCATGGAGCCGCTTGAATCCACGTCTATCCATCTCATCCAGTCGATGATCAGCCGCTTGATTTCCATGTTCCCGGACAAAACTTTCGATCCGGCGTTGCTCGCTGCGTACAATGCGCAGACCCGCGTTGAATTTGAGCGCATTCGGGATTTCCTGATCCTTCATTATCACGCTAACGAACGCGAAGACTCCGACTTTTGGAAACAATGCCGCGAGATGGCGATCCCGGAAACGCTGCAACACAAGATCGATCTTTTCAGGGCGAGTGGGCGCGTTGTCCGGGAGCAGGACGAACTTTTCCTTGAGCCCGGCTGGGTTCAGGTAATGGTGGGGCAGGGGATCATCCCGCGGGCCTATCATCCCGCTGCGGATCAACTCTCGGAGGCGGACCTTACAAAGTTTTTCGCCGATCTGAAGACGATTATCGGACGCGCTGTGGACACGCTCCCATCCCACGAAGCGTTCATTCGCGACAATTGCGCGGCTTAAGGCGCGGGCGGGAAGGGGCCGTCGTCAGGCGGCGTCGAGAACCGCGCGATGATCGCGGAAATTCAACGCGCATCGTTCCACAAAATCTTCAATCACCGCGAGGTCGAACCGCTGCAGATCCGCTTGCGGCGGTTTCAGCGTTTGCGCCGCCGGATAATTGCCGTATCCGCCGAGCAGGCAAATCCATGAGGTCAGCGAATAATATTTCGCAATGTCCTGATTGGCGATCTCCTGTTTTAGGTCCCCTTGCGAGAACCAGCATTCGAAGATGCGCTGAAGTGACTCGGAGAGATGATCGTTGGCGGCGTTGTCGCGCCAATAGTCTGTGTCAGTTCTGAGGTTCGCACGGTAATGGCAGACGATGTAATCGCGCACGCCCTCAAAGCGCGCGGCGATATCCCGATTGAACGTGTCTTGGTTTCGCGCCGTGAAGCCGCCTTGTTCAAACGCGGCGATGAATTGCTCCACCGTCGCTTGAACAAGGTGAAGGGCGGTCGCCTCTAGCGGCTCGATGAAGCCTTGTGACAGGCCCACGGCGAGGCAATTTTTCGACCAGTGTTTTTCAACCTGGCCCACTTTCATCTTGAGCTGGCGCACTTCCACGTCGCTATCTTCCGTCCCGAGATGAGCGCGCAGCTCCGCTTCGGCTTCGTCCTCAGAGCAATAGCGGCTGCTATAGACATATCCATTACCGGTACGATTCGTAAGCGGAATATTCCAGACCCAGCCGTTTTTCAGCGCTGTCGCTGTCGTCCGTGAAGCGAGACCGTCCGGATCACAAGGCGTCGGCATGACCACAGCGGAATCGGCGAAGAGGTTTTTTGCAAAGCTCTCAAATCTGACGCCCATAGCGTCCTGCAAGAGAAGCGAGCGAAAGCCAGTGGCGTCCACAAAGAAGTCCGCCTCAAACCGGCGGTCGTCATCGAGCCGCAGCGAGCTGATCGCGCCGGTCTCATCCACATCCACATGCGTAATCTTCGCTTCCAGATGGGCGACGCCTTGCGCCTTGGCATGATCGCGCAGGAAGGCGCCGACAAGGTATGCGTCAAAATGATAGCCATAGGCCATTTCAAAGGGAAAATTCCGATTGGGGATCGGCGCAAGCTTTTTGCGCGCGAGAGCCGCCGACAGGAAGAAACGATCCGGGTGCGCCTCAAGGTCAAAACCGAGCCGGCGGAAGTGGCTGTGAAAGTAAAAGGCTGGTGCCGTGTGCGTATCGATCGGCGCGGGGAAGGGGTGAAAATATCCCGCGCAGTTTTCCCGGTCCGACCAGCCGTAAAAGCTGATCCCATTTTTGTAAGTGGCGTTGCAGGCCGGCATCCAGTCGGCTTCTGCAATGCCAAGCCCGGTGAAGAATGCTTTAAGCTGCGGCGTTGATCCTTCGCCGACGCCGATGATGCCGATATCGGGCGATTCAATAACCGTGATCTCGATGGGGCGGTCCCGCCACCGGTGCGCCATCAAATTGGCGGCCATCCATCCAGCGGTGCCGCCGCCGGCGATCGCGATTTTCAAGGGCGCTGATGCTGTCGGTTGCGCATTCATTCTTTCACGTAAACGCGATACTCCCACGGGGTCAATGAGAGGGTGCGTTCAGCGTCGAAAGTGACGCGGTCGCCGGAAAAATACTCTTCATACGCGCCATGGTGCAGCGATTGCGGGAAGCTAATGGTTTGCGTTTCGCCGGTAAAATTGATCACGGCGAAGACGCCGTCTTCGGCGCCGAAGCGAACAAAGCTCAAGACTTTTGTCGGCGCTGAGTTGATCACAGACACCATCCGCGCGCCCGCTGCGCCGTTCCAGAGCGCTTTCGTATCGTGTTTGAGAGCTGTGAGTTTCTTGAAGAGCGCGCCCGTGGGGTGGTTGCGCCAGTCGATCGTGTCCTTTTCAAAGAATTCAAGGCGCTTTTCGTTGCCCGCTTCCTGCCCGCTATAGATGAGCGGCATGCCTTCGCCCACAAAGGTCAGGACGATCGCTGGCTCCAATGCGTCGCCGTAAAGCTCGCGATCTGTTCCGTGCCAGGAATTATAATCATGGTTCGACGTATAGGTCATGCGATAGGCGTCGCGGGGCCAGACGCTTTCATTTTCCGAATAATAGCCGAACAGCGCGCCGAGGTCGGCTTCACCTTTGGCGACGGCCTGCATGGACCGGCTGAGGCTCCAGGCGTAGGTGGCGTCGAACGCCGCCATATGCGCGTCGCGGCCTTCATATTCGCCAAGCAGGAAGACAGGTTTTACCGCATCAAGCTCGCGGCGCAGATTGTTCCAGAAATCGAGGGGGATGTAGCCCGCCACGTCGCATCGAAACCCGTCGACGCCGACTTCCTCAACCCAATATTTCATCGCCTTCGTCATATATTCGCGCACGCCCGGCTGTGAATAATCGAGATCGATAATGTCGGACCAGTCCCACCAGGGGGTTGGGCGATAGTCGCCTTTCCAGTCGCGCTCATACCAGTCGGGGTGTTCCGTAACGAGAGGATTGTCCCACGCTGTATGGTTGGCGACCCAGTCGAGGATCACATGCATGTCGAGCGCATGGGCTTCCTCAATAAAGGCTTTCAGATCGTCGAGCGTACCGAATTCCGGATTGACCCCGTAATAGTCTTTGACGGCGTAATAACTGCCGAGGCTTCCCTTGCGGTTCTTTTCGCCGATGGGATGGATCGGCATCAGCCAGACAATATCAACGCCAAGCTCCTTAAGGCGCGGGAGATGTGTCTGCGCAGCGGCGAAGGTTCCTTCTTCGGAGAATTGGCGAACATTTAGTTCGTAAATCACTGCGTCGCGCGTCCATTCCGGGTGCGCGATTTTCACATAGGGTTGAGGCGCGTAAGGGTTCGCCTTTTCCAATGGCGTAGGCTGTTCCTTTGTCGCGCCTTGCGCTGCGGTTTGTTGCGCCTCGCCGTTGCAACCGTAAAGCGTTAGAAGAAGGGCGGCGGCCAATAAGTGAAGTCTCATCGCGTGGTTCCTGGTTTATTCAAGATGCGGGCGTCAAAAAGGCGTTGATCGTTAGCCGCCCGACGCGCGGGTCGGGCGAAAATGACGTATTCTCGTCGATTGCGCTGCAGTGAAGGTTTATCCCTCGGTAGACGAGCATACGATTATAGACGGCGTCGACCGTTTTAATCCGTTCAAAGAGCGGCGCGCCGTCGTCGATATAGTGCGCGGGCGGCAGGCCATGGCGGCGCACGTCATTTTCGAGCGCCGATTTGTATTCGGGAAAACGCGACTGATCGACAGTTTCAAAGCCCGTGGCGCGATGGCGATAAAATGATGTGCCGCCTTGCGGTTCCGGCGTCAGGTATAAAAGAACCGCGAGGCGATCGGTTTCAACGCCGTCATAGTGGGGGAGGCGCTGGATCGGCGCCAGCTGCGCTGGCGGCGTGGTGACGATGGAGAAAAAATATTCGCCGTCCCATGCCTCATGGCGCATCGCAAAGTGTTCGCGCGCAATGGTTCCGACCGTCTCGCACAATGACGCCCCGCATTCGGCGTCAAGCGCTGCGCGAACGCCCGGATAATAAGCGCCGATCTGGCCGAAAGGTTGCGCCGCCGCGTGGTCAACGAAGGCGTCCGGATCGGGGAGGGCGTTATCAATAACGCATAGGGGCTGGCGCTCCTCGCCGATCGGATCGACGTGAATTGTCGCTTCAGACGACAAGGAAAATTGCATGGACGCCCGCTGATTGCTGTTGCGGGCAGATTAAGCGTTTTTTGCTCAAAATGCAAAAAATTGTATTCCACATTCTGGCTCAAAATATTGCTGGAGGCAGTAGGGACCGATTGCCTCGAATTCTTACGCAATAAATTGCAAAATTTTGCATGCAGCGATATCGTCGCCGCGTGCCGGCCATTCCAAATTAAGCGGGCGGCGTTTCAGGCGAAACTGCGCCGAATCTGATCGGGAGGATATCCATGAAAACTGACCTCGGAAAAACAATCTCACAGCGCTGCGCGGTTGCGTTCGGCGCATGCGCAATCGTCTTTTCGCCGGCGGTTTTCGCCAAGGAAATCGAGATCGCCTCGCCAGACGGAAACATCGCGGTCACAGTCTCCGACGAAGGCGGTCACGCCTCTTATGCGGTGCGGTTCAATGATGAAGATGTCATCACGACCTCGCGTCTCGGTCTTCTGTTCAAGGAGCGTCATGGGTTCGATCGCGACCTCGAAATCGTCGCGTCGGTAGAAGCGAGCGCCGATGCGACCTGGGAACAGCCCTGGGGCGAACGCAGGCAAGTGCGCGATCACCACAACGAAGCGCTGATCACCTTCGCCGCAATGGAGGGGCCGGCGCGATCTTTCGCCGTGCGTTTTCGCGTTTTCGATGACGGGCTCGGTTTTCGTTACGAGGCGCCGAAGCAGAAATATTTAAAGTCCGTCGAGATCATCGACGAGCGTACGCAATTTACGGTCGGCCCAGAGGCGACGACATGGTGGATCCCGAGCGGCGAATTTAATCGGTATGAATATATTTACAGCGAAACGCCCGCCGGAAAGGTGCAGGACGCGCATACGCCGGTGACATTCAAAACCCCCTCTGGCGTCCATTTGAGCATTCATGAGGCGGCGCTTGTGGATTACGCGGGCATGTCTCTGCAAGCCCTGCGGCCGGGCGCGTTTGAAGCGCATCTGTCGCGTTGGTCGGACGGGGTCGCAGTAAAAACCAAGGCGCCCTTTAAATCGCCATGGCGCACGATCCAGATTTCTGACGACGCCGTTGGCCTGTTGAATTCTGATCTCATTTTGAACCTCAACGAGCCGAACAAGCTCGGCGACGTGTCCTGGTTTGAGCCAGGAAAATATGTGGGCATCTGGTGGGCGATGCACATTCGCGATCGCAGCTGGGGCAATGATTTGATTCACGGCGCCACAACGGAAGAAACCAAACGCTATATCGATTTCGCCGCGGAGCACGGCTTCAACGGCGTTTTGGTGGAAGGCTGGAACATCGGCTGGGACGGTGACTGGTTCAATAATGGCGATCTTTTCAGCTTCACTGAGAGCTATCCCGATTTTGATCTGGCGGCGCTCGGCTCCTATGCGCAGGAAAAAGGCGTACGCATTATCGGTCATCATGAGACGTCCGGCGATGTGTCCAATTACGAAGCGCAACTGGAAGACGCTCTTGATCTTTATAAAGAAAATGGCGTGCGCGTCATCAAGTCCGGCTATGTGGCGGACGCGGGGCGCATTGAGCGGATCGATGAAAAAGGCGTCAAGCGCTATGAGTGGCATGACGGTCAATTCATGGTCGACCATCATTTGAAAGTCGTCACTGAAGCGGCGAAACGACAGATTGCGATGAACCCGCACGAGCCGGTGAAGGATACGGGGCTGCGCCGCACTTATCCGAATTGGGTTTCGCGCGAAGGCGCGCGCGGCATGGAATTCAACGCCTGGGGCACGCCGCCGAACCCGCCGGCGCACACGGCGATCCTGCCGTTCACGCGCATGCTCTCCGGGCCGATGGATTTCACGCCGGGGATTTTCGATCTTGAACCGAACAAGCGCCCGCCCTTGCGCGAGGATATGCAGCGGTCTGATCCGATCAACCGTCCGCAAACGACGCTCGCCAAACAGCTTGCGCTTTATGTGGTGCTCTATTCACCGATCCAGATGGCCGCGGACCTGCCGGAGAATTATGAAAAGCGCCCCGACGCCTTTCAGTTCATCAAGGACGTGCCGGCCGATTGGGAAGAAAGCATCGCGCTCAACGGTGAAGTCGGCGACTATGTAACGTTTGCGCGCAAGGAGCGCGGCGGCGACGACTGGTATCTCGGGACGCTTACTAATGAAGAGCCGCGGCTCATGGAAGTCAGCCTCGATTTTCTGGATGCGGACAAAAAATACGAAGCGCAAATCTACCGCGACGGCGCAAAGGCCGAATGGAAAGACAATCCATACGAGATGGTCATCGAAACGCGCGCCGTCTCGAAAGGCGATCAGCTCAAACTGCCCTTGGCGTCATCGGGCGGCGCCGCGGTGCGGTTTAAAGCACTGGCGCAGGAGTAATCCCGTGTTGCCGGCAGGCGGCGGCGTACGTGTTCGCCATCAGCATCGCGATGGTCATGGGGCCGACGCCGCCGGGGACAGGGGAAATCGCGCCGGCGACTGATGCGGCGGCGGCAAAGTCGACGTCGCCCACAAGCTTCGTCTTGCCTGCGCCTTTTTCCGGCGCCGGAACGCGGTTGATGCCGACGTCAATCACGGTTGCGCCCGGTTTTATCCAGTCGCCTTTCACCATTTCGGCCCGTCCGACCGCGGCCACCACAAGATCGGCCTCGCGCACCACGGCCGCGAGGTCCTTCGTGCGCGAATGGGCGATGGTCACGGTGCAGTTCTCCGCGAGCAGGAGTTGCGCGACCGGCTTGCCGACAATGTTTGAACGCCCGATCACGACAGCATGAAGCCCCGAGAGATCATCGCCGAGCGCTGACTTTGCGAGGATGACCGAGCCCGCCGGCGTGCAGGGGACAAGCGCCTCGTGCGCCACGCCCGCGCCGAGACGGCCCACATTGAGCGGATGAAATCCGTCCACGTCTTTTTCCGGACTGACAAGCTGGAAAATTTTCCAGGCGTCGATGTGATCGGGCAGGGGCAGTTGCATCAGAATTCCGTTGATCGACGGATCGTCGTTCAGCGCCTCAATGAGCGCCACAAGATCGGCCTCCGGCGTTTCCGCAGGCAGCGTTTTTTGAATGGACCGGTAGCCGAGTTTTTCCGCCATCTTGCCCTTGTTGCGCACATAAACCGCGCTCGCCGGATCCTCGCCCACAAGAATAACGGCGAGACAGGGCGGCGCGCCGACGGCGTCAACGAATTTTTGCGCATGGCCGGCGAGATTATCGGTGATGGCGGCGGCGATCGCCTTGCCGTCGATGAGGGTCGCGTTCGTCATTAAGGCCTCGATCTTACGTTGCGCGCGGGGGGCGTGCGTGTCGGGGCCTTCTTATCTTATTCTTGACCCCGCACAACCGACTCGACGGCGCCGGCGAGACGCTGCAAATCCGCGTCGGTTGAGAGGCGATGATCGCCCGATTTGGTCATCACCACCATGACGTCGTCGCCCGTCAGCGCCTCAGCGAGGCGGAAGGCGTGGGCATAGGGCACGTCCGGGTCGGCCATGCCCTGGAGAATGCGCACGGGACCGTCGATCGTCACGGGCTCATGCAAAACAAGATTGTCGCGCCCGTCTTCGATCAGCCTTTTCGTGATCACTGAAGGCTCGTCGGCGTATTCGGTTTCTTCTTCAATGCGGCCTTCGCGCATTAATGTCTCACGGGTCTCGCTATCCATGGACGGCCACATCAGCGCTTCGGTGAAATCCGGCGCTGGCGCGATGAAGACGGCGCCCTTGATGCGGCTTGTCAGGCGCCGCGCGAGGAGGCAGGCGACCCACGCGCCCATGGAGGAGCCGATCAGAACAAGCGGGCCGTCGGTTGCGGCGTTGATCACCGCCTCAGCGTCGTCGGTCCAGCTTGACAGGCAGCCGTCTTCAAAATCGCCTTCCGATTGACCGTGTCCGGAATAATCGAACCGCAGGTAGGCGCGGTTGTGCGTCCGCGCCCATTGGTCGAGATAGACCGCCTTTGTGCCCGCCATGTCGGATCGGAAGCCGCCGAGCCAAACCAGTGTCGGTCCGGCGCCGGCGACATGGGCGTAGGCGAGGCGCCCGGACGGGCCGTCAATATAGGAAGGGCTCGAATCAGACATAGGTCGTTTGTCATTCCTCAAAGATGCGTTGATGATAGCCCGCACCATGCCTTTCAACCGAACCGTTCTGCAAGTCATTCCGACCCTTGAGACAGGGGGCGCGGAACGCACGACCGTGGAGATTGCGCGCGCGATC
>CAWUIM010000050.1:0-23088 GCA_963922595.1 uncultured Parvularculaceae bacterium
CCGCGTTCGCAGCGCCGGCCTCGCCGATCGCGACCGTGGCGACCGGCACGCCCGCGGGCATCTGGACGATCGACAAGAGACTGTCGAGGCCGTTGAGGCTTTTGCTCTGAACGGGCACGCCGATCACGGGCAGGGGGGTCATCGCCGCGACCATGCCTGGCAGGTGCGCCGCGCCGCCGGCGCCGGCGATGATCACTTTGAGGCCGCGATCTTTCGCTTCTTTTGCATAAGCCGAGAGGCGGTCAGGCGTGCGGTGAGCGGAGACGATCTTCGTCTCGTAAGGGGCTTTGAGCGCATCCAGCATGTCGGCGGCTTTGCGCATGGTGGCCCAATCGGATTGCGATCCCATGATCAGTCCGACAAGTGGCGCATCCCGGTCAGATCGCGTGCTCATGCCCAATCTCCGCTGTAGAAAGCGGCGCTTATATCAGGGTTGCGGACGCCTGCAACAGAGGGAAAGGGAGGGAAAAAGGAGACGGCGGTCATCTGGACGGGGGCGCATGCGACCGCCGCCTCCTCTTTGCTCTGCGGGGTTTGGGCGCGCTTGAGAAGGGGACGAGCGCACTCCCAACTGTTGGCCATTGTTTATGGACGGCCAAATTCCGCAGGTTACAAATGTCGTAACCGCGCCCCTTTGCTCAAGGCGTATGCGCCAGGGCGTGTCAAATTTGCGCCGAGTTGCAATACGCATAGCCTAAGCCGGAAAATCGGCGCATTTTCCCTCCAGTCTTGCGGCGGGGCGCAAACCGACAAAGCTTTATGAAATGAAGATCGGCAAAGACAAACGGGCGACCCCCATCAGCCGGGCCGCCGAAAAGGGAGCGGCGCCGCGGGCGGCGAAAAATGACGCCGTGGCGGCGGTCGATGAAGTCTCGTTTGTGGGCGTGCCGGAAAGCGAGCTGACCCCGCGCGTGCGCAAGGCGTTGCTGAGCCTCATGGAAGAGGTGCGCGCGTTGCGCGCCGAGCTTGATCAGGCGCGCGCGGAAATGCGGGACTTAAAAACGCTCGCCGACACCGACCCGCTGCTTGGCGTTTTAAACCGGCGCGCGTTCGTTGCGGAACTGAACCGGACGCTTGCGCTGATTGAACGATACGCCGTCCCGGCCAGTCTCATCTTCATTGATCTCAATGATATGAAAAAAGTGAACGACGCCCATGGCCATTCGATCGGCGATCGCGCGCTGAAACACGTGTCGGGTCTTATCGCTCAAAACATCCGCCAGACCGACGCCCTTGGGCGGCTCGGCGGCGATGAGTTCGGCCTGCTCCTGACCCAAACGGAAGCGGCGGACGCGCGCACGAAAGCCGTCTCGCTTCAACAGCTCATTGCTGGCGAACCTCTGACCGTCGATGGCGAAAAGGTGTTCCTTAACATCGCGTGCGGCGCGGTCGCTCTATCGAAGGAAATCTCTGCGGAGGAGGCGCTCGATAAGGCCGATGCGGATATGTACGCGCGCAAACGCGACGCCAAGAGTGAATAAGCGCGACGCCCTATGCGATGATGTCTGGCGTCACGGAATTTTTTAGTTTCTGGATTTCGTCCTTAAGCTGAAGCTTTTTCTTTTTCAGACGCGCGACGATCAGCCGGTCATGGTGGGGCTGCGAGGTCAGGGCGTCGATCGCGGCGCCAAGGTCGCGATGGTCGTCTTCAAGGGCGGCGATCCTGATTTGCAGCGCTTCATCGTTTGCGCCGGTTTTGGCTTTTTTCGTTTCGGGCGGCGCGGCGGCGTCATTTGAAGCAACCACTTTAAAACGGCTATGTTCAAGAGGCGGCTCTTTATCTTTCGTCATGCGCGTTGCTCGTTTCAAGGCGTGCGTCCGGGTGCGCCGTTTCCAGAAGCTCTTCCAACAGCGAGACGCTGAAGCCGCTGACCGAACCGGCGCCCGCCAGAGCGGCGTAGCCGGCGAGGTTGCGCCGCGCCCGCTCCTCCATGGTTCCCGATGTCGCGGGTTGTAGGACCTCGCGGGCGAGCTTGTCCAGCATCGCCTGTTCGATTTCTTCCGCATCAAGCTCGGCTTTCTTGACCCGCTCGCGCAAGCGTTGGGCCATGGCGGGATCGGCTTGCGGCGGCGGCGATTTCAAGCGCTTGCGCACAGCCCGCAATTCGACAGTGACGCCGCTCGCCCAACCGGACGTCAGATCATGCGCCTTACGCAATGCGAGTTCTGGAAGCTGTTCAAAACGCTCCGCGCACCACAGGCACCAGAGCATGACATTCACGTTGAGGCCGAAATCATCCTGAAGTTTCAACAAGACGCTCGCGACGCCCTTTTGCGCGTAACGGTCAAGGGACCATTCCCAGAAACTATGAGGCCCCTCAACGCTCATCAGCCGCGCTTGCCTTTTTCGAGATCCTCGCCCCAGCGTTTGGTGACGGAGGCTTCGATCCCGAAGAGGTCAAGCGTGCGGCCGACGGACTGGTCCACAAGCGCCTCTACAGATTTCGGCTCTGCGTAAAACGCCGGGAGGGGCGGCGCGACAATGGCGCCCATTTCCGTCAGCGACGTCATGGTCCGCAAGTGGCCAAGATGAAAAGGCGTCTCGCGCACCATCAACACAAGCTTGCGGCGTTCTTTCAAGACGACGTCGGCGGCGCGCGAAATAAGGTTCGAGGTGACGCCGGTGGCGATCTCGGACATTGTCTTCACCGAGCAGGGCGTGATCAGCATGCCGATTGTTTTGAAAGACCCCGATGAAATCGGCGCGCCGATATCGCCGATGGCGTAGCGATGGTCGGCGAGGGCGGCGAGGTCCGCCGCTTTCATGTCCAGCTCATAGGAGAGCGTCATTTCGGCAGCTTTGCTGACGACAAGGTGGGTCTCCACGGACGCCTCGCGCAACAGCTCGAGCGCGCGTTTGGCGTAAACAACGCCCGACGCGCCGGTGACCCCGACAATTAGTTTCTGATTTTTCATAGTTAATACAATGCGATATCCGCATACTTTTCAAGGGTTGGCGAAAGTGTGCCCGCCGATCGTTCAGATTTGGTTAGCCATAGGCCGGTCGACAATAGCGGCATTTTGGTATTTAATTTAGTGTCACAAAAAATAGGAGGCCTTGACTATGGCGATGGAAGCACACCTGCAAACGCTCAACCAGCGGCATCAGGAGCTTGAGGCGGCGATCACCTCTGAAATGAAACATCCAAGCCATGACGATATGAAGGTCCATGAACTAAAAAGACTAAAGCTGAAAATTAAGGACGAAATTCGCGAGCTTGAGCAAAAAGCAAGCTGACAAGCGCCACTAGAAAAAATAACCGGAAGCGCCCGTCAAGGGCGCTTCTCTTATTTTGAAATACGGATTAATCAGGACACCTCCTAAATGGCGGATCGCACAGTAGTTATTACGGGCGCAGGACGCACGATCGGTCAGGCTTGCGCGCAACGGTTTGCGCAGGAAGGCGACAATCTGATCCTCGCGGGCAAGAGCGAAGAAAAGCTGGCCCTCGTCGCCGACGGATTGCGTGAAGGCGGGGCTGATGTCAGCATCGTCTGCGCGGAAACCTTCAACAAGCTCCATGTGCATAACATTATCGCCGAGGCGCTCGAGACGTTTGGGCGCGTCGATGTCTTGGCGCACACGCGCATGACGCCGTCGTCGAGCGATTTTTTCGAGCTTGGCGAAGAGGACTTCGATCAGGCGGTGGCGGAAAACTTGCGCAGCGCCTTTCTCGTCAATCAGGCGTTCGCCAAACATCTTGTGAAGCAACATGAAGACCCCGCGACCAATGACGGCGGCGGCGTGATCATCAACCTGGTGGCCGATGAGGCGAGCGCCGCCCGGTCCGATCAGGCTGCGTTCGCGGCGGCGGAAGCGGGCGTGGAGAGCATGACGCGCGTTGTTGCGAATGTGCTGGCGCCAATCGGCGGACGGGCCAACTGCGTCAGTGTCGGCGCGGTGAAGCCATGGCTTAAAACAGACGCGGCGCGCGATATAGCGCGGCGCGAAACGCCGCTCTCCCGCGCTGCGGATCCGTCAGAAGTGGCGGAAACAATATTTTTCCTCGCCTCGCCAGGCGCGGCCTTCATCACCGGCCAGACCGTGACAGTCGACGGCGGCCGGCGCGTCTATAGTCCCACAGAGGATGAGGGCGCGGGGTAATCGGCGATTAGGAGGCGTCGCCTTCAGCGGGCGCGTCGCCGAGATTTGCGAACACCTTATCGAGATCGACCTCATCGGGATTAGTCGTAGCTTCAGCAGGTTCAGGAACTGTTTCTTCCGCAGGCTGAAGGGGTGCGCCCGCGTCAACGGGTTTTGGATTGAGCTTCGCTGCTTTCGCCGCCGCTTTGCGCACCAGCGCGTCAAGCTCGATTTGCGTGCACAGGCCGAGACCTACGGGGTCTTGCGGCTGAATATTGGCCGAGTTCCAGTGGGTGCGGTCGCGCACCGCGACGATGGTCGACTTTGTGGTGCCGAGCAGTTTGCCGATCTGGCCGTCGGAAATTTCCGGGTGATTGCGCACGATCCAGGCGATGGCGTCAGGGCGGTTCTGGCGCTTGGAGACCGGCGTATAACGCGGCGCTTTTTTCTTGGCTTCCGGCACCAGCGTTTTCGGCCGCGACAATTTCATCTTGTAGCCGTCATCGGCCTCGGCTTTCTCGATCTCCTCGCGCGTCAATTGGTGGTTGGTCACCGGATTAATGCCGCGCACGCCGGCCGCTACGTCGCCGTCGGCGATCCCTTTGACTTGCAGCGGATGCAAAACGCAGAACTCGGCGATCTGATCGAATGTGAGCGACGTGTTATCGATCAGCCAGACGGCGGTCGCGAGGGGCATCAGGGGTTGGTCGGCCATGGGTCGTCTCCAAATAAATCTGTCTACCGGCGCTCCGGTCCGCCGGAGGGCCGCGCTAACGCCCGGATTTTCGGGGAAAGCGCCGCGTGAAATTCACGCGTCTTCCCGGCATATAGGCTGTTTACGGCGCGGCGCCAAGCGAATCATCGGTGATTTTGAGGACAATTTTGCCAATATGATCACCGGCTTCCATGCGCCGGTGAGCGTCCGCGGCCGCCGCCAGCCGGAAGGTCTGGTCCAGCACGGGGGCGAGTTTCCCGGCCTCAAACAAGGGCCATACATCGCGTTTCAGGCAATGGGCGAGGCGGGCTTTTTCGTGAGGCCCGCGCGCTTTCATGGTCGAGCCGGAAAGGCGCAATTGTTTACGCATAACCATCATCACATTGATGGTCGCTTCCATGCCGCGCAGGAACGCGATTGAGACATGGCGGCCGCCGAAATTGAGCGCCTCCAGATTGCGCGCCACGAAATCGCCGCCCGCCATATCGAGGACCACATCGGCGCCGCCCAGTTTTTCGATTTCTTTCTCCCAGGCGTCCTCCTTGTAATTGAACGCCCTGTCGGCCCCGAGCTCTCCGGCCGCGGCGCATTTCTCCGCTGATCCGGCGGTCGCGAAGACGCGCGCGCCCATGGCCTTGGCGAGCGTGATCGCGGTGACGCCGATCCCGCTCGTGGCGCCGTGAACGAGCAGCGTTTCAGAGATTTTCAAACGCGCATCGTCAAAAACATTCGCATAGACCGTAAAGAATGTTTCGGGGATCGCGGCCGCCTGGATAAATGAAAACCCCTCCGGGATCGGAAGAACCGCGCCATGGTGGACGCTCGCATACTCTGCGTAGGAGCCGCCGGGCAGAAGCGCGCAAACCCTCTCGCCGACGCGGAAACGGTCGACGTCTGTTCCGACGGCGACGATCTCGCCCGCGCATTCAAGACCCGGAATGTCGGTGGCGCGCGCGCGCGAAGGCGCGCCATCTTTGTTGTCGCCCGCCTTTGCGGGCAGGAGCGGCGGCGGATACATCCCGAGGCGCTGCAAGACCTCAGGCCGGTTGACGCCCGCCGCATGGATTTTGATCAGCACCTCTTCCTTGTCCACCGCCGGAACCGGCCGGTCGCACAAAGCCAGCTTTTCCGGACCTCCAGGCTCGGTGATTTCGATCGCTTTCATGGTTTTGGGCAGGGTCATGCGAAGGTCTCCTCGGTCTTCCTGCTACCGATGTCTCACGGCGGGAGCAAGCGGTTCATTGACAGAGCGCGCGTTCGCAATGCGGCCGTCGTCTGCGCGCTGCGGCGACCGACAAAAAACCTTCGGCGATTTTAAACCGCTTGTGATCCCGGTCACAGGCCCGGCGGGGGCGGGCGCCCATTTCAAATTTACTGGAAGCGACACTCAAAAGGGGAGAGACTAATGAAAATTCGCACCAAGATGGCCGCCGCGATTGCTATTGGCGCTACGATCACCTTCGCCAATGCGGCGCGCGCGGGCGATGTTGTTATTGATGATTTCAAGACGGGCGCGTTCGAGACGACGCTTAGCGTAAACGGCGCCCGCGAGACGATAAGGGAGGCGCAGCCGACGGACGGGCTCGGCCGCGCGCGGGTCATTCGATATCTTGTCAATCCGTCGTCCAAGAATCCGAACCCGCAAGGGCGCATTCAGGTGGCCGGCGCAGCGCAAAAACTCATTGTCAGCAATGATTACGGCTCGCCGCACCGCACCGAATTAAAATACGGCGTTGATATCCACGGAAACAACGCGCCGCTCAACCACGATCTCTCAAACTTGGAGAAGATGACGCTGACCTTTGAGAGCATGGACCTTGGCCTCAATATCAATATTGTCCTGTTTGGCGACAGCGGCCGAACGCGCGTCGCCTCAGCGCAGAACGTCAATCGCTACAACAACCACATTGTCGGGTTCCCGGGCCGCGAAGTGCAGGTCGAATTCACCCGCGACAGTTTTGCGAAGCAACCATCCCTGCCGGACTTCACCTGGGACGACGTGGACTACATCGTCGCCATTATCCAGACCGGCAACGCCATGCACGCCGGCGATTACGCGCTGACCGAGTTTTCGTATACGGAGTAGCGGTGTAAGTTAAGCGTAATGTAACCCGCCTAGAATCCCCACGGCTTGGCCGTGGGGACTCAAGGCGGGGCCTGCTGTGAGAGTGGACGCTATGGTCAAGCCATGGCGAGTCGGCGAAAAAAGAAAATGGCGAGCCGCGGCGCGCCATATTAGGCGCAATCTTTTTGGTTACTCCGGCGGTAAATTCTCCAAAAAGAACCGAATGGCGTTGTCGCCCATCACGGCTTTGATTGTTTGATCGTCGAGCCCGGCGTCGATCAGGGCTTGGGTGATGGCCGCCATTTCCGATGCGTCGATCGGGGTCGTGACCGTGCCGTCGAAGTCGGACCCGAGCGCCACATGGTCGGCCCCCAGAAGATCGACGGCATAAACAATCGCGCTGGCGATATCGCTCGGCGCCGGACCGCACACCACATCTTCCCAGAACCCGACGCCGATAAGCCCCCCTGTAGCGGCGATGGCTTTCATGGTCTCGTCGGAGATATTGCGCGGGCTTTCGCAATGACCGTTAAGCCCCGTATGCGAGACAATGACCGGGCGCGTTGAGACGGCGAGAATATCGCGCACCACCGCTTCCGATGAATGCGCCACGTCGATGATCATGGATTTTTCAGCGGCGCGGCGCACCAACGCCTCGCCGAATTCAGTGAGGCCTCCCTTGCTGACGCCGTGGAGCGAGCCGCCGAGCGCATTGTCGAAGAAATGCTGCATACCGATAATGCGTAAGCCCTCGTCATAAAGCCGGTCCACATTGGTGATGTCGCCTTCAAACGGATGGCCGCCCTCAATCAGAAAAACGCCGGCGAGCGCGTCGGTCGCCAGCGCCTTTTCAAGGTCCGAAGCGGTGCGCACAAAGACAAATTTGCCGCCTTCCTCGCGTTCAAGCCGTTGCAGGCGGCGGGCCTGATAGGCGGCGCGCTCATAGATCGAGGTCCATGCGGGGATCGGCCAGCGCTGGGCGATCGCGAGCAACGTGATCTGATCGCGTCCGGCGGTGTTCTCAGTATAGTTCTGGCCTTTTGGCGATTTTGTCGTTGCGGAAAAGACCTGCAGCGCAACGCCGCCGTCGCGAAGTCGAGGTAAGTCGGTCTGGCCGCGCGCGTGACGCTTCGCCGGATCGCGCCGCCACAAAAGCGTATCGGCGTGGAGATCGGCGACGGCGAGTTGGTCATGGAGACGTTGCGCGTCGGCGCTGATCGGATAGGGCGCATGCGGCGTTACCGCATTCATATTGGCGTCGACGCGCGGCGGCAGATAGAGGAAGACATAGACGCCAGCCAATATGGCGAGAAGAAGAATACCAACGCCGCCCCACTTGATCATCGGTCGCTTCCCTTAAATCTTCTGATTGTACTCGCCAACCTCCGGGTGCTGACGAAGGACGGCGTCCAATTCGTTGAACATCGCCTTCATGTTCGCCTCTGAGGTCGGGCTTTCGACGACGACCACGAGTTCCGGCTTGTTGGAGGAGGCGCGGATAAGGCCCCAGGTGCCGTCTTCGGCGGTGACGCGTACGCCATTGACGGTGACGATGTCGCGGATTTTCTGGCCGATAATATCGCCGCCGACGCCGCGCTCTTCGAACGCTTTCACGACCTTTGCGACCACGTCATATTTCTTTTCGTCGTCGCAATGCGGCGACATGGTGGGGGACTGATAGGTCCGCGGCAGGCTCTTGCGCAGGTCCGACATTTTCTTGTCCGGGTTGCGGTCGAGCATCTGGAGGAGGGCGATGGCCGCGGTGAGCCCGCAATCATAACCGCGCCCGATAGGCTGGTTGAAAAAGAAATGCCCGGACTTTTCGAACCCGGCGAGCGCGCCCATTTCGTGGCTCTTGCGCTTGATATAAGAGTGGCCGGTCTTCCAATATTCCGTCTTGGCGCCGTTCTCGATCAAAACCGGGTCGGTCATGAAGAGGCCTGTGGATTTCACATCCACCACAAATTGGGCGTTCGGGTGCAGGGCGGAGAGATCCCGCGCGATCAGGACGCCGATCTTGTCGGCGAAAATCTCTTCGCCTTCATCATCAACGACGCCGCAGCGGTCGCCGTCGCCGTCAAAGCCGAGGGCGATATCGGCGCCGTGTTCTTTCACCGCAGCCTGCATAGCGTGCAGCATTTCCATATCTTCCGGGTTTGGATTATATTTTGGGAACGTATGATCGAGCGCGTCGTCCATGGGGATCACCTCAACGCCGAGGCGCGAGAGGCATTCCGGCGCATAGGCGCCCGCCGTGCCGTTGCCGCAGGCGGCGATCACCTTAAGCGGCCGCTTAATCTGAACGCTGGACGCCAGATCGTCGATATACCGCTCGCGTAAGCCCTCCACATATTTGTAGGCGCCGCCCTCATGGGCCTTGCCGGCGCCGGAAAGCACGATCTCTTTCAGGCGGCCCATCTCGTCAGGCCCGAAGGTCAGCGGCTTGTTCGCACCCATCTTCACGCCGGTCCAGCCATTTTCATTGTGGCTCGCGGTGACCATGGCGACGCAGGGGATGTCGAGATCGAATTGCGCAAAGTATGCGACCGGCGACAAAGCGAGGCCGATATCGTTCACTTCAATCCCCGCGGTCATGAGGCCGACCGTCAACGCCTGTTTCACCGAGACCGAATAGCCGCGGAAGTCATGGCCGACGACAATGCGCGGCGCGACGCCCATCTCGCGGATCAGCGTGCCGAGGCCGAGCCCCAGCGCCTGAATGCCGAGAAGGTTGATCTCTTTTTCAAGAACCCAGCGCGCGTCATATTCGCGAAACCCCGTGGGCTTTACGAGCGGCGTTACTTCATAGTCGAGCGTGTTCGGTCGCAAATCAGCGCGCGGCGTCGGCAACATGGGCGGGTCCTCTCCGAAAAAGTCGAGCCGGACCATAGCGGCGCCGATCAGGGATGCAAGAAGGCGCGGGGGCGGCGTTTGGTTAACGCGCCGCGATGAAACCGCCGCCGTCTTCGCGCGCGAGGCCGAGATCGGCGAGATTGGCGAGCACTTCTTCGACGCGGTCGCGGCGCTTGGCGGAATATTTCTGCTTGAAGGCGCGCGTCACGGCCTCGGCGTCGACGGGCCCGCGCGCGGCGCCGAGTACGTCGCGCACAAGGCGAATTTGTTCCAGCCCGTCTTTCGGCCAGGCGGGCTTGTCCGGCCCCTGATCGATGGCGAGGTCGGCCTCCACCTGCTGAGCTTCGCCGGCGCCCGGCACCTTGTGGCCGAGTTTCGGAATTTGATAGTCGGGGCGCAGCCAGCGCACGTGGCCGCGCGCTTCTTCCGCAGCGCGCTCTTTGTTGAGGGCCACAAGGCGGGAGAGCATTTCTTCTTCCGCCTCTTCCTGTTCGGGCGATTTATGCAGGGACGGCGTCGTGCCGCCGGGCTTGCCGATAAGGGCGGGGGCGAGGTCCGACCAGCCATAGGAGTCAAGCACCGCACGATCGATGTCGTCATGGATTTCCGCGAGGATCGCAATTTGTGCGCGCTCATGCACGTCGCGCTCTTCCTCCGTCAACGGATCGCCGCCGTTCATCGCCTCGCGATAGCGCTCCAGCGCATTGTAAAGACGCGTCATGGTCAACCAGTCCCAGTCGTCGAGGCGCTCCTTGCGGAAGGCGTCAAGCCGCTCGCCGAGATTATCGAGGTGGGAGTTGTCGGCATCTAAGTCGGTGACGCAGGCGGGGAAGGGGAAAGGGTCGAATGTTTTTGTTTTGTTGTAACGCGGTCTATCTTCAAGCGTTCCACCACTTTTGAGCGCCCACTGCACATGCAACCGCGATGATAGAAACGTCACCGCAGATCCAGTACTAACTGCTAACGCTACAATCATATGATCTGGAATTGTATCGGCAGAAATGAATTGGAAAAATCTGTGTTTGGAGGTTTCAGTTGTTCCAATAAATCGAGCTATGTTCGATAGCGCTTCACGCAGTATCGGTCGATCCCAACCATATAGCCACCAATTTTCACGAATTGTCTTACGATTGTTTTGATCGCGTTCTGGCTTTAAGCGATCCTAAAGATGCGAATAAATCGCCGGCTCCTTTTTGCGTACTTCTTGAACAGTCA
Organism: uncultured Parvularculaceae bacterium; assembly: GCA_963922595.1. Taxonomy (GTDB): domain Bacteria; phylum Pseudomonadota; class Alphaproteobacteria; order Caulobacterales; family Parvularculaceae; genus JAJFFW01. The sequence goes on from CAWUIM010000050.1 coordinate 10,933, forward strand.
TCCCTGAGAGGTCAATGACTCGCCGTGGCTTAACTCTCTTCGCAAGATCGCTTCCCTTAAGATATGGTTTTACGCGAGCGCTTTTCGCGAATGAAACTGCATCCTCAACTACAAAGGCTTGTCCATGCAATGCCATCCCGAATGCACCGATGTTCTCATTGGATAGTAATCCAATAGCTGAGCCGGCATTGGGGCCGATCGATAAATTTGGACTGATAAACCCGTATTCTTGTTCCAATTCAACATTTGGTGCATCCGTATTCAGCCCTTCCTCCTTCATCACCTCCGCAAGCACGCCTTCGATTGACCCGCGAACAGCGACCGTCATGGCGATGCGAACCGCCGCCTTGTCGGCGCTCTTGAGCCAGGGGTGATCGGGCACAGCGAAAATGAGTGACAAAGGCTGTTTTGCATTCATCCACTTCTCTATGACGCGCCGTGAAAACGTTTGGGTAATGGAATTGGTGGTGATGAAGCCAAAACGGCGCAGGGGGTTTGCTCGCTTAGCTGTCGGCGGCGGCGCAAGCAGACATGCTGCTTGCTCCCAGAAATGCATGACAAAATCCGCGCCGCCCGGCACATCCTTGCGCGCTTTCCATGCTGCTTCGGCGTAGCCGTCGCCCAGCTCGGCCCGCATCTGCTTGGGCCCAATAAACGGCGGGTTGCCCACAATAAATTCCACCTCTGGCCATTCTGCGCGGCGCGGGTTTTCGTAGGTGTAGGTCTCAACGCGCGCGTCTTCGTCGGGCACGTCAGCGCCGGTGACAGGGTGCTTTTTATACGTCCGCCCGTCCCAGATGGTGACGGGCTTGCCGGTCTCGTCTCGGTTCAGTTCCTTTTTATCGTAAGCGAGGATCGCGTCCTGCTCGCGGATATTGCCATAGGCGTGGAGTACAGGCTCCGAAATCGCGTCGAGGCCGGCTGTCTTCAACTGCCATTTCAGATAGCCAATCCAAAGGACAAGGTCGGCTATGGGCACGGCGCGGGCGTTGATCTCGAGCCCGTAAAACTGCCGGGGGCTGACGGTTTCACCTTCGAGCGCCAGCGTGTCCTGACTGCCAGAATAGGCCGCGAGCGCCTCCAGCACTTCGCCTTCAAGCTTCTTCATCAGCTCGAACGAGACATACAGAAAATTACCGGTGCCGCAGGCAGGGTCGAGCACGCGCGTGGTGCAGAGCGTGTGGTGAAAACCGGTGAGCGCTTCCAGCGCGCCGTCATGGTCGCCCGCATCTTCAAGTTCCGCGGCGCGCGCCTGCACGTCTTCCCAATCATCGCGCAGGGGCTCGATAATGGTGGGGATGACCAGCCGCTCCACATAGGCCCGCGGCGTGAAATGGGCGCCGAGCTTTGAGCGCTCGCGGCTGTCGAGGGCCTGTTCTAAAAGCGTGCCGAAGATCGCTGGCTCCACATCGGTCCAGTCGCGAATGGCGGCCACATGCAGCTCGTGGATTTCTTCCTTCTCCAGCGGCAGGGCCCGGGCGTTTTGGAAAAGCGCGCCGTTGAACCGCTTCAGCGTGTCTTCGAGCCCTGCATCGAAGCCGCCTTTGTCCATGGTCTTCCACAGCGCCTCGACTGCGGGCGCGAAGTTCTGCGGCTTTTCCTTGAGACGACCAAGCAGATTTTCAAATCCCTTTTTCGGGATCAACGCCACGTCCTCGGCGAACATTGTAAACAGACAGCGCATGAGAAAGTCAGCGACCGTTTCCGGCGCATGTTTCTTTTCCAGCTTGCGGGCGATCTTCGCGAGCCGCTCGGCGATGTCCTTGGTGACGGCGGCTGAAATTTTCGCGGGGTCCAGCGCATGCGGATCATGCCAGATCTTCCACAGCCGCTCCTGCACCTCTTCTTCAAGAAGATCGTCGAGGTGGATGCGGAAAGACCGGCGGTCAGGAAAGTGCGAGTAGTTTTTTCCCTGTCCGGAGAAATCGGCGAAAACTTCAATGACGTGGCCCACGTCGATAGTCATTATAAAGGGCGGGTAGCCGTGCTCCACAGGCAGGTCGCGGGCGTAGTCGATCGCCTGGTTCTTGGCGGCCTGCATGATGCGGTCCCACTTCGCCGAGCCGCGGCGGGCGTGGCCCTTTGACTGACGCGCGGCCTCTTCGCCCAGCATTTCGATTTGTTGGGGGTCGACCTTCTTGCGCTTGGCGGACTGCTTCGCCTCCATGATGAAGGCGCCGCGCCGGTAAAGGTCGATGCGGCGGGTGGTGACGCGTCCATCTTCGAACGCGTGATCGACCCGGCGCTCAAAGCAATAATCATTGCCCACGCGGTCTTCCGCAGCGAAGTCTGGCTTGGGTAAGTGCAACGCCTCGCATAGGCGCTCAATGAAGGGCTGAAAGTTGGAAATTTCCGCGCCGCCGGACGCGCCGACGCTGTCGATCAGCGTGCGCAATTTCGAGTTATCCGCTTCGGGGCGCGTACGGGCTTCAGTCATCAACGCACCCAAGCGCGATTTTTGATCAATTTCAAATGTCAGCGTTCGCGCTGCAAGGGCGGCCGGAAGCGGTGATCGTTACATCGCCGTGGTTGCGTTGAGATATTGGGATCCGTTTCTGTCGCCTCAGGGCGACAACGCCTCGACAATAATCGGTTGTAACGCCTGTTCCAGCGCGACGCTTTCCGGCGTTGGTTGCGCGGTTGTGAGCGCGATCTCTTCCATGGCGATGATGGCCCAATAGCCGTTTACGAAATCCACCCAGGGCGTGAAGCCGAAGCCGCCGGGCGAGGAGATGATTTGTTCCGCCTCGCAGGTGGCGTCGTAGGCGGGTAGGTCGCATTCCTTCCAGAACCCAAAGCCATAACGCCAGTCGGCGTCGAATTGCTCGGTGGCGGGCGGACGAAACGCGATCGCCGCGTCCTGAACGCCGTCGCGAAGAAACTCGGGCAAGTCAGAGACGACGTCACCGGCGAGGAGCGCGGTGAGAATTAGGGCGTAATCGTCGCTGCGCATGGTGAGGGCGCCCGAAAAACGTGGATTGTCGCCGCCGAGGATCGGGAACGCCGCGTCGGCGGAGACGCCAAGCGGGTCGAACAGAAGGTCGCGCACGAGAAGCGTGAACGGCCGCCCGCGCGCTTCAGCCGCCATGAGCGCGGCGATCTGCATATGCTCCGGGCCGTAACTGAACGCTGCGCCCGGCGTGCGGTCAAGGCCGCCATCGTGAATCTGACGGACGCAATCAAAGAGCAGGACCGCGCCGTCGCCGATGCATCCGGGCTGTCGCGGCGGATTTTCAAACCCTGACGTGAACGCCATCAGCGAGGCGAGCGTCACCGCGCTGCGGCCCGCCGGTTCATTGTCGGCCCAATAGGAAATGTAATCCTGCGGCTGATCATCGAGCGCCAGGGCGCCGTCTTCCACTAACAGGCGCATCGCAAGGCCGACGATCAGCTTGCTCGCTGACGCCACCCGGATCGGCGCATCCGTCGGGAAGACGCCCTTCTCGTAGGTGAACAAGACGCCCGTCTCGTCGCCGACGATCAGCGCCATATTGGCGATCGGCGCGGCGTCGACGGCGTCCATCGCAGCGCTGAAGTCCGGCGTTGCGGGCGCGGGCGGCGGTACGGGCGCGGCGGGGGCGCTCGTTATCGTGTCGTTTCCCGAACAAGCCCCGGCAATCGTCAAAATGGCGGCGGCGAGACATAATCGCATTAGAAGTCGCTCCCTCATGTTTTGCGATTAAACGGCGATGGCCGGGAATTCCGTCGCGTGACATCGCGGTCGGCATTCCGCATAGTCGCGCTTGGTTAATTTTTCCGGTGAGAGGGGCGATGGATTTACCTTTTGAGTTGGGCCTGCGCGGTCAGAGCGCGCTGGGGCTCGCCGCTTTTGTTTTTATCGCCTGGCTGTTTTCGAACGCGAAAGGGCGTTTTCCGTTTTTTGCGGCCGTCTGGACGATCGCCGCGCAGATCGGGATTGCGGCGTTTCTTCTCTATTTGCCGCCGGCGCGCGAGGCGCTGGAATCGCTGAAGGCCGTGGTCGAGGCGCTGCAGGCGGCGACGAGCGTCGGCACGTCTTTTGTCTTCGGTTATTTGGGCGGCGCGGACACGCCCTTTGAAGTGACGAACCAGAACGCGCTTTTTAACTTTGCTTTCGGGGCGCTGCCGCTTGTGATTTTCTTTTCCGGTCTGTCGGCGCTGTTATGGCACTGGCGCATCCTGAAGTTCTTTGTGCGCGGGTTCGCTTTCTTCCTGGAGCGTATTTTCCGCGTTGGGGGCGCGGTGGCGCTGTCGTCGGCGGCGAATACGTTTCTGGGCCAGACCGAGGCGCCGTTGATGATCCGTCCCTATCTGGAGCGCGTCTCGCGCTCGGAACTATTCATCATCATCACCGGCGGTTTCGCGACCGTGGCCGGATCGGTGATGGCGCTTTATGCGATCGTGCTCGCCAATATCGACCCGTCGATCCTCGGGCATATTATTGTGGCGTCGATTATCTCCGTGCCCGCCGCAATCCTGATGGCGCAGATCATGATCCCCGCCGAGCGCGGCGAACCGCCGACCGCGGCGGACGCAGCCGACGATTTTTCCTACGCCAGTTCCATGGACGCCTTCATGCGCGGGGTTACGGACGGGCTCTCGCTCTATCTCAATATTATCGCGGCGCTGATTGCGTTCACCGCCTTCGCGGCGCTGATCAACATCATGCTGGGCGCAGGCCCCGACGTCCTCGGGGCGCCCCTGACGCTGGAGCGGTTCTTCGGCTGGATTTTCGCCCCGCTGATGTGGCTCGCGGGCGTGCCATGGGAGGAAGCATTCGACGCGGGCTCGCTCATGGGCGTCAAAACGGCGGTCAATGAGCTTGTGGCCTATGTGACGCTCGCGGGCTTACCCGCCGATACGTTCAGTGAGCGGAGCGCCTTGATCATCATCTATTCACTCTGTGGCTTCGCAAATTTCGCGAGCCTCGGCATTGTCATCGGCGGTCTCACGGTGCTCGCGCCGGAGCGCCGCCAGGACGTGATCGCGCTCGCGCCGCGCGCGCTGGTCGCCGGCACGCTGGCGACCCTCATGACGGGCGCCGTGATCGGCCTTATCTGGGTCGGGTGATGGAAAAGCTCTGGGTGATCATGGTCGGCGGCTATCCGCCGGGCGCCCATGTGGAAGTTCACGATGTGCGGTTTGTTGTGGGCGCCGCGCTTGAAGACTGTTTCGACGACATCAAGCGCCAATGGTGGGGCGGCGCGCCCGAGCGGCTTCATATCGACGCCTGGGGCGCGCTGGATTGGGCGGACGGTCACGGCGTGACCATCAGCGATCAGCCGCCGGCGCATGATTTGCGGCTTTGGTTCGCCAATCTCGGCGGCTATGATCCGGCCGTGTTTAATGAACTGCATAAGAATGTGTTCGTGGTCGCCCGTGATCAGGGCGAGGCCAAAAAGCGGGCGCTCGCCACGGTAAGCGGTTGGGCGTCGCCCCATCGCGATGTGCTTGCGGAGGTGGAGATGACCGTTGATGTGGCCGGCGCGCTCGCACAGGGCAAATACATCCATCTTGATCCGGATGCGGCGGAAACCCCGTTCCAGTTCGAGGCGCGCTATCTGGCTAAGCTGACGCGGGCGCCGTCATGAGCAAGAGCTGGAAGAGGGGCGCGTGTCATTGCGGCGCTGTTACGTTCGAGGCGGAAACCGACGATGCGGTGGTTGTTGACGAATGCAACTGCTCCATGTGCGCGAAGGTGGGGTTTCTTCATATCATCGTGCCGAAGTCGCGCTTCCGGCTTTTGTCCGGCGCGGAGACATTGACGGAATACACATTCAATACGGGCGTTGCAAAGCATCTCTTTTGTTCCGTCTGCGGCGTAAAGCCGTTCTATGTGCCGCGCTCGAACCCGGACGGCTATTCGCTTAATTTGCGCTGCATGGATCGCGCCCAATTCACCTCGATCGAGATCCGCCCGTTCGACGGCCAAAACTGGGAGGCGAATGCGGGGGCGCTCGCGCATTTGTCGAAGGAGGAATGACGCCGCGCGAGGCGATCCTCACCTTGTGCGAGGCGCGCGGGCCCGGCAAATCGATCTGTCCGTCTGAAGCGGCGCGGGCCCTCTCGCCTGAGGGTTGGCGCGACCATATGGACGCGGTGCGCGCCGCGGCGCAGTCCCTTGTGGCGGAAGGGCGTATCCTCTGCACGCAAAAGGGCGCCGTCGTTGACATTTCGCGCGCGCACGGGCCGATCAGATTGTCATGGGCGGCCACGGAAGAATAATAATGCTCGACCGCCTCGCTGATGACATCCGCGCTTGCCGTCACTGTAAGGAGAAAATGCCCCATGCGCCGCGCCCCATTTTGCAGGTGGGAACACGCGCGCGCATAGCGATCTTCAGTCAGGCGCCGGGCAATATCGCTCACCAAAAGGGCAAACCGTTTTACGATCCATCAGGCGTGCGTCTGCGCGACTGGCTTCAGGTGAGCGAGGATGATTTCTACGACAGCGACAAGTTCATCATTGCGCCCATGGGGTTTTGTTTTCCGGGGTATGACAAAAAGGGCGGCGACCTGCCGCCGCTGAAGGAATGCGCCGCCGTTTGGCGCGCGCAATTGATGGCCGCGCTGCCGCAGGTGGAACTGGCGTTGCTTGTGGGCGGCTACGCGCAGAAATGGCATTTGGGCCAGCGCGTGAAGCCGTCGCTGACGGCGACCGTGGCGGCGTGGCGCGAGTATGGTCCGATCTATCTGCCGACGCCGCACCCCTCCTGGCGCAACAATGGCTGGCTGAAAAAGAACCCGTGGTTCGAAGCCGACGTGCTCCCGCACCTGCGCACCCGCGTACGCGCTCTCATGTAACGTTGTTACTTATAAGCGACAATGCCGCCGCGGGCGCCGTTTTTGAAGAGCACTTCCGTTTTTTTAAATCCGGCCATGCCGAACAATTCGCGCAGCGCGGCGATGTTTGGATGCCAGGTGCCGGGCAGGTCGGTTGTTTGACCGGCGACGCGCATGAGCGGCAAGCGGTCATCATCATTATGGATCGCCGACTCGACAATCGCCATCTCATCGGTGATGCGCGAAATCTCACAAATCGCGCCCCAGATGTCGCCCACATGATAGAGGAGGCCGATGCAGAGCGTAATATCGAAGTGTCTATTCAGCTTACGGAGCGTTTTTGTGGAGCCGACGCGGAAATCGACCGTATCGCCGCGAATCTCATTCGCGAGCTTGGCCTGCTCGATATACTTCTCATTGTAATCGACGCCGCACACATAGGACGCGCCGCGCTCGGCGGCGACAAAGCTGAAAAAACCGGCGTTGCAACCAATGTCGAGAACGGATTTGCCTTCAAAGCTTTTTGGAAAGGCGGGGGCGACGGCTTCCCAACGTTCGCGCGGGTGGTCGATTTTCTCGCCCCAAACGCAGCGCGACTTCGTTTGAATGCCGTTCTTCAGATCGATGTTTTGATACCAGCCGGGGTCTGCGTCGAGCGCCGCAATCCGCGCCTTGATCGTATCGGTCTCCATCAACTCACTCCGTCTTCCCGTTTACCGCCGACGCCTTCGTTAAAACGCCGTTGCATACGCCTTGGCAATGCGCCGCATGGTAAAATCTGCGCCACTGGGCCCTGTGATCTTGTCGCGCCTCGAATGATTGAAATCGGCGAGCGCCGCTCCATCCCCAGCCGTTAGCCCTAACGCGCCGGGTCCGTCCATAGAACCGCCCAATGATGAAATTTTTGCGTCAGTGATTTTCATCAGTATACAGCATTGTTTAGATGGTCAGTCGCAATTTGACGCCGTTTGCGTTAGCGCGTTAACACACTAAATATTGTAGTTTGTTGCAATGAACCACTATATTTCGTGATACTCTATCACATTCCCGCCTCATTTACGCCGCTTCGACGCGCGCTTTAAGCTCAATATGAGCATTGTCGCCGGGGACAACCTGGCGGCGAGACGAGGCGGGCGGCGATTTCTCTCTCCCCCGCGCTGTTTTCCGCCTCGTCTGGTTCTTTTCGAGATGGCCCGGTTTCTCTCCCCTTGGGTTAATCGTGAAAGATCAGGTGGTTACGAGTTTTGTTCAGTTGCGTATCAGGCGTATTCGCCCGCTGGTTATCTCTCTCCCCCAACCGGCGGGCGAAATCTGTTTTCGGCGCTAATACGCTGAAGCCATTCTAATTTTCCCGTTTAAGGTGAAAAAAGTAAATTGCGTCTTTATTTTACCATAATTTGCCTGTAAGTTTATAACATAACTAGAAGCTTGCGCTGTGCGTATTGCAGCGTAACAAAACTCCGTCGTGTAAGGGTCGCGTATCCCGCTAACCTGGGAATGTAATGACGGGTTAAAGTTGCGTAGCAGGGACGGGCGGTTCCGAGTCCCCCATAGGGGCCGCCCGTTTCCCGCTTACTCAGAAGTCTCCTCCAGCTAAATCACATGTCCGCCGGTCCGCGCCGGGGCTTGCAACCCCGCGGCCCATAAGCTACACGCGCGCTTCCTGTCATGCGGGAGGTCGCCGGCGCTGAAGTCCATGCCGGGCCGCACCGCGTGAGGGGTCCTTTGTAACCGCCGTCGCGAATGCGGGGGCATATTCGGAGGCCAATCATGGCGAAGAAAATTGACGGCTACCTGAAACTTCAGGTGCCGGCGGGCTCAGCGACGCCGTCGCCGCCCATCGGCCCGGCGCTCGGCCAGCGCGGTTTGAACATCATGGAATTCTGCAAGGCGTTCAACGCCAAGACGCAAGAGATGGAAAAGGGCATGCCTGTTCCCACCATCATCACGATCTATGCGGATAAATCCTTCACCTTCGTGATCAAGACGCCGCCGGCGTCGTTCCTCCTGAAGAAAGCGGCGAAGCTGCAAAAGGGTGGTTCGGAGCCCGGTCGCGCTGTCGCTGGTTCTGTGACAACTGCGCAGTGCCGCGAGATTGCGGAAATGAAGATGAAAGATCTGAACGCCAACGATCTCGACGCGGCGACAAAGATCATTGAGGGCTCAGCCCGCGCAATGGGTCTGGAGGTTGCTGGTTAGTCATGAGCAAAGTTGGAAAACGCATTACGAAGGCGCGCGAAGGCGTCGATAAAAACAAGTTTTACAGCGTCGCAGAAGCGGCCAAGCTCGTAAAAGAAAACGCAACGGCCAAGTTTGATGAGACCGTCGAAGTCTCCATGAATTTGGGCGTCGATCCGCGCCATGCGGACCAGATGGTACGCGGCGTCGTCTCACTGCCGAACGGCACAGGCCGCGATGTGCGCGTCGCTGTTTTCGCCAAAGACGCAAAAGCCGATGAAGCGAAAGCCGCGGGCGCAGACATTGTGGGCGCGGAAGACCTGATGGAAAAAATTCAGGGCGGTTTCTTTGAGTTTGATCGCGTCATCGCCTCGCCGGACATGATGGGGATCGTCGGTCGATTGGGTAAGGTGCTCGGGCCGAAAGGCATGATGCCGAACCCGAAAGTCGGCACGGTGACGCCGGATGTGGCCAAGGCCGTGAAAGACGCCAAGGGCGGCGCCGTTCAGTTCCGCGTCGAAAAGGCGGGCATTGTTCACGCGGGCGTCGGCAAAGCGAGCTTTTCCGACGAAGCGCTGGCGCAAAATGTTCAGGCGTTTATCGAGGCGGTGGCGAAAGCCAAACCGTCGGGCGCCAAGGGCACATACATCAAGCGTATCGCGGTCTCTTCCACGATGGGCCCAGGCGTGAAGATTGAGCCCACAGCGGCGAACGCTTAAAAGTTGAGATCAATGATTTGATCGGCGGCGCGTCCACGAAAGTGGGCGCGCCGTTTTTCTATGCGACTTGCTCCGGTTTAAACGGCTGAGTAGAGTCGTTGAAAATACAATCGCTTAAGGGAGCAGCGCCATGACCAAGACGCACGGCCACTATATCAACGGAAAACATGTCCATGGCGAGAGCAAGCGCACCCATGACGTTTACAATCCGACCACAGGCGAAGTGCAGTCAAAAGTAGCGCTCGCCTCCACAGCGGACGTGACCGAAGCGATTGATGCGGCGGAAAAAGCGTTTCCTGCGTGGGCGGCGACAAACCCGCAGCGGCGTGCGCGCGTCCTATTCAAGTTCAAAGAGCTTGTCGAGAAAGATATGGGCAATCTGGCGAAAATGATTTCGTCAGAGCACGGTAAAATTCTGCCTGATGCGCGAGGGGACGTACAACGCGGGCTCGAAGTGATCGAATTCGCTTGCGGCATTCCGCACCTCCAAAAAGGGGAATATACAGAGGCGGCCGGGCCTGGCATTGACGTATACTCCATGCGTCAGCCGCTCGGCGTTGTGGCCGGAATCACGCCGTTCAATTTTCCGGCGATGATCCCCATGTGGATGTTCGGCGTCGCCATCGCTTGCGGCAACACGTTTGTGAACAAGCCATCCGAGAAAGATCCTTCCTGTCCGCTGCGGCTCGCCGAGTTGATGCTGGAGGCGGGCGCGCCCGAGGGCGTTCTCAATGTGGTCAATGGCGACAAGGTCGCGGTCGACGCGCTCATCGAAGACCCGCGCGTAAAGGCGCTTTCCTTTGTGGGGTCGTCCGATATCGCGCAATATATCTATTCGAACGGCACGGCGCACGGCAAACGGGTTCAGTGCTTCGGCGGCGCCAAGAACCACATGATCATATTGCCGGACGCGGATATGGAAAACGCCGTCAATCAGTTGATCGGCTCCGCCTACGGATCGGCGGGCGAGCGCTGCATGGCGACGCCGGTCGCGGTGCCGGTGGGCGACAAGACGGCCGATACGCTGATTGAGATGATGAAACCGAAAGTGGAAAGCCTGCGCATCGGGCCGTCGCTTTCAGAGGAATCCGATCTCGGTCCGCTGGTGACCGCGGCGCATCGCGACCGGGTCGCGAACTACATCCAGATGGCGGTGGATGAGGGTCAGGAGCTGGTGGTCGACGGCCGCGATTTTTCCATGCAGGGCTATGAGGACGGCTTCTTTATGGGCGGGACACTGCTCGATAAAGCAAAGCCTGGCCATAAATCATACGAGGAAGAGATTTTCGGGCCGGTGCTGCAAATCGCGCGGGCGGAGAATTTTGAAGAAGCGCTCGCGCTGCCGTCGCAGCATCAATATGGCAACGGCGTCGCTATTTTTACGCGCAACGGCGCTGCAGCGCGTGAATTCGCGCAACGCGTGAATGTGGGCATGGTGGGGATCAATGTGCCGATCCCGGTGCCGGTGGCCTATCATACGTTCGGCGGTTGGAAGCGGTCCGGCTTTGGCGACACCAACCAGCATGGTATGGAAGGAGTGAAATTCTTCACCAAGGTCAAAACGGTGACGCAGCGATGGCCTGAAGATGTTCAGGGGTCGGAATTTGTAATCCCGACCATGGGGTAAGCCGACAGGGGCGCAAGGAACGAAAATATGCGATTAATAGTAGTCAGCGCCGCTTTTCTGGCGTTCATCTCCACTGCTGCGATGGCGGGGTTTCCAATTCAGCAGGAGGTTAAGTGCCCGATCGGGGGGCGGAAGGTTCAGGTTACGAGCACACCGTCCTGTTCCTATTTCGGTGAACACCGCCGCATGTCGTTCTGGACCCCGTCTTCCTGCGACTTCATCACCCGGCTGCCGGTGTGTCGGGGCAATAAGTTCCCGATCTACAAAGAGTTTTCAGATGATGAAGTGAAGCGGCTGAAGAAATTCGTGCGCACGACGGACTATCGCGACCTCAAGGCTGAGTCCCGATATTTCAGAGCGTATGAGATCGACCGGTTTCTATCGCCCGACCGCGACGAGGCCGAATTGTTCGACCTTTTGCTGGAAGGCCTGTGGTACGACTCGCGGGCGCTGACCTATGACGTTAGCGACTATATGTCCGCTTTTATGCGTGCAGGAACAAAAGTGAGCGACGCCGACCGCGACGGCAACGCTTTCGCCTCGGCGATTTTCGCCTATTACCTTTATCGGTCAAAACGACCCGAGGAAGCGGCGCCGATCCTTGAGCGGTTGCGCGGCTCGCAGGTTTATAAAGATCAGGAAGTTCTGCAAGATTATGTGGAAGCGATCGACGCCTGTATCAAGAAAACGCGGATTGCGTGCGAGCCGGATGCGCGCATCTTCCCAAGCGAAGACGAATAAAGCGCCGCGCGCAGGATGAGGAAACGATATGGCAATTCTGCTTCAGTTTATCGCCATGGGACTTTTCATTCTTATCGGCATACAGATTTATAACGCCTTTCGCGAGCCGCGCCTGGAGCGTGATGCGCGC
>CAWUIM010000051.1:0-22841 GCA_963922595.1 uncultured Parvularculaceae bacterium
GCGATCAGCGCATCGCCCGCCGCCGCCGAAACCGCGCAGGCCGTGGCGCTCATTGGTTCGGCCGCGCGGAATGCGGATCTCGCCGCGCAGACAAACAATGCACTCTCGGCTGAGCTCACCGCGCGCGCTTCGGAAGCGGGCGGGGTCAATCTCGACGAAGAATTGTCGAACCTGATTTTGTATCAGCGCTCCTACAACGCGAATGCGCGCGTCATCGCGACCGTTGATGAGCTTTGGCAATCGCTGTTGTCGATCATTTAGAAAAGAGGCGCGTGAAGCATGACCCGCATTTCTGATCTTGGTTTTCAGCAAATTCTTCTGAGCGGCTTTCAACGCGCGCAGGAGGGCGCTCAAACGCGCCAAATTCAATTGTCGACGGGTAAGGTGTCGAACACCTATGGCGGTATCGGTCCGCAGACCAATCAGTTGCTTTCCGCTGAAAGCATTCTGACCCGCACAAGCGCCTTTGAAAATGCAGCGAACGCAGCGCTGTCTCGTCTGCAAATTCAGGAAACGAGCGTGACGTCTATCGCCGATGCGGTGGCGGACTTGCGCCAGACTTTTATTGCGTCGCTCGCAAACGGCAGCGGCGACGTCATTGAGCCCGATCTGGAAACGGCGGCGCAACGCATACTGGCGGGGCTTAACGCACAATTCGGCGGCGTATTCGTTTTTGGCGGAACCGACGGCGCGCAGCCGCCGGTGGCGGCGTCATCCTTTGACGATATCGCTGCGGCGTCTGATAGGGATGCGCTTTTTGCGGGCGGGGAGCGAACGCGCCTCGCCGTTGAAGAAGGCGTCAGCGTTGACGGCGGCCCGCTCGCGAGCGAGATCGGCGCGCGGCTTCTGGCTGAGCTTGGCGATCTCGCTGACGCGCAAGCGACCCTCGGATCGTTCAGCGGGGAATTGTCGGCGGCGCAGCGCGATCTTCTCGTGGAGAAAATCGCCACTTTCGACGCTATCGCTGCGGAACTGACCCGCGAGCTTGGGCTCAACGGCGTCGCCCAAGGCCAGGCGTCTGAGGCGATCAACCGCGGCGCCGCGGCGCGCGATCTTGCGGAGATCGTCGCCTCCGAGATCGAAGACGCGGACCTCGCCGAAGTTGTCGCCCGGCTCAATCAGGATCAGCTGGCGATCCAGGCGTCCGCTCAGGCGCTCTCGACCGCCACGCAATTGTCGCTCTTGAACTTTCTTTAGGCTGACGCGGTCTCCAGCGCCTTGATCCGCTTTTCCTGATCAAGGATGTAAAGCGTCAGCTCTTCGATTTTTTCAAGAAGCTTCCCATTCATGGCGATCAGGTCAACACCCTCGCGGCGCATTTCTTCCGCAGACTGAACGCCAGGGAGGTGACCTTTGGCGGCGATAAAAGCGTCCACATCGGCGAGGGGCGCCAACGCGTAGTCCGCGCCGAAGACATGATCGGCAGTGGCGACTTTTGACCCGTTGACGTTGATGACGCCTTCGCCGCCGTCCATATGGATCGTTTGTTTGCCGGCGCCATCGGTCAGGACGACATCGCCTTGAGCGCCGCCGCCGCCAAGCGTGATGTTTCCGGAGCCGCCGTCAATGTGAATGCTTTGTACGCCTTCGGTGTTCAGCAGAGTCACGTCGCCTTCCGACCCGCCGCCGCCCATGGTCAGGTTGCCGTTGCCGCCGTCGAGATGCACCGTTTGCTTCCGTTCGGCGTTGACGAGCGCGACGTCGCCCTGCGTCCCGCCGCCGCCGAGTGTAAGATTGCCCGACCCGCCGTCGAGGTGAGCGGTGGTTTCACCCTCATGGTGTTTCAGCGCGATGTCGCCGCCGGCCCCGTTGCCGCCGAGATAGATATTCGCGGCCCCGCCGTCGATATGGATGCGCAGCTTTCTGTCGTCCGACAAGAGGCCGATATCGCCATTATGACCGCCGCCGCCGAGGCTGAGATTGGCGTCGCCGCCGTCAAGGTGCACCGTCTGCTGGCCCGCCTCGTCGCGAAGAGAGATATCGCCTGCCGCATTCGATCCGCCGAGATAGAAGTTGGCGCCCTCGGCCATGAGCTCGCCCGTGATGTCGCCGGCGGCGTTTTTGAATTGGATGTCATTGGACATGAGGTCTCTCCTTTGTTGAAATTCGCGCGCAGCATATCGGTTTTTCGCCGCGTTCGCATGTGCGCGCCGATGGCGCATCGGCGGTCTTCAAATCCGGCGGCCGGGACCCTATGTTCCTCCAGCAATGAGCATGGCCATAGACATATCAACGATCGACGCGCCCCGGATTGATCTCGGGGTTCCGAAAGGCGCGCGCGTCGTCGTGGCGATGTCCGGCGGCGTTGACAGCTCCGTCACCGCAGCGCTCGTCAAGCTCTCCGGCTATGACGCTGTGGGCGTCACGTTACAGCTTTACGATCACGGCGTTGCTATTCAAAAGAAAGGCGCATGTTGCGCCGGGCAAGATATTCATGATGCGCGCCGCGTGGCGCAAGCCCTCGATATCCCTCACTATGTCCTCGATTATGAGGACCGCTTTTCTGAATGCGTGATGGAGGACTTCGCAGACACCTATCTGGCGGGGGCGACGCCCATTCCGTGCGTGCGATGCAACGAGCGTGTGAAGTTCCGTGACCTGATGGAGACGGCGCGTGACCTTGGTGGCGTGGCGATGGCGACCGGCCATTATATTCGCCGCGTCGACGGTCCGCACGGGGCGGAAATGCGGCGGGCTTACGATGCAGCGAAAGACCAAAGCTACTTTCTCTTTTCGACAAAACAGGCGCAGTTGGACTTCTTACGGTTTCCGTTGGGCGATCTGCCGAAAGACCGCGTGCGGGCGATCGCATCGGATCTTGGCCTCGCCGTGGCGGACAAGCCAGACAGTCAAGACATCTGTTTTGTGCCGGAAGGAAAATACGCCTCAGTTGTGGAGCGCTTGCGCCCCGGCGCCGCTGAGCCGGGTGATATCGTGCATGTGGACGGAACTGTCATGGGACGCCATCAGGGCGTTATTCATTACACGGTAGGTCAACGCCGTGGCCTTGGCGTCGCGGTGGGTGATCCGCTCTATGTGGTGCGCCTTGATCCGGCTGCGCGGCAGGTAATTGTCGGCCCGCGCGAAGCGTTGATGGTTTCACGCATATTCCTGAAGGACGTAACCTGGCTTGGCGACGGCGATGGCGAAGCCGCCGCAAAATCCGAAACGCCGATGGCCGTGAAAGTCCGCTCGACGCGGCCGCCGAAACCGGCTGCGCTGATCTGGACTGATGAGGGGTACGCTGTTGAGCTCGCCGAGCCCGAAGAAGGCGTCGCCCCCGGACAGGCTTGCGTCTTTTATTCAGACGACCCCGCCCATGATCGCGTGCTCGGGGGCGGGTGGATTGCGCGCGCCGCCTGACCGCCTTTGCTGGCGCATGATGTGCATCACATGATCTGCCGAAAAATGTTTCCGAAGTCCTTGCGCTTCGGATATGACGATGGTCGGACAGGGGCGGGCGTGCGCTGACATGAGCAAGTTGAAGATCGTCTACATCGCCGGTTACGGCCGAAGCGGATCGACGATGCTCGATATGTCGCTGCATCAGCACCCGGACATCTTCGGCGCGGGCGAGATTGCAGAAATGTGCCGCCATGTGTGGACCGAAAACGAATATTGCGCCTGCAAACGTCAAATCCGTTCCTGTGAATTATGGTCGTCGATTATGGCTGACTGGACACGGAACGGCGGCGACGTTGGCCGTTATTTGCAGATGCAAAAGCGCATTGAGCCGCTACTCTCCATTGACCGGCTCCGGCGGACGGAAACGCTTCGCCGGTTTAATGACATGACAGCGGCGATGTTCGAGGCGATCGCCGCGAACACCGGGAAGTCTATTATCGTCGACTCGTCAAAAGCGCCGGGGCGCGGTCTCGCCCATGCGCTCAATGACGCAATTGATTTGCATGTCGTCCACAATGTGCGCGACGCGCGCGCTGTCGCCAACTCAATGACCAAGTCCATGGATATTGACGTGGAAAAAGGCGTGCAAAAGAAAATCAAGTCGCGCTCGCCTTATCGAACCGCGATCCGATGGCGCATGTACAATTCCTATGTGGAGGCGTTGATCCGGAACGTAGGCGCGGAAAAAACTGTACGCGTCCGGTATGAGGATTTTTCGACTCAATCGAAAATCGAGTTGCAGCGCATCGGCGCCTGTATCGGCGTGGACCTATCCGACGTCGGCGACGCGATTGAGGCCCAGCGACCGATTATCGCCGGGCACCAGATGGCGGGCAGCCGAATCCGTATGAAGGGCGAGCTTGTGATGCGTCTCGATGCGAAGTGGAAAGAGACTATGACGGCTCTTGCGCAAAAGCAGGTGCTGAGCGTCACGTCAGCGCAGATGAAGCGGTACGGCTACATCGCCTGAAGTCTGCTGGCGATCCGTAAACCTTTTGCTAAGCTTGCCTTATTAACCAACTTTGTTCAGGTCTTATTAATCGCCAACAGTCGGGAACTCCATGTCTAAAAAACTGAAATATGATTGTCTGAATTGTCCGGCCTATTGCTGCACCTATACGCATATCCCAACGACGAAAAGCGATATTAAGAGGCTCGCAAAACATCACGGGATTTCCGAAGAACAGGCGAAAAAGAAATTCACGAAAAAGGGCGATGATGAAAATCCGCGTGTCTTGCGCCATACGGACGACGAACATTTTGTGACGTCATGCATGTTCCTCAACAAGGAAACGCGCAATTGCACGATCTATGAAGGGCGCCCAAAGATTTGCCGTGAATTCCCGACGCAAACCCGTTGCGGCTATTACGATTTTTTGATGTGGGAACGCGAAGTGCAGGACGATCCGGAATGGGTTGCGACAACGGACTAGGCGCCGGCGACCCGCGCTTATGGAGCGTTTAGACGCGGTCGTCATCGGGGCCGGCGTTGTCGGTCTCGCGGTGGGGCGCGCGCTTGTGCTGGCTGGCCGCGACGTCGTTGTTCTGGAGCAACACGACACCTTCGGCGCAGAGACCTCGTCGCGCAATTCCGAGGTCATCCATGCAGGTCTTTATTATCGTCCGGGCGGCCTTCGCGCGACGCTGTGCGTTTACGGCAAGCAGCTTCTCTACCAATATTGCCGTGAGCGCCATATTCCGCATCTTCGATGCGAAAAGCTGGTCGTCGGCCATGGAGCGGGCGACATTGACCGACTGCGCGCCCTCCAGGATACGGCGCGCCAAAACGGGGTAGACGACGTAACACTCATTTCGGGCGTTGAGGCGGCGAGGCTGGAGCCTGCACTCACTTGCGACGCGGCGCTCCGGTCGCCTTCCACAGGGATCATTGACTCCCACGCGCTCATGGTCAGCTTGCTAGGCGATATCGAGAATGCGGGCGGTACCGTCGCGTTCAACGCGCCTGTGATCGCCGGGTCTATCATTGAGGGCGGCGTCCGCTTGTCGATCGGCGCTGGTGAAACGTTTGACGCTGTCGCGAAATTGGTTGTGAACTGCGCTGGATTGCATGCGGACAAAGTGGCGCTATTAATCACGGGGATAAATCCGCAATCAGTCCCAACGATCCGGCCCGCGAAGGGACAATATTTTTCCTATAGCGGCGCAGCGCCCTTCAAGCGATTGATTTATCCTCTGCACACGAAAGATAGCCAAGGCGTTCACTATACGCGTGATCTTGCCGGTCAGGCGCGGTTGGGACCTGACATTAGCTGGGATGCGCCGCTTGGCGATTACGCCGTTGATGAGGCGCGCAAGGAATATTTCGCCGACAGCGTGCGCCGATTTTGGCGGGATATTGACGCTGATCGGCTTCACCCCGGCTACGCCGGTCAGCGGCCGAAGGCGAGCGGCCCAGGTGAGGAGGGGGACTTCATCATCGCCGGTCCGGACGCCCACGGGGCGGCCGGATATGTGGGCCTATACGCCATCGAGTCGCCCGGATTGACGGCCTGTCTTGCGATAGGCGGGTATGTGGCCGCGATGGTTGGCGGCTCTTAAGGCTTTGAATCGCCCTGATTCCGGCCTACCCTGAAACGGGGCGATAACAAATCCTGAAGGGGATCGGGCGATGAGTGACACTTTACAAGATCGTACGCAAAGTGTGTCGGCGAGCGGCGAAGAAGAACTTCGCTTTATCCGCAATTTTCACGACGTTTTTCTAAGCATCGGCCTTGGCATGCTGATTGTCGGTATCGGCATCGCGTCTTCATTGATCGTCGGCAACATGGTGCTGAGTTTTCTCGGCGAAGGGTTTAGTCAGGCGCCGCGGCGTGCGCTCCTGACGGGCGCCACGGTCTGTTTCATCGACGCCGCCATCGTTTGGGCGCTGGCGGAAGTGTTCGCGAGAACGCGCCGGCTCTTCCTGCCCGCGATTGTGATCATGATCGGCTTTGTCTTCTTCTTCGTGACCGGCGTCGGTCTCGGCTATGCAGGCCTGCAGAACATCACGGAGCTTAACGACTCTGTTTGGGAAGAGGCTGGCTTCAGGATACGGATGTTGATCTTCCTGCTTGCTGTAGCCGGCACGGTCGCATCCGCGGCATATTACACGCGTATGAAGTTACCTTTCGCCATGGGCATCACCGGGGCCGCCATGGCTGCGACCGTGATCACAGGGCTCGGGCTATTCATCCCGGATTTGTTGACGGACAACCTTTTGCTGGTTCTCCTTTTTGAGGGACTGTTCCTGTTTACGCTCGGCGTCTTTTTTGACGCGCGTGACCCCGCGCGGGTGACGCGATTATCGGACAATGGGTTCTGGCTCCACTTTTTTGCAGCGCCATTGATATTCTTTTCCGTGACGCGAATGGCGGCTGGCGGCGGAACGGGTGATATCTTCGCGGGCAGCGCAGCGGGCGCGCCCATCATGACGCTTGTGGTCGTTCTCGTATTTGCACTGATCTCTCTTTTGATAAATCGACGGGCGCTGCTCGTCGCCGGACTGATCTCGGCGCTCGTCGCCGTCTCATCATTGTTGCGCGACGCTCAAGTGGACGCCGGATGGACTGCAGCGTCCACCCTGTTGATCCTAGGCGGCGCCATGGTGGCGCTCGGCGGCGGGTGGCACACGCTACGCGGCGTCCTCGTTGCGCCGTTTCCAAAATCCGGTTTCCTTGCGCGAATCATCCCGCCCGAGACCGGTCCGAATCCGCGCGATCAAATTGTCGGATAGTTACAGAAATCTCATCTTGCGGGACCGAGGGTGAGGCGGTATATGCGTCGCTCCCAAATAGGGGCCCATTTCCATGGGATGGCGGGGTAGCTCAGTTGGTGAGAGCGCAGGATTCATAACCCTGAGGTCGGGAGTTCAAATCTCCCCCCCGCTACCAGCCGTTCGCAAAAGAGTAGCGAACCTACGACCCCAGCGTCGCCATTGTTAGCGCGTTAGCAAGAATTCTTTTCATTTCGTAACGAACCGGTTCATGGTTCGGCAATTTTAACTCCCTACGAGATTAGGCGTATTCTGACTGACGAGGGACGTCCATGAAGTTGAAGTTGTCATTTGCGATCATTTCGATTTGCGCTGTCGCATTGCCTGCGCAAGCCGATAGTCCGTATGTGAAGTTGAACTACGGCCGGACATTTTCAGACGCGCAGATTATCGATCGCACGGACACGATCGAAGCGATCGCCGATCTTGATCTGGCGGGCGGCAACCGATTCGGCTTTGCGATCGGCACCGATTTAACGCTGAGCCCTCGTTGGGGACAATTTGAGTGGGAGGGCGAGTTCGCCTATCGCACGACGAATATTGACGGCGTGACAATCACCGGCAATGTGCCGGGCGGGTTCATCGACGGCGCTGATCTAGACAACGTCAACACCTATTCGCTGCTCGGAAATATCTGGTGGCGTCCGGCGCTGTTTGGCCAGATCCGACCCTATGCGGGCGGCGGCGTCGGCGCGTCCTATCTTCCTGCGGGCGGCCTGTCGGCGGACGATATCTACTCGCTCGCCTATCAATATGGCGCTGGCGTAGATTACGAGTTCGGCAACGGCATTCGCGCAGGAGTCGGATACCGTCATTTTGAAATTTCAGCCACCGATCGCGATACGAGCGATCCGCTTTTTACTTTCGAAACAGAATCCTCTTTCTCTGAAGATTCGATCGTCGCGAATGCGACTATTCCGTTTGCTGTTTTCGGCGGCGATCCGCTGCGCCGCTCAGGCGGTCAGTCTTCGGACAAGCTTGCGAGCAATCAGGCGAAGGCGGAACGCCAGGCGCTGAAGGCGCGCGAAGAGGCTGATAAGCGGGCGCGCAAACAGGCTGAGAAGCAAGCCGAACGAGAGGCGAAAGCGCGCAAGAAGGCGGAAAAGCTCGCGCGTAAAGAGGCCGAGGAAAAAGCGAAATCGCAAAAACCCGGTTTCCTGCGCCGCATTAATCCATTCGGCGACGACGAGTCCGCGTCAGAAAACGCTGAAACGAAAGTTGCGTTGCGCGAAGGGAACGACGACGCTTTTGACAATATCACCATCTCGTCCGTGAGACCGCTTGTGCCGCCGTCGCAAAAACCTGCGCGCGCGACCGCGCCGTCCAATGCAAGCCTGAGCAAACCGGCGCCGGTTCAACCAGCCGCCGCCGCGGTGCAGGAAAAGAAATATGGCGCGGGTCAGTACTACGCCCAGCTCGGCGCCTATTCATCCGCGTCATTCGCCCGGGATATGTGGCGGTCAAAGTCGAGCCGTCAACCGGAAGTCTTTAACGGCGCCAATCACATTATCGGCCAGACGACCCGCCGCAGCGATAACAAAACGCTCTATCTTTTGCGGGTCGGCCCATACGATAAGAGCAGCGCGAAAGCGATCTGCGCGC
The DNA here is from genome assembly GCA_963922595.1 of uncultured Parvularculaceae bacterium. Lineage (GTDB taxonomy): Bacteria > Pseudomonadota > Alphaproteobacteria > Caulobacterales > Parvularculaceae > JAJFFW01. Next base: position 8,780 of record CAWUIM010000051.1, read on the forward strand.
TTTCAGCTGGCGAGTGTATTGTCGTCGGCAGCTAGAACTTCGAGCGATCAATAAGTCGGACGTGCAGCGACGATAACAGGGTCGCTGTCGCTTCTGATCCAGACCGTTACGTCGCGCATGTTGCGCTGGCCGGAGTCCAGCGCAACTTCTCCAAGCACTCTATAAAAGGGGCCCGCCGCCGTCGTCACCCATGGGGCGGCGCTCGGCATCGTGACCGGCTGGCCGTTTTCCTTGGCCGCTAACGCGGTTTGAATATCTGTTTCGCTGACGCCCGGTAAGGAGCGCAGAATGCGTTCGTCGGCTTTGACGGCGTTTACGCGGGGCGTGAAGGACGAGACCGTCACATAGGGGCTGATGGCTTCGAAAATTGTTTCGTTAATCGCAGGCAAACGTAAGAGATCATAGATCGACCTGAAGGGCGTTTCGTTGTTTCGGCGTTGCTCCAGCCGGTGTTCGTTGATCGCCTCGACAACAGCGCCGACGTCAATATCGATTGACGCATCATCGGCGGTACCCTGGATCAAATTTTCAAGCGCCTGAGGCGAGACCACATTGAGATCGAACTTCCCCTTCTCGTCCCAGATCCTGATACGTACAGGCTGCCGGCCGATCGCAAATTCATGCGGCGTTCCGTCCTGAGGCAGGAGTGAGTCTTCAAGCGACAGATCGGCGATGGCCCGCTCGATTGCGGCGTCAGCCAGATGCGACAGACGGATACTTTCAACACTATATCGCGTCGCCAGATTACTATGCCGCGTGGTTTGAACGTAACTCGCGGCCATCAAGCCCAGTACCGCTGTTACGCCCAGAACGGAGGGAAGTGCAGCGCCCCGTTGACGGGTTTTCATCATTCGCATGACGCCTCCACATCAACGGATCGTCCGTCGCGGGATGTGAGGCAGGCGGCGGCGATTGACGCCCTGATCGGAAATAAGAGCGGCCGCGTGAGGCCAGCATCGAGGCGAACATAACGGGGCGGCGCTTTCTGATTGCGCCAGTCGTTGCGCCAATCGCCGTCGCCAAGATAAGAAAACGACATCGGCGTTTCGCTTTTGATCAGAACGCTGTCGAACGGTTTCTCCTCCAGCCAATCCGCCGCCCGAAAGATTCTGAGTTGCGCGCCGCCGCCGCGGGCGCGCTCAATCTTCAGTCTAATGTCGTAAAAGCCGCGCGTTGTCGGGAAAGCGGGCGCGAGCGTTTTGAACGAGACTTCCTGGGCGTCGCCCTGAAAGGTCACCACTTGATCGCTTCTTATCGGATGGCCCTGGGCGTTTGCGAACCACTCTTCAAGAACGCGCCGCGTGGTCAAGACGTCCGCGCTTTCTTGTTGCAAGACTGATGCGCGCGCCATTGTCCGTCCACTGAAACGCAGTCCTTCAACGAGGCTCAAGGATATGCCGGCGATGACGGCAAGGGCCACCATCAATTCCACAAGACTGTACCCGTGCTGACGGTTAGCGTGGGTCATTGAGCGACCGCCCTTTCAGCGTGCGCAAGGTCACGGGTGCGCCGCCGTCTTTTGTGACGGTGATCTCAATATCAAAGAGCGCGTATTCGTCGTTAATCGGCAATGGAAGAGGACCCGCTTGTGTGGCGTCCTGCGTATAGGGAAGAACGGATCGTCGCCATTCGTACCCGTCGGGCGTCGCCCCAGTTAAAACGCCCTCGGGCAAGTCGCTCAAGATAAGCGCCGCAAGTTGCTCCTCGGCGACGAGCATCATGGCGATCCTGTCGTTCGATTTGCGAAGATTTGCCGCGCCGCCGCTGAAGGCGCCGTAGGCGGCGACGAGCGCGTAGCTTGCGACGCCGAGCGCGATAACCGCTTCGAGAAGGGAGAAGCCGGCTTGTGTCGCCTTACGTGTCATCGCGCGCCTCTTGCGTCGAAACACGCCCGGTCATCCAATCAACGCGCACCACAGATTGTGCGGCGCCGGCGCTTAGGGAAATCTCTCCGCCTGATGACGCTCCGTTTGGATAGAATCGGATACCGATGACGCCGCCATCCTCGCGAAAGCGCTCGGCCACGGTTGCGCGAATATCGATATCGCGGCGCAGGCTCCGGCTCTTATCGAGGATTTCATGTTCGCGCGTCGCGATATTGAGGGAATAGTCTGCGGGCGCGCCGGTGGCGATCGCATGGGTGCGCACGCGGCGGAGCGCCGCTGCGATCTCGTTCGCGTCAGCACGCACGGCCGCCGGGCCGGCGCCGGGGCGCACAGCCACGGCTGCGAGCGACACAAGAGAGGCGATAATCGCCAGCGCGATCAGCGTTTCAAGGAGTGAGAACCCCTGTTGGCGTTTAGCTCGGATAGACATCCGCGTTTTCACCTTCGCCGCCTTCTTCGCCATCGGCGCCAAAGGAGTAGACCGTAGGCCCATTATCGCTTGACGGATCGTATTTATAGGCGCGACCCCATGGGTCCAACGGTGTCGCGCGCTTGTTGATATAAGGACCGGCCCAGAACGGATCGTCGCTCACATTCCTGATCAGGATTTCAAGCCCTTCCGTCGAGGATGGGTAACGCCCGGCGTCAAGAAGAAAAAGTTCGAGCGCGGCGTCGAATTGTTCAATTTGAATTTGCGCCGTCTTGGTTTTCGACTTTGAAAGCTGCCCAATAATTCTTGGCGCCGCCACGCCCATGATCAACGCCAGGATCGCCAGGGCGACAAGCAATTCGGTGAGGCTGAAGCCTTTTTGCGCGGTGCGCCTTTTCAACTCTACTTTACGCATTTTCAAACTCCCTAAAACGCCAAATCATTGACGCTCAAGATCGCGACAAACAAAGAAAGAACGACGCCGCCGATCAATACACCGAGGGTCATAATGATAATTGGTTCGACCATCGCTACGATTGTCTTAAGCCGGCGCGTCAAATTGTTTTCAAAAATCGAGGCCGCCTGAAGCAAAGCTGGTCCAAGTTTGCCGGAAGCTTCGCCGACTTCGATAATCTCGATGAAATCGCCAGCGCCGATATTCTCGTGCGCAAACGCTTCAGATAGTTTTTCGCCTTTGCGCATGTGGCGTAGGGCCGCTTCCGCGCGCACTCTTTCGGACAAATTCTGAACGGTTCCTGCGGCGAGGCGCACAGCGTCGTAAGCCGGGACACCGCTGGATAGGAGCGCGCCAAGGGTCCGCGTTAATCGCGCGGTTTCAAACTCCCGTGTGAGGCCGCCGACGATCGGAAGACCAAGACGCCAGTCAGAGAGGCGGAGTTGAACGGCGTCGTTATCCCGGTTCAATCGAAGATAGGTAAAGCCAGCGACGAAAAGCGCGAGTGGCGCCCACCATAGGGATTGCATTAGCCGCGCAGCGCCAATCACGATTTGCGTCGCCAAGGGTAATTCAGATTGCGCGTCTGCAAACAAGGTCTCGAACCGCGGCACGACAAAGAGCATCAGCAATGAGAACACGAGAAGCGAGACGATCAGCAAGAGCGCCGGATAGACAAGCGCAGAGATGAGCCCGCCGCGCGTTTCGCGCGCGCGCTCCAGATCATCGGCGAGCCGTGTCAGCAGCGCGCCAAGTTCGCCCGATGCTTCGCCGGCGCGGACGAGAGCGACATAGACCGGACTAAAGGGATCGCCGTAAGCTTCCATCGCTTCGGCGAGGCTTTTGCCTTCCTTTAGCTCTAATGCCAATAGGGTTGCGGCGTCGCTATCGGCGGACTTCGCCAGTGAGCGCAGCGCCGCCTCCACCGGCACGCCAGCGCTCGTCATTTGCGCGAGGCGGCGTGTGAATCCGGGCAAGTTTTTCGGCGTCAGCTTCTTTCCGTTTTCCGTGTCTTGAGAAGTTCGAATTTCTGCGCCGACAGGTTTCGCCGATATGGGGATGCGGCCCTCATCATTGAGGGCGTTAATCGCTTCACGGACGGATGCGGCTTCAAGGAAGCCCTTGATCTCCCGTCCGTCAGGATCGATGGCTACGTAGGCGTAGCGCATGGGTTATCCCTCTCCAGTAATTGCGTAGGCCTCTTCGAGACTTGTATGTCCGAGCGCCGCTTTAATCAGGGCGTCTTCGCCCAGCGAACGCATGCCTTTTGCTCTGGCGGCCTCACGCAACACGTTGGCGTCTGAGCCGTCCACAATGAGACGGCTAATATCTTCATCAATGGTTAAGAGCTCGAAAACGCCAAGGCGTCCTGTGAAGCCGCGCTCATTACAAGTCTTGCACCCGACAGCGCGATAAAATTGTATCTTTTCGGGCGCAATAGTTTCGATGGCGCCGGGCAGGGTGGGCGGCTTTGCAATGGGTTCGCGGCATTCCGTGCAAAGACGGCGCACAAGCCGTTGCGAAAGAGCGGCCCTCAAGGTTGATGCGATCAGATAGGGCTCCAGGCCCATATCCTGAAGGCGGGTGATCGCGCTTGGCGCATCGTTGGTGTGTAGCGTCGAGAGAACGAGGTGTCCCGTTAGGGCGGCCTGGGCGGCGATTTGCGCCGTCTCGCTGTCGCGCATTTCACCGACCATGACGATGTCCGGATCTTGTCGCAGAATTGAGCGCAGGCTTGCCGCAAAGGTGCGGCCAATTTCTGCGTTGACGGGCATCTGGATCACGCCGTCAATTTGATATTCCACCGGGTCCTCAACCGTCAGAATTTTCTGGCGACCATTATTGAGTTGATCGAGCGCTGAATAAAGCGTTGTTGTCTTGCCGGAGCCCGTCGGCCCGGTGACCGCGATCATGCCGTGTTTGCTTCTCAAAAGGCGCGTCAAAGCTTCATCAGCGCCGTCGTCAAATCCGAGTTTCTTAAAGGCTGGAATTTCCTGGTCGTGCGGTAAAACCCGCATGACGACGCTCTCTCCGTGAAGGGAGGGACTTGTGGCCACGCGCAGATCGATGTCGCGCCCATCGATCCGCAAACGAATGCGCCCGTCTTGCGGTAGCCGCCGTTCAGCAATGTCGAGGCCGGCAAGGATTTTTATTCGGGAGACGATCGCCGGCGCTGTTTGCACTGCCGGCGCTTCTACGGTTTCAAGCATGCCGTCGATGCGCAGTCTTGCAACGATGCGTTTTTCGAAGGGCTCCAGATGTATATCTGAGGCGCGCTTCTTGAGCGCATCTGCGATCAGATCATCGACGAAACGCACCACAGGCGCATCGCTGGCGAGGCTCTTCAGCTTACCGAGATCGTCTTCCAAATGGACGGCTGCATCCGTGTCGTCAGCGTCTGCGGAATGTCCGCGGAGGAGGGCGTCAATGGCGCGCTCTGACGCTGCGCAAGGGACAGCGCGCTTCCCGCAAGCGAGCTCGACCGCACGGCGCACATAAGCGTCCGCCGGATTCGCCATTGCAAGCGCAATCCCGTTCTCCGACTCTGCAATAACCGCAACTTTGTGTTCCCGCTGAAATTCAAGCGTGAGCCGAGGATGGGTGACCGGCAGATCTTCGTGTTTGTCCAATTCGACAAACCGCACACTGAGCACTTTTGCGGCGGCGCGCGCCCAGGCCTCTTGGGCAAGAAGCCCGAGCCGGTCGAGCACAACATGAATGTTCTGGCTTGATTGATCCGCAAGCGAGGTTGCGCGGTCCCAGTCTTCAGCTTGCAAAAGCCCTTTTTCGACCAGCGCCTTGCCGATCAACTCGGAGCTGCGATCTGTCTGGGCGCTCATTGAGGACCTACTCAGAAATGACCGCGCAGGGCCGATCGAGATCGTTGCACAGCGTTTCGGCCGCGTTCTCCGAGTAGGGCCCGGCCAGCACGCGCCAAACGCCGCGAGACTCGCGCGTTTCAATCGGCGCGTCCGCGAGGTTTCGTTCCTGAGATTTCAGATCGCGCGCAAGCGTTTGCGCGTCGGATTGCTTTTCCCGCGCACCAAGCTGGACGAAGTGTTTCGCTCCGGCGCTCGCTTGCGTAATCGGTAAAACGCTTTCAAGCGCCAACGGTTCGGCGTCAGGCGTTGTTTGCAGCGCTTCCTCTTCTACAGGCAGAACGGACTGCGTCACGGGTGGTTGCTTCAAGACAGCGAGCGGCGCTTCTTCCACTTTCGGCGTCAGGACCAAATCATTTGCCGGTGCTTTGGGTTGCGGCGTCGCTGGATAGGCCGGTGCGATGGCTGGCGTTGGCGTTGCAGATGGGGCGTCAAAATCCGAAAGGAGTTGTAAGCCGGTGACGCGATCCTGAAATTCCCGCGTGATCGCTGTCGCGTCAGCCTCGTTGCGGAGGATGCGCGGCTGGATCAAGACGACAAGTTCCGTGCGGGTCTGATCTTTATTGGTGTTTGAAAACAATCCACCTAACAATGGCGCCCGCGAGATAATTGGAAGGCCGGAGCGGCCGCGCGTCGCTCTGTCTGCAAAGAGACCACCAAGAACGATTGTTTGTCCCGATTGCGCGACAACGGAGCTGTCAATGCGTCGCTGGCTGATTGTCGGTGTTAATGTCGGTCCGGCTGTGCCGGAAACGGTGCTTACTTCCTGCACAATGTCGAGCGTGACCGCGCCGTCGCTGCTGATGCGAGGCGTGACTTCGAATATGACGCCGGTGTCGCGAAACTCGATCGAGTTGAACAGGACAGGGTCATTGTCGCCGTCCGTAAATCCATTGGTGACGTTTTGAACGGTCACAGGGATCTGGTCGCCGACGACCAGGCGCGCAGTTTGATTGTCCAGAACCATGAGGTTCGGCGAAGAAATCACGTTGATTTCTGTAATGTTCTCCAGCGCATCAAGAATAATTTTCGACGGTTCGCCAAGAACCAGTGAAAAGCCGGGGAAGGTGGGAAGGATCGCCTGGCTGGCTGCATTCGACAGCGCCGCGACGGCGGACTCTTGCGCGAGACTGCCTTCCAGAAAATATTGTACGCCGTAGCGCAGATCGTCAGTAATCGTCACTTCGACGATCGTCGCTTCAACCAACACCTGCAACGGCGCTACATCGAGTTTGCGCAAGGCGCTTTCGATTCGCGTATATTCGTCCTGTGTCGCCAGCATCAACAGCGTGTTGGCGGATTCGTCCGGAATAATCCGCAACGTATCGGCGCCCGAGGACGCCGTGTTGGTGCTGCGCCGTAGAGAATTCGGGCGCACGCCCGTGCTCGCTTGCACAACGCCTTCGCCGTCAATCGTCGACGGCGTTTCGCCGGGCGCGACGACGGGTTGGCGGCTGACATTTTCTGAAGGCGCGTTGAAAATCTCCTGGAGGAGGGGCGCCACGTCCGACGCTTTCGCGTTCTTCATCGAGTAAACGCGCAATCGGCGCGCCGCGCCTGAGTCTGCGTCGAGCCGAGTGGTCCATGAACGCACTTTGTCGAGCAACGGCGCAGCGCGCGTAATCGCCATCACGGAATTTGTGCGCTCAATAGGCAGGAAGCGAACAGCCGCATTTTGATCGTTTGCATTGGTTTGGAAAATCGCTTCCAGTTCCTTTGCGACTTTCTCAGCTGAAACTTGGCGCAACGGGAAGATGCCTACCGATTTTCCAGCGAACCAATCGATGTCGAACGTGCGGATCGTCTCCAGCCACAACGACAGCTCACGGCTTGATCCGGCGAGCAATAGTAGATTGCGTTCCGCGTCGATGCGAATAACTGAATCAGCTGCGGCGAGCGGTTTAAGGATTTCCGCCATCTCCGCTGCGGTGACGAATTCAAGCGGCGCGATTTGAACGCCATAGCCCGGGCGGATCGGACGGCCCGTCCCGATTTGGGGCGCGGACGCATATCCGAGCGCCAATTGTTCGGGCACGATGCGATAAAGGTCGCCGTCTAACACGAGCGCGGCTTTATTCTGTCGCAAGACAGTTTCGAATGCTCTTAGCGCCGCTTCCCCGCTCAAGGGCGCCGCGCTCTTCAGGTTGATGACGCCGCTGACGCTCGGGTGAACCTCGTACGGAATATTGAGAAAGTCACCAAGGATAAGCGATGCCGCTTCCTTGACGGACGCCGTCTCAAAATTGAGGACGAGGCTGTCGCCCTCATAGGCGTTGTCGCGGTTTTGGCTGGCCGGCGTGCGCCCGCGAAAGATCTGAGGCGCAGGGCGCTTTTGAGCATTGCGTCGGGCCTCCGCCGGTTCGAGCTCAGCGTCCGGCTCTACTGTCTGCGCGGTTGTCTGCGGCGTGCGCAAAGTCGGGTAGTCGCCAAGGCGCCCGCGAAACGCGTCGTCATTCGTAAATGGATCGAGAGAAGAGCATCCCAGCAACGCCAGGGCGAGCGAACTTGCGCCTGCGCGGTGAACGGTACGCAATACAGATTTTTTCAGGTTCATTGTTTGGGCGCCAGCTATCCGAATCAGCCCGTATTAAGCGCCCGGTAAGGTTAACAATTGCCGAACAAGGCGCACCGGCCGATTCACCAATTGTTAACGTTCGTTAAGAAATCGATACTGACTAAAAGCCCGCCAACGCCACTGTCCGCCGCCCGCTATCGGTTTCCATCACAACGGATTTGGCGGAAATCTCAATGATTTTAACGCCGTAGCGGCTTTCGCCTTCGCGCAGAACGATCGGTTCGCCGCCGCCGCTCAAGACCACAGCGCGTTGATCGCCCGAAATGCTCGTCCCTTTGGGCGTTAACCGAAGCGGGGCCGCTTCTTCCGTCGCGACGGCCGCGACTTCGGCGGCGCTGGCCCGCCGCGCGGGGTCAAAGAGCGGGGCCGACAATAAGGCGCTGACGTCCGTGTCGCCGCCAGTGGTGAGAGCGGCGCGCTGCGGGATCGTTCGATCACGATATTCTTCCGTTGCGGGCGCGAGCAGCAAGAGTAATAGCGCCGCGTTCGCAAGACCGAAAATGGCTGCTGAAGCTTTGAGCGCGTTGCGTGGTTTCATTCGGTCGATCATTTCACTAGCCGTTGCCTGCGGGTTCTTTCCAAAACGCGGTGATGTCGAGAGACAGGTTCAAGGGTTTTTCGCTGCTGGCCGCGGCGGGCGCGCCTGGCCTGCGAATACCGCTGGCGATCCTGAATTCAGCTCCTTCAACCACCATAACCGGTTCGCCCGCATCCAGTTCAATAAGAACATCGCCAAGCGAGGACTGCGGCGCCGTCAAGACGACACGTAGCCTGAGCGCGCCGGCGGGGTCGTCGCGTTCCGCCGGTTGCGTCTGGATTGATGAGAGTTCGCCGCCAGTCTCGGAAATACGGCTAGAGATTTCTTCCCGTAATAACGCTTCGGCCTGAGCAGCTGAATTTGCGCGAATGAAACCGCGTTGCAGCATGGCCGCCGAGGCGCGCTGTTCTTCCAAATCGCGTATCGCTGCATCGCGATTATCTGCAAGGTGCTGATAACGCGCCGCTTTTCTTTGTTCTTCAGCGCCTGCACGCCAAAGTGACGACGCAGCGAATGCGCCAGCGGTCAAAATAATACCCGACGCCAAAGCGATCCAAAGGAAACCTCTTTGTACAGATGTCATGACGCCCCCGTTATGGTTGCGCGAATCTGGAAGCGTTCCTTGCCCGATTTGCTGTCTCGGCTGATCGCTGATTTGAACCCGGCGTCGGAAAACTGCGGTAATTCATCCACAACGAAGAGAATCTCCGCTGCATTCTCAGCATACCCTTGAATTTCAACGGTTTCGCCGGAAATTGTCACGCGATCAAGCCAGGCTGACTCATCAATTGCAGCCGCGAGCGTATTCATCAATAACGGGACATCAGGCGCTGCGTTCAAATGCTCGGAAAGCCCGCGCGAGCCGGCGACGATCTTCTGAACGTCGCGGCGCATCTGGATGACTTCCGTGACAGCGCCGGCTGCCTGCTGCGCTTGCCAATGCGCGAGTCCATATCGCAGTCCGCCGCCAATGAAAATCAGCGCCGCCATCGCCGCAAGCAAAAGGCCGTTTATCTTCAAGAGCTTTTGAATAACTTGGGTTGATTGCGCATTCTCGCGTTCCTCCGGCGGGAGAATGTTGACTTCTTCCGCGCTTTCCACCGTGATCCCGTCAACAGCAATGCTTCTGTCGCGCGCAGCTGAAAGGAAGGGCTGACAGGCCTGTTTTGGCGCAGCGATAATTTGAACTCGGAATTCTTTGCCGCCGCCGCCGACCCGTTGATAGCCAAAATAGACATCTCTCGGTTCGAATGGGGTCAACTGGCGAATCTTGTTCTCAACGATGCTCGCAAGATGTTTCTGTGCGGACATCGGCAGCACAATCGTTTTCACGAGCGCATGGTGCGCCGGCAGCCGCAGCGTCGCACGGAGCGGCGCATTATGAACGATCTCGTTCAGCTTTTCAGCGTGGATCGTCACCGAATTTTCGCTATCTAGCCATCGCAAGGCGCTGGAACACGCAGCGCTAACATCGGCGCGGGCGTTATTGATCCACCCATCGCCATCGCTATCGAGGAAGCCACGCCAGTTTAAGGTCTTGGTGCTCATGGCGGCACCTTAATGAGCCGTTGAATAACACTTCGTTAACCAACGGCTTAATTGGCGGTTAGACTGTGGCGCCGTCAAAAAGCCCATTGTCGGTGAATTGGTGGTTCGGAAAGATCGTTCCGAGTTGCGCTTCCGGCGTTCCGAGGAAGGTGGTCAACGCCTCGCCTAAAAGATCACGATAGTCTATCGACATGGCCAGGAAGCGTCCGTCCTCCAATTGTTGATCAGCGAGGCCAGGCCACGCGCCCTGAATGCCGCCATTGACGGCGCCGCCGATCGCCCACCATGCGGCCGCAAATCCGTGGTCAGTGCCGCGGCTGCCGTTCTGGCGGGCGGTGCGGCCGAATTCGGAGCCGAAGACAATCGTTACATCATTCCGGAAGGCGCTCATGTCACGATAGAATGTGAGCATATCGTTGGCGCCTTCATTGATGCGGCTATGATATCTGAAGTTCAGATCACCGTGCGACGTGCCGCCGGGCAGTTGATTTGAATGCGTGTCCCAACCGATGTTCCAGTCCGTCGCGACTACTTCCAAGCCCACGTCGGCCTTAATTAGCTGGGCAATAAGTCTTAATCCATCTCCGAAGCTGCTGTTTGAGTAGTCGAGACCCCCTGCATCCGGGACATAATCGTCATCGAGGCTTTCAAAAAGATTCAGTTTTTCTGACATATCTCGCCCGTTCAGGTAAGCGAGACTTTCGACCGGCAATGCGTTTTCCGGTTCCTCTTCGTAAAGCCGTTGTAACATCGTGTGATAGTTGTTCGTGGCGCAGCCGCTGCCGTCGCACCAGAGGTTATCCTGGATTTCAAAATCGGACCCACGCCTTACCGCGGTTACCGGCACGGAGCTGCGCATGGAGGTTGTGATGCCATTCCGTCCAGCGACAAGCGCTTGAAACAGTCCAACCGGTGGATTTTGCTCCAAATAGCGGCCGAAATAACCTGTGGCGCCGGTGCCTACGAACCCAAGCTCGAGCCACCGTTGATTATCGAAGTGGGAACGTCGCGCATCCGGGAAATGCGTCGCTGGCATAATTCCGAGGTTGTTGTCGTCCCAAATTTCCATCAATGGGGCGAGAGCGGGATGCGCGCCGAAAAAATTATCGAGGCGAATCGCGGAGTCAGGGTCCGATCCGTTCGGCGGCTCAACTGCAATGTTTGGGCGGAGATCATAGTATGCGCTGTCCGCATAGGGAGGGAATAGGTTTACGCCATCCGCCCCGCCCCGCAGAAACACCTTGATCAGCGTTTTCCCCGGTGTCGCGGCGCGGGCAGCCGATGGTGCGAACTTGAGTTGGAGCGGCGCCTGTGCGCCCGCGGCGAGAGTCGCCGCGCCGCCGCCAAGAAGTACTTTAAGCGCTTGTCTTCTGGAAGTCATGAGAGCGGCCCTTTCTATTGCAATCCGAAGCTCTGCGATCCTGCAGCGACCTGCAGAGCCCGAGAGATAGCGGTGTCGACATTTCTGGATGGATCGAACAGACCGTCGTCGCCATAGACGGCGTCGACCATTTCCTCGAATTCTTTTTGCGTGCAACGGTTTTGCATGATCCGGTCACAGATCAATGCTGCGACGCCTTCTGCGGTTTCAGCTGGCGCTGCGTCGAGGATTGCGCGGCGATCGAGGTCAAGATTTGCGGTCCCGGCGCGCGCGGCGCGGACGCCGAACTGCGTTCTTTGGACAACCGACGCTGCGCCGACCCAGGCGCCGCTGACTTCGGGCAAGCCTGTCGGCGCCTGGAAGTCGTACATCTCATAGCCGGCGTCATCCATTTCGTTGCCAAGCGACGACATGGAATCCGCGAATCTGCCTGCGCGCGGCGTTAGCTCAAGTCCGCGAACGAGAGACGCGACATATTCAAGAGGCGTTTTGTACTTGCTGAATTGGTTCGCAGGTTGGCGGCGGAACTCATCCGACCGCAAGATGAGTTCAACCAGATCGCGAACATTCCCATTGGATGAGAGGAATGTGCTCGCGCACCGCGACGTCAGGCTCGGCTGCGGAGCGTCAGAAACAAACAGTTGAACAAGTTTGCCGCAGATGAAAGACGCTGTGTCCGGATGCGCCGCCAGTAATTGGAGTAGCTGTTCTCCCTCTTGAATTCCTTGCGGTCCCGAAATTCCCTGAATTGTCGTGTTCAGGAACGAGATCACTTTATCGCCGTCGTCATGGCGGCCTTCGTCGAAGAAGAACTCATGGACGCGGCGGACGCCATTTGGCCGATCCGGATTAGTTGTACGCAGGCGCCATCCGGTAAGAATGCGCGCCACTTCAATAATATCATCTTCCGTGTAGGATGAATTCACGCCGACCGTATGTAATTCCAACAGCTCACGAGCGTAATTTTCATTGATATTGCCGTCGCGGCTGTCCGTGTTGTCAAGGAACGACATCATGACCGGACTTTTCGCACTTATTTCAAGAAGATCAGCGAAATTACCAAGCGCATTTTCCCGGAACGCCGTCTTCTCGACGGTTTCCGCGAATTCTGCGTCATCTTTATCCGGGGACGTATAGAAGTGGTTTTCCCAGAAATTCGCCATGACTTCCTGGAGTTGGCGCTCGGTGTAGATGGCATACGCCATCGCCAGGCGCCGAAGTTCGCGGCGACCATCATTGTCAGTATAATCATACAAGTCATCGGGGTTTAACGCTCTAAAGGCGGAGTCGTCGATGCTTGTGGGGTTGAGCTGTTCGTTGAGATAGGCGTCATATCCAATCTGGCGCGCACGTGCGAGCGAGGCTGGTGACGCGCCGTAGCTGGTCCGTGAGACCAGTTGCGCAATTTCATCCGTCCCATTACTGACGTAAAAGTTGACGACGCCGACGGCGTCAGCCGCGTTGGCGGACTCGGCGTTAACAACGACGGTAACCTGACCTGAATCTGGCAACGCATTATCAAAAACGCGCGCGGCGAAGGCGCCGGTGTCTGAGTTCATGGAGGCCGTCAGACCGGTCGCTGTAGCGGAGCCGTTTGGCCCAATGACGTCATAAGTAACCGAGTCGCCTTGTGGTTGGTTTACCACGCCGGAAATTGTCGCGCCGCGCCCAAAGGCTGTTGTCGATGAACTGAACAACGACACTGACATCGCGCTCGCCCGATAGGTCGCCGTAATTGTTACAGCAGCGGCGGGCACGGTAAGGGTCGTCACTGGCGAATTTGGATCAGCAAGCGCAGCGACGTCGCCAGTCCAAGCGGCGAAGGTTTCTCCGACCAGAGGCGTGTCGGCGCGCACCACGACCTGCGTTCCTTCGGCGAATGCGCCGTCGCCTGTCCCGCTATTCACGGTCACGGCAAAAGTGGGCGTTCCAGGCGGTGGAGGCGGCGGCGTTCCCGGCGGATTCGGATTGGTCGGCGGTGTTCCCGGCGGCGCTGGATTCGTTGGCGTCGGCGCGGGCGTGTCGCTCTCAAAAACAGAAAAAACATTCGCGCCGCCTGCATTCACGGTTAGAAGCGTTTCCTGTTGATTGGGATCTTCGAGCGCAAAAACATCGCCGGCCCAGCGCACGAAACGCATTCCAGCGGGCGGCGTCGCTGTAACGGTAATCTGTTGGCCGACACGAACATAATCGCTGACCTCACCGTTCACCGTCGCGCGCGCAATTTCATTGTTTAACAGCGCCATCTCGATTGCACGCTCACGGACGCGGCTTCTGAGGCGGTTTCTGAGGTCGCGCGGCGCGTCGACTTGCACGGCGTTTGCGGTTGTCGCCGCCTGCCGCGCCGGGGAGATCGGAAGAGCACACGTCT
>CAWUIM010000052.1:0-22776 GCA_963922595.1 uncultured Parvularculaceae bacterium
ATGGGTATGCGGCGCCCGTTGCGGGAGCGCTGGCTCAAAAAGGGCGGCGCGGCGTCGTCGCAGAATGTGCTGGCGACCGACGCCATCGGCGGCTTGACGGCGGCGTCAAAGGCGACGCGCTTGTTTTTACAGTCCGCCATTCTGGGTGTGGGCGCGCTATTGGCGATCGGAGGGCAGGTGACGCCCGGCGTTATGATTGCGGCCTCAATCATCACCGGCCGCGCGCTCGCGCCGGTGGAAATCGTCACGAGCCAATGGCGGAATTTTGCGTTGACGAGACTGTCATACAAACGTCTCGCCAAGTTCCTCGCGTCTGCGCCGGCCGAGACTGAAAAGACGGCGCTGCCTGCGCCGCGCGGCGCGATCAAGGTTGAACGCCTTTATTGCCAGCCGGGCACGGCCAAACGTCCTGTCCTGAAAAACATCTCTTTTGAGGTTGACGCGGGCGAGGCGATTGGCGTGGTGGGCCCGAGCGCGGCCGGAAAGTCGACGCTTGCGCGCGCCCTCGTGGGCGTTGAAGCGCCGCGCGCCGGCGAGATTCGCCTCGACGGCGCGTTGCTAAGTCAATGGGAGCGTGACGCGCTCGGCGCTCATATTGGTTTTTTACCGCAGGATATCGAATTATTCGCCGGAACTGCTGCGGAGAATATCAGCCGCTTCGCCAGTGATCCGGACGCCGATCAAATAATTGCGGCTGCGAAAGCGGCGGGCGCCCATGACATGATTTTATCCTTCGCCGATGGGTACGACACCGAAATCGGTGAACGCGGCGCGCATATCTCCGCGGGTCAACGCCAGCGATTGGGTCTGGCGCGCGCCCTTTACGGCGACCCTGCGATCGTCGTTCTGGATGAGCCGAACGCCAATCTCGACGGCGAAGGCGACGCCGCGCTCGCGCAAGCGGTGAAAGGCCTCAAAACGCGCGGCGCGACAACAATCGTGGTGGCTCATCGGCCAAGCGCGATCGCCTTTGTTGATAAGCTCCTCCTACTGATCGACGGGGAAGTGCGCGCCTTTGGCCCCCGCGATGAAATTCTGAAACAGATTGCGCCGAGCCAGGTTACAAGTTTCAGAAAACCCGAACTGAGAAAAGAAGATGCAAGCGGCGCCGCCTAACGATTCCGATATAGATTCTGCAAAAGGCGCGGGCATTCCGCGATCGGAATCATTTTTTGTCCGTCTTGGCTTTGCTGTTATTGCGGTCGTCTTCGGCGGGGGCTTTTTGTGGTCAACGCTCGCGCCGATCGACGGCGCAATTATCGCCACCGGCCAGGTCGTGGTGGAAAGCAATCGCAAGGCCGTACAGCACCTCGAAGGCGGGATGGTCAGCGAAATCCTTGTGCGTGAAGGTGAGAAAGTCGAAGCGGGCGCTGTGCTTGCGCGCCTTGAGGACACCACCCAATCAGCGAATCTTGCGCTTGTCGACAGTCAGTTGACAGAGCTTTATGCGCGGCGCGCCCGGCTTGAGGCCGAACGGGACGGCGCGACGCAAATCGCTGCGGCGCGCGGCGTTGCGGCTGTCTTAAGCCTGGAAAGTTTCAACGAAAAACTCGCCGGCCAAACACAACTCTTTGACGCCCGGCGAACGACAAAGGCGACACAGGTGGCGCTTCTTGAAGAGCGTATCGTTCAGCAGAGCGAACGGATCGCTGGCCTTAATGCCCAAATCGCGTCCGTGCGGCAGCAACTTGTTCTGATTAAGGACGAATTGGACGGGGTGCGTAAGCTTCACGAACAGGGCTTCGCCCCGAAAACCCGGTTGCGTGAACTGGAGCGCGAAAGTGAAGCGCTTGGCGGCGAGAGCGGCGCCTTACGCGCGTCCATCGCTGAAGCGCAAAGCATCATCTCCGAGGCGAAGCTTGAAATCGGACGGTTAAATGAAACCGGCCGCGAAGAAGCGATTGCAGAATTGCGCGATGCGGAAGTCACCATCGCCGAACTCGAGGAACGCCGGATCGCCGCGGCGGACGCATTTCAGCGAACCATCATTGTCGCGCCGCAAGCGGGCAGGATCATTGGCCTGTCGGTGCATACAGTCGGCGCAGTGGTGGCGGCGGGTGCGCCGTTAATGGAAATCGTGCCTGAAAACGATCGCCTCCGGATCGCGGCGCGGATCGCGCCTCAGGATGTGGACAGGGTCCGCATGGGGCAAGAAACGCTTATTCGCTTCACGGCGTTCGGGACGCGCCGGACGCCCGAGACGGACGGAAAGGTCGCCACCGTTTCGGCCGACAGCCTAATCGACGAAACCACCGGCGCACCTTACTATCTCGTTTTCGTAGAGATCCCGGAAGGCGAAGAACTCCTGACGTTGCTCAATGGCGAACGCCTCGTTCCGGGTATGCCGGTGGAGGCGTTTATCCGAACCGGAAAACGCTCTGCAATTAGTTATTTCTTGAAGCCGCTAACGGACTCATTTGCGAGATCGCTTCGCGAGGAATAGACGCGAGTTTGTCCTTCGCACGCTCCCAAACATAGCCTTTGCACAGACCCGGTCCAATACAGCCGGTTATCTTCAACCGGTCCGAATCGAGGATTTTCACTTTCGAGCTGTATGTTTTTCCCGTTCGTGGATCGTAAAGCGTCCCATTGCTCCACTTCGTCATGCCCACCATCTTCAGGCCGTGCAAAATTCGCACGCCCAGTAACGGCCGGCTCTGAAGTGTAGGATCAGGATTATTCCGGTCCGTTTGCGCGACCTCCTCGTAAGCGTGCGCGACGAGATCGGCGCACAAAAGCGCGCCGCAATTTTCGATGGCGATTATCGCATCGCGATCAGGCGTCACCCACTGACCATAGATATCAAGCGCGTCGGCGGCTTTGGCGCCGCTTGGCGCGACTACACTCAACATCGCGGCGGATGCCCAAATGAAACGCAACAGCATTCAGGTCTCCCTCACTACACATGCGTTAGATAACGTGAGCAATTCGCCTGCTGAAATCGCATATGCGTGAGCGGCGACATTGTGATCGTGCGTGATCGCTAAGTTGGCGCCGACCCTCCAGATCTGAGCGCGTGAGCAAGCGCCGCCATTCTCAAAATGGGGCGGAAAATTTTTTGTAAAAGATATTTGACATTTTTCCCTTCAATTCCTATGTAAAACATGTTGGACATTTACGTGGAAAGGACCGCTTTATGACGCAAGCTGAAAAATATGCGTGGGGCTCGCTTGTGACCACTGGTTTCATCTTCTGGTTTTTTCAAAACGCTATGCTTGACGGGTGGCAGGTTCGTCAGATGCAAGCGCCCGCGCTTCTGGGCAAATTCGTGATTACGATTATCATGTTTGTTGTAGCCGAAGCGATAATCGCAGGCTCAATTGCGCTAATGGGCGGGTCGGATGATATTGAAAAAGACGAGCGCGATCTCCTGATCGAGATGAAAGCGGAGCAAAACGCCAGTTGGTTCATGGGTTCAGCGCTGCTGATTTTGATCGGCCAAATGCTCATCGGCGGCGTAATCAGGGGTCACGAATTCGTGCAGTTTGATCTTACCCAACCCTCAAGTTTGTTCTTTGTACTGTATAGCGTGGTTATCATTGCAACAATTGTACAGAGAGTTTCGACGCTCGCCCTTTACGGCATGGCGAGCGCGCGCGCTTAGATGAGGAGAAAGCCGCCCAAGGGGCGCGTCGAAAATCAAATCCGCGAGCGCCGCAAGGAGGCGGGGCTCACGCAGCAAGCGCTCGCCGACCAGGTGGGCGCCACGCGCCAGACAATTGTCGCGATCGAGCAGGGGAAGTACGCGCCGTCGTTAGAGCTGGCGTTTCGAATCGCCCGCGCTTTTGAGGCTGATTTTGAGGCGGTGTTTCAGTTCGACCCGAAGGGGTAAAATCCTCAAAAAGTCCTGCATTCTTGCCGATTTGAGACCAAATTAGCGCTGGACCGAGAGCCAGTTGCGGTAAGCGGTCTGGGGCGTCGCCGCCAAAATCGGTATAGTGCCTCAAAACGGCAGGAGTAACGCCACATGATTCAGGTTCCACGTATCGCAGCGGTTGGCCTCGCGTCCCTTCTTCTCGCAACCGCAGCATTCGCGGGTGACGGCGCTCACAAGCATAAGGGCGATCACGGCCCGAAAATCTCGAAAACGTACGATCTGAAGAATTTTGAAAAGATCTACGCCGCAGGGGTCTACGAGATTGAGGTGACCGTCGGCGAGCCTTTCGCCGTGGAGCTCACTGGATATGAAAGCGACATGGCGCGTACGAATTTGAAGGTCAAAAACGGATATTTGAAACTCGACCACACGGACCGCGGCCTATGGGGCCGCAAGAGCAACCATCACAGTGTGACCGCAAAAATCTCGATGCCGGATCTAAAGAGCGTCGATGTTTCCGGCGTGGTCGACGGATGGATCAAGGGTATTGATGCGCAGCGATTTGACGTGACCGTTTCCGGCGTCGGGGACCTGGATCTCGAGGGCGCATGTGAAGTTCTGAAAGCGCGCATCTCGGGCGTTGGGGATGTGACGGCGCGGCGGTTGGAATGCCGGCAAGTGGATGTGGCGGTGTCCGGCGTTGGCGACGCCAGCGTTTACGCCAGCGAAGAAATTGACGCCACGGTGTCCGGCATGGGCGATATTGACGTCTTCGGGTCGCCCGAAAAAGTGCGCGAGACAAGCGGCATGTTTTCAGAGGTGACGCTGCGCTGACCGCCAGTGAATATCTGCGGGCGCTATGTTATTTTTGTTCGTTCAAAGACCAATCATAATCATATTTGCGAATCCGGCTGACGCCTTCAAGCGCGTTCAACAATTCCGGCTCCGCATATTCGCGCCAATGTGCAATTTTGCTGGCGTCATTGCCGCCAAAATCCTTGCCATACCAATTATAGATCGAAGACGCCGTGATCCGGCCGTTGCGCACCGAAACGCCTCGCGGGTGATTAATATAGCCGCGCGCCGCTTCAGTCAGACGCGCGTCGAGGTCTGCGCCGGTCCATGGCGTTTGCGAAAGGTTAGGGCAGCCGATTGACGCGCAATTGACCACATAGTGAACGCGCGGCTCGTCCCAGAATTCGCGAAGGATGTCGTGCTCGATATTATTGAGGGACAGCTCTTGCCCGTTGACCGTCGCCAGTTTCCGGCCCCACGGGCCGAGCGAAACGAGCCCCGACTTAATATCGCGTATGCTCTTAACCGGGTAATTATCGAGAATTACTTTGACCGTGACGGCGTTATAAAGATTGCCCCAATAGGCGAACGCTTCGTCTTTGTTCAGTTGAGTCGGATCGATCGCTTCCAGGCTCTCAATATAGCCGTTTAGTTGAGCAACTGCTTGTGGATCGGCTTTGGCCGCAGCGTACTTCACCAGAACGATGCCGGTGTCGTCCGTCGCCGTGTAAGCGGAAAGGAAGGCCGCATAGGCGCTGTTATCAATGCGCGTTTCGCTGTCCTGTGAGAAACGGTCAAAAATCTTGAATTCGTCCTTCGCCTCGGCGTTCGCCGTGAGAACGAGAGCGAGTAGCGCTGCTGCGAAAATCCGTAAACCCTGCATGCCCGAGTCCTTTCGTCAAAACGGTCAGAGCGATCGGTCCGGTCTAACGGCAATCGGTGCAGAAGTCGCCGGGGAAGCGCTCTCAGATCCAACACGTTTGCGTCACGATTTGGTGACAACTTTTTTGCGCCAGGTGCGAAATCAACGACGTTTGCTGCATTCTGAGAGGCAGTGATTATGCGGCTTTCAGTGAGATACTGGACAATTTGTGGGAAACTTATGCACCCCCCAATTCGCCGCCCGTATACTACGGCCTGATGTTGAAGCCGGGGCGCGTCACAGGGCGGCGCCGGTCGCAAGGAAGGATGAGTGCAGATCTATAGTCAGAAACAGTCGCCGCGACCGAATTTCCTACCGAAAACGGGTGACTGGACCGTCGATCCGCTTTAAGAGGCGCCCATATGGAAGCTTTCTGGACATACATCTCGTCGCGCCCCACCGACGCGGGCTGGATCAACTGGCTCGTGCCGGTTCTCGTGCAGTCGCTCGCCATCGTTTTGACGCTGCTCGTGGCGCAGGCGTTCTTGATGTATTTCGACCGGAAAGTCTGGGCGGCGGTTCAAATGCGCAAGGGGCCGAACGTGGTCGGCCCGTTCGGATTGCTCCAGTCTTTCGCGGACCTTTTCAAGTTTGTTTTCAAGGAAATGATCATCCCCGCAGGGGTGAACAAAACCGTCTTTATTCTGGCGCCGATGATCACCTTCGTTTTGGCGCTGATTGGCTGGGCGGTGATACCGGTCGGGCCGGGCCTTGTGGTTTCCGACATTAATGTCGGCGTTCTCTATCTTTTCGCGGTCTCGTCGCTTGGCGTTTACGGCGTGATCATGGGCGGTTGGGCCTCCAATTCGAAATATGCGTTCCTCGGATCGTTGCGTTCTGCCGCGCAGATGGTCTCCTACGAGGTGGCCATCGGGTTGACGATCCTGTGCGTTGTGCTGGTGGTCGGCTCGGTGAACCTGACCGATATCGTTAACAGCCAGACGCGCGCCGGCGGCGGTTTCTGGAACTGGAATTTCGTAACGCTATTCCCGATGTTCGTCGTCTTCTTTATCGCCGCGCTCGCGGAAACCAATCGCCCGCCGTTTGATCTGCCGGAAGCGGAATCCGAACTCGTCGCCGGGTATCAGGTTGAGTATTCCTCGACGCTGTTCCTGATGTTCATGATCGGGGAGCTGGCGAACATCGTCCTCATGTGCGCGATGCTGACGCTCTTGTTCTTCGGCGGCTGGCATTCACCGTTGCCCCATGACTGGGCGCCATTCCTGAATTCAGTGCCAGTCTTTTGGTTTTGCATGAAGATCATTTTCTTTTTCTTCTTGTTCGCGATGGTGAAGGCGATCGTGCCGCGATACCGCTACGATCAGTTGATGCGCATCGGGTGGAAGATCTTCCTGCCGCTTTGCCTGGTTTATGTGACGCTGTTGGCGGGCGTTCAAATCGCCATTCCTTCTTTCGCTGATTATTACCAAAGCTGGAGGTCCTAAGAATGTCGCGGATCGCTCAAGCGATTAAGGGTTTTGCGCTCGCCGATTTTGTCGGGGCGTTCATGCTGGCGATGCGCTATTATTTCCGCCCGAAACCGACCGTGAATTACCCGTTTGAAAAAGGCCCGCTGTCGCCGCGTTTCCGCGGAGAGCATGCGTTGCGCCGCTATCCGAACGGCGAAGAACGATGCATCGCTTGCAAATTGTGCGAGGCGGTTTGTCCGGCGCAGGCGATCACCATTGAAGCCGAGCCGCGCGATGACGGCTCCCGGCGCACGACGCGATACGATATCGATATGACAAAGTGTATCTATTGCGGCTTCTGTCAGGAGGCCTGCCCTGTGGACGCGATCGTGGAGGGCCCGAATTTCGAATTCGCGACCGAGACGCGCGAGGAGCTGTTTTACGACAAGGATCGCCTGCTTGCGAACGGCGACCGCTGGGAAAGAGAGATCGCAAAAAATCTGGAACTTGATGCGCCGTATCGATAGAAGGGCGTAATTTTCTCGCGCTGCCGGGCGAGTCTTCCGGCGGCGCGTCAGCCAACACGAAGAGTAACGAGCACGGTTCCGCGACGCGTGGGCCTTGCGCTGGAACACAAAGATGATCACGACGGTCGCATTCTACATTTTCGCCATCGCCGCTGTCGCCGCGGCGATGATGGTCGTGGGCTCGAAAAATCCGGTCCACTCCGTTCTGTTCCTGATAACGACCTTTATCTCCGTAGCCGGGCTGTTCGTTCTGATGGGCGCTGAATATCTCGCCATGTTATTGGTAGTCGTCTATGTGGGCGCCGTCGCGGTTCTTTTCCTGTTCGTCGTGATGATGCTCGATGTCGATTTTGTCGAGTTAAAGCAGGGCTTTCTTCAATATTTACCTATTGGCGGCGCGCTTGCAGCGCTCGTAGTCGTGGAATTGATCATGATCGTGTCGATCTGGGCGTTCCCTGATGAGGCCATCGAACAGCGCGCCCAACCGACGCCGACGACCGCGGAGATCTCTGCGGATCCGATGGTTGCCACCAATATCGAACAATTCGGTCTCGTTCTTTACACAGATTACATCCACTATTTTCAGATCGCCGGGATGGTGCTGCTGGTCGCGATGATCGGTGCAATCGTGCTGACGTTCCGGACGCGTGAAGGCATCAAAAAACAAGACCCTGTGGCGCAGGCCGGACGCAAGCGCGAAGAGGGCGTTGAGGTTGTCAAAGTGCCCACGGGCCAGGGCATTTAAGGGTAGGGCGAAAAAGAAATGGGCGAGATCGGACTTGGAAACTATTTGACCGTCGCGGCGATATTATTCGCTATCGGCATGGCGGGTATTTTCCTCAACCGCAAAAACGTCATCATCATTCTCATGTCAATCGAGCTGATGCTACTCGCGGTGAACATCAATCTGGTCGCCTTCGCCCAGTTTCTGAACGATCTCGTGGGTCAGGTTTTTGCGTTTATGGTCCTGACCGTCGCCGCCGCTGAGGCCGCTGTGGGACTCGCCATTCTTGTCGCCTATTTTCGAAATCGCGGCGATATCGCCGTCGAAGACGCCAATCTGATGAAGAACTAACGCCTTATGCAACTTGAAGCCTTCGTCGTCTTACTGCCTCTGTTTGGCGCGTTGCTGTCGATGCCGCTCGGCCGCCTTGCGGGCGTACGCGTATCCGAGATTGCAACCACATCATTGTTGGGGCTAGCGGCGCTTTATTCCTGGGTTCTGTTCTTCGACGTGGCGCTAGGCGGCAATGCGCGAACGATCACGTTATTCACCTGGATCGCGTCGGGCGAGTTCGAAGCGAATTGGGCGGTGCGCCTCGATACGCTTTCGGCTGTGATGCTCGTCGTTATCAACAGCGTGTCGGCGCTCGTGCACCTCTATTCCATCGGCTACATGAAGGATTACGGCGAGCAGTCACGTTTCTTCGCTTACTTGTCGCTCTTTACCTTCGCCATGCTCATGCTGGTGACGTCCGACAATTTCGTACAGCTCTTTTTCGGCTGGGAGGGCGTTGGGCTGGCGTCCTATTTGTTGATCGGGTTCTGGTTCAAGAAAAAGTCGGCGAACGATGCGGCGATCAAAGCTTTCGTTGTGAATCGGGTCGGCGATTTCGGTTTCGCGCTTGGCATTTTCGCGATTTTCTATGTGTTCCGCTCCGTCGAGTTCGATACAATTTTCTCCGTCATTGCGGCGAATGGCGAAGCGATCCCTTTCGGGCGCACTGTCGGCGCGCCGATCCAGGAGCTGACCATCAATGCTTTTGGCAAGGATTGGCATGCGCTGACGATCATCGGCGTCCTGCTATTCATCGGCGCCATGGGGAAATCTGCGCAATTTCTCCTCCACACGTGGCTACCCGACGCCATGGAAGGGCCGACGCCCGTATCGGCGTTGATCCACGCTGCGACGATGGTGACGGCTGGCGTCTTCCTCGTTTGCCGCTGCTCTTTCATCTACGAATATGCGCCGAACGCCGCCGCGATGGTGACTCTTATCGGCGCGACGACAGCGTTCTTCGCCGCGACAGTGGGACTGCTTCAGGACGATATCAAACGCGTCGTCGCATATTCCACCTGTTCGCAACTCGGCTACATGTTCTTCGCCGCCGGCGTCGGCGCTTATGGCGCGGCGATGTTCCATTTGTTCACGCACGCTTTCTTTAAAGCGCTTCTCTTCCTCGGCTCTGGCGCGGTGATCATCGGTATGCACCATGAGCAGGACATGAAGAAAATGGGCGGCCTTCGCTCCATCATGCCGTTCACGCATATGCTGATGTTGACCGGAACAATTGCGATCACCGGCGTCGGTATTCCGTTTTCGCTGCAGCTTTTCGGATTGCCGATCGGAACGGCCGGCTTTGCTTCAAAAGATATGATCATCGAAAGCGCGTTCGCTGCGGGTGAGACGGGCGCCGCATTCGCTAATTATGCGTTCGTGATGGGCGTTGTCGCGGCGGTGCTCACGTCGTTTTATTCCTGGCGGCTTATCTATCTCACCTTCTGGGGCAAATCGCGTGCGCCGGAAGATGTGCGCAAACACCCCCATGCGGTGCCTGATACGATGATGATCCCGCTTGTGCCGTTGGCGGTTGGGGCGTTGGTTGCGGGCATGGTCTTTTACGGCAATTTCGTCGGAACAGGCGCTGACAAATTCTGGAACGGCGCCCTTTATTCTGCGTCATCCGATCACGGCGGGGATCATGGTGAGGTGAAAGCGCATGCCGACGACGCCCACGGTGATGATGCGGCGCACGCCGCCGACGATCATGGCGCTGGTGATCATGGATCGAGCGAGCAAACAGCTTCTTCTCATGGGGATGAAGCGCATGGCGCCGAAAACACCCATGGCGGCGGTCATCACGATTATCCCGCTTGGGTCATCCTCGCGCCCTTCCTCGCCATGCTCGCCGGTTTCATCGCCGCATCGCTTCATTATTTACGCGGCGATCCGTTGCGGCCGGGACTTTTGAAGGAAGGCGGGATGATATACGCGTTCCTTAAAAACAAATGGTATTTCGACGAAATCTACGACTTCCTATTGGTGAAACCGGCTCTCGCACTCGGCCGTTTCCTCTGGCTTGACGGCGACGGAAAGACCATCGACGGAGTGGGCCCCGACGGGATCGCGTCGGCGGTGGCGCTCGGCGCCAAACGCATCGTTAGAATGCAAACGGGCCTGATCTATCACTACGCATTTGTGATGCTGATCGGCATTGCTCTTTTCATTACATACATTCTCGTCCGCGCAGGGGGCGGCCAATGACCGAGAGTATCGCGACGACCCCATGGCTCAGTCTGATGATTTTCCTGCCGTTGATCGGGGTCGTTAGCCTGATCGGTTTACGGATGATGGCGCGCACCGGCCCTGACGGTCGCCTCGACGCCGGGGAAGAAGAGCGGATTGATCGCAATGCGCGCTTTATCGCGCTTCTTTTCACTTTAGGCGCCTTCGCCGTTTCGCTCTTTATCTATGGCGTTGAATACCAACCGTCGCTTGGCGGATATCAGCTCGTTGAAACCACGGCGTGGCTTGGCGGCGGCGTAAGCTACAAAATGGGCGTGGATGGCATATCCATTCTGTTCGTCTTATTGACGACCTTCATCATGCCGATCTGCATCATTGCGTCCTGGACATCGATCAAGAAACGGGTCGCCGATTACATGATTGCGTTTTTGGTGCTTGAGACACTGATCCTGGGCGTTTTTTGCGCGCTGGATTTGTTTGTTTTCTACATCTTCTTCGAGGCGAGCCTGATCCCGATGTTCCTGATCATCGGAATCTGGGGATCTGAAGGACGCAAAGTTTTCGCAGGCATCGATATGCCGAGCCGCGTCTACGCGGCGGTGAAGTTCTTCCTCTACACGCTTCTCGGTTCGGTGTTGCTGCTCATCGCTATGGCGTGGATGTATGTGACAGCCGGTACGACGGACATTCCGACCCTTCAACAGTATGATTTTCCTGCCGGCGCCCAGACCTGGCTATGGCTTGCGTTCTTTGCGTCGTTCGCGGTCAAGATGCCGATGTGGCCGGTGCACACCTGGCTCCCTGATGCGCACGTTCAGGCGCCGACAGGCGGTTCCGTGGTCCTGGCGGCCATTCTCTTGAAAATGGGCGGCTACGGGTTTTTGCGATTTTCGCTGCCCATGTTCCCGATCGCCAGCGCGGAATTTGCGCCGCTTGTTTACGCCTTGTCGATTGTCGCCATTATTTATACGTCCCTTGTCGCCTTGGCGCAGGAAGACATGAAAAAGCTTATCGCTTATTCGTCTGTGGCCCATATGGGGTTTGTGACAATGGGCATTTTCACGGGCACAGAGCAGGGAATCGAAGGCGCGCTCTTTCAGATGTTGTCGCACGGATTTATTTCCGGCGCGCTCTTTTTATGCGTGGGCGTTGTTTACGACCGGATGCATACGCGCGAAATCGCAGCTTACGGCGGGCTCGTTCACCGCATGCCGTTTTACGCCTTTCTCTTTCTCTTCTTCACCATGGGGAATGTGGGCTTGCCGGGCGTTTCCGGTTTTGTGGGCGAGTTTCTCACAATGGCCGGCGCGTTCCGGGCCAATAGTTGGGTCGCGTTCTTCGCAGCGTTCGGCGTGATCCTTTCAGCGGCTTATGCGCTGCGCCTGTTCCGACAGGTCATGTATGGCGAACTAACCAAAGAACCGCTCATGACAATCACCGACGTGAACACGCGCGAATTGGGGATGCTTGCGGTTTTGATGGCGTGCGCGCTTTATCTGGGCGTTTATCCGAGCCCGGCGCTTCAGGTCTTCAGTCCCGCTGTTGATATAATTCTTACCAATTATCAGGCGGCGCTGAACGCCGTCGGAGGCGGGCTCTAATGGGCATTTTTCAAACGCTTCAATTCGCTTTACCTGAATTGCTCCTCGCCGTAGGCGCAATGGTGCTGTTGATCGTCGGGGTTTATCTGCGCGACAGCGCCTCGCGCATTGTCTCGCTGGCTTCTGTTGCGCTTCTGTTGGCGGCGCTTCTGCTTGCGGCCTTCGCCGGAGAAAATAGCGCGCAATCCATTTTCGGTGGCGCGTTCCGGATGGATGCGTTCGCCACCTTCGCCAAGGTGATCATCTTCGCGGCCGCCGCATTCGCCATCATCATGTCCGACCGGTTTGTTGGCAGCGACGATCTCGTGCGGTTTGAATATCCGGTTCTGATCGTGCTCGCAGCCTTCGGCATGTCGCTGATGGTCTCGTCGACCGATCTGATCTCGCTCTATATGGGCGTCGAAACCCAAAGCCTTGCGCTTTATATTCTTGCCGCGTTTAACCGCGATAGCCGCCGCTCCACTGAAGCGGGTCTAAAGTATTTTGTCTTAGGGGCGCTTTCGTCCTGTCTGTTGCTTTACGGCGCCTCGCTGATCTACGGCTTCACCGGCGCCACAAGTTTTGAGGCGATTGCCGAAGCGGCCCGCGCCGATGAACAAAACGCCGGGTTAGTGATCGGTCTCGTGTTCCTTATCTCCGGTCTCGCCTTCAAGGTCTCCGCGGCGCCGTTCCATATGTGGACGCCGGACGTATACGAAGGCTCGCCGACGCCCGTGACCGCATTCTTCGCCGCGGCCCCGAAACTAGCGGCCATGGCACTTTTTGCACGCGCAATGGTCGGTCCGTTCCCTGAAATTGTTGACCAGTGGCGGCCGGTGATCGCGATGATCGCGATTGCGTCAATGGCGGTCGGCGCGTTATCGGCGATTGCGCAAACGAACATCAAGCGCCTGATGGCGTATTCATCAATCGGCCATATGGGTTACGCGTTGATCGGACTCGCTGCGGGATCGGCGCAGGGTGTGTCGGCGGTATTAATCTATATGGCGATCTACGTGGCGATGACGATCGGAACGTTTGCGTGCATTTTGATGATGCGACGGCGCGGCGGCATGACGGAGAATATTTCTGATTTGGCCGGGCTTAAAGAAACCAACATGCCGCTCGCTATTATGTTCACGGTGCTGTTCTTTTCCCTGGCGGGTATTCCGCCGCTCGCCGGGTTTTTCGGCAAATGGTACGTGTTCGTAGCGGCGGTCGATGCGAATCTCGCTTGGCTCGCCATTGTCGGCGCCATCGCGAGCGTCGTTTCCGCTTTCTACTATTTACGGGTGATCTGGTTCATGTGGTTTGACGAACCGGCTCCGGCCTTCGAACGGGCGGCGGGCGCGAACCTCAGCATGACAGCGCTCGCGTCAACCTTGCTGATGTTCCCTGTGCTTGTCGTCTTTATTGGCCCGCTGAGGAACGCGGCGACCCAAGCGGCCGCCGTGCTTTTCTAAATCCGTGCCTGATACGTTTGCTTCCGGGTCAACTCTAAAGCATTACGACGCGCTTGACTCCACAAGCCTTGAAGCAAAGCGCCTCATTGCAGACGGCGAAACGGGCCCTGTCTGGATCATCGCTGATCGCCAGACCGCCGGCTACGGTCGGCGCGGCGCGGCTTGGTTTCAGGAGGCCGGCGACCTGGCGGCAAGTTTGATCTTTACGCCGGCGAAAACCGACAAGCATGTTGGGCAGCTTTCATTCGCTGCAGCGCTCGCGGTAGCGGACGCCATTAATGCGGCCGGGACCAACGCGGACGTCAAGTTGAAATGGCCGAACGATATCCTGATCGGCGGCGCCAAAACATCTGGCATCCTGCTTGAGCTAATGACGCGGCCGGGCGCATCATCCGCGGTCGTTCTGGGCGTCGGCGTCAATATTGTGTCCAAGCCCACCGAAGCCGACTACCCTGTGACGCGGCTCCTTGACGTGCTCGACGGGGCCGCGCCGCCGCCCAAAGCGCTTCTAGCGTCAATTGACGCTGCGCTTTTCAAATGGATGGAGGTTTGGAACAAGCATGGCTTCGAGCCGATTCGCGACGCGTGGCTCCAGCAAGCGCAAAATGTCGGCGGGCCCATAACCGTACGTCTCCCCCAAGGGACGCTTTCAGGTATATTCGACGGGCTTGATCATGACGGATCGCTCATCCTTTCAACGCCGGATGGCGTAAAAAGAGTTACAGCAGGTGCTGTTTATTTTGGAGAAACCGATGCTGCTCGCAATTGACGTGGGAAACACAAATTCTGTGATCGCCCTTTATGACGGAGGGCGGTCTGTTGCGACGTGGCGGACCTCTACATCGACGGTGCGGACAGCGGACGAATATGCGGTTTGGTTGTCGCAACTCATGTTGCTGGAGAACAAAAGCCTCAACGATATTTCCGACTGCATTATCTCAACGGTCGTCCCGCAGTCGCTCTTCCACTTGCGCAACCTTTCACGGCGATACTTTAATTGTGATCCTTATGTTGTGAGCGCTGATAATATTCCGGGCGTGGAAGTTCGGATATCGAAACCCACGGAAGC
This sequence comes from uncultured Parvularculaceae bacterium, assembly GCA_963922595.1. Classification (GTDB taxonomy): domain Bacteria; phylum Pseudomonadota; class Alphaproteobacteria; order Caulobacterales; family Parvularculaceae; genus JAJFFW01. Next base: position 14,830 of record CAWUIM010000052.1, read on the forward strand.
GGGCGCCGACCGACTTGTAAACGCGGTCGGCGCTTATACGGCTCATGGCGGCCCGCTGGTCGTTGTCGATAGCGGCACGGCGACGAATTTTGACGTTATCGGCGCCGATGGCGGTTTTGAAGGCGGCGTTATCGCGCCTGGCATCAATTTGTCGATGCAGGCGCTGCATGAAGCGGCGGCGCGTTTGCCACGCATCGCGATCGAACGGCCTGAGAAAATCATCGGCACCGACACGGTCGGCGCCATGCAAACAGGTGTTTTCTGGGGTTATGTCAGTTTGATAGAGGGGCTTCTGGCGCGCATCAAAGCCGAGTATCCGGCGCCGATCAAAGTCGTCGCCACAGGCGGGATCGCCTCCTTATTCGAAGGCGCCACCGACTCCATCGATATTTTCGACAGTGAGCTGACAATACGGGGTCTGTTAGAAATCCATAAACGGCTCAAGGCGGGTAAGGCGTAACTTTCATGAAAAGAGATGATCTGGTGTTCCTGCCGCTTGGCGGTTCGGGCGAAATCGGCATGAACATGAACCTCTACGGCTATGGACGCGGAGAGTCCCGCGAGTGGATCATGATCGATTGCGGCGTCACGTTCGGTGATCTTTCGACGCCTGGCATTGATCTTATTTGTCCTGATCCGGCGTTTATCCTCGATCATCGCGACAATCTGAAAGCGCTGCTCCTGACACACGGGCACGAAGATCACATCGGCGCTGTGGCGCTGCTCGCGCCAAAGCTTGGCTGTCCGGTCTATGCGACGCCGTTTACGGCGGAATTAGTGAGGCGGAAGCTGGAGGAGAGGGAGGAAAACGGGGTCGTCGTCAACGTCATCGATATCGACGCGCGATTTGAAATCGGCCCGTTCGATCTGGAATATGTGACGTTGACCCATTCAATCCCTGAGCCCAACGGCGTCATCTTGAGGACGAAGCTGGGCGTTGTCCTGCATACGGGCGACTGGAAGATCGATCCTGAGCCCGCGCTTGGTCCGCTCACGAACGACAATGCGATCCGCAAACTTGGCGATGACGGGCTCATGGCGATGGTCTGCGATTCGACCAATGTCTTGTCGCCGGGTGAATCCGGGTCGGAAACGCGGGTGGCGGAAAACCTGGTCAAGGTAATTGCCGATCAGCCGGGGCGCGTCGCGGTTACGACGTTTGCGTCAAACCTTGCCCGCGTGGTTTCCATCTGCCGAGCAGCGCACGCGAATGACCGCAGCGTTTGTTTGATGGGACGGTCCATGCTGCGCATTGTGGATGTCGCCCGAACAGTCGGGTTGCTGCCTGAAGGCTTGTCGTTCGTTGATGAGCGCGAGGCGGGTTATTTGCCGCCCGAACATGTACTTTATCTGTGTACGGGTAGTCAGGGCGAACCCCGGGCCGCTCTTGCGCGGATCGCCCGCAACGATCATTCCGACGTGATTCTGAAAGAGGGCGACACCGTTATCTTTTCGTCGAAGATCATTCCGGGCAATGAGCGCGAAATCTATGATCTGCAAAACGATCTCGTAGAGCTTGGCGTGAAAATCATCACGGAAAAGGACGAGTTCGTTCATGTGTCCGGGCACCCTTGCCGGGATGAACTCCGCCAGATGTACGCCTGGGCGCGCCCGGAGATTGCGATCCCGGTTCATGGCGAAGCGCGGCATCTGGAAGAGCATGCGTCATTTGCGCTTGAGCTAGGGGCGAAGACATCGCTGTCGCCTCGGAACGGGGACATGATCCGTCTGGCGCCTGACGGGCCCGAGATTATTGATGAAGTGCCTGTGGGGCGGCTCTATCTCGACGGGCATCACTTGATCGCCGATGGCGCGGCGGCGATCCGGGAGCGGCGCAAGCTTGGCTATGCCGGGTGCGTGACGGTTTCCTGCGTGCTGACAGAAAACGGTAAGCTTGCCAGTCCATCGGCAGCGGCGCTCATCGGCGCGCCGCTCGAAACCGAAACGGAAGACGACGTTCAACTGGCGTTGGAAGAAGCGATTGACGAGGCGGTCGAAGATCTGCCGCGCGCCAAACGTCAGGATGACGACGCGGTGGAGAACGCAATCCGCCGCGCGGTGCGTCAACAGCTCGGACGCCTCTGGGGGAAACGTCCGCCCATCGCCGTTCTGCTTCACAGGGTTTGAACCAATGAATATCGGCGGCGCAATCGTGATCTTCGTCATCATCTGGTGGCTCGTGTTTTTCGCGCTCTTACCAATGGGTGTCACGTCGCGATGGGAAGCCGGCGAAGATGATGTCGACGGCGCCGAACCCGGCGCGCCGGTTGATCCGGATTTGAAACGCAAAGCGATCCGCGCAACGATAATCGCGTCTGTCCTGACGGTGGTCGCGGTCGCGATCATCATGAGCGGGGTCATTAATTTTCGGGAATAAAGGCTTCCCGCTTGAAAAATCAGTGCGCGCCCTTTATCCCTGAAATGTCAATCGACCTCCTTTAACGCTATCCAGACCAGGGCGCCATGAGCGAGCCAAACGCCACTGACGAACCGTTGCGCCCATCTGAAAGCGCGCCGCCGCCCGAACCGGCGGGGGACAACGCTGCGCCCGAAGAAGAAACCGCGACGCCGTTAAGCGAAAACCAGACCCTCGCGGATGCGTTTGTGCGATCCGTGATCGACGCGGTTGCGAGCGACGACGCTGAACAGGCGCGGGCGCTGTGCGGCGAGTTGCATCCCGCTGACCTGGCCGACTTGTTCGGTCTCTTGAGCGAAGAAGACCGCGCGAAACTGACGGTCATGCTCGGCGACGGACTGCAACCGGAAGTGCTCGCCGAGCTTGATCCGGATTTGACCGAAGAGATCGTCAGCGTCATGCAGCCCGAACAGGTCGCCGACGCCGTAAGCGAGCTCGACACCGATGACGCCGCCTTCATTCTCGAAGAGCTGGACGAGGAAAAACGCGCTGAAATTCTCGCCGAAGTGCCGGTGGCCGACCGTCTCGCGCTCCATGCGGCGTTCGATTATGACGAGGACAGCGCCGGCCGCCTGATGCAGCGCGACGTATTCGCGGCGCCGGCTTATTGGACTGTGGGGCAAATCATCGATCGTCTGCGCGGCTCGGAAGATTTGCCCGACCGTTTCTTCGAAGTCTTCGTTGTCGATCCAGCGTACAAGCCCATCGGCGAAGTGCCGCTCGCGGCCCTTCTGAAAGCGCAGCGCGACGTGGTTATCGCGGACCTTATTCCGGATACGGAGTTCCGGCGCATTTCCGTGGACATGGATCAGGAAGAGGTCGCTTACCTATTTGAGCAGTATAATCTCATCTCCGCGCCAGTGGTGGATGACGGCGACCGCCTGGTCGGCATGATCACCGTGGACGACGTCGTTGAGATCGTCCACGAGGAAACGCACGAAGACATGCTGGCGCTGGCTGGTGTTGAGGCGGATACAGGCTTGTCGGATACGGTCGTCGAGACGGTTCGATCGCGCTTTTCGTGGCTCGCGATTAATCTCGGTACGGCCATCATGGCGTCGCTCGTGATTGCGCTCTTTGACGCCGCCATTGAGCGGGTGGTGGCGCTCGCCGTCTTGATGCCGATTGTTGCAAGCATGGGCGGCAACGCCGGCACGCAGACTTTAACGGTGGCGGTGCGCTCGCTCGCTACCAAAGACCTCACAGGCGCAAACGCCGCGCGCATCATTTGGCGCGAAGCGCTGGTGGGCGGCGTCAACGGGATCTTGTTCGCTGTGATTATGGGCGTCCTGGCCGGCGTCTGGTATGCGTCGACGGGGGCGGGGTCCGCCGACGGCTTGCAGCTCGGCCTTGTTGTGGGCGCGGCGATGATCGTCAATCTCTTGGCGGCCGGGCTCGCCGGTATCATGGTGCCGATCGCGCTGCAACGCGCTGGCGCAGACCCGGCTGTTTCCTCGGCCGTCTTTGTGACGACGATCACCGATATTGTCGGCTTCTTTGTATTCCTCGGTCTTGCGGCTGTCGTTCTGCTCTGATGGTCAAGCGCGCCGCCGACGAATCATCAGTACAAAGAATAATATGACACCGCCAACAATGAGAAGCGTGAAAGTGCCGGGTTCGGGCACATCCACCGGCGGATCCACAGGCGGATCGGTTGGCGGCGGATTTTCTGTATCGTCGCCGTCATTGTCATCATCATCCTCGCCAGTGGGCGGCGGGCCGCCCGGAATATCCACCGGCGGCAGACCGATCGGGGGGACGGTCAGCGTCGGCGGCAAATTAACGTCCGTGGGCGGTAAGAAAAACGGCGTCTCCGGCGGGAACGCCGGGGGCGGGTCCGCGTTCACATTTGGCGGCGGCGTCAGCGATGCGAGCGCCGGGCCTTCACTGTCGGGGGAGGGGGTCGCCCGCCCTGCCTGCTCTGGATAAACCGGACCGTAACCGGCTAACCGCGCTGGGACAGGACGGGCTCCTAAAAAGAATCGCCGCCGGCCCTCCGCGGACCGTCGCCGTCGCCGCAGCAACCGCAGCTAATGACGATATCATTGCGGATATCGCCAACAGCGCGCGCATAAAGTTTCGCAATTTCTTCCTCGGACACCGGCGTCGCCGTAGGACCGCCCACGCGGTTCTTGCCGAACCCGCCGGTCCACACGATCGCAATGGCGACAATCGCCGCTGCGATGATATTTGCTAATCCATTACCCATCGATCCACCTACCTCATGCCCGGTTCGCTACTCGGCTCGATCGCCGCCCCAAGGTCGAATCGCGGTCCGGACGCCCCGCGTCATTCGAGCGTAAATACCCAAGTCTTGTGCCATTTTTACCAGTATGAGCCAAAACTGGCGCAAAATTGAAGATTAGGATGTTTTCGCCGCTGATAACACGCCCATGGGGTGAAATCGCTGGTTTTAAACGCGAATTTCCTGCGCGGGCCGGCGGTCTGCGGCGTTTTGACGACGTCGCGCTGGCGCGCGCGTCCCCGTTTGGCACAGGGCCGGCCGCCGCCGCGCCGCCTACACAAGCGCCGGCGGGCGTGCTAATAATGCGATTAAGGCGGAGCCTCGTGGGGCGCTCTGCGTAACCGGCGCAATTCGTGGAAATGCGGCGCCGGACGGTTGGTGGAGCGTGCAGTTTTTGAAAGCGCGCGCGCAGACGAGGGGTAGTAGGTTCGTGTTGCAAACGGGAGATACCGGTCTCAACCTGATTAAAGGCTATGAAGGCCTGCGCATGTCGGCCCATTACGCGCCGAGCGAGCAATGGACTGTGGGCTACGGCCATACCGGCACAGCGCGCCATGGCATGAGCGTGACCGAAGGCGAGGCGGAGCGTCTCTTGCGCGAAGATGTCGCCCCGATCGAAAAGCTGATCGCCGATACGGTCCGTGCGCCGCTTAACCAGAATGAACATGACGCCCTGACGTCGCTGATCTTTAACATTGGCGAAGACAATTGGCGCCGCTCGAGTGTCCTGCGCAAGCTGAACGAAGGCGACAAGCTCGCCGCCGCGCAGGCGTTCGAAATGTGGACCAAAGCGCGCGTCAATGGCGAAGTGGTGACGCTCGACGGTCTCGTGCGCCGGCGCGCCGCGGAGAAATCTCTTTTCCTGATGCCGACCGACGCATCGCTCGTGGTGCCCACGTCGGACGTGATGCCCGCGTCGGAATGCGAATTGACTTACGTTTCCGATGAAGAATTGAAAGCCAAGCCTGTTGTCGACTTTGACCCCATCAAAGACGCCAACGAAGGCAGCCTCTCGCCGGAAGAACAGGCCGCGCGCGGCCGGGCGCTCTTCGCCGCGACGCAGGCGCTTTCCGGCGATCCGAGCAAAATGATCATCTCCAAAGCCGAAGAGCACGCCGATATGGGCGTGACGGTGGGCGCAATCCTCGCCGGGTTCCTCGCCTTCGCCTTGACTGGCCTTGGGGTGACGTTGCTGGTGGGGCAGGAGTTCCCGGGCGTCGCCGAAGCCATGGGCCTCAGCTACGACCGGTTCTCGACGCTGTTTGAAAACCTGCCCATGTGGCTCGCCGCGATCGGCGCCGCCATGTGCTATTTCATCCTCTATATTCTGGTGAAACGCTCGGCCCGCCATGATCTGAAGCGCCAGCGGGCGCGGGAAGTGGCGCGCTTTCGCGTCGCCGACTGACGGTTCTTTTCTTAAGGCAGCAAACGCGGCCGTCGTCCGGCCCCTTATGGGAGCGCATCTGTTAAAGTGACGGTCCATTTGGTGAAACTCAGCGTGGGGACCGAAAGCGTTGAACAACAAGCGGCGTGGGTGAAACGTCGCGTCGCCTACAACAAGAAGAGGAAACTGGGCGCTGTTCATGATCACGTGACCCGGATGTTCCCGCGCCGGCGGGACGATATTCTGGACGGCGGGTCGATATATTGGGTCATCAAAGGCGTTGTGCTCGTGCGCCAACGGATCATTGATTTGAAAGAAGTGACAGGCGAAGACGGCATTGTTCGTTGCGCTATCTTGATCGATCCGCCCTTGATCCAGACGGAGGCGCAGCCGCGCCGGGCGTTCCAGGGGTGGCGATATCTTGACCCGGCGGACGCGCCGCCGGACCTGAAGGAGGGCGCTGGCGACACGCCGCCGGCGTTGCGGGCGGAACTGGCGGAACTGGGGTTATTATAATGGTGACGATGCGGACAATGTTGGCGAGCGCCGGGGCGGTGGTCGCAGCCGGGGCGGCGGTAGTGACAGGGGTGACGATGCGTCATTCCGAGCCGGACGAAACGGCCCGGTCGCTTGGCGGCGAACTGGCGGGTCAGATTTGCTTCACGGCGCGCATTCAGTTTTTCAAGGACGCGCCCGATGGCTGCGTCTCGAAGGCGGAGTTGAACCGATGGCTCGACGCGCTCGTGCTCGACAATAAAGGCGCGCCGGTGACGCTTGATCTTTCGCACCCCACCGATTATGCGCGCGAAAAAGAACCGGTGCGCACCTGCGCCGACTATCGGCGCAAGACCGCTGACGATTGGTACGCGGCCTCCAATGCGGACATGCGGCGCGAGGCGTTTTTTGAACGCGCTTGCGGCGTCATCGATTATCTCAAAAAAGCGCAGCCGCCGACGGCTTCTTACTTTGACAATGGCCGTTGCAGCCGCGCGGACCTCGCCTCGCTCGCCGACGGCCCGCCCTTCATGATCGCCGGCGCAACGGAAGGCCTCGATCCGCCGACGCCCGCTATTGAGGAAATGCGCGACGGCGCCTGGCTGATGTCGGCGCTGCGCCAGAAAACGCGCATCCGCGAAATCGCCCATGCGGATTTCAACGGCGACGGCGTGGGCGACATTCTCGCCCATGTGGTGATCGGCGTCGAAGAGGGCACGGCGCGCGCCGGCCTCGTCGGCTATCTGGAAAAGCCCGGACCGGACGCAGAGGTGCGGTTTAAACAATAAACGCGAGGTGTCCGGGGCGGGGCGCAATACTGCGGGAAATGCGTTTTCGGTCTTTGGCGGCATACTGATTATCGTGATTGTTGGGTTTCTGAATTGGACGTAATTTCGGCCTTAACTAAACCGCGCCTCGTCCTGAGGAGCGCGAAGCGCGTCACGAAGGATTTGCTGCGAACGCCGGAGCCAGCCTCGTATCCTTCGCGACGCCGCCTCGCGGCGGCTCCTCAGGATGAGGATTCCGCGTTTTGAGATTATAAAATCCCCGTATGTTTGTATGCTGTTTATCGTACATATTTGACGCCTCAACCGCATGCGATCATGCCCAGCAACAACCCCTCCTCATCCTGAGGAGCGCGAAGCGCGTCACGAAGGATCGGCGGCAAGCCTCGATTGACGCGATATGTCCTGCGCTGCGGCTCCTACGTGTGATGGGCGATTTGCAACGCCGTTTTGTCTCGTCAGCCATTCCTCATTCCTTCCAGCCTTCATCGTCTCCGCGGGACGCATGTCCTCGCGAGAGGGTTCGTTTCGTCATAGAGAGGCCTGCGCGAGACGCGGGAACTTCTCTTGTAGTCTGGTGGCGATGCGCCTTCCGCGCCTCGCGCAGCCGGCAGGGCTGCGT
>CAWUIM010000053.1:0-22705 GCA_963922595.1 uncultured Parvularculaceae bacterium
CCCGCGAGAGCCGCCTCGTGGGCGGCGCCGTCAATCCCGCGCGCAAGGCCGGACACGACGCACACATTGGCGGCGCTGAGATCGGCGGCGAGTTGCCTTGCAAGCTTGCGTCCCGCTGCAGAGGCGTTGCGTGCGCCGACAATCCCAACCGCCTGCTTCTCAAAAAGGCTCGCATGGCCGCAGAGGTAAAATACCGGCGGCGGGTCCGGTATGGCGGCGAGCATTGGGGGATAGTCAGGCTCGCCAAACGCGACAAGGCGGGCGCCGGCGCTCTCGGCGCGATTCAACTCGTCAAGGGCCGCGTCCCTGTCGGCGGCGCGCAACGGTTTCTTACGCCCGGCCTTGCGCGATATTTCCGGCAAAGCGGCCAGCGCGGCGTCTGCGGTGCCGAATTTTTTTAGCAATCGATGGAAGGTGATCGGTCCGATACTATCGGTACGAATTAATTGGAGCCAATCAAGCCGCTCACGGTCGTCCAGCGTTCGAATAACGCCCCCCTTGCGCCCGGCTTATCTCAAGCGGGCTCTTCTTTTGCAGTCGTCTCCGCCTTCTTGCCGATCTTTGGTTCGGTGCCGTCCAGAAGGCGCACGATATTCTCCCGATGTCGAATTAGGATCAAGATTGTCATGAAGAGCGCCGCCAAGGCGAAGGCTGGCTTTCCCATCACAAAAAATATCAGCGGCGTCGCTGCGGAGGCGATGAGCGCAGAGAGAGAAGAATATCGCGCGACGAAAGCTGTGGCGAGCCAGGTCGCGCTTGCAAGCAATCCCGCCGGAAACCATAACGCCAAAATGGTGCCAAGAAAGGTTGCGACGCCCTTGCCGCCCTTAAAGCCGAGCCATATGGGGAAACAATGCCCGAGGAAAGCGGCGGCGCCGGCGATCTCAGGTCGCCAGCCCAAGCTGTAGGCGATGAGAACGGCGATCGCGCCTTTTCCACTGTCGAGGACAAGGGTCGCAGCGGCGAGGTCTTTTCTGCCGGTGCGCAACACATTCGTTGCGCCAATATTGCCTGAGCCGATCGCGCGGATATCCCCAAGCCCGGCCGCGCGCGTGATGACGAGGCCGAACGGGATCGATCCGAGCAGATAACCAAGGAAGGCGGTGAGCAACAGCGTCATTGATCATGCTCCCGTGTCACCAACGCATCCAACACAGCCATTCGCGCGGCGACGCCGTAAAACACCTGCGTCAGGATCAGCGATTTGTCGGGGTCGTCCGCCAGCGCACCGTCAATTTCGACGCCGCGGTTCATGGGGCCGGGGTGCATCGCGCGCGCGGTGGGCTTGGCGAGTTGCATCGTCTCGTGGGTGAGACCGAAGGCGTCGTAATAGCCGCGCGCCGCGTCATCGCCCCCTTTGCCCATGCGCTCGAACTGCATGCGCAAGCCCATTGCAATGTCCGCGTTCTCAAGTCCTTCTTTGAGGCTGTGACATCGCTTTATTTCCGGTAACTGATCTTCGCGCGGCATCAGATGCGCTGGACCGACAAAACGCACTTCCGCGCCGAGTTTTGTGAAAAGCCGCGCGTCCGAACCGGCGACGCGCGAGTGTCTGATATCGCCGCAGATTGCGATAACAAGCCCGTCAATGCGCCCGAAGTGCTGAACGATTGTCGCGGCGTCGAGCAACGCTTGAGTTGGATGTTCAGCGGCGCCGTCGCCGGCGTTGATCACGGCGCAAGGAATGCGTTCCACAAGTTCTTTGTGTACGCCGCGTTCTTTGTGGCGCAGGATAAGGGCGTGGGCGCCCATGGCCGTCAGCGTTTGCGCCGTATCGACCATGGTCTCGCCTTTGTTCACCGACGACGCCGAGACGGGAACGTTCAGAACGTTGGCCCCGAGTTTTTCTCCGGCGAGCTCAAACGATAGATTAGTCCTCGTAGAATCTTCGAAGAAGAGGTTGATCTGCGTTTTCCCGGCGAGGCGTTGCGGCGGCCGCTCGCCGCGCCTCAGAAACGATGCGTAATAATCTGTAAGCTGAAGAAGGTAATCGATTTCAACCAACGTCAAATCATTGACGCTGAGAAGGTGCGGCGCGGTCCAGCCGCCGAGCGGCGCAAAAGGTCGTTCCGTATTTTCCATTAAAACGGGTCTATAGGGGGCTTCCGGGGATGACGCAAACGCTAACTCGGTTCGGTCTCAGCGCTGAGCGAGCGCATTCGGTCGATGGCCCCCTGCAAGATAAACGCAGCCGCCGATGCGTCGATGCGCGCTGCGCGTTTGGCGCGGCTCTCGTCAAGCGCGATCATATCGCGTTCCACCGCAGCGGTGGATAACCGCTCATCCCAAAACGCAACGGGAAGAGGCAGAATGCGGTCGAGGTTGCGGGCAAAAGCGCGGGTCGCTTGCGCCCTCGGTCCTTCGCTTCCGTCCATATTCAGCGGCAGTCCTATAATAATTCCGACAATGGCGCGATCTTTGGCCAATTCTGCAAGGCGCTCGGCGTCAGGCGTGAACTTCTTGCGCTGGATCGTCTCCACAGGCGTCGCCACGAGGCGGTCCGGATCGCAGACCGCGACGCCGATGGTCTTTTCACCGAGATCTAGCCCGAACAGAGCGCCCGAACCGCCAAACGCGGCGGCCTGTTGTTCAAATGAGGATTTCATGGCTTCATGTCTTAGCAGGGGGCCGCATTCGGTCCAATAAGCGAGGCGGGGTAAAGCGTTGATCGTGCGGTTGCTATCTTTGGTTTTGGCGATGGTCTTCGCGAGCGCCGCCATTTTTTCCCCCTATGCCCGCGAAGAGATTTATTCGGACGATGCGCATATCGAGATCGCGCAACTCCGTAACGGCGAATGGCGGGTCGCCTATAACCTGTCACGGCCTGTTAAATATCTTGATCTCGGACCATCGCTTAACGGCTTTCGTCAAACGGACTGGCGTGTGGTCGGCGACGGCGTGCGCCTGACGCGACGTGGCGACCGCGATTATCTGGAGGCGAGGCGAGGGCGTTTCGATACCGTCGCTGTACGGATTAAAGGGCGTATACTGGGATTTGTAAAACACTATGAGCCCATTCGCCCATTTGGACGCGATGGCGCGCTTGTCTACACGGGCCACTTCTGGCCCTGGCGTAAGAACGGCGGCCGGATAAAGGCTGCCTTTGATTTCAATCCGCTGCCGGGTGCGCGCGTCGCCGTCTTTGAAGAACAAAAGAAGCTGATTGAGCGCTGGCGCGGCGTCTTTAGCCACCCGGCGTTTGTATATTTTGGCCCGATTAAGGCGAATGAGACAAAAAAGCTGGTGTGGATCGCCGACCCGGCTGCGCCCCGGTGGGTGAGGAAGGAGTTTCAGTCGTCAGCGCCAAAGATATTTGATTTCCTGGAGAGCGCCTTTCGCAGTGAACTGGAGGTCAAACCGAACGTCTTCCTTTCTTTCGAAGAAGGCGGGCCGGAGACGCTGCTTCGCTACAGCGGCGATGCGCTGCCCGGCCAATTCCAACTTTCGCTTTATGGCGGCGGCTGGCGTCGGCGGTCTTCGACGGGAGAAGACCTCATCCGTCGAGCCATCGCTCATGAAGCGGTCCATTTGTGGCAGTCGGCGGTGAAGCCGTTTCATGAGGATGTGCCAGCGTGGATCCATGAGGGCGCGGCGGATGCGATTGCGGCCGAAGCAATGCGGGCGACCGGCTATTGGACTGCGCGAGACGTTCGGCGCGATTTTGATCGCGCGCGCTCTGAATGCGCCGATCAGCTTTACGCAGGGTCTTTGGCGGCGGCCGAAGCACGGGGCGCCGTCAGGGCGCTTTATGCCTGCGGCTACGTTTTGATGAGAGCGGCGGCGGATACGCACAATGGGGCCGGATCTGTGACGGCTTTCTGGCGCGCCTTCGCCGCGCGTGCAGAGGCTGAAGGCGGCTATGACGCCGCGCTCCTATACAAATCGATTGCTGAAGCGGGCGGGCGCGACGGAGCGGACGCAATCCGGCGCTTCGCCACGACGCCGCTCGCAAATCCCGAAAAGGAAATCAATCGCCTTCTCTCCAACAGCCGGTCCACGCGGGCCCCGTAATGTTAGGCGCCCGCTTCTGGGTGGTGAACGCGCCGGCGGGAAAGATCGCTCATCGCCGACTGGCTCTTGAACCAACGGCTGACGATTGATACGCCATCACGGTTTTGAAGGAGCGCCGCCCGCTATGGCCATTGATAAAGAAACAGTCCGGAAAGTCGCCCGGCTTGCGCGTATTGCTGAGCCGGAGGAAAGGCTGGAGCCGCTGGCCGCCGAGATTTCCGGTATTCTCGGCTGGATTGAGCAGTTGAATGAGGTCGATGTCGAAGGCGTTGAGGCCATGGCTTCAACAGTCGATGTTTCGCTGCCCATGCGCGACGACGTCTTAAGCGACGGACCGACCGGCGGCGGGCATCCGGAAAAGATTGTGGCGAATGCCCCAAAAACCGAAGACCACTTCTTTGTCGTCCCGAAAGTGGTGGAATAGAGAATGGCCAATCCAACCGAACTGTCCCTCGCAGGCCTTCGCGATGCGTTACGCGACAAAAAGTTGTCATCCAGAGAGGTGACGGACGCTTATCTCGATCGCATTGAAAACGCGGACGCCTTAAATGCATTCATTACCAAAACCCATGAAAAGGCGCGGGCCATGGCTGATGCGTCTGACGCAAGGCTCGCCAAAGGCGAGGGCGGCGCGCTTGAGGGTGTTCCGCTCGGTATCAAGGATTTGTTCTGCACGGAGGGAACGTTAACGACCGCAGGCTCACATATTCTCGATGGCTTTAAGCCCGAATATGAATCGACTGTGACCAGCAATCTCTGGCGCGACGGCGCGGTGATGCTCGGCAAATTAAATATGGATGAATTCGCCATGGGCTCGTCGAACGAGACGAGTTATTATGGCGGCGTCATCAATCCGTGGCGGCGAAAAGGGGATGAAACGCCGTTGACGCCGGGGGGTTCCTCGGGCGGATCGTCCTCCGCTGTCGCAGCGCACCTATGCGTCGCCGCGACGGGCACAGACACAGGCGGCTCCATCCGTCAGCCTGCCTCGTTAACCGCCACCGTCGGCGTGAAGCCCACATATGGACGGTGTTCGCGGTGGGGGATTGTCGCGTTCGCCTCATCGCTTGATCAGGCGGGACCGATTGCGCGCGATACGCGCGATGCGGCGATCATGCTTCGCTCCATGGCCGGGCACGATCCGAAGGATTCGACGTCAATCGATCGGCCGGTGCCGGATTACGAGGCGGCGCTCGGCCAATCAGTGAAGGGGCTTCGGATTGGAATTCCCAAAGAGTATCGCCTCGACGGGATGCCTGATGAGATCGAAAAACTCTGGGCCGACGGGATCGCCTGGATGAAAGACGCCGGATGCGAGATCGTCGATATCTCGTTGCCGCTGACGAAATATGCGCTGCCGGTTTATTATATCGTTGCCCCGGCCGAGGCGTCGTCGAATTTGGCGCGCTATGACGGCGTGAAGTACGGACTGCGTGCGGAGAATTATACAGACATAACATCGATGTATGAAAATACACGGGCGGAAGGGTTTGGCGATGAAGTCAAACGCCGCATCCTGATCGGGACCTATGTGCTGTCCGCGGGATATTATGATGCTTATTATCTGAGAGCGCAAAAAGTCCGTAACAAGATTTTTGATGAATTTACGGACGCATTCGAGAAAGTCGATCTGATCCTGACGCCGTCTGCGCCGTCTGCGGCGTTCGGTTTGGGCGAGAAGTCAAACGACCCCGTTCAGATGTATCTGAACGACGTCTTCACCGTCACCGGCAATCTTGCCGGCCTGCCGGGCGCATCAGTGCCGGCGGGTCTCGACGCGCAAGGATTGCCGCTTGGTCTGCAGTTGCTTGGCAAACCGTTTGACGAGGAAACGCTTTTCAAGGGCATGTACGCACTTGAACAAGCCGCAAACTTTACCGCGCGCCCTGATGAATGGTGGCTGTGACCCGCTCTTTTCGCGACATTACGTACACCGCGCCGCTTTCAACGCCGATCGAGACGCAAGCCTATATCGCGCCGGATCCGGGCGAATGGCGTTTGATTATCTTTCACGGCACGCCGTCCAATCGATACTTATTCTCGCGCTTTATGCGCACCGCGCCCCCGGGCGTTGAAATCGTACTCCCGGCGCGGCCTGGGTTCGGAAGAGGACATGAAACGGCGGTCACTGATTTCGGGGAGCAGGTAGCGGCGATCAAGCCGTTCTTACCGAGCTCTGTAGAAGGCGGCGGCGCGTTTGGGGACAAGAAGATCGTCGTGCTCGGCCTTTCTTATGGCGGGGAGTTAGCGCTCAAAGCGGCGCTCGATTTCCCGGAGATCGTGCGCGGCGTCGTGACCGTTTCAGCGCTGATCGACGAGCCTCATGATTACGCGCTCACGTTAGAGCGGCTTGGGCGCGACCAACGTATAGAAGAATATGTGCCGAACCGGTTTAAAAAAGTCAGAGAGGAAGTTGCGGGCCGCCGTACGCAAATCGGCCCGCTTCTGGAAGCCATAAGAGAATTATCGATACCGATTGAAGTCGTGCATGGCGACTTCGACGCCATCGTGCCGAAATCCAATGCCTTCATGTTGATGGATCATCTCGGTGACAATGCGCGTTGTGAAATTATTCCCGGCGGGACGCATTATCTTGAACTGCAGTATCCGCGCCGTCTCCATGCCGCGGTGCAACGGGTGATCGCAGCGAACCCCTAGGGGTCTGCGGCATATTGAACCGCGCAAATGTTTCAAGCCACCATTGGCTGGGAAAGAAACAGGAGCGCGCCATGGCCGTACATCTTGATACCGTATCACCCTCAACGTCCCAAAATGTTTCGCCTGATCCCGTCATCGATAATCGCAGCGTCAGTTCCGACCAGGCCGGTTCCCAGAATGTTACGCCCGATCTTGCTAACGATACTCGCACGGCTAGTTCGGTTCAGGTCGGTGTTGACGGCGCCGCTGGTGCAATCCCCAATTCCAATGCCAACCCTGTCCGGGTTGCTGTTGATGGCGTCACCCAAGCGTTAGGCAGCGAGTCCTACGACCGGGCTGACAGAATTAACAAGATCGTTGACGGCTTGAGCCCTGAAGACACACGCCATGTATTCAACACGCTCGATGCGCGCGGGTATCTCGACGATGTCGCGCGAGAGATTAACGGCGGCTTCCATAGTGACGGCCTATCCTATGGTGAAAAAACCGACTTTATGCGCTCGGTCGCGGAAGGTCTTGACGCTGACGGTATTCTTGCGTTCTCGGATGCGATCCAGGAAGCGGATACTTCTGCGCCAAGTTTCGAATATTATCAGCTTAATGAGCAGCTTGCTGAAGCGGTCGGCGCTCACGCAAAGACGGATACGAAGCTTGATCTTGTTCACCGGTTGGCGTCCCGTTCATGGGACGGATCACCGTCACCGGACGCTCAATTCACCAGTGAAATTATCCAATCCTTACACGGAGCTGACGCGCAAGCTGCGTTCAGTTCATTGAGCGACTCGCAACTCGAAAGCGTCATTGACGCAAGCACAATAAAGAATGCGGTAGGCGCACGCGTATTCTTCGGTGAGCCGGGTCTCGATACGCCGGGAGGGCGAATGGCGGACTTTAATGGCGTCATGCAAGCTGCAGCGAGCATTGATGGAGCCGAAGGCCTGAAGGCGGAGGTTTTCCGCTTGGGGACGGAACGGTTGGAGGCCGGACCGATAAACCGAGTGCATGGCGGCGACCTGGACCCATATCGGGTGGGCGGATTGCAGGGGCTTTCGGATCTGTTGACGAGTGACGCTGACAAAATTATCGGCGCATTGTCGGATATCCCGGTCGGTGAGGACGACACTCACTTGCGCGATTTCGCGGCGATGTCGATACGACACGGCCAGCTCGACGCTCTGAATCAGGTGACCGCGGCCCTGACACTGCAAACCACGCCCGCAGAAGTGGGGGTCAACGGGGTCGCCGTTCATAATAGCGAAATGGCGGCGCGCGGCTTTTTTGCAGCGAGTGTTGTGAACGGCATTAACGATGAACAGAGCTGGCGTGAAAGCCGCGCCGAAATCGCCGGTGAGATATTTGACGCCGCAGCCAGCTTCGCGCCGGGTCCGTCCTCGAAATTATTGAAGCTTGGCTACAATGAAGCGCGCGACCAGATACGCGCCACGTTTACGCAAGCCGCTGAGAAGGCCGGCCAGACAACCGACTTGAAGGGATTGCGCGACGCCTTCTACATCGCGCTTGGACCCGTAGACGCGAATGGCGCACCGGCTTATGGCAGTCCGGCGCTAGGTTTGTTTAATTCATCGTATGATGCAGCGTTAATACATACCACGCAGTGATTTGAGCGAAGGGTTACGCACCTAAGTCGATTTCCAACCTCGAGATGGCGTGAACAAAATTGTTCGGCGCCATCTCAATATCGCCTGTCCATATGACGTTCGGGAAACGCGCGAGAATTTTCGTGTACGCGGCTTCCAATTGCATATTCGCAATGCGTTGACCGAGGCAGACATGGGGGCCAAGTCCGAATGCGATATGGTCTCCGGCATTTGCTCGCTCGACGTCAAACTGATCGGGGTTTTCGAAGACAGTTTCGTCTCTGTTCGCCGCGCCGTACCACATGATTACTTTTTCGCCTTCTGCGATTTTCTGACCGGCGAGCTCCGTATCGCGCGTTGCAGTCCGCCGCATGTGAATGACGGGTGAAACCATCCGGATCGCCTCGTCGACCATGCCTGAAATGAGCGCAGGATTATCGAGCAGCTTCTGTTTTTGATCTGGAAATTCAGTGAGCAACTTCATGGCGCCGGAAAGCGAATTCCGTGTAGTGTCATTACCGGCGAAGACGATCAGGAGCCAAGAACCGTCCAGAAACGGTTCCGATAATTGCTCATCATCAATAACCGCGTTTGCGATCGCTGATAACAAATCTTCGCGCGGTGCTGCGCGCCGTTCACCCAGGATTTCACGACCATAATCAAACATCTCCTGGATGCTGGTCATGAATGTCATCAACAGGGCCGGATCGATATCGCCGAGATTATTCTTGGCGATGGTGTCGGCCGCCAATTCCAGATGATGCATCCAGCCCACGAGTTTCGACCGGTCAGCTTCAGGTATTCCAAGCATTTCCGAGAGGGTGAATAGCGGCAACTCCGCGGAGAAATGGCGCACCATGTCGAGACGCGGCCCTGCGTCCTCCATTCCATCCAGAAGGAGATCGATTTTTTCTTCGACGCGGCGGCGAAGGTCCCGTACGTAGGCCGGCGTAAAGAACGGCATATGCGCGCGGCGCAACGGCAGATGGTAGGGTTGATCGAGGCAGATCATGGTGTTGAGCGTGGCCGGATAGAGGAGTGGGTGGCGTGTTTCCGGCGCGCCGTAGGCCATATTGATCCCGCCGCGCTGTGAGGAGAATGTTTCCGTGTCGAGTTCGACGGTGCGCACATCATGGTAGCGCGTGACGGCCCAGAAGCCGGGGCCGTCAGGTTGTCCCTGTAAGGGTTCGGGATGCCAGCAAATCGGCGCTTCTTCGCGCAACTTTGCGAATGCTTCGTAGGGTTGGCCTTGGGTGAAAAACGCTAAGTCCGCTAGAGGGGCAGGGGGCTCCAACTCGTATCGCTTCGCATATTTGGGTTCGGACGCTGGGCCATCTTCTTGAACAGTGTCGCTGACAAGCGGTAGCATAGGAAACTCCGGAATAAGATCACGGACCTACCATGCCGTCGCCGCCCGAATGCTGCAATGGACCGATGCATACGCCAGAATTAAATGAGCAAGGTCCGGCTAAGCCGGGGTACGCCGCAACCGATCCATAAACGCTTCCGCCTGAAACTTCATTTCTTCCTGCGAAAGACCGAGCTTGCTGCGCCGGTCCAATCCGAATTTGAAAGTCAGATACAAGCCCGTCGCCTGCGCCGGCGAAAGGTCGTCGGCCAGCGTCCCGTCAGTGTCGGCTTTTTCGAAGAGGCGCGCGGTGAGTTCCTCCATCTCGCGCAGAAACGTCGCGCAATAGGTAATTAGTTCTGGAAAATGCTCTTTCTTGCTCAGCACAATGTCCGTCACCAGGCATCCGGCGGCGTGCTTGTGCATCCCTTCGATAGTTTCTTCGAGCGTCGTCAAAAGCGCATTGAGCGGCGGCGTATCCTGGCTTTCGCAATCCGCCCGTAATTTTTCAATGGACACATCGCAATATTGTCGGACCGCCGCCTGAAAAATCCCCTCTTTTCCTCCGTAAGCGTTGTAAATCGAATATCGATTTAGTCCGGAGGTTTTTACAATATCTTCGATGCTCGTGTCGTCGTAGCCGCGCCGCCAGAAAAGGCTCGTGGCTGCTTGAACAGCAAAATCGTAATCACTACGCGAGTGAGTCATATGTTCTCCCGGCTCACCCTCGAAATTCCGTTCCCTCGTCTGGTTGTCCCTAAACCCAGACGAGTGCGCGTTTGGCGCGAACGCAACTACGGACCTTCGAAGACTTTCCGCGCCAGCAAACTGGCTGGCGCAGCGCTCTCAAACCGCCGTACCGTAACAATCAAAGAAGCGCAACGAAAACAAAAGCTTGGAAAGTGAGCTAGCACATTGAAATTACTCTAGAATAAGGGTTCCACTTTTTGATGGGCCAACGTAGGACCGCTAGGCGTTTTCGGCGAAATCGCATTTGAACAACAGAGGCCCACAAGAATTACAACCATAGGTAAATTATTTTCGCCTTCCCGAGCGGGCGTGAAATTGACGGGCGTCAACGTCTCAGTCGCCTAATTAGGGGCGTGAAACCTGATGGTTAGTTTATCGCCGACGGCCTCGACGATTGCATTCACGTCAAAGACAGCCGACAGGCGGTCTTGCGTTACGCTGGCGGTCGGCGCGTCATCAGCGACAATCTCTCCATTCTGCATCCAGATCATTCTATCGGCGACGTTCGCTGCGAGGGCGATATCATGGACCACGATAATCGCGCTCCCGCCCGTCTCAACGTACTCTTTGATCAGTGAAAGGATCTTGAGTTGCATCCGCGTGTCGAGCGCAGCGATTGGTTCGTCGGCGAGGAGGACTGGCGTTTTCGCAGCGAACGCTCGGGCGATATGAACCCGCGCGAGTTCGCCGCCTGAGAGCGTATTAGCTTGCCGCGTTGCGAATGGCGTTAATTCGCATGCTTTTAGGGCTTCATCGACCGCAACAGCGTCTTCAGTCGAGAGTCTCCCCGGAACGCCGCCAAACGCGAAGCGACCAAGCGCCACAATATCGCGGACACGCATGGGCCAGGCGATCGGGCGGTGTTGCGGGAGGTATGCGAGATGTCGGGCGCGATCCAATGGCGAGAAGTCGGCGAGGGACTTTGCGCCTAACGTCACGCGCCCAGTGTCCGGGGCCGTCAAACCAACGATTGTCTTCAGGAGTGTTGTTTTCCCTGCGCCGTTTGGTCCGACGATCGCGATCAACTCATTCTTCTTTGAGCTGAACGAGACATTATTCAGCACAGGCGCGTCGCCGGCGCTCACTGAGACATTTGCGACGTTTAAATCAGTCATGGCTCATCCGCCGTCCCATGGCGATCCATACAAAGATCGGCGCGCCGATGAGCGCGGCGACGACGCCTAACCGAAGCTCGGCGGGTGTCGGGATCAGGCGCACGCCGATATCAGCGGCGACGAGCAATGCGCCGCCAAGCAGCGCCGACGGAACGAGCGTTCGCGAAGGGTCGTGATCGACAAACGGGCGGACAAGATGCGGCGCGGTGATTCCGACAAAACCGATTGCGCCGGCGATGGAGACGGCAGCGCCTGTCATCAGGCCGGTTCCCGCGACAAGAAAGAGCCGCGTTGATCGCAAGTCAGCGCCAGCGGTCTGTGCGGCCTCTTCGCCGAGCGTCAATAATGACAGGTCACGGCGCTTCCACAGAACAAGCGCTAGGCCCGCGATCAAAAAAGGCGCAATCAGCGAAAGGTCGGCGTAGCTCTTGTTCGCAACCGATCCGAGCGTCCAACTGATCAAGTCGGAAAGCGTAAAGGGCGTCGGCGCCAGGTTTAAGAGGAGCGCCATAAGCGCGCCGGCGAAGCTCGACAATCCGACTCCCACAAGGATCAGGCTGACGACGGAGGAGAGCCGCACGGCGGCGATGGCGAGGATCACCGTCGCCGCCAGCGCGCCCGCGATCGCCGCGAGCGGCGTTAGCAGCGAAGATACACTGGCGGCACCATAAAAAAGCGATAGCGTTGCGCCAAGCGCCGCGCAGGCCGAAACGCCGAGAACCCCCGGTTCAGCCAAAGGATTGCGCAACAACCCCTGCAGGCCAGCGCCGCAGAAAGCGAGCGTTGCGCCGACAATATACGCCGCGAATGCGCGCGGGGCTCTGATCTCCCAGACAACGATCATATCAGCGGGATCGCCGCGACCCATCAGGGCGGCGGCCAGGCGGTCAATTGGCATGGTCGTGGAACCGAGGAAACAGGCCAGAACAATGAGCCCGGCGCCGCCGCAGGCGAGGCCGGCGATGAGCGCGCGATCGGTCATGGCTGATCGGGTCCTTGGGCCATGCGTTCAACAGCATCGAGAAGAAACCATCCGCTGCAGGCGGTTAGGGCGCCGGCGATGTCGACGCGCGGCGTATCGCGCAATGTGCGTTTCGCAACGGGATGGCGTGACGGCGTCCAGATGTCGGAGACAAGATCGCTGGTTTCAAAATAAGCCGTCGCAACAAGGTCCGGTTTTTCATATGCGAGCCGTTCTAGCGGAAGCGCGCCCCAGCCGGCGCGCCGGTCAAAATTCTCAAGGCCTGCATGGGTCATCACATCATCAATAAGCGTTTGCGTTCCCGCCGCGGCCCCTTTTGACGTCATGTAGAGCGTCTTGCGGGCGGATTTCTCCGGAAGCGCCGCCAGGCGATCCTTCATCCGCTGCACAGTTCTTTCTCCCTCCTTCGTCGCATCAAGCTGTGCGGCCGTCTCAAGAATAATGGTCTCTACCGATGAAAGATCGTTCGCATATCCGATCTGAACGACTTTAACGCCCACGCGATCCAGAAAACGCGAAATGGTCGGTCCGCCGCCGTAAGAGCGCACGACAATATCCGGTTTTAAGATGAGAATGTCCTCAGCGCGTGGTCTTACTTTCGGTAGCCCGTGGGCCTCGCGCCGCATGTAAGAGAATGAGGCCTCCGCATCCGGCGACAAAGCCGCGATCTGCGATCGGTCGACAAGTTTCAGAACATATTGATCCGCACAGTAATCGAGGCTCACGACGCGCGGCGCGCTGCCTTCCTGGTCAGATCGGCGATCCTCTTGCGAGGTGCATGCATTCGCGGCCAGGGCGAGCATCGCGACAATGATGCGTGTTAGTCTCATCTCAGAACGTTAGCCTAATGCCGCCATAGGCGGAAAGGCCGGGCGTTCCAAACCCTGAGATCTGCTGATACTCCTCATCAAAGAGATTCTCGATGCGTCCGTAGATTTCGATTGCTTCTGACAGCGTATAGGCAGCGGCGAGATCGACCCTTATCCAGGAATCCACATCGTCGCCAAAAGGCCCTTCCGTCTCGTCGCCATTGTACCGCAGGACGGCTGACCCGCTGAGCGGTCCGCCCCCATCATAAATGAGAGCGATATCGCCGGAATGGCGCGGCGTTCTGATTTGCCGTTCGCCGGTGACGGCGTCTTCCGCATCGATGAAGGCGTGCGTCACCTCAACGCCGATCGCATCTGTGAGGGCGTACTGCAGGCTCGTCTCAACGCCCTTGGCCGTTGTCGCGTCAAGGTTTTCATACCGAAAGTTGGGCGCGAAGATGATCAGATTGTCGGTGTCGCGATCAAAATAGGTGACGCTGATCTGACCGCGACTGTTTGGGGCGAACAGGTCGACGCCCACATCAAAGGCTTCGCTCGTCTCCGGTTCGAGGTCGCCGTTCGGCGGCAGGGCGCCGAAGGTTTGGGTCAGCTGGAAAATTGTCGGCGCTTTAAATCCTTCACCCCAACTGCCGCGCAGCGTGACATAGGTGGACGGCGACCAGGCGACGGCGGCGCGCCCCGTTGTGGCCCCGCCGAACCGGCTGTGACCATCATGGCGGACGCCTGCAGAAATCGTAAGGGAGGAGAATGGTTTGAATTCGTAAAGCCCGAAATAGCCGTTGATGCTCGTGCGCTCATCGTTGGCTTCGTTTTCCTCGCGCTCAGCGCCGAAAGCGAGGCGGTGGCGATCGCTGATTGCTGTGGTTCCCTGATAGCGAAGGATTAAGCGGTCGCCATTATCGACCGTTTCAAAGCCGCCGAAGTTACCGGTCCGCTGGATGTCGGTGTACCCGACCATCAAATTATTCTGCAGTCTTTTATCGAAAAGTGGCGCGAGCACTGTGACGGCGCCCGTGAATTGTTCCGTCCTCGATGTATCGTCGCTGTCAGCCAGGGTAAAATTCGGCGGTGGAAATCCGTCAATTTCCGTATCGCCGATCATGTGTCGGGCGACAGCCTCGATCCGAATGTCGTGAGGCAGGTTCACGCCGCCACGACCGGCGAAGCTCAGGCCGTCATAAGCGTCATCCTCGGTATTGCCGTCTGCTTCATCGGCTCTCGAAATTCCGTCGCTCGTGATTCCTGAGACCGACAGCCGAAAATCCGCCCGGTCTGATCCGCCAGTCGCCGCCGCGCCGCCGCGGAAAGTGGCGAACGAGCCCCCCTCGGCGAATAGTTTTGCGCCAAAGCCATCTTCGGGGCGCTTGGAGATGATGTTGACTACGCCGCCAATCGCGTCAGACCCCCACAAGGTCGATTGCGGTCCGCGCAGGACCTCAATGCGTTCAATGTCAGCGACGTCGAGAATAGAAAAATCATACCCGCCGCCCACGGATGTGGGATCGCCAAGCGGAACGCCGTCAAGAAGGACTAGCGTCTGGTCTGTCGCGGCCCCTCTTATCCTGACGCTCGCTAGTCCGCCGAATGTCCCGTTCTGATTGATGGTCACCCCAGGCGCCGCAGCGATCGCGTCAAGCGCGAAGGCGTATCCGCGTTTTTCAATATCTTCGTCAGTAATGATGGAAATGCTGGTTCCCGTCTCAGCCAGCGGTGTCGGAAGTCTCAGCCCTTCAACAATAATTTCATCATCGTTGGCGATTTGCGCAAACGCCGGTGCGTTACTTACCAGGGCCGCTACGATTGCGAAGGCGAAACCTCCAACATGTCGTTGCATATTATTCTCCGTAGCCCAACAATCACGGGCAAATAAGTTAACACTCAATCGCAGCCACGGCCGCGATATCTGAATGTCGCTTCTAAGGAGAAAGCTCCGGTCCCTTTGGCTATTCCCGGCCCGGGACGAGCGACGCGACGGCAGGTCTCCTGACTTTGCGGGTTATCGCCTCAAACCGCCTTCCCAGAATTTCTTCCAGTGGCCTTATGGTTATCGGCTCGCCGCTTACAGTTGCGGGTACAGCGCCGGATTCTCGCCGGCTTCCCTATTAAGCCCTGCTAAGGGCGCCATCACACTCATCTGGTCGCGAAACAGGGGAATTGTCAACCTGATCGGACTTTGTCCATAACGGGTTAAGAGGAATTCCAGGAACGCGATGCGCCTGTACCACAAACCATTTTCCATCGGATTGAAGCCTGTGGCGGATAAGCCTTGGTTCGAGATCGATGATGAGCGCGCCGCTTATCTCGCTGAGAAGGACCGACTGTTTGCGCAGGACCCGACTGCGGTGTTTCTCGCTGAGGAAGAAACCGCCGAGGCGCAATCGGAGGTCTTTGCTGCTGTCGCCCAATTCCTCGTTGATCGTTACCCGGAGAGATATCGGAGAACGAATGACGGTGTTCTTGTGGACGGCGCGGACTTGGTTTCGATGAGCGCTGGCGTCCCGGCGCTCCACGCCGCGGCACGGTTAGTACAGGACGATCTCGTTCTGATGCGCGCGGATCGCGGTGCGTGGCGGCTTGCGGCTGGCTCTGTCTGCTTCCCATCCTCGTGGTCATTGGCTGAGAAATTTGGACGCCGCCTCGAAGACGTGCATGCGCCGGTGCCGGGATTTGGGGCCGAGAGCCGGAACGCATCGGTCATTAATCGGATTTTCGATAATCTTCAGCCAAATGAGCCCATGTGGCGTCAAAATTGGGGGGTGTACGATACGGATGCGGTTCGTCTTCCAGCGACCGCTCACGGCAGGGCCGCCCGACTAGAGAGCGTGACGGCCGAAAATCTTGTCATCCGCGTGGAACGCCAAACGCTCTGTAAGCTGCCGGTGAGCGGCGATATTCTGTTCGGGATTCGGATATACCGCGACAGACTCGCCGATATCAAAAAGTCGCCCCATACGAATGAAAGATTATCGGATCTCGCGGCGCACCTTGAGGGCCTGGCGCAGGACGAGCTTGGCTATAAAGAGCTCGGGCTGGCGCGCGATCACTTACTTTCGCTGATCAGCGGCTAGGCGATTGGCATAACAAAAAAGACGCCCGCTGCGACGGTGAACATGATCGCCAGCAAGACCATTCTTGCCGGTGACTTGCGGGCGAAAAAGAGGGCGACGGGAATGAGCATCAAATTCGCGATGATTAAAAAGTTCATCGTGGCGCTGGACGGCGCAAGCAAGCTAAGGGGCGGCGGCGCGAAACCGCCATTGGTGAAGCCTTGCGCAAGATAGGGTAGCCCGCGCGCCATATCGATCGAGATAACGAGACCGATGAACGCCTTTGACAAATCCGACAGCGTGACCTCAGCAGTGCGCAGGAAGCTGATCGCGCGCGTCGTCATGGCGAAGGCATATTCGCGGCCGGCGATCAGTCCGAGAAACACCCATGTTGTCGACATCGGGACGTCGTTCAGTTCTTTAAAGTAGAAAAGAAGCGAAGCGTAAACGAAGTCAATTATCGTTGCAGAGCGGATGTCCGTCACAGACGTTTTGGTCTGAAGAATTCTCTGAACCGGACCGCCGCGGTTCCAGAACGTATAAGCAAGCAACAAAAGCGTGGCGCACACGGCGAGGGTCGCTTCCAGCGGATTGAGGCCTGATCCCGGCGTGACGCCGTCGCCCCGGGGCAGGAAGATGAAGATGTTGGCGAAGTCCTGCATCAGCCACACGGTCCACAGATAGCCGGTCGTTATCCACTGCAACAAAACCCATACGGGCGCATGTTGTTCGTGCTCGGTGCGTCTGAAAAACCGTTCCAGCGTTTGCGATAGCGCGGCGTAAAGGAGGCCGCCGACGACAAACGCCAGGGCGTAGCCGATCAGCGACTTTTGCAACATGGAACTAAGACCGCCGATGGTCGCGAAAATCGTCAACACCATGAACGTTGTTGAAACCGGCACGCCGAAGCGAGTGAGCAACAACAAGACCATCGGCGGCAGCGCGTGATACCATTGCGGCTCAAAGATCGGATATTTGTCAGTATTGCCGAGACGCCCATAGGACGGGTCGCAGCCGACTGAGAAATCGCAAAGCGCTCTTGCGCTGCCGTCTGCGTTCCGCAACTCGCCGCCGTCGGTGATGTAACCAAAAGCAAAAGTCAGGACGAGTATTGTCGCGGCGAATAAGAACAAGGCCCACCATGGCAGGCGCCGGTTCGAATTGATGAAAGTGCCGAGCGTTTGAAGCGCGTCGTTGCCGACGACGGCGTAAGCAGCGAACAGGAAGCCAATCGCCGCCCAAAGGCTCACATCAATTTGCATCATTTATCGCCCCTCAGAATCCAGAAGACTGCGTCGCCCGCCGCTCCCCAAGGTCCCGGTTTTTGATTGCGCTTTTGTGACAAATGCGCGCCAAAACCTTTCGAAAGGGCGTTTAGCGCTAATTGGTTTGGGAAGGAACCCGCCACAGCCCTTATTCGCGGCCCCTGAAGTCTTTGATTTTCCTCTGCATCGGCCCCTTGAACCCGTCGCGGCTTTCGCTACTCTCCGCGCCGATTATTCGTAGCCAGGCGCAATGCGCGCCGATCAAGGAGAAGACAACATGGCCATCGATGGAAAATGGAACATCGTAATCAAGACGCCAATGGGCGAGCAGACAGGTGTTCTGACCCTGAAGCAGGACGGAGACGCGCTTTCAGGCGAAATGACAGGCCCGGCTGGCTCCGCACCCATCGAAAATGGCCGCGTGGACGGCGATAAGCTCCTTTGGGACGCAAAAGTGACATCTCCGATGCCGTTGACACTGGAGTTCGAAGGCGCCGAAGATGGCGGCAATCTGAGCGGAAACGTGAAGCTTGGCGCTTTCGGCACCTCAACCTTCTCGGGCACGCCGGCTTAAGAGAAAGCGCAAACCTATGATCGTCGCCCGCACAGCCGCTATTGCTCTTATCATGCTGACGGCGGCTTGCGGCGGCGACAAAACCGAAGACGCCCAAACGCCACCGCCGAGCGCGCCTTCTGAGGCGGCTACGGTTCCGGCGGACGTCAGCATTATCGGCGTAGACGATATCGCCGAGCGATTTGTAAAACTGGCCTTGGGTGTGGGGCTGCATGATGAGGCTTTCGTCGACGCCTATCACGGGCCGGACGCTTGGAAAGCGGACGTTGATGCGGCGTCTCCGTCATTGGCGGATTTGGAAACCGAGGCGCGCGACCTGATTGAAGCGCTGGACGTTCTCAGTGACCAGGCTGAAGGCGATGCGCGCCAAAAAATGCTTGCGAAAAATTTGACGGCGGCGCTGACACGTATTCGCATGGCGAAAGGAGAGGAATTCTCCTTCGATGAAGAAACCCGTCTTCTCTATGACGCCACAGCGCCGAGTTATGATGTTGGTGAATTCGACGCCGCACTCGCATCGATCGAGCGCTTGTTGCCCGGCGACGGGGCGTTGTCTGAACGTGTCGACGCTTTTCGTGAGTCGCTGGCCATTCCCGAAGAGAAGCTAGAAGCGGTATTTGCAGCCGCCATCGAGGAATGCCGCGCGCGCACCATCAAACACTTTGATCTTCCAGATAACGAACGATTTTCCACTGGCTATGTGACGGATAAGCCCTGGAGCGGCTATAACTGGTATCAGGGCGACTTTGAAAGCCTGATTGAAGTCAACACGGATTTGCCGGTCATCATCGACCGCGCGGTGGATCTCGGTTGTCACGAAGGATATCCTGGGCACCACACATGGAACGTATTGATCGAACGGAACCTCTTGAGCGGCGAGGGGTGGATCGAATATTCCGTCTACCCGCTATTCAGTCCTCAGTCGCTTATCGCGGAAGGTTCTGCGAATTACGGCATTGAGCTCGCTTTTCCGGGCGATGAGAAGGTCGCGTTTGAGCGTGACGTGCTCTTTCCGCTCGCGGGCCTTGATCCTACAAAGGCTGAAACGCTGTCGGACTTGAAAAAGGCGACACAGCAGCTGTCCCATTCGCGTAATCATGTGGCGCGGCTTTATCTGGATGGCGAGATTGGCCGTGACGAAGCAATCGACATGACGATGAAATATAGTCTTGTTTCGCGCGAGCGCGCCGAAAAGAGCGTCAGTTTCATCGATACCTATCGAGGTTACGTCATCAATTACAATTTGGGACGCGATCTTGTCCGCGACCACGTTGAGCGCAAGGTGGCCGCCGGGGAAGACGCCTGGACCGCGTTCAAGGCGATCCTCGAAACACCGACCGCAGCTTCAGATCTTGCGAATTAATGAAGGCGAAAAAACTCCTTCAGTTAGCGCACCGTTGGCTTGGCCTTATCCTGGGCGCTCAGGTTCTCTTATGGATGATGAGCGGCGTCATCATGAGTTGGTTTCATATCTCGCTCGTTCGCGGCGAATCCAATGCCGCGCTCACATTCTCTCCTGAACTCGAAGCGCGCAGCTACGCTGCGCCTGGCGGCGCTATCGCCCAAATGGAGGGCGTCACCGAGGTGACGTTGCGCACCTTTCTGGGCAAGCCCGTTTACGAAGTGAAAGCGCAAAACGGGATCGCGCTGTTCAGCGCCAGAACCGGGGCCAAGATTTCGCCGATCACTGAAAAACAGATCCGTGAAGTGGCGAAGACGGATTATGTGGGAGAAGCAGAGATTGGCGCGGTTAAGCGTTTAACGAACCCGCCCGCCGAGTATCGAGGGTCTACGCCTGTCTGGCAGGTGACGTATGAAGACCGGCTCCAAACGCGGCTTTATATTTCGCCGCAGACGGGGAAGGTGGAGGCGAGGCGCAACAAAATCTGGCGGCTCTATGATTTCTTCTGGATGCTGCACATTATGGATTATGATGAGCGCGACAATTTCAATAACCTGCTGCTTAGAGCTGCGTCCGCCACCGGGCTTCTCTTCGCCTTGTCAGGGTTAGGTCTTGTTATCGTTCGTCTCAGGTCAGGACGATATCTGCCCGGAGCGAACGTATCAGCGTCGACGCGAGACGCAGAAAAAAAGCCCGCCTCGTAACCGGCGGGCTTTTGTTATTGAATTTTCCGTTGCCGGCTTAGAACGCGAACAGGATCGGCTCCGGGCCGGCTTGCTCTTCGTCGGCGCCCTCGGCGCTCTCATCTGCGCCGTCGATTGTTTTTTCGTCCTCACAGGAATCAACCTCGCCATGCGCGCCTTCGGACAAGCTCGCTGGAGGCGTCGGGCCAAACGCTGCGGCCGCTTTGAACTTCTCGTCAAAGCCAATTAGCGTCAAAAATCCCTCAATGAGGGTCGTGCGTTCGACGGACCCGGACGTGCCGGACATATCATCCGATGTCGTCCAGCCGGATGAGCCAATAAAAGGCGCTGCATGCGCTGTCGTCATCAACATTGCGGCTGCGGCGGCCGTCGCTATAAATCTCGACATTAGGCACTCTCCCTCCGTAATGCGTCATTTTGACCTTCATACGCCAAGTCGCGCGCGAAAGTCACCCCTTTACTCACATGAAATGGGGCGGAAGCACGGCTATTTCAAGGCCTCAAGCGGCGGCGTGTAGTCGATATTCAGCGCCCGGGATACCGCTTCGTACGTCACGAGACCCCTGTGCACATTAAGACCGTTCAGTAAGTGCTTGTTTTTCTTGAGCGCTTCGAGCCCATTATCGGCAATTTGCAACCCGTAGGCGAGTGTCGCGTTGTTCAGGGCGTGAGACGACGTCATCGGGACAGCGCCGGGCATATTGGCGACGCAATAATGGAGGACGCCGTCTACTTCATAAGTGGGCTTTTCATGGGTCGTCGCGCGCGAGGTCTCAAAGCATCCGCCCTGATCGATCGCCACATCGACGAGAACGGCGCCTTCTTTCATGCCCTTCAGCATATCGCGGGTGACAAGCTTCGGCGCGCTCGCGCCCGGGATCAGCACCGCCCCCACAACAACGTCGGCGGCGTCGGTTTCCTCATCCAGCGCTTCGAATGTGGAGTAGCGGGTCTTCACGCGGCCGAGGAAAATATCGTCCAGCTCGGCCATACGCCGCAGGTTGCGCTCAAGGATAGTCACGTCGGCCCCAAGGCCGACGGCCATCTTCGCTGCGTGCGTGCCGACGACGCCGCCGCCGATCACAAGAACCTTCGCGGGTAAAACGCCGGGCACGCCGCCCATTAAGAGACCCCGGCCGCCACGGTGCGCAGTGAGCGCGTAAGCCGCCGCCTGAATGGACAAACGACCCGCCACTTCGCTCATGGGCGCTAATAACGGCAGGCCGCCGAAATCATCGGTCACGGTTTCATAGGCGATGCATGTCGCCCCGGATGCGATTAACCCTTGTGTTTGTTCAGGGTCCGGCGCGAGGTGGAGGTAAGTGTAGAGAATTTGGCCTTCGCGGAGCTGTGCGTACTCGACAGGCTGAGGCTCTTTCACCTTAACGATCATGTCAGCCTGTTCAAAGATGGTCTTCGCGTCGCCGACAATTTTCGCCCCGGCGGCGCGATAGTCGTCGTCGCTCGATTTCACGCCGACGCCTGCGCCGGTTTCAATCAGGACGTCGTGGCCATGCTCCACATATTCGCGGACGCTGCCGGGGGTGAGCCCCACGCGAAATTCAGAATTCTTGATTTCCTTTGGAACGCCGACGCGCATTTCGCTCTCCCAGATTGATGTTTTACGGGGTCACTAGCAGATTGCCGCCGCCGCGGCGAGGGGCGGCGGCCGCATAATCTTCACGCCTTGATGAATTCATTTCCGAAGGCAATACTCGTAGCCAGGCATCTAAAATCACTGGGAATTTGATGAAAAATCTGATCGTACTCCGCGCCGTGTTCGTCGCGGCGCTCGCCTCTATCAGTCAGGCGGCCGCGGACCCAATCCGCCAAACCAGAGGCGACTTCGAAGACAAATTTCGCCAGCTTGAAGAGAGTTGGCGCTCGCCCAACATCTACCGGACGGCGGCGGGCGAGCCCGGCTTTGCCTATTGGCAACAACAGGCCGACTACGAGATCAAAGTCAGCCTCGATGAGAGTGCGCGGCGTCTGACGGCTTCTGAGCGTATCACTTACAAGAACAATTCCCCGGATACGTTGCGGTATATCTGGCTGCAACTGGACCAAAACCGCTTCCGCAAAGACTCTCTTTCGGAACGCTCATCAAGCTTCGGCGGTATGGGACAACGCGGGCCCGGCGGCAGCGTTGGCGGCGACGGGGACCCCGCGCGTATCAGCTTCGGCGCATTGCGCCGTCATCAAGCCATGAAAGACCGGCCTCTAGGGTATGAGATCGGGGCCGTAAAAGACGCCTCGGGCGCCGACCTGCCCCATACGATCGTCGGCACACTGATGAGAATTGATTTGCCGAAGCCATTAGGTCCGCGCCAATCGATCATATTCTCCATCGACTGGGCGAACAATATTCTGGAGGAGAATGCTGTCTCCGCGCGCGCTGGCTATGAAGCGTTCGACGACGGC
>CAWUIM010000054.1:0-22503 GCA_963922595.1 uncultured Parvularculaceae bacterium
GAGGGCGGCGTCGGCCATCAGAGCGCCTTCACGGCGTCCAGCACCGCTTCCACATGGCCAGGCACGCGCACCTTGCGCCAGATATTCCGGATCACGCCTTTCTCGTCGATCAGAAACGTCGACCGCTCGATCCCCATATACTTCTTGCCGTACATGCTTTTCTCGACCCAGACGCCGTATTTCTCAAGGATCTTGCCGTCTTCGTCAGAGCCCAGCGTGATTTTCAGATCATGCTTGTCTTTGAATCTGTCATGCTTGGCGACGCTGTCTTTCGACACGCCGACAATGCGCGCGCCGGCCTTTTCAAAGTCCTTCAGCGCAGCGGTGAAGCCGATCGCCTGTTTGGTGCAGCCGGACGTATCGTCCTTCGGATAGAAATAGAGAACGACTTTCTCGCCTTTCATGTCTTTGAGCGCGATTTTGCCGTCGCCGTCGGTGGGCATGGTGAAGGCTGGCGCTTTCGAGCCTTCTTTGAGCGGTCCCGCCATAATTTTAACTCCCTCGTCAGTCAGTGTTGAGCCTGTTGGATAACGCAGCGCCGTCCTTCGTGAAAACGATCTTTTCATTGATGAGCGGCAATTGTACGAGTGTCATACGGCGTCGCGCGTTTGTCAGATGCGCGCCGCATGCGTTACAGGGCGGCGTCGAAGGACTTTATGAAACCCCGGATACTTAAAGGCGCGGTTCTGGTCGTCGAAATTGTCGGCGTCATTCTGGCTGTGGCCGCCGCCAGCGTCGGTTATCTCTTGTGGCGCGCCAATCAGGGACCGGTTGAGTTAGGGCTGGCGCGCCAGCCAATCATCAGCGCGGTCAATCGTCAGTTGCCGGATGGCCACGGCACGGACATCGACCGGGTCATTCTCGTGCGGGACCGAGACGACGGCGCCTATGACGTCATTCTTGACGGGCTGACGATCTCCGACGGCACCGGCGCGCCGCTCCTCCAGCTTGAAGCGGCGATATTCAATATTTCGGGCAAGGAGGTTTTCGCAGGCCGGCTGCGGCCGCGGCGTATCACGCTCGACCGCGCTGTTATTGAAATCAGGCGCGACGCCAATCGCCGCTTTCGCGTTGACTATGGCGATCGCGGTGGACCGCGCCGCGGCGAGACCAATCTTTCACGCCTCTTAAAGAACAGCGCCTATTTCCAGACCGTATTCGAAAGCGCCTCGTTAGAGAACGCGACGTTAAAATTCTTCGATGAGGTTACGGGCCGGCAGTGGCGCTCGACGCGGGCGCTCGCCAACGTCACGCGCAACGATAAGGGTTTCGAAGCGGCGGTGGACGCCGCGTTCGACACCGGCGCCGCCGACGCCACGATCGAACTGGACGTTGCGCTAGACCAGGAAACCGGAATTGTCGATGCAGCCATAGACGTGGTCGATGCGCCCGTCACCGATATTCTTGAGGTCTTTTACGGTCCGCGCGCGCTCATCATGACGGCGCCGGTGACGGGGGCGGCGCGGATTAAAATGCGCGAAAGCGGCGAGATCTTGTCTTCCACCATCAGCGGCAGTGCTGCAGGCGGCGCGCTTCATCTCGGCGGCGGCGAAACAATGCTGAACGCGTTAGCGCTCGCCGCTTCCTTTGATCCCGTCACTGACGAATTTACGGTCGACCAATTCGTCATTGACAGCGACCGAATAAGCGCCGAGGCGAGCGGCGTAGTGAGCGTTGAATTTGGCGGCGGGATCGCGGCGCCTACGGCGGTGGGGTTCGACATTGAGACAAAGGCCCTGCGAATCGCAGAAAACGACATCCTCCAGGCGCCGTTGACGATCGATGCGCTGGCGCTCGCCGGGCGCTATACTATCCCCGAGCGAAAACTGTCGGTCGCCGAAATCGACGCGCAAGTCCTTGATTTAACCGCGACCGGTTCGTTTGGTTTCGAAAAGCCGCGCGCCACGGACGGCGCCCCGATCTCCGCCGGTATGCGCGCGGCGCTCGCCGTTGACGGAACCCTCGATCCGCCGCGGCTTTTGAGGCTGTGGCCGACCACTGTGGGGCTCGGTGCGCGCGACTTCATCCGTGACCGGATTTCACAAGCGACTGTGACCGATATCAAGCTCGCCCTCGACGTGGCGCCGGGCGCGATTGATGCGGCGGGCGGGCTACCCGATGAGGCGCTGGCGCTCACCTTCACGCTCAATGACGCAAATGTCGTTTACGCCCCCGGGATGACGCCGCTGACAAACGCGCGCGGGACGGCCGTCTTGAGCGGCAATCAGTTTCGTGTGGCGGCGAAAAGCGCCACCGTGGGCGACATCAAGCTGACGAACGGCGATGTTCATTTCACCGCGTTTAGGCCCCGCGGCGCGCCAAGTTATTTTCGGTTCGATGCCGACGGGCGGGCGCGCGAAATCCTGACGCTCCTCGATCAAAAACCGCTGGAGCTTCTAAAAAACGTGGACATCGATCCGGCGAGCTTTAGCGGACGCGCGAAAGCCAATATCGAGATCATGCGGCCCAACCGCCGGGACGTGCCGCGTAACGCTTATGAGTATCGCGGCAAAGCGACTTTCGATGGGCTCGATATCGATGACTTGTTTTCCGGGCTCAGCGTCAGCGATGCGGCGGGCGAGATTAATCTTGCGCCAGACCAGATGAGGGTCACTGCGAAGGCGAGGATGAATGATGCGCCGATAAAGATTAACTGGTTGCAGAAATTCTTCGCAGCAAAAGATCGATTGCAGTTTGAAGTCAGCGGCGCGTTCGATTCTGCGACGGGGGACATTTTCGGCGTGGCGACGCGCCAATTCCTGCGCGGCTCAGTCGCCTTTGACGCCCGCGCTGTGGGCGATCTGGGCGCAATCCGAACTATTGATCTGCAAACGGACTTCACAGACGCGATCTTGTTGTTTGAACCGATCGGATGGGCCAAACCGCGCGGCGCGCCGGCCGTGGGCGATCTCGCCTTGAATTTCACCGAGGCTGGCGTCCAGTTGCGCGACATCGCCATCAGGGGCGAGGGATTGTCAATCGCGGGCGATCTCCTGTTTTCCGAGAGCGGCAGGTTAGAGGGCGGCGCCATCAATCAGCTCTTTCTTGAAAACACGGCCAACCTGAACTTGCGCGCGGACCGGTCGGAGGCGGGCGCGCTCGATCTGGTCCTGCTTGGCGAGTATCTGAACGCCGGCCCGCTCCTGGAGGCGTTTTCTTCGGGCGGTGGGGGCGCCGCCGCGGGCGGCGCGTCTGCGACCGATGGCGAGGCGATTGATTTCGCGGGGATTGATTGGGGCGGCGGCGTTTCGGTGAAAAGCCGTCTCGACCGGTTGGAGCTGCGCAATAATGTTGAGTATAGCGACGTGGACCTTGAGTTCTGGCGCGACGCGGACCGCATCCAGACGCTCTCGGTGTCTGCTCGCGATCAAAGCGGTGAACCTCTGTCTGTTGCCTTGTTGATGACCGGGGAGGCGTCGGGCAAGCGTCAGACCGTCGAAGCGCGGTCCGACGATATCGGCGCGCTTCTTTCCGGTTTATTCGGTATGCGCTCCATTATCGGCGGTCAGGGCGTTCTTGATTTCTTTGTCCGCACCGGCGCCGCCGCGGGGAGTGAGAAGGAAACATTCACCGGGCTCACCGGTATTCTGGAGGCGCGTCAGATCAAGATTGTCCGCATGCCGTTGCTTGCGCAAATCTTCGCCGCCGGATCGTTTACTGGTCTTTCGAACCTGTTGAATGGCGACGGGATCGATATCTCGCAGGCCTTTGCT
Source organism: uncultured Parvularculaceae bacterium (assembly GCA_963922595.1). Lineage (GTDB taxonomy): Bacteria > Pseudomonadota > Alphaproteobacteria > Caulobacterales > Parvularculaceae > JAJFFW01. The sequence continues at coordinate 3,714 of CAWUIM010000054.1, forward strand.
GAATTCGGGTTCCAGGACGGCGCGCTCATCCTGCGCGATTTGCGCGCCGCGGGCCCCTCGATCGGACTGTCGGCGGAAGGGCGCATTGCGGGCGAGGCCGCCGGCGGTCTTGATCTCAACGGCGCGATCGCGCCGGTCTATCAGGTGAATTCGTTTCTCGGCAAAACGCCGATCCTTGGCGAGCTATTCGTCAACAAGGAAGGCGAGGGCGTCGTCGCGCTTTCCTACAAGGTCTCCGGCGCGCCGTCCGCGCCTGTGGTCGCCGTGAACCCGCTCTCGGCGCTGACGCCCGGCTTCCTGCGGCGCCTGTTCGAGCCGGAGCGTCCCTCCATCGAAGAAATGATGGAAGAGCCATCTGAGGAAAACGCGGAGCCGAATTAGCTTGCCGGAGTGACCACCGCCAGGAGGTCTTCGGCGCGTTGTCGATGCACGGTTGTCTTTCTTCCCCATAAATAGGCGTACGAATAAAAATTGTGCAATTGCATTTTGCGAGTGCGTGTAATGTGATCAGCGCTGTTGATTGAGATCAACGCGCGCTGGCCATGCCTCACACAGATTAAATCTCGAACCTGGATCGAAACGTTTAAGAAGGGGAAAGAGGCGATGGCGAAGGCTGAGCGCGACCAATCAGAAGAAAACTGGGACGTCATTATCATTGGTTCGGGGATGGGCGGCATGTCGACAGCGAGCGCGCTCTCGCAACTCGGCCATAAAGTGTTGCTTCTTGAACAATACAGCGCGCTTGGCGGTCAGACCCATAGTTTCTCGCGCGACGGCTTTCGGTGGGATGCCGGCGTTCACTATTTGAGCGGCTTCGCCCCGGGTGAGCCCGAACGCAAGTTGCTCGACTGGCTTAGCGATACGCCGATTGAGCTGGCGCCCATGGGCGCGGTCTTTGATTACCTTCATATCGGCGAGGCTGAACCTCTGCCTTTGTCGCGCCCCTATGAAGCGCAGGCGCTCGATATGAAAGAACGTTTTCCGGATGATGCGGCGGCGATCGACGCCTGGTTCGACGCCGTTCATAAAGCGCGCGAGGCCGTCTTTGCAGTCCTGCAGACGCGGGCCATGCCGCAGCCATTCGGTGAGATCATTGAGTGGTGGAAGCGCGGCGCGATCAAAAAATGGTGCGGACGGACGACCGCGGAAGTGGCGGCGGAAATTACCGATAACCGTCAGCTCATCGACGCGCTGGTGGCGCAGTGGGGCGACCATGGCGGCCGCCCGAGCATCGCGAGCTTTGCCATCCATGCGCTTATCGCGCATTCCTATCTTGAATGCGGCGCATGGTATCCGCTCGGCGCCGCCGCCGCGATCGCCGAACACATCCTGCCCGTGATCACAAAAGCAGGCGGCGAAGCGCGCGCCGGCGTGCGCGTTGACGAGTTGTTGATGGAGAAAGGCCGCGTCATCGGTGTACGGACCACAGATGGCGATGACATCTACGCCGACACGGTCGTATCGACGGTCGGCGCGCGCGAGACTGTCGATCAATTACTGCCTGACGGCCACGGCGAAGAGGAGTGGGTGCGCGAAATCCGCGCCTTTGGCCCGAGCATCTGTCATTTTTCCTTGTTCCTCGGATTTGAAGGCGACATCGAGGCGGCCGGCGCCACCAAGGCCAATCATTGGCTCTATCCCACGGGCGAAGTCGATGCTGTTTGGATGAACGCCCCGAACGGAACGCCGCCCGGCATGTTCAACTCTTTCGCGTCGCTAAAGGACCCGTTGCATGAACCGGGTCCTGAGCAACGCCATTCAGGCGAGCTTATCGCATGGGCGGACTGGTCTGCAGTCGAACAATGGGCGAGGACCGCACCGGGCGAACGGGGCGAGGATTACGCCGCCTTCAAAGCGCAAGTGGAAGAACGCATGTTCGAACAGTTCCGAAATTATTTTCCGGAACTCGCCGACTTGGTGGTGTTCAAAGAATTGGCGACGCCGCTTTCCACCACGGCCATTACGGGCCACCGGGAAGGCGCGTTCTACGGCATTGAAGTCACGCCCGCACGCATGCTGTCCGACGCGTTGCGGATGAAAACCCCCATCGATGGGCTTTTCCTTTCCGGTCAGGATACGGCCACGCCTGGCGTGCCCGGCGCCATGTGGGCCGGCATTTTGTGCGCGGCGAGCATCGACCCGAAAATGTTCCGCCATATGCGCGGCGTCACCACCTGAATGAAAGACAGGCAATAACCCGGGCGATGCGAGCAAACCGCTAACAGGTCTTCACGAGGGCATGTTTTTTCTTGCCAATGGAAAGCTTGATGGCGCCGTCCTGCAGGTCGCCTTCGACGAGTGTGCGTTCATCGCGCAAGGGCGCGCCGTTCACTTTGAGCGCGCCGGCTTTCATGTGGCGGCGGCCTTCGCCCTTGGAGGCGATGAGGCCGGCTTCGAGAAACGGATCGAGTAAGGGAACGCCGCCCGCAAGCTCCGCTGCGCTGACGGAGACGGTCGGCAAGCCTTCCGCCGACGCGCCCTGTTCGAAGGTCTGGCGCGCGGTCTCTGCGGCCTGGTCGGCGGCGGCGCGGCCGTGCAACAGGGCGGTTACTTCGGTCGCCAGGATTTTCTTCGCCTCATTAATCTCCGCGCCCTGAAGAGATGAGAGACGGCGCACTTCATCCATGGGCAAGACGGTGAACCGCGACAGCATGGTCGCAACGTCCGCATCTTCGGTGTTGCGCCAATATTGCCAATAATCATAAGGCGAGAAGAGATCAGCGTTCAGCCACACGGCGCCGCTTTCGGTCTTGCCCATCTTCTTGCCGGACGCTGTGGTGAGGAGCGGCGTCGTGACGCCGAACACTTCTGCGCCGTCCTTGCGGCGTACAAGTTCGACGCCGTTGACAATGTTGCCCCATTGATCTGAACCGCCGAGCTGTAGAACGCAATTATGGCGATTATAGAGCTCGTGGAAGTCATAGGCCTGCATCAACATATAGTTGAATTCCAGAAACGTCATCGGGCTTTCGCGCTCAAGGCGCAGTTTGACGCTGTCAAACGTCAGCATACGGTTGATGGTGAAGTGAACGCCATAGTCGCGCAGGAAGTCGATATAGTTGAGCGTCGCCAGCCAGTCCGCATTATTGATCATCAGCGCGTCCGTAGGGCCGTCGCCGAAGGTGAGGAAGTTATCGAAGACGCCTTTGATCGAGGCGATATTGGCGTCGATGTCGGCGTCGGTGAGAAGCTGGCGCTGGCTGTCCTTGCCGGAGGGATCGCCCACCTTGGTGGTGCCGCCGCCCATAAGCGCGATCGGGCGGTGCCCGGTTTGCTGGAACCAGTGCAGCATCATGATCTGGATGAGGCTGCCCGCGTGGAGCGACGTCGCGGTGGCGTCAAATCCGATATAGGCGGTGAGCGTTTCCTTCGCCGCGCGCGCGTCGAGCCCTTCCAGGTTCGTGCCCTGGTGGATGAAGCCGCGCTCGTCGAGCACGTTCAGAAAATCGGATTTGTAGGCGGTCATGGCGATGGATGTCTCACACTGCGCCGCCGCGGATCGGCGGGCCCGCTGTTAAAGCCTGACTTACGGGCGCATTTCAAGGGGCAGGCGCGCGGCGCGCGCGCTATTCGCAACCTTGCTTGAAAACAATGTGCACGGAATTAACGCTTGATCGCCATAAAAGGGGCGTTAATCCTTTGTCAAAGCATCCCATTGACGATGCCGCCACCCGTCTCATTCCTTCGAAAGCGCCGCCTCATGACCACACTGACCGCCATAGGCTTGATGAGCGGCACCTCGCTTGACGGCGTCGATGCGGCCATCGTGAAGACTGACGGACAGAATATTGTCGAGGTGGGCGAGGCGATCTCCGCGCCTTACAGCCGCGATCTCAAAATCTGGATCCGCCGCGCGATCAAGGCCGCGCTCGAAGGTCGCGACGGCGCCGCCGATATCGGAAAGGCGGCGGGCGAGGTGACGCTCGCCCATGTGGAGGCGGTCGAGGCGCTCCTTGAAAAAGCGGACTTAAAGCGCACGGCGATCGACGTGATCGGGTTCCATGGACAGACCATTCTCCATCGCCCGGCGAAATCGCGCGAGGATGTGGGCCGCACCTGGCAGATCGGCGACGGCAAAGTCCTCGCGGAGGAAACGAAAATCGATGTGGTCGCCGACTTCCGCACCGAAGACGTGGCGGCGGGCGGCGAGGGCGCGCCGCTGGCGCCGGTCTATCACGGCGCGCTCGTGCGAAAGCTGGAACGCGAGCATGCGGTGGGCGTCGTTAATCTCGGCGGCGTCGGCAACATCACCTTTGCGCCCGCAGGCGGCTCGGAGATGGACCTCCTCGCCTTCGATTGCGGGCCCGGCAACGGCCTCATCGACGAATGGATGGAATTGAAAACCGGCGCGCCCATGGACGCCGACGGCGCGCTTGCGCGAACCGGACAGGTGCGCACCGAGATTTTGCGCATGATGCTCTTAAACCCTTATCTGCGCCGCCATCCGCCGAAGTCGCTTGATCGTTATGACTTCAAACTCGACCCCGTACTTGGCCTTTCAGCGGCGGACGGGGCGGCGACGCTTACGGCGTTTTCCGCCGCCTGCGTGCGCGCGTCAGAGAAGTTCCTGCCGGAGACGCCCGGGGAATGGATCATCTGCGGCGGCGGGCGCCGCAATCCGGCGTTGATGGAGGCGCTCGACAAAGCGCTCGACGCGCCGGTTCTGCCGGCGGAGGATGTGGGCTGGCGCGGCGACGATCTTGAGGCGGAGTGCTTCGCTTATCTGGCGGTGCGCAGCCTCAAAAAATTGCCGCTCAGCTATCCGAAAACGACCCGTGTCCCGAGGCCGATGCCGGGCGGGGTCTATCAACGCGCGCCGGTTTGACCGAAATCGACCCCGGCCGGTTGACTTCGCCGGGGTCCGTTAATATACCCCGCGTTCGCACAACGCAGATGGTTCGTCATGAAAGTTAAAAGCTCACTGAAATCGTTGAAAAACCGGCATAAAGACTGCCGCGTCGTGCGCCGTCGCGGCCGCGTTTACGTGATCAACAAGACCCAGCGCCGCTTCAAAGCGCGCCAGGGTTAATACTTTCGCGCGCTTTGACGCGCCGTTAACCGGAAATTGAGTTGGAAGCTTAACCGTGTCGGGCTATACTTGGCCGATGCGGTTGTTTTTGTTCGCCATTTTTTCCTTCGCCATGCTCGGCCCCGCGGCCCGGGCCGACCAGACGGACACGCGCCTCGATTCGCTCTTTGAAGAGCTGCGCACCGGCGACGCCCTCAGCGCGGACGAGACCGTGGACCGGATTGTCGGGATATGGGCCGACTCCCAGAGCGATACCGTGGACGTCCTTTATGCGCGCGCCTCAAAAAGCGTTGACGCGGGCGATTATGACGTGGCGCTCGCGCTCCTTGATCACGTGGTCGGCCTCGCGCCGAATTTCGCCGACGGCTACGCGCTGCGCGGCGTTGTGCGGATGAGCGTCAATGAGGAGGCTGAAGCCGTCGCTGATTTCTCCAAGGCGCTGGAGCTCGAGCCGCGCCATTTTGGCGTGCGCATGGCGCTGGCCGAATGGTTCCTCGCAAACGGCGACAAGCGCGAGGCCTATGACATGCTGCAGAAGGTTCTTGAATGGAACCCGCATAACGAGCCGGCGCGGCGCCGGGCGCGCGCGCTCCGCCGCGAGCTGGACAGCCAGGAAATCTAAAAGCGCCGCTTTTCCCCAGAATTCTCCCCAGCTTCCACATACCGGTCCCGTTTTCCACAAGTCCGCGCTTTTCTCTTGCATGAACGCGCGCCCTCTTTTTATCTCTACGCTCAGTCTTGTGCTATTTCGTCCTTATAGGGATGAAATAGATTATCAGAAGGATTTCGCGCCATGGCGGACGGTTCAGCAGGCATTAAACCCGAAGGCTCCACGACGATCGCAGGCGACCGCCTGCGCTCTTTCATCGAGCGCGTCGAACGGCTTGAGGAAGAAAAAGCCGCGATCATGGAAGACACGAAAGAAGTCTACGCCGAAGCGAAAGGCGAGGGCTACGACACCAAAATTCTGCGCCAGGTGGTCCGCATCCGCAAAATGGACCGCGCCGACCGCCAGGAACAGGAAGCGCTGCTCGATCTTTATCTCTCCGCTATCGGCGAAGCCTAATCGGCGCGAAGCCGCGGGGCGGAAAGCGAAAGCGAATAAAGATCGGCGCCGGCCAGTCCCCGAGCGCTGAGAATTCATGTAGTCTCGCCGCCATGAGCGAGATCACCTCTCTTTATGTCTACAAGGTCGTCGGGCAGGCGAGCCCGGGCGTTGAAACGCGCGATCTCGTCGAGGGCCTTGGCCTCAAGCCGGACGGGCCGATCGATCCGGCCCGGATGGTGTCTTCGCTCGATTATTACGACTTCTTCGCCGCGCTCGCCGAGCGCGATCCGGAAGGTGTCGCGCTGCCCTTGCGCATCGGGGCGGCCATGCGGAGCGATGAATACGGCGCCTTCGGTCTCGCATGGAAGTCCGCCCCGAACCTGTGCGGCTCTTTTGCGCGGTCCGAACGCTACGGCCATGTGTTGGGCGGCGCGGAAACTTATGTCCTCGAGCAATCGGCCGATGGTTATTTCTTCAGCCTGGAGAAGGCCGGCGACGGGCGTATGGGTATGCTTCTCTCTAACGAGGCCAGCCTTGCGGCGGTAAACGCCATCAGCAAAGAAGTCAGCACCGCGCCCTTCGCGCCGCTGGCGGTTTATTTCAAGCACGCGCCGAGGGGCGATGTCTCAATTTATGAGTCCCATTTCGGCTGTCCAGTGAAATTCGAATCCGGGCGCGATGCGCTGTTCGTCAGTGAAGAGACGATCGACGCCCCGAACAAGCTTGGCGATGAAACCATCGCCGCTTTCTTTGACCGCCATTTGGAACAGGCGCTGGCGTCGCGCGAGAAAGACAGCAGCCTTGAACAACAGGTCCGCCATGCGGTCACGACATTGCTGAGCGAGGGCGTACCCACGCTCTCGTTAATTGCATCGGAGCTGGGCTTAAGCGCCCGAACGCTGCAACGGCGGCTTTCGGAGGAGGGGCATTCGTTTCAAAGCGTCGTGGACGCAGCGCGAAAAGATCTGGCCCAGCGCCTCCTCCGCGAAACGGACTACAGCCTCGCCGAGATCGGATTCCTCACAGGCTTTTCCGAACAAAGCGGCTTCACCCGCGCCTTCAAACGCTGGGCGGGACGAACGCCGCGATCTTATCGATTGGGCGAGGGGGCTGGGTGAGGGGGTGAACAGTTTTTCTGCTGTTGATTTGTTGGTTTCCCTTATAGCGGCGCGTTTTGTCGGAGAACGCCGCATCGTTTCGCGCGATCGTGCCCGATGACTGTCCCTGTCATCGATACAAAGGCGATTGTCCAATGACGGTTTACTCCACGACCAATCTCGTCAGTGTGGGTATCGACCACAAGACTTCCGGGTTTGAGACCTTGCGCCCATAGCCGCTGTTGATGTGAATATCCAAAATACTTGGAAGCGACGTCAGTGGACTGACGTCGCGAACGGGGGCGGTAACAAGGCGAAGAACCGCCAAAGACGGCAGGTTTGCGATCGGCGACAGATCGCGCACCCGTGTACCATTCAGGTAGAGAACACGAAGCTCCGGCAGGTCGCTAAGCGGTTTCAGATTTCGAATTTCCGATTTTCCGCCATTGAAATACTCAAGCTTCTTTAAATTGGCGACGCCGCTAATATCGCGGATGGGATTCCAGAATACATCCAGAGAGCGGAGTTCTGTCATATTGCGCACGGCGTCGAGATTTTTAATTTTCGTCCGTGCAATCTTTAGATTTTCCAGTTTCGTGAGCTGCTCGACGCCGGCGACGCTTTTCAAGGTCGGGGCGTTAAGCCGCAATTTCTTCAAATTACGAAATCGGCCAAGCGCTTTTACATTTTCAAGCGTGCAAATGGAGATATCGATCGACTCGAGCGGTGCGCGCGCGGGCAGAAAGTCGACGTCCTTATTCAGACACTTGCTGACGCGAACGGCCTTGAGCGATCGCAGATTTTCAAGATTGGGCGCTGCGAATCGGTCGTTCAGATCAAGCGACAATTCTTCCAGGCTCACAAGGCCTGGCAGACCGCCGAGATCGGCATTTTTTGTTACGACCAGCGAGAGCTTTTTCAAATTGGGAAGTTCCGCGAGGCGCGACAATGGAAATTCGCCTGTGCGCCCGAACGAAATATCAAGCTTCTCAACGCTGCCCATCTGTGAAACGATTTCTAAGAGCGCCTCACCTCCGAGTGAAAAACCCGATAAAGAAAGCTCTCTGAGATTTGGGAGTTCAAGTAGAAATCGATAGTCCTTGTTTGGACGAATATAAATCTTTAACTTCTCAAGAGTTTTGAGTTGAGCAATAGCTTCCACGCCGTCCTGGTCAACCGCAGATATTTCAAGCTCCTTAAGACTGGCGATCTTTGAAAGCGCTTCAAACGTAGAAGGCGATCCTGCGCGTAAGCGAACAACTTCAATATTTCTGGCAGTCTCAAAAGCATCGACATCAACAAACGCGATATTGCCGGGCTCAAGAATTCGCAACGAGCCCATTTCTGTGAGCGCCTTGGCGGAAATTGGCCCGACATCGCTTAGGAACAACTCTTCCACGTGGTCAGCCTGGCCAAGCTCCATCGGGTTTTCGAGCACGGATTGCGAGATCCTGATTTTCTTAAGTGCTGGCGCCGCAGCCAGACCCTTCAAATTTGAAATCGTGACATAGGATGCTGAAAGCTGACCAAGGTTTTCAAACTGGCCCAGCGCGCCGATATCGAGTTGCTGAACTGGTCCCGAGAGCTTCTTTGTATCCGCCGTGACGGCGGTGTAATTTAGGCTTAGCGAACCAAGTGGAACAAGCGAGTCGACAGTCCGCGCGACGGGTATAATGGGTTTGTTTCGCGCTGGATAGGTCGCGGACAGAAGGTAGTTTCCGCCATAGGGTTGCCCCGGTCCGGTCACATAGTACGGCGCATCGATATGAAAGCCTTGCCGCCTCAAGCTCGTTAGAACTTCCAAGCGGGTCTTTTCCCTTATGCCTTCGTCTGCGCTTTGTGAAGTCTGCGCAAATGCGCTGGAGGCGCTAATGACCCAAATTAGGCCGAGCATGTTGAACGTAGAGATTTTCCGTATTCTGTCGGCAAGCATCATGATATCCCCGTCGCGACTATGAGAGAAATTTGCGCTAATCTTTTTTCTTTTTGCTCCGCGGTCAAGCAACACCCACACGCAATAATCACGAAAAAGCTGGGGCCGCCATTAACTAACCTCACGTCCGTCACTCAACTTATCCGCAACGCAATTATTATCGTCTCCTTCGCCTTGGCGAAGAAGTCGAAACAAGTCATTGTGTCCTCGTAAAAAAATTCGGGTGTGCTCCAAATTTTTGCAAGTGCGAAGACTTGGTCAGCGGTTGCGTCCCGTATCCATCATAAAAATAGAGGGAGGTAAGATGAATTACGCACGCAGTGTATTTGCCGTTTTTGTTCTGTGTCTTTTTTCGTTCGGCGCGCAGGCGCAAACAACAGGGGTCGCGCTCGTTCACGGGACGGGCGACTCATCGGACGCCTATAACGACTATTGGAGATCCGGTTTCGTCGAGTCCGTCCGCCAGGGGCTCGACAATCCGAACAACTTGCTCGTCGTCAATTGTGACTTCACGCAATATATGTGGGACTCGCGCGCTTCGGGCTGTCTCGCCGATCAACTATACACCTTCATTACGTCGCGGGGGATCAACGATCTTGTTGTCGTGACGCACTCGAACGGCGCCAATGTGATGCGATGGATCTTGTCCAATCCCACATGGGACAGCCGGTATCCGACGATCATCAACAATACGCGCTGGGTGAACGCGCTCGCTGCATCGAGCGGCGGCACGCCGCTCGCGGACGCTGTCATTCAGGGCAATGTTTTCGAAGCGGCGCTCGGCTGGCTTCTCGGCTATCAAAATAACGCCGTGCGCATGCAGCAGGTTTCATGGATGGCCTATTACAACGCCAACTGGCTTCTCGGCACCAGCGGACGGCCGGCCCTGCCGCGGGGTTTCTGGAATGTCGTCGGCACGGACGTGGAAACGGCGATCTGGGACGGGGACAGCTATTGCGGCGGCTACTCGCTCAATGTGGGCCTTGAGATCACGCAAGCCTGGCTTAACAGTTGCTCCGACGGTTTCCTTGACTGCTCCTCGCAAAACGCCGCCGGCAATCTCTGGTTCAACGACATTAGCCGGACCAATGGCCGCGAGCCGTTGAGCCATAATCAAAGCCGGCGCCAGTGTTTCAATCTCGACGTTATTCTGCGTAATGATCTTTAGGAGCGCCCCCATGAAATTATATCGCACACATACCGTCGCCAGCTTTATTGCTGTTTCATTCGCGCTCGCCTCGTCTCCGCTGCAAGCGGCGGACGCGCCGATGGCGAACGTTCAGCGCGACAAAATTGAATTTTCGCAACTCCTCGAGCCTGGCTCCAAGGTTGTTCTGGGTGAGGCGGCCCCCGCCGTTTCCAGCCGGAGTTACAACCAGCGCATTACCGGCGCGCAATTGAGCGCGGGCGTCGATATCGTTACGCAAGGGCGGGGCGCCGTGGTGAGGCTGACGCCAATCCGCAACCGTTCATCGCTCGCAGGGCGTTTGCGTAAAAATCTGAGCGTCAATGACCTGGAGATCAGCGCGAACGGGCGGGACGCCGTGTCGCTCGGAAAATCCGGCGCGCTTGTCGCGGATCAGGCGCAAATGCGCGACGGCCGGCCGGATCTCTTTTCGGAGACGCTCGCTTTCAGAATGTCGGACAGTCTGGGGGCCGGCCGGATGCAGCTTCGAAGCCGTCAACGGCTGGGCGCAGACCAGGAGTTCATGGTCCAGGTCTTCGATCGCAACAGTGCGCAGGAATTGACCGTCGATAGCGCGCGTCAACATTATTTCATGCGCGAGGCGATTGAGGCGCGGGTCCGGCTAAACGAAGCGCGCCTCGGCGGCGGCGATTCGGTTTCGGCGGTTCTTCTGGGGCCGGACGGTCAGCAGATAAAGCTGAACGCGCGCCGGGGCGCCGACCGGATCGATTTCAGGGGCGCGATACCCGCGACTGTCAACCTGGCGCCCGGCGAGCTATGGCGTGTGGCGGTCGAATATCGCGGAGAGGGCGACAAGCCTCTGTTCCGCAACGCCGAGCTGCCTATCGCCATCGGCCGCCAAAGCGCGGCGATCACCTCGACGCGCGCGCGCGGCGACGCTTTGGAAGTGGGCGTCAATGTGCGCGAAGCCGGGCGCTTTGAAGTGCGCGCCTGGGTGTTCGGGCAAAACGCTGACAAGAAGGAAGAAGCGGCGATGGTCGCCTACGCCGCCGAATGGCTCGACCCGGGCCGGCGCGCGGTTTCCGTCAGTATAGACACGTCCGAATTATCCGCCGCCGGCATTAATCCGCCGTACCGGATCAAACAGGTCCGCCTCCTCGATCAAAGTAGGCTGATGCCGCTTGATGCGAAAGCGGGTTCAGGCTTGCCGACCTTACGCTAACGAAAAATGAGATGGACCCGCGTTGCGTGCGGGTCCATCTCCGGTTTCGGAAGTCACCGACTTTGTTTCACGTTTATAGTCGGTCGGTTTTAAAAAACCATCGACGGACGATTGATGAAAGATCTAGTTGAGCGATTGGCGACCTATGGGACCCTGGCGCCGGGAAAACCAAATAATTTTATGCTGAAAGACCTAAATGGGAGATGGGTCAAAGGAAGTGTGCGTGGTCGCCTGGAGCAGGGCGGCTGGGGTGCCGAGTTAGGATTTCCAGGACTGGTGTTGGATCCGGATGGCGACGCGATAGACGTCGACGTCTTTGAATCCCCTGACCTGCCGGCGCATTGGGAGCGACTCGATGAGTTTGAAGGCGAGGGCTATCGCCGCGTCATCACAAAGGTGGACGTCTCTAATCGCGAAATAGAGGCGCACATCTATGTTTTGAGCAAATAGTTTATCGGTCTTCTGCGTCCACCAAAAAGGCGGCGAGGGATGCTTAAGCGCACACCAGATTTCTCAGATATCCGACATTTCTGGCGCTTTGAGCCAATCGAACTATCCCAAGGACATGGCTTCACCGCCGCCAAGGCTTCTTTCAGGCAAACTGTTTCTTTTCACGATTAGCCAGACGCTGAGCGCAAGCTCTGCGCCCGCCATAGTGAGCATGATCAGCACCAAAAGCGCTTCCGGCGGTTGGAAATCTATGAAGAAGACAACATACGAGAACGAGGCGATGATCAACAGTACGCCGAGGATCTTCGGGATATACCCAGACTTGAAGACGGAATATCCCAATACAAAGATATGCAAGGCGAAGAAGACATATCCGCAGAGCTTTATAGCCGCGTATCCGTAGGCATCGACAATCTGAAATACCAGGGCGAACAATCCGATGATCAGCGCGCCAGCATATAGGAGCCGGAGCGCAGCCGTCAGCAATGCACGAGTTTTGTCGGCGGGCCTGAGCACGACATAATGCGCGAGACCGATAAGGGAATCGAGAATTAGGACAGGCAAATATGCGATAACAGCGAAGACAAACCGTCTCGTATTTTCCGCAATATCATTGGCGAGAGCAGCCGTATCTCCGGGTACGACAAAATTGGCCAACAGAAAATCATCAATCACGGTTACAATCAGGACCGAGACAATAAACGCGACGCCGGCGATCATCGCCGCACTTTTTGGCGTCATATCGGTAATGCAATTTTTCAAGTGAGTGCTGCTCCTTCATCTTTATGGCTTGGGTTCGTTATTTCGACCAGTAAATAGATATCTTTTTTAAAGGGATTGACCGCCGTCAATGTTCACAATTGAGGCTGATGGGATAGGCGCTCCTGGCCGAGACAGGTCATCGGGAGGTGTTGTGAACAACGCGATTGTCGATCATCCAGATTCAGCGAGGCGGCTGACAAATGCAACCTCGGCAACCGGTTCGATTGGCGTCGCCCGGATCGCCGGGGTGTTATTTATCACAGCCACAACGGCCACGATGATCAGTCAAATGATGATGGAGCCTTTAATCATCGGCGCTGATTTGAGTGATGCGGCCAACAATTTTCGGGGAACGCTCGCCGTCGCGGCGCTTCTTGAGATCACCAACGCTTTGGCGAGTGCGGGGATCGCAATCTCGCTCTACCCGATTTTGCGCTGCTACGCCGAGCTCCCGGCGACGGGTTATCTCGGAATGCGGCTGATAGAAGCCGCTGCCGGCGTCGCCGCTGCTGTCGGATTGATCATGTTGTTGGAGACAGCAAGCCCGCTGACCCAATTTGCTGTCGCGATGCACGACTGGATGTTTTTGTTGGTTCTTGTCGTTTTCAGCGTTGGGACATTTTTGTTTTACCCGATGCTATTTTGGTTTCGCATCGTTCCAAGAGTTTTGTCCGTGTGGGGGCTGATTGGCGGCGCGATGTTGTTGGTATCCTGCGTATCGATCCTTTTTGGATGGATTGAAATGAGGGGAACGACAGATCTCCTGCTTTCGCTGCCCATTTGGATTAATGAAATGGCGCTTGCGATTTGGCTCATCGTGAAGGGGTTTAATCTTTCGCAGCTCCCGGGCGCGCGCTTATGAAGTATCGGGCGGCGCCAGAATCCGCTGAGAGGATCGACCCGCGACCAGCCTAGAGGACCGCCGCAGCTGGGTTGACCAAGGGTTACATCGTGTAGAAACCAACGTCATACCGAGGCGAGTGAAAAACTCGCCAGGCTGCTGTAATCATCGACGGTATTGAAAACCGCTTTTGAGGCGTTAAAGCCGACCGCCCAGCCTAACTCGCGCGTTTGACCTCAAGGCCGTGGTCGCGAATTTTTCTGTAGAGCGTGGAGCGGCCCATGCCGAGGCGGCGGGCGACTTCGGACATGCGGCCATCATAGGTGTCGATGGCGAGCATGATGAGATCGCGTTCGATATCCTGCAACGAGCGCAGGTGGCCTTCGCGGTCAAAGACGTCAACGGGCGCGTCGGGCGAGGGAAATTCCGTCACGGGCGTAGGTGCGGCGGGGCCGGCGTCGAATTCTTCGGCTTCCGCGGCCAGCTCGTCGGCGAGCGGCGGGCCAGCGTCAACGCCGGCTTCCTCAAATTCGGCCGCCAGGAACGGGAAGTCGCTGGCGCTCAGATAGGCGCTTTCGGCGAGCACGACGGCGCGGAAGATCGCGTTTTCAAGCTGGCGCACATTGCCCGGCCAGGGCTGGCGCATCAGCACTTCCATCACCTCATGGCGTACGCCGCGCACGTCGCGGCGCTCTTCTGCGTTGTAGCGGCCGATGAAATGATCGATCAGCGCAGGGATGTCTTCGGCGCGGTCGCGCAAGGGCGGCGCGACGACCGGAAATACATTGAGGCGATAGTAGAGGTCTTCGCGGAAATTGCCGGCTTTGACTTCTTCGGCGAGGTCTCGATTGGTGGCGGAGATCACGCGCACATTCACCTTCACGGGGCGTTTGCCGCCGATCGGGTCCACTTCGCCTTCCTGCAGCACCCGGAGCAATTTCACCTGCATGTCGAGAGGCAACTCGCCCACCTCGTCAAGGAAGATAGTGCCGCCGTCGGCTTCCTGAAACTTACCGATATGTTTTGCGGTGGCGCCGGTGAAGGAGCCTTTTTCATGGCCGAAGAGAATGCTCTCCACGAGATTTTCCGGCACCGCGCCGCAATTGACGATGATGAACGGTTTGCCGGCGCGCTCTGAAGAGCCCTGGATGGCGCGGGCGATCATTTCCTTGCCGACGCCGGACTCGCCCGTGATCAGGATCGGAATGTTTGACGCCGCTGCGCGTTCGCCGAGGCGGACCACATGGGCCATGGCGCTGCTTTCGCCGACGAGATCTTTAAAGCCCATGGCGCCGTCGCGCTGACGCTTAAGGCGCGAGACTTCGCCTTTGAGCGTCGTCAAGTTCAATGCGTTGTTGATGGAGACGATGACACGTTCGGGCGATGCCGGTTTGACGAAGAAGTCAGCCGCGCCGTTTTGCATGGCCTCCACCACCGTATCGATGCCGCCCTGCGCGGTGAGAACGATGACCGGCAATTCTTCGCGGAAGGTCTTGGCGCGTTTCAACGTCTCCATGCCGCCGAGGCCGGGCATGCGCAGGTCGAGCATGACGACAGCGATGTCCTGACCCTGCTGGCTTTGCAATAGCGCAAGCGCGTCTTCGCCGCATTCCGCCTGCAGAACCGGATAGCCGCCTTTTTCGCAGACGGCGCGCATCAGGCGGCGCTGCGTGGGGTCGTCATCAACAATAAGGACGGTCTTTGCCATGGGGGCGGGGCCTTTTTTTAACTGGTGAACAGACCGTTCATATAAAGGCCAGAGGGTTAAGGTTCGCTTTAAGCGTTTCAAATCGGGGCAAATCGTTCGCCGCCTTAATATTCTGTTTACCAATCAAAATGGCGGCGGTGGCGGGGTTGGGTCAGGGCCGCTGCAGGGGCCGCTTTGCGCGCCCCTCTGAACGGGATATGACTGGCGCGATCCCTTCGCCCGTCTCAGGAAATGCTCGTGACAGACCAGAAGAAGAAAGATTACATCCGGCCGCTTGAACATTTGGGCGGCGCCAAGCCGCCGGCGCCGGCGTGGTTCGACTGGGCGATCGCGCATCCTTCGGAAGAAGGCTCGGTCGACGTGAAAGGCGCGACCATCCGCTACAGCGCCTGGGGCGAGGTCGGCAAGCGCGGTCTTCTCTTTGTCCATGGCGGGCGCGCCCACCGCAATTGGTGGCGCCCGTTCGCGCCTTTTTTCGCGAAGGAGTACAGGATCGCGGCGCTCGATCTTGCGGGGCTCGGCGATTCCGACTGGCGGCCGCGCTATTCGATGGACTTCATCGTCGATGAAATTTTCGGCGTGATCGAGGCGGCGGAACTGGCCGCGGCGAGCCGTCCGTTTGTTGTCGGCCACAGTTTCGGGGGATGGTCGACGCTTGCAGCCGTGGAACGGGAGGGCGAGCGCCTCGCCGGCGCGGTGGTGATCGACAGCCCGATTGGAACCCCGGACCCGGACGAGGGCTACACGGTGATGAAGGCGAAATCGGAAACCGCCACGACAGTCCGGTCAAGCCGCGTCTATGACACGATCGAGGAGCCGATCTCGCGCTTCCGCCTGTTGCCGAACCAGCCCTGCGATCAACACTATCTTCTCGACTATATCGCCCGCGAAGGGCTGACGAAGGCCCCGAAAGAGGGCGGCGCCGGCTGGACCTGGAAATTCGATCCGGCGCAGGGGGCAAATTTCGATATTCACTTCGATCGGGATTTATTCCTGGCCGCGCGTTGTCCGCTGGCGTTTCTCTATGGCGAGGCGTCAGCGTTCGTCGGCGGCGACGGTTTTGACCATTTGCGCCGCCAGACGAGCGGACGGGCGCCGTTTGTGATGATGCCGGCGGCCCATCACCATCTGATGATGGACCAGCCCATCGCCTTTGTTACAACGCTGCGCATGCTCCTCAATTGCTGGCCGGTGCGCGTGGGCGGGCAGTAGAATTTAGCCACGAGGACGTGTTCACAAGCGGCGCCTAAATGCTTGCCACAATCGTTGAAATCCGCCACATATCGTTGAATTACATCATTTAAAGGGGTCACGGAAATGGCTGAAGAGCAGGTTCAGCGGGCGATGGACGCGGAAGAGCACCGCAAAACCTATTCAAGCGTGATGCGCGCCTCAGCCGAAGTGGGCGTGCCTTTCGCGCTGGCGCTGACCATGTTTTTCACCAACCTCGTCATGGCGAACGGGATCGGCCTGGCGATCGTCGCGGCCGTAATCACCTACCTCGCTGTCTTCCTGATCGTCAAAGCCTTCTTCTCCCATTAACGCCGGCGCTCTGCCGGACCGCCAATCAATCACCAAGGAGCCGACATGAAAATCGCCGTGCTTAAGGAAACGCGCGACGGGGAATCGCGTGTCGCCGCTTCTCCGGAAACGGTCAAAAAGTTCACCGATCTCGGCGCCGAGATTGTTGTCGAAACCAAGGCTGGCGAAGGCGCGCAGTTTTCCGACACCGCCTTTCAGGAAGCGGGCGCGCATATCGCGGCGTCAGCCGCCGAGGCTGCGCTGGGCGCTGATCTGATCCTGAAAGTGCAGGGGCCGACGGCGGAAGAGATGCGGGTGTTCGCGCGCGGCGCGAAGCTGGCGGCGATTATCAATCCTTACAAAGATGAAGACGCGCTGAAGCTCTATGCCGACGCGGGCGTTGACGCCTTCGCTATGGATTTCATGCCGCGCATCACCCGTGCGCAGTCCATGGACGTTCTCTCTTCGCAGTCAAACCTCGCCGGCTACAAAGCGGTGATCGACGCCGCCGCTTATTACGGGCGGGCGATGCCGATGATGATGACCGCCGCCGGCACTGTCGCGCCGGCGAAAGCCTTTATTATGGGCGCGGGCGTCGCCGGGCTGCAGGCGATTGCGACTGCGCGCCGCCTCGGCGCGGTGGTCTCTGCCACCGACGTGCGTTTTGCGGCGAAAGAGCAGGTGGAAAGCCTCGGCGCGACCTTTGTGACGGTCGATGAAGAAGCGATGAAAGACGCCGAAACATCAGGCGGTTACGCCAAGGAGATGTCTGAAGACTTCAAGCAGCGGCAGGCGGAATTCGTCGCCGCGCACATCGCCAAACAGGATATCGTGATTACGACGGCGCTAATCCCCGGACGCCCGGCGCCGGAACTCGTGACCGCCGACATGGTGCGTTCCATGAAGCCGGGCTCGGTTCTGGTGGACCTGGCGGTGGAGCAGGGCGGTAACGTCGCGCTCAGTCAAGCCGGCGAAGCGATCGACGTCGACGGCGTCATCATTCTCGGCTTCACGAATGTGCCCGGCCGGCTCGCGGCCGATGCGTCGAGCTTGTACGCCAAGAACCTGTTTAATTTCGTCTCGGCCTTTTTCGACAAGGACGCCAAAGCGCTCGCCATCGACTGGGACGACGAGATCATCAAGGGCGTCGCGCTCACCCGCGACGGGGCGGTGGTCCATCCGGCGTTCGGGGCCGAGCCCGCTGCGCCGGAACTCGTTGAAGCTGAAGTGGTCGAAGCGTCGCCGACAGACAATGAAGGCGACGATGAAGGCAAAGGAGAGTAGCCGCCATGCAGGACGCTCAAGAAAACGTGGAAGACATCGCCAAGCAAGCGGATGAAGCCGCAACCGCCGCGGAGAACGCGGCGGCGAACGCCACAGAAAACG
This sequence comes from uncultured Parvularculaceae bacterium, assembly GCA_963922595.1. Lineage (GTDB taxonomy): Bacteria > Pseudomonadota > Alphaproteobacteria > Caulobacterales > Parvularculaceae > JAJFFW01. The sequence goes on from CAWUIM010000054.1 coordinate 21,858, forward strand.
CTGCTGAAGCGGTTGAAGCGGCGGAGCAGGCGCGGTCCATGGCCGATGGTCTCGCCAACTATGTGGACATGCTGAATTCGCCGTCGGAGTTCGTTTATCTCCTCGGCATTTTCATCCTCGCCGTCTTCGTCGGCTATTACGTGGTCTGGTCGGTGACGCCGGCGCTCCACACGCCGTTGATGTCTGTGACCAACGCAATCTCTTCCGTGGTGATCGTCGGCGCCCTGATCGCTCTCGGCGCAGATCTTTCGGACGCCGCCACCGGTTTCTGGCCGAAGCTCTTCGGGTTCGTGGGCGTCGCGCTCGCGAGCGTCAACATATTCGGCGGCTTCCTCGTCACCCAACGCATGCTCGAGATGTACAAGAAGAAAGGCAGTTAGCCCCATGGCGCAAAACCTACCGGCTCTTCTCTACATCATCGCTGGCGTCCTGTTCATCATGGCGCTGCGCGGCCTCTCATCGCCTGAGACGTCGCGCGCCGGCAACCGCTATGGCGTCATCGGCATGGCGATCGCGGTTTTGACGACGCTCTTCGTGCTCGAAAATAAAGGCGTCGGCACCTGGTTTCTGATCGCGCTCGCGGTGGCGGCGGGCGCGGTGCCGGGCGCCATCATCGCCCGGCGCGTGCCGATGACCGCCATGCCGC
>CAWUIM010000055.1:0-22351 GCA_963922595.1 uncultured Parvularculaceae bacterium
CCGCCGCTATAGAGCATGACCGCGCGGGCCGGGGCGCCGTCGCGCCCTGCGCGCCCGATCTCCTGATAATAGGCCTCGATCGACGCCGGCAGCGCATAATGAAAAACAAACCGGATGTCCGGCTTGTCGATGCCCATGCCAAAGGCGACGGTCGCCGCGACGATGAGATCGGGTTCGGTCAGAAAATCATTAAGGCGTTCGGTGCGCTCCTCGGGCGCGAGCCCGGCGTGATAGGCGACGGCGCGCATGCCATGGTCGCGCAGGAGCGCGGCGACCTCTTCTGTCTCCTTGCGCGAGAGGCAATAAATGATCCCTTGCTCGCCCTTATGGTCTTCGAGCAGGGCGAGAAGCTGGTTCTTTCCCTGAAATTTCTCCGTGATCGCAATATCGATGTTCGGACGGTTAAAGCCGTGCACATGGACGAGCCCCTTATCGCCGAGAAGGCGCGCCTTGATTTCATCGCGCGTTCGCTCATCGGCCGTGGCGGTGAACGCGGCGACGGGCGTCTCCGGGAAATGCGTCCGCAAGTCGCCGAGCGCCAGATAATCCGGGCGGAAATCATGGCCCCACTGGCTGACGCAGTGCGCCTCGTCAACGACAAAGCGCGCGACGTTCAGCGCCTTCAGCGCGGCGATCATGCGCGGCGTCATCAACCGTTCCGGCGCCATATAGAGGAGCTTCATCTCGCCGGACTGCGCGCGCCGCCAGTCCGCGATGTTGTCCTCGCGCGGCCGGTTGGAATGGATCGCCCCGGCGGCGACGCCGGCGCCGTTCAAAAGCGCGAGTTGATTGTCCATCAGCGCGATCAACGGTGAGACGACGACGGTCAATCCGTCGGCCATCACCGCGGGCAATTGATAACAAAGGCTCTTGCCCGCGCCCGTGGGCATGACCGCCAGAATATTGCGCCTCTCGATCACCGCATCGACGATCTCTTCCTGACCGTCGCGAAAGCCGTCGAACCCGAATACGGATTTGAGGATGTCGCTCTTGGAAGCGGTCGGGGCGGTCGTTTCGCTCATGAAGTCATCAAACATGACTCAAGGTCCTCGCGAAAGAATTTTACGTCGCAGGCAGGAGCGCGCATTGAAACAGGCCGGCAGCCAGGTGTGGCGGCTGACGCGGCAGCCGCAATAATAATCGCGAGGCGACACGGCGGGCGCCCCGTGCGCCCGGGCGCGCGCAGCGTAAAGCGCAAAGAGCCCGCGCGTCATCGCCTTCGTAACGCGGCGGTCAAGCCTGTGCGCCGGCGTTTGTGCGCCTTGGTCGCCCTGGCGGTTCTCGCTTGGCGCTGGTTTTTGCCGTGGCACGTTACGTTCTTTCATCGTCCAACCTTCATCGTCTCCGCGGGACGCGCGTCCTCGCGCGAGTAGTCATTCGTCGTAAGAGAGGCCTGCGCGAGACGCGGGAACTTCTCTTTTAGTCAGGTGGCGATGCGCCTTCCGCGCCTCGCGCAGCCGGCAGGGCTGCGTAACCCGCGACCCGCCCGTAAGCGGGACGCCTTTCGCCCTCCTTCGCGCGGTCGGTCTCATGGCGGACCGCTTCGGTCCGCTGCGAGCCGGGGCCTTATCGCACACGCCTGCCAGGGCCTGCGCGGCGGAGGGCGCGCTTTCCGAGCCAGTCTCCGTAATCGAGGGAAACTGACGCGCGGCTGAAATCCTGACGAACCTCAGCCGCCGCAAAGGCGCGGGCCTACACGGGGCCAGTTGCTCTCGAAAGAAAACACCCGCCTGCCGGCCTCCGCGCCGCCGTCAAACGGTCGACAACGCTCTCAGCGCGCGAAGGATGGTCAGTATACGGGCGCCGCAAAGGGGGGAAGATAAGTTTCCCACAAATTGTCTAGTATCTCATCGAAACCCGCCAACGGCGCGGGTTTCAGGATAAGGGATTTCCCAGAAAAACGGTTGAGCGGGAAACTTTTTTCTCCACCTGCGGATGAATTATTGTCGAGCCACGCCGTCGTAGGGCGGGGTTCACCCCGCCGGCTTTGCGCCTACCGCAAACTCCGAAATGGCGGGTTAAAACCCGCCCTACGAGCGATCTCAAGTTTCAACGCGCAGCCCTGGATCCTGACTTTCGTCAGGATGACGGAGGAATCGACAGCGTCTGAACAATACGCCACAGAGTGGCCCTGGCTCCGCCGTACCCGGAGGTGCCCTTTTCATCCTTCGAGGCCGATCTGCGATCGGCGCCTCATGATGAGGTCCCGTATTCGTTGGAACAGAAAAAAAGTCTTCATCCTGAAGAGCGCGAAGCGCGTCTCGAAGGATAGTTACACGACACCCGTCCGTAAACTAATTAATCAGACGCCACCGTATGCTGGTTAAAACGCGCGGCGGCGGCGCGTGCTGCGGCGCTTGGGCGGTTTTGACTTGCCGGCGGCGTCTTCTGTTTGCGGCGCAATCTGCGACTGGCGCGCGAGCGGGTCGTCGGCGACGGCGAGCTCCACCTCTTGCAGGCGTTTGATCTCGTCGCGCAGGCGCGCCGCCGTTTCGAATTCGAGATTGGCGGCGGCGTCGCGCATTTCTTTTTCCAGATGCTCCAGATGTTTCGCGAGATTGTGCCCCGGCGCGGCGAAGTCTTCGGCCTCTTCGCTGAACCCGGCGCCCGGTTTGGTGGCGCCGACGCCGCGATGTCCGACGAAAGTCTGTCCGGCGGCGGCTTTGGCGCCTTCATCGTCGGAGTTGGCGATATCGGCGATGGCGGCCTTGGTTGATTCCGGCGTGATGCCGTGGTCGCGATTGTGCGCCAGTTGTTTCTCGCGCCGGCGTTCGGTCTCGCCCATGGCGCGTTCCATGGAGCCGGTGATGCGGTCCGCATAGAGAATAACGCGGCCGTCCACATTACGCGCAGCGCGGCCGATGGTCTGGACGAGGGAGGTATCCGAGCGCAAGAACCCTTCCTTGTCCGCGTCGAGGATCGCCACGAGGCGGCATTCGGGAATATCGAGGCCCTCGCGCAGGAGGTTGATGCCGACGAGCACATCGAACGCGCCGAGACGCAGATCGCGGATGATCTCGATGCGCTCCAGCGTGTCGATGTCCGAGTGCATGTAACGCACTTTGACGCCCTGTTCGTGCATATATTCGGTGAGGTCTTCGGCCATGCGCTTCGTCAGCGTCGTGACGAGGACGCGCCCGCCCTCGGCGGCGACCGTTTTGCATTCGGCGATCACGTCGTCCACCTGGTTCGTGGTGTCGCCGGTGACCGGGCGCACCTCCACTTCCGGATCGACAAGGCCGGTAGGGCGGATCACCTGTTCGGTGAAGACGCCGCCCGTGCGCTCCAGCTCCCACGGGCCCGGCGTTGCGGACACGTGGATCGTCTGTGGGCGCATCTTTTCCCACTCTTCGAATTTTAGCGGGCGGTTGTCCATACAGGAGGGCAGGCGGAAACCATATTCGGCGAGCGTGCGTTTACGGTTGAAGTCGCCGCGGAACATGGCGCCGATCTGCGGCACGGTCACATGGCTTTCATCGCAAAAGATGAGCGCGTTTTCGGGCAGATATTCAAACAGCGTCGGCGGCGGCTCGCCCGGCTTGCGGCCCGTCAGATAGCGCGAATAATTCTCGATGCCGTTGCACGAGCCGGTGGCGGCCATCATCTCAAGGTCGAACTGCACGCGCTGGTCGAGCCGTTGCGCTTCCAGGAGGCGGCCTTCCTCGCGCATCTTCGGCAGGGTCTCATTGAGCTCGCGTTTGATCTGCTCCATCGCCTGATTGAGCGTCGGGCGCGGCGTCACATAGTGGGAATTGGCGTAGACGGTGATCTGGTCCATCTCGCCGGATTTTTGCCCCGTAAGCGGATCAAATTCGGTGATCGCCTCCACCTCGTCGCCGAACATGGAAACGCGCCAGGCGCGATCCTCATAGTGGGCGGGAAAGATCTCGATGACGTCGCCGCGCGCCCGGAAGGAGCCGCGCGCGAACCCGGCGTCGGCGCGTTTATATTGGAGCGCCACCAGGTCAGCGAGAAGCTGTTTGCGTTCGATTTCCTGGCCGTGCTTCAGCGTGAACGTCATCGCCGTGTAGGTTTCCACCGAGCCGATACCGTAGATGCAGGAGACCGAGGCGACGATCACCACATCGTCGCGTTCGAGGAGCGCGCGCGTCGCCGCGTGGCGCATGCGGTCAATCTGTTCGTTGATCGAGGATTCCTTTTCGATGTAGGTGTCGGTACGCGGAACATAGGCTTCCGGCTGGTAGTAATCATAATAGGAGACGAAATACTCAACCGCGTTGTCGGGGAAGAACGCCTTGAACTCGCCATAGAGCTGGGCGGCGAGGGTCTTGTTGGGCGCGAGGATTAAGGCCGGGCGCTGCGCCGCCTCGATCACTTTGGCCATGGTGAAGGTCTTGCCGGTGCCGGTGGCGCCGAGCAGCACCTGGTCCCACTCGCCTTCGCGCACACCGCCCGTCAGCTCCGGGATCGCCGTCACCTGATCGCCCGCCGGTGCATAGTCGGAGACGACGCGCAACGGCTTCGACAACGCCTTCGCCGTCTCCGGGCGTTCCGGCCGGTGCGGCTCCCACGCGGTCGCGGCGTATTTCTCATGATAGGTGGCGACGGCCTCGGAAAACCCGCCGGGCGTCAACTCGGCTGTGGGCGTGGTCGGCTGAGACGTCGGTTTGCGTTTCGCAGGCATGGGGGGAATGTAGGGGATGCGGCGCGGAAGGGAAGGGCGCCGCGTTTAGAATTCCCCCCAATATGTCGGGTAGAACGGCAGCTCGATAATACGGCCGACATTTTCGACCGCCGCTTGCACGTCGCTCCTTGCGCGCAGGGTGCCAAAGCGTTCGCGCAATATCAATGAGACCGGCAAGGTCGAGGGCGGTCGCAATGTGAGCTGTAGCGCCTGCAAGGCGTCCACACGATGGTCGAGATCTTTCAGCCGTTCGATCATCTGCGCGGCCGCGGCGTCAAGGTCGTCGATGCAAAGCATTGTATGGACGTAGGCGCCGCGGTTTTCCGACCTGTTTTCACGAACAAAAGCGAGATCAGGGTCGGCGGACTCGAGCGTCCCCGAAAAAGCGCGCGCGCAAACCTTGACATTCGCGGCCCACATCGCGCCGAAGGGGCTGGCATTTTCGGAATCAAGCTTCGCAATCTCTGTCAAAGCTTCTCCGTGCCGGCCTTCATAAACAAGAAGAGACGAAAGATTAATCAGTTGACTGACGTTCGATGTTCCCGATTCTTTCATGGCGGCGGCGCCGGCCAGGACGTCATAGCCTTCTTTCGTGCGGCCAAGATCGTAGAGCGTGTAGGCCCATTCGTTTAGAATCCAGTGAGCGAATTCTCTGTAATCGACGAACGCCTCTTGCGCGTTCGACGCCATGACGGCCGTTGACGTTTTTGCCGCTTCGGTCTCTGCCGCGTTATAGGCGCCGGCGAGCCGCAAGGCCTGGATATAGTCAAGACGCGCCCCGAGGCGGTCGGGATGATCTGCGCTGACTTGCTTGGCCGCCGATACAAAATCTTCAACAAGACGCGGCATCGCTTTCAGCTTGGGCATATCCCTAAAATGCTTCAGGCCATCGTAACGCCGGTCGATTAAATACTCGGCGATCAATAAGGGGTTTTCTATCTCGCGGATTAATTTGGCTGCGCGCGACGACATCTGCCGGTCGCGCAGGAGGCGCGCATAGATCATCCGTAGCCTGTCCAACGATTCAGTTGGATCAGACGGCCGGTACTCGGCTTTCCAGAGACTGTCGAGAAAGGGAAGACGCATGTCCCCTGCGACAGTCGCCCTCAGTTTGCGCAACAGCGAAAAAATCTGTCGCTGCTCAATCCTGCTGAGTCGTTGCGGATCGACGGCGGCGAGGCGGCCAGCCGCATCAAGACTCTGCAGAGCCTGACCGTCCACATAATCGCCAAGTAAAAATTTCAGCCAAAGCAAATACCCATTGTCGCCGACGAGATCGAGCAGGGTGTTTACAGAAGAGAGCGCCTCTGGCCATCGACCCTCGTCAAGGGCGCATTCAAGGAGCGCCGCATGCGCTTTCCGTTTGGCGTCGGGCGTTAGAGTATCATATTCAGCTGCGCTGAGCTCCGGAACCAGAACGTCGATCGCAGCTGGACAATCGCCTGCGCGCGCCGTGAAGATCGCATCTGCGAGTTTATCAGCATACGTTTCTACTTTTTCGCTTTCTGATGTCGTGGGAGCGGCGTTCGCGTCTTGCGCGGACGCCTCTGCTGAAAAGCTTAAAGATAGCGGCGCGCCGAAAGCCAACGCCCCGATCAGTGGCAAAAACAAACGTATCTTCATCACCCCTATCCCCTGAAAATTATTATTCGTTTTAGTACAGCCGCGCTAATTAGGCGAGGTCCGCGCTATTCGAAAAGTTATTTATTGTAATTGTCGCCGTTCTTTAAGGGCATAGCAACCGCGAACAAGGGTGCCCGTGCGAGAAATGTGGGCTCGTTGCAACCGTGGGATTGACCATATCAAAGGGCAATGGCGCAATCGCGTTTTCAATTGTCGTGAGATTTGTCAGGCCGCGCCCATTATTCTACCGCCCCGGAATTCTGAGGCGTCGAAGAACGGGTAACAGAATTTCCGTTCGCCGCGCCTCACTCAATCCGTGTAAACGGCGCCGGGCTCGCGCCTTCTCTTTGTCCCTCGTTGATCAGGCAATTCATGAACGGTGCGTTGAAGATGTTTTCGTCTGGCGCTTCCGCGCGGCGGTCGGCGCAGAGGCCGGGTTCGATGCGGGCCCAGTTGACGTCGAAGCGGTCTTTGAGCTTGGCGATGGTCTGGAGCGACGTGCGGTCGATCTGGTCGAAGGTGATCTCGCGGGTGCGCATCAGCGCGTCGAGGACGCTGACGGCGAGCTCTTCTTGCGGCGGCGTGTCGAGATAGCCGTTGAAGAGGACGTAGACTTTGCCGCCCGCCGCATCGTCCGCCCGCATCGCGCCGAGCGCCTTGACCGCCGCATCGAGGAACACCGCCGCGCGCACGCCGCCGTCAAAATATTGTCTGTTGTCAAACAAAACTGGCGGGAACACGACGGGGACAGCGGCGCTCGCAAACACCGCTTCGGTGTAGCATTGGCGGATTTCGTCGCGGTCGCGGCCGCTAGCGGCGAGGGCGGTGAGGTCAAAGGCGTAAAATTGCCCGTCCTGAACCTCGACGACGCCCACCAGGAGCTTGCGTCCCGCGCGTGCGGCGGCGGCCACGCGGTTGATGCGCTCATCGGTGAGAAAATCGCCGAACCGTGCGCGCGCAGGGTCGAGCGTGTAGATGGAGGTCTCAAGCGGCAGGCCCGCGATCGACGGGCGCGCGGTCGCCAGTTGCGATTCGCGGTCGATGGCGTAGGCGCTGACCAGTTCGGCGAGATCGGCGTCTTCGCCAAGGAAAATGCCTGTGGCCTGCAGCGCGCCGGTGCTGACGCCGGTGACAACGTCGAAGGTGACGCCGTCGCCGGCGCCTTGCAGGTAGGATTGGAAAAAGCCGGCCCCATAGGCGCCGAATTCTCCGCCCCCGGATAATAGCGCGATTTTGGGCTGACCGTTGGCGTTCGGCTTGCGCTTTTCGGCGTTGGTCATGGCGTCGAGGATCGCCTCTTCAACGCCGCCGGGCGCGATCGCCGTGTCCGGCGCATCCGCGTCTAGCAGCATTTCGGCGATGGGCGCGGTGTCCACGGGAAGGCGGAAGGCGTCGCTGTTTTCGCAGGCGACATTCGGCGGCGGCGTCGAGGCGCAGGCCGCAAGCGCGAAACAGAGGCCGGCGGCGGCGGCTTTCGAAGCGGCGGCCGCGAAAAACGAAATGCGCATCAGGGAGGTCCTCCACATTGTTCTTTCAAAAAGTACATCATGGCCGCTGCGGCGGGGTCAATCGACGGGGCGCTCACGGTCCGGGTAGGGGACCGGCCGGGACGGCGAAAATCCTGGAAAAACGCACGAAAAAAGCGGGATTTTCACGAATTAGGGCCGCTCTTGTGACGCACGTCACAGGGGCCTGCGGCGTTCTCCTCTATCTAGAGGATGCAGGCGGAGAGACGCCCTGGGGAAGGAGAGAAAAAGATGTCCACATTACGCACAATCGCCGCGGCCCTGATTATCGCCCTTGGCGCCGCAAACTACGCGATGGCGGGCGCTCTTTGCTCCCACGCGCCGTCGACCGCCCACACGGTTCATGCTGACGCCGAATGAGGAGATGACAAGATTGGTTCGCGCCGACTGGGAGATGCCATGACCCTCCGGCGAACCGCCCTGCCGAGGTTCCTCGCCCCGGAACCTCAAACCAGACCGCCGATCATAGGGGAGAGTGATCGATCTGTCTGGCGCGGCGCGAGCCATAGGCTAGCGATTGCGGATTGACCCGACGACCGCAGCGCGAAACAGCCGAAAAGAGCGCGAGTTCCACCTTTTAGGGGGAGAGAACTCGCGCTCTTTTTCTTTGCGGATGTCTTTTTGAGCGCGGACAGCGTTTGTGAAACCGCGAACGCTTTGTAGACTGGTCGAAACCACAAGGAGGGTCGCGCCCGTGTTTCGACGTTCGCTTATCGCCATCATTGCGATTTTCACCGCTGTTCCGGCGCTCGCGGCGCCGTCCGATGAGTTGTCGGCGCTCTTTGACGCCTATTGGGCGTTTGAAATGCGCGAGGACCCGTTCGCGGCGACGAGCGCCGGCGTCTTCGAGCATAACGCCGAGGTTCCGGCTGTCGCGCCGGCGGATTATGCGCGGCGGACCGAACGGCGCAAAGCCTTTATGGCGGAGCTCGGCGCCATCGATCTTGCTGAGGTGAGCGACGACGAGCGGCTGAGCGCGGATCTCTTACGCTTTATCCTGAAGCACGATATCGCCCGCGCGCCGTTCAAGGCGTGGCGCATTCCAATTCTCGCCGATACGGGGTTTCATTCCAACATCGGCTATACGGTGGGGGCGACGCCGTTCCGCACCCGGAAGGATTTTGAGGATTATCTGAAGCGCCTGGAGGCGTTTCCCGCTTATCTCGATCAGAATGTGGAGAATATGCGCGCCGGTCTCGCGGACGGGTTTACGCAGCCGAAGGAAATTCTGCCGCTGATTTTGCCGTCCTTCGAGGCGCAAGTGACCGCTGATGCGGCCTCCCATCCGCTCTACGCGCCATTTGAAGAAATGCCTGATACGATCGGCAAGCGGCGCCAAAAAGCGCTGCGCAAGGCGGGCGCGAAAATCATTGAAGACGAGGTTATTCCCGCCTACGCCCGTGCGCTCGCCTTCATGAAGGACGACTATATTCCGGGCGCGGTCGACAAGCTCGGCGCCGCGAACCTGCCTGACGGTCCGGCCTATTACGAAGCGCTCGTGCGCTATTACACGACGCTTGACGACGCAACAGCGGAGGAAATCCATCAGATCGGCTTAAAGGAAGTGGCGCGCATTCGCGCTGAGATGATGGAGGTGATCGAAGAAACCGGGTTCGACGGCGACTTCGCGGCGTTTCTCGACTTTCTGCGGACGGATAGACAATTCTATGCGGACAGCCCCGAAGAGCTGCTGAAAGAAGCGTCCTACATCTCCAAGGATATTGACGGGCGCCTGCCGGCCTATTTCGGCAAGTTACCGCGCCAGCCCTATTCGGTGGAGCCGGTGCCGGCGAATATTGCGGAAAACTACACCAACGCCCGTTATGTGGGCGCGTCGCTCGACGCCGACCGCGGCGGGCAATTCTGGGTGAACACCTATAATCATGAAATCCGCCCGCTCTATCAATTGACGGCCATGGCGCTCCATGAGGCCGTGCCGGGTCATCATCTCCAGAGCGCGCTGAGCCTTGAAATCGAAAATGCGCCGGCGTTCCGCACGAATTTTTACCCGCATGCTTATGGCGAAGGGTGGGGGCTCTATTCGGAAAAGCTTGGCGTTGAAATGGGCGTCTACAAGACGCCGTATGATCATTTCGGGCGGCTGACCTGGGAGATGTGGCGCGCTTGCCGCCTTGTGATCGATACGGGGCTGCATTCCAAGGGGTGGACGCGCGATCAGGCGATTGACTATCTGGCGTCAAACACTGCTCTGTCGCTTCATAATGTTCGTACAGAGATTGACCGCTATATCTCCTGGCCGGGCCAGGCGCTCGCTTACAAGATGGGGGAGCTGACGCTGTGGGAGTTGCGCGCCAAGGCGGAAAAAGAGCTTGGCGACAAGTTCGACATCCGCGATTTTCACGATGCCGTGTTGACGGGGGGCGGGTTGCCGCTGGAATTGCTCCGTGACCGCATCGATCAGATGATCGCGGCCGAAAAGGTAATTGAGAAAGCAGCGGACTAAGCGGCGACCACAGGCTCCGGCGCGCGCGCGGCAGCGCGGCGCAACACTTCTTCGAGCGTCTCAAGCGTGATGGGCTTCGCCAGAAAGTCGGAAAAGCCGGCGGCGATCAAGGCGTCGCGTTCGCCGGTCATCGCGTCCGCGGTGCAGGCGATGATGGGCAATGCGGCGCGGGGGTCAGGCAAGGCACGGATCGCGGCGGTGGCGGCCATGCCGTCCATCACCGGCATGTGCTTGTCCATCAAGATGACGTCGATCTCTTCAACCTCAAGCGCATCGAGGCATTCTTTTCCGTTCGCCGCCACGGTGGCGGTCACGCCAAGATTATCCAGGAATTTCTGCGCCACCATCTGGTTGATGACATTGTCCTCCACCAGAAGCACGCGCAATCCGTTGAGATTTACATCCTGTGGAGGCGGCGCTGGGGCGGCTGGCGCCGGCGCATGCGGTTCCTGAACAATTGCTTTCACGGGCAGGGCGAGACGGAAAACGGAGCCTTCGCCCGGCGTTGACTGAACGCTGATCGAGCCGGACATCAAGGTCGCGAGGCGACGACAAATGGAAAGCCCGAGCCCGGTGCCGCCGCGCCGCCGCGCGATGCTGTTTTCGGCCTGCTCAAAGGCGTGGAATATCCGTTCCTGTACGGATTGATCGATACCTTCGCCCGTGTCGCGTACGGCAATTTCCAAATCCAAAGTGTCGTCGTCCCGCGCCGTAGCGGTGAGCGACAGATCGATAAAGCCATTGTCAGTGAACTTTACCGCGTTGGAGACGAGGTTTGAGACAATCTGGCGAATGCGCAGATCGTCGCCCAGCAACATGGCCGGCGTCGCTTCGTCCACATGGGTGTTGAAGGCGAGATTTTTCGCGGACGCGGATTCGCGCCAGGTGTCGGCGATATCCCGAACGAGCGCGCGCGGATCAAACGGCATTGGCGTCGTTTCAAGTTTTCCGGCGTCGATTTTGGAAAGGTCGAGAATATCGTTGAGGATCAACATAAGCGAGCGTCCAGACGAATGCACCGCGCCCATCAGGCGCGTTTGCTCCGGATCGAGATCGGTTTTGGACAGAGCGTCTGTGAGGCCGAGAACGCCGTTCAGCGGCGTGCGCAATTCATGGCTCATGGAGGCGAGGAAATCCGACTTCGCGGCCTCGGCTTTTTGCGCGCGTTTGATATTGGCCTCGAGCAGGCCGAAGGTGCGGAAGATGCTGGCGCTGATTACAGCGGCGATGCCTGTCACCATGATCACCGCAAAGGTCGCTTGTAAGGCGCGCTGAATATTGCGTGGCCCGTAATAGGGAGACGCGACGTCGAGATGCGTCGCCGAACACCAATAGAGAAGAGCGATGATCGCCAGCGCGGCGACGCCGGTAACGAGGCCGGAACGGGGTCCCGCGATAAAACTCGTCAGCACAGGCGTCATCACCAACAGCGGCAGCAAGGCTGAATTGACGCCGGTATGGTCCGGCAGCGCTGACGCGAGGACGCCCGCCGAACAAAGAAAGAATATCGCGGCCGCATAAACGCCGAAATTCTTATAATAACGCAGGCCGTGAATAGCGGTCAGGATCACCAGCGAGACAACGACCGCGATCGTGTGATCGCCTTTCCAGCTTCGGTAGGTGAAGGTCATCCCTGCAAGATTGAGTATTTGTATAAAGACGAAAAGCCAGCCGAAGCCGTAAAGGGCGCGCAGACGAACGAGCTCGCCCACTGGCGCGTTTCGCTCAATACGAAGAAACGCCTCATAGCGTTGACGCAAACGGTCCAACATTGGCTCTCCCAACCAAGTGACGAACAAACACTCTTGCTGCGTGACCCCTTTTTAGGGCTCTTTCGCGTAATTCCTTTGGAACAATACCAATGTTCAGTTAATAAAAAAGTCGCGCATTGTTGTGTCAAAGCGGGACAATCTGCTTTCAAAATTATTAAACTTTTTCACCGATAGTTTTCCACCAAACAGGGCGCCAATCAGGGTGGATGAAATGATTACGATATTCGATATGTATGCGTTGGCGTTGCTGGTGGCGTCGATGGCGCTGTTCGTGATGCGGTATCTGCGGCAGGACCCGCCGGTCTATCCGTATCTGATTATTGCAACCACTTGCCTCGTGGCGAACTGGCTCGGCAATGCAGGCGGCGGCTTGCCGGCTCTCGCATTGCTGTCTGCAGCGTCTTTTTCGTTTCTGGGATGCCTGCTTTATCCGAGCTGGCGGAACATGAAGTCCTAGCTGGTCGCAAACGCGTCCTTGTAAGCTTCGCGAAGCACAGCTTTTTGCACCTTGCCCATGGCGTTGCGCGGCAGGGCGTCGATCCAGATCAATTTGCGCGGCCGTTTGAAGGATGCAAGCGCGCTGAGCGCGCCGCCAACCTTTTCTTCAATCTCTTCTTTCGGGAGCACGCCGCCGCCAGTGTTGGCGGCGAGAACAGCGACGACGCCTTCGCCCATGTCAGGGTGCGGCGCGCCAATGACGGCGCATTCGCCGACGCCCGTCACGGCCCCGATCACGTCCTCGATTTCTTTTGGATAAATATTGTAGCCGCCGGCGATGATGAGGTCTTTGGACCGGCCTGAAAGCGTGAGCCGGCCTTCATCATCGAGCGCGCCGAGATCGCCGGTGCCGAACCAGCCGTCTCTGAATTCCGTCGCGGTCTTTTCCGGGCGCCGCCAATAGCCCTGAAAGATGTTCGGCCCTCTCACGTCAACCGAACCGACGACGCCCGGCGGACTGGGCGCGCCGGTTTCATCCGTAATACGAATATCGACGCCGGGTAGAGCGAAGCCGACGGTTCCGGCGACGCGCGCGCCATGCAAGGGATTGGAGGCGATCATGCCCGCTTCCGACATGCCATAGCGCTCCAGGATGGCGTGGCCGGTGCGCGCCTCGAACGCGCGGTGCGTCTCCGTCGTCAGCGGCGCCGAGCCGGAGATGAAGAGGCGCATCGAAGCGCAATCCGCAGCGGCAAAGGCCTCATCAGCGAGGAGGCGCGTATAGAAAGTCGGTACGCCCATCATGATCGTGGCGCGGGCCAGCGCCGCTTTCACCGCCGCGACGCTGAAGCGGGGCAGGAACAAGACTTCCGACCCGTTCAGCATCGCCGTGTGCAAGGCGACGAAGAGCCCGTGAATATGAAAGATCGGCAGCGCATGGAGGAGGACGTCGCCGGGCGCAAACCCCCAAATCTCATGAAGCGTCGCGGCATTCGTGGCGAGGTTGCGATGGCTCAACATCGCGCCTTTCGAGCGCCCGGTCGTGCCGGAGGTATAGAGGATGACGGCGAGATCATCTTCGTGGCGCACCGCGATTGCGGGCGCCGGTTTCGCCTTTCGCGCGGCAGTCATGAGCGAGCCGCCGCCGTCAGCGCCGAGGGTGAAAACCGCTGTTGCGGATACCTCTTCTACGCGCGCCGGGTCGCAGACAAACGCCGCGGGGTCGCAGTCGCTGAGGAAGTATCCGATCTCCTCGCGCGTATAGGCGGTGTTGAGCGGCGTATAGACAAGACCGAAGCGAAGCGCCGCCAGATAGAGCGCCACATTCTCAGCGCTTTTCTCCACTTGCACGCAAATCCGGTCGCCGGGTTTCAAGCCCGCTTCCGCAAAGACGCCGGCGAGGCGGGCCGAGAGAGCGTCAATCGCGCCGTAAGACCAGGTGGGTCCGCCGGGCGGCGTGAGGAAAGGGCTGTCCGGGTTTTGAAACCCGCATTCATGAAGCGTACGGAAGAAGTTCTGGTTGCTTGCGTTACTCGCCATGCGTTTAGGTCCGGCCGCCGTCTTAGTCGCGGCGGATTAGTGTACGGGGCCTGTGCGCGCCATCAGGGTGTGGCGGGCGCTGTGTTTTCCGAAGCCGCCGCCGCATCAGGCGCATCTGACGCACCCCAGGCCGCCGCTAACTGTGTCGGCAAATCCCGCAAAAGCGTGACGTCCGCACGCCGCGGAAAGATGATTTCAACCGCCGGATCGAGCGCCGGCTGAAACCGCTCAAGAAATGTCTTGATGTAGGCGAGGCGGCGATCATCGTCGCGGCGCGACAGACGGTAGTCGTCGGCGAGGCCGGTGGCGTTGACCCGCAGCGATATCAGCCTCTTTTCGCCGTCGCTCGCCGCCATTTGGTCGTAACATTGTTTTTCTTCGGCGTTTTTATAGCCGATGGGATTTTCTTCGAACTCCGTACGGGTCAGCGAGCAAATTTTTCGCGAACGCGTTCCCCAGGCGAAGTCGCCGAGATAGTTCACCTTACCCGGCGTCAACTCAAAGGCGAGGGTCGCCGCCGCCATCGAAAATACTTTCTGCGTTCCTTCAGCCTCATAAAGTTGGCCAGCCCTGTCGGCCTCCGTGACCACGTAAACACCCGGCTCAAAAAGGAAGGTCTCGATGATCATGCCGCGTTGAAACTCTTCATAACCGGCATTGCGCATATGACGGCGCAAACCGCCGCGCCCGCTCATGCTCAGATTGAGCCGCGTGGTCGACAATTCCTCTCCGGTCTCGGGATCGATCCGCGACAGACGGAACGACGGGGCGGAGATCGCCCCGGTGATGCGCCGATAGGTGAAGACCACGAACGCCTTTTCGTCGCCCGGCGCGTACTCGGTGTTTTTTCTCGCGTATTTGTAGTCCGCTGCGCTGGCGCCGGCAGCGCTCGCCAACACCAAAATGGCCGCCAGGAATTGTAGTAGAAAACGCATTTTCGCCCCTCCGAAAGATCACGCCAGCATGCCCAAACCCGCGAGCCATGACAATGGCGGCGGGGCCCTCGCCAAAGCGCCGGCGCATTGCTAAGACACCCCGATATTACGTCGATTGGGCCAATATCTGCGTCGGTAGGGAAAGTCATGTTTGAGGGTGAGGGCGCGCCGCGCCGGTCGAATTTCGATAATCAGATCACGGGCGCGATCAACGCCAGCGCCGAATGGCTGGCTAAACGCCAGAAGCCGGAAGGCTATTGGGTCGGCCAACTGGAATCGAATTCCTGCATGGAGGCGCAATGGATTCTGTGTCTGTGGGTGATCCGTCAGGAAGATCACCCGCTGCGCCAGCGGCTTGCGCAATCGCTTCTTGACCAGCAGCGCGAGGACGGGTCGTGGGAGGTGTTTTACAACGCCCCGGCCGGCGACATTAATACGACGGTTGAAGCTTACGCCGCCTTGCGGTCCATGGGGATGGCCGCCGACGACCCGGCGCTTATGAAGGCGCGCGAGTGGATTTTCGCAAAAGGCGGTCTCAGAAACATTCGTGTCTTCACCCGCTACTGGCTGGCGCTGATCGGCGAATGGCCATGGAAAAAAACGCCCAACATCCCGCCCGAGGTAATCCGCTTCCCCACCTGGTTCCCTTTTTCGATTTACAATTTCGCGCAATGGGCGCGCGCGACGCTGATGCCGATCGCGATCCTGTCCACCTCGCGCCCCTCGCGGCCTTTGCCTGCGGACCGGCGGCTTGACGAACTGTTTCCGTCCGGGCGCGGCGCGTTTGATTATACGTTGCCAAAGAAAGCGGGCGCCGATTTCTGGGACGGGTTCTTCCGCGCCGCCGATAAAGTGCTGCACAAACTGCAGGATTGGGGCGCGACGCCGAACCGGCGCGGTTCCATTGAACAGGCCATGGGCTGGATCCTGCAACATCAGGATGCGGACGGCGTTTGGGGCGGCATTCAACCGCCCTGGGTCTATTCGATCATGGCGATGCATTTTCAAGGTTATCCGCCCGATCACCCGGCGATGAAAGCGGCGGTGGACGCGCTTGACGATCCGCGCTGGCGGGTCGATGTGGGCGAGGCCACCTATATACAGGCCTCCGTTTCCCCGGTCTGGGACACGGTGTTGGCGCTTCTGGCCTATGACGATTGCGCGCTTGAAGAAACGTATAAGGTTGAAATCGAAAAGGCGGTCGGCTGGGTCCTCGATCAGCAGGTGCTGCGCAAGGGCGACTGGTCGGTGAAGTTGCCGGAGACGGCGCCCGGCGGCTGGGCGTTCGAATACGCCAACACATTTTATCCAGATACGGACGATACCGCGGTGGCGCTAATCGTTCTGTCGCAGTTTCGCGACGATCCGATGTGGAAGGCGCGCGGCATCGACCAGGCGATTGAGAAAGGCGTCAACTGGCTGATCGACATGCAATGCAAAGGGGGCGGCTGGGGCGCGTTCGACAAGGACAATAACCGCGAAATCGTCACCAAGATTCCGTTCTGCGATTTCGGCGAAGCCCTTGACCCGCCATCGGTGGACGTGACCGCGCATATTGTCGAAGCGTTCGGCAAGCTCGGGATTTCAAAAGATCACCCGTCAATGCAGCGCGCCATCGCCTATCTGAAAGAAGAACAGGAAGCCGACGGCGCCTGGTTCGGGCGCTGGGGCGTCAATTATGTTTACGGCACGGGCGCGGTTTTGCCGGCGCTTGAAGCCATCGGCGAAGATATGAGCCAGCCTTATATCCGCAAGGCGGCGAACTGGCTGATCCTCCATCAGAACGCCGACGGCGGCTGGGGCGAGGGGTGCGAGAGTTACATGGATCCGGCTCACGCAGGCGTCGGCAGGTCCACAGCGTCGCAAACCGCCTGGGCGCTGATGGGTCTCGCCGCGATCAACAATCCCGACGATGAAAAAGCGATCGCCGCCGGGGTGCAATTCCTGATGGAGACGCAAGACAACGGCACCTGGGCGGAGCCGGAATATACCGGCACGGGCTTTCCGGGTTACGGCGTCGGCCAGACCATCAAGCTCAACGATCCGATCCTGAAGGAGCGACTGAAGCAGGGCCCGGAGCTCTCCCGCGCTTTTATGATAAACTATAATCTGTATCGCCACTATTTCCCCATGATGGCGCTTGGGCGCGTGCGCGCGTTGCAGGAGAAATAATTCAAATATGCAGAAGAATATTCAGCGCCCCAGAAGAGCTATCTAAAATAGGCTTTGAGAAGATGAATTAATTGAGGTACGCACTTTCGTACTGTGCAGAAGAGCTTAATGTTTAGTTCTCTTTACATTCATCGCCCGCGTTTGGGCAGCGCGGTATTAGGTCTCTTGCCAGGCGAAAACCCAGGCCGCTGCTTTTGAAATCTGGACTTAGCCCATGTGTAAAGCGACTAGAGGCGCTAATATTTACCTCTTCATCGTACCAACCACCGCCGCGGACAACGCGATTTCCATCATCGCCGAGCCATGCATCCCCATTTACCGGAGGATTCAAGGAATAATCATTGTGCCAATTATCGTTTACCCATTCCCATACATTACCAAGAGTGTCATGGAGTCCGAATGCGTTGGCGCCGAACGATCCAACTGGTGCGGGCGCACTATCGTCCCATATGCTTCCACAGTCTTTGCAATTGGCGTTGTTCTCTCCAAGAGCGTTTCCCCAGTATCGTTCGCCGGAGGTATTTGATCTCGCGACGTACTCCCATTCGGCCTCAGATAGAAGGCGGTAGGACCGGCCAGTTAATCTCGATAACCATTTTGAATAGTATATGGCATCGTTCCAACTCACCCCATTTACAGGTTGGTCGCCGGCGCCGCCAGCTTCCGGGCACGCGCCATTCTCGACACACGAATACCATTGAAGAGCAGTGATTTCATACTTCGAAACTGCGAATTGGTAACCTATCGCCACGCGATGCGGTGG
Organism: uncultured Parvularculaceae bacterium; assembly: GCA_963922595.1. GTDB lineage: Bacteria > Pseudomonadota > Alphaproteobacteria > Caulobacterales > Parvularculaceae > JAJFFW01. The sequence goes on from CAWUIM010000055.1 coordinate 17,878, forward strand.
TTTTTCATTGGCGCGCGCTTCCGGCATGCCGGATCCCATGACGTATGACCCAGCGGGAATAACAACCATTTCTGGGCATAAGGTGGAAACGCTTTCCCCGCGTGACCGGCATTCGGTAAAAACATCCCCAACATTTAATTTTTTTTCATCCTCTTCCGTCAATACATAGTTGTGTATCGCAGTATATTGAAAATATTTCTCGCGAAGAAACGCTTCATTCCGCCAAGCAAAATAGGCAATTGTTAGAATTGCGGCAAATCCAATGAATGCAGCTTTCACCCGATTTGCAACGCGAGTTCGATGCAGTTCGTCAGTGCGGCTCGCATCTACAAATTTAATAATGCTCTGCTCAATCGGAGGCGCTTTGGTCGGGCGATATTTGCACCAGTTGTCTGCCTCAATAATTGCTGTGCCCCGCAACAATTTGTCGCGTGGTTTCTCAGCTCGATCCCAATCAATTGCTAATTCAAGTAATCGCGTGTGCTCGCGGATCCAATCAACGTTCTCCGACAAGCCGCTTCGGATTTTTACAGCGATTTCGCTTGGAGGAGGGAAGCGCGTAAATCTTAGATCGATCCAATCCAGGCGCTTTAGTTCGACTGGTACGTCCGTATCCGATATTTCACCACAGATAACGGGTGCGATTCTCTTATTGTGCTTTTGTGCGAAAGCCAGTTCGTCTCTGCAAACCTTGGATGCTACAAACGTTTTGCTGATCACTACGATAATGGCGTCCGCCCCAAGGATCATTTTCTCTACTCGCGCCCACCAATCTTCGAAAACCTGAACGCCAAATTTTGCTTGTTCGAGTTCGCTGCGGCGTTCGTCCTTATCGACAAACACATCAATTTCATGGCCCTCAAGTTCCTCTATGAGCCAGGCGGCGATTGGTTTTTGATGGCGTGAGTACGAAATAAAAATACGTTGATTGCGACCGTTATCAATGAGTCGGTTTGTCTCTGCGGCATTTGAATTCAACGGATTGGTTATGCGCTTCATTTTTCATTCCAATAGATGAAATGAGAATACAAGATTTCTCGACAAAATTACTGATGACGTGCGACCAGATTAGTCAAAAAGAACTCAAAAACAAACGCGACCAAGCTACAGTAATATCAGAACATAAGTATCTTGTTGATATGAATTACGAATTCACCCACATCCCCCTTCCATCTCCCTGATCCATTCGGCGATGAGGTCGACGCCTTCCTCGTGGGTCACGGCGCGGCCGAGTTCGGGCATCATTGCGCCGGGGTCTGTGGTTTCCATACGGAAGAGTGTGATCGACTGATCGGGCGCGCCTGGGACGATGTCGAAGGGCCGCCCGCCGGAGCCGCCGCCGGCGGCGATCGGGTTTTTGCACAGGCCAAGCGCGGGTCCGAGCGCCACATGAGGTTCGAAATTCAGCCCTGACGTATCGGCAGGACCGACGGAGGAATGGCAGTGGGTGCAATTGGCGTCGAGATAGGCGCGCGCCCGCGCATCGAGGCTTTCCGTCTCGTCGGTCCAGAGCGCGTTGCGCGGCGCAGCAGCGGTCTCGAACGAAGCAGCGACAAGGCCTGCGTCCTTCCATGCGTCCAGTTGATTGACGCCCGCGGCGACAGGAGAAGGCCGGTTGAGGTGGCGCGCCTTCGGCCCGATGGGCGAGAGCGCCCGCGTCGTATTATTGGTGGCGTGACAGCCTGCGCACTGGTTCTGGTTCGGGACGAGATAGGCGAAGTCTTCTTCCCGTCCGACGGCGCGCACCAGCGTTAGCGGCTTGATGTCGCCGGTGCGTTTCAGCGTCGCGTCGGTCTGTTCTTCGTTCCACACATAGGGCAGGGCGACCCAGCCGTCGGCGCGATGCGCGAGGACGCGCGTCTCGATCAGCCGATAGCCGTCGAGCGCCATGATCCCGTCAACCATCGGGGCCGGCTCTCCCTGACGCACGGCGCCGTCGCGCGCCCCGCGCGGATAATAAAACGTCTTGGTAATGATCGTCCCCACAGGAAAGTCAAAAACCTCCGTGTCGTGATAGGCGGCGGCCTCGCCCTCGGGAAGGGAGATCGTGCGCAGTTTCAGCGCATAGTCGGAAAAGAGCGGCGTCGCGAGCGCGTAAGGGATGACATTCTCGTTCAGAAGGAGCGCCTCCGATTTGACGCGCAAGACGCCCCAATCACTCAACGCCGGCGGATAGCCCGTCTCGTGGAAGACAGGACGATCGCCATCACGCTCTTGCGTGCAAGCGAGAATGCTAAGCGCGAGGATCAGCAAGAACGGTGGTTTGACGCCATTCAACAAGGGAGCGCGGGCCTTTCTATTGCTGGGTCGCGACGCCGGCGTTCGCTGTTTTCGTGAGCGATGCCAGCGGGCCGGTGAGCGTTACGGCCGGCAGTTTGTCGTGGGCGCAATCGTGGGCCCCATCTGCGGCGAGCCCCGGATTTTTAAACTCGTTCGGCGCGTCCGCGTTTAAGACTTTCGCCGCGCCGTTGCGCACGCAGAGTTTCAACGCGTCGGGCAGGGTGCCGCCCACAAGTTTTTGCGGGTTCATATAGCCGTCCCAAAGGACATCCGGTAGCGCGCCCATAGGACCGAACTTTGCGATCTTCAGCGCCGTGAGTTCAACGCCATCGGGATTCTTACCACCGCCTTCCATCTCATTGTCATAGACGTAAATCGTCTCCGGGTAGGCGTCGAAATCCTCGCTCATGCCGTCTTGCGAAATCCCGGAGGCGTAAATTGACGAGACGATAATGTTTGCGGTGCGGTTGTTTTTGATCCGGTTGTTGAAGATCTCCACCTGATCGTTGGAATTGATCACAACGCCGGAACCCGCGGGGACGCTCGCCACGGGCGTGCCCTTATGGCCGAAATTTTTTGTGTTGTTGTCGACAATCTCATTGTCGAACACGCGCGTGCGTGCGCCCGGTTGTTTCAGGTTGGGCATATTAAAGACAAGAACGCCGCCGGTGTTGTTGATGGCGGTGTTGCCGTAAACGTCCGCATCAAACGTATTTTCAATCTCAATGCCTGCGACATTATATTCCGCGCGATTGTTGCGCACGATGACATTTTGCGATTGGCCCACATAGATGCCGGCGTCGGCGGCGGCGATCGCTAAATTTTCCTCCAGCAACACGTTTTTCGTCTGCACCGGGTAGATGCCGTAAGCGCCGTTTTCTGTTTTCGGGCCGCCGGTCCATTCGGTTCGAATGCGGCGGATAATGATGTTTTCGCCTTCATTGACTTTCAACGCATCGCCCTTGGCGTCTTCAATGGCGAGGTCTTCGATCGTGAAGTCGCTGGCCGTGACAAGCAATCCTTCCGCGCCCGCCACCTGATCCTTGAAGGAGAGAACGGTTTCGTTCATCCCCGCGCCGCGAATGGTGACGCCGTCGACCGTGAGGCTCAGCGATCGGTCGAAAGCGTATCGGCCGGCGGGGATGGTGATGACGTCGCCCGGCTTGGCGTCGAGCAATTGCGTCATCAACGTCTCCTGATAGGAGGCGTCCGCTGCTTCTGTCTGCTTCTCGCCGCCGCATGCTGCGAGCGCGAACAATCCAAAGGCGGCGAGCGCTTTTGATGGCGTTGAACTTCCGAACCGGTTCGTCATGGCGTTTTCTCCCGCGGGGGTGCGCGCTGGTCTTGATCGCGCGCGCGATTTGCCCCTTCATCATGCGCGATTACGCGGCGAATTAGAAGGCTGAGACGCATGGCGATGACGAGACGGGAAACACTGAAAATGTCCGGCGGGCTCGGGGCCTTCGCGGCGATGGCCGCCTGTTCGAAATCGCCCGACCCGGCCGAGACCGACATCAACAGGATGGACGCGGTCGAGACCGCCGCGCGCATCAAGGCTGGCGACATCACCGCGGCTGAGGCGATCAATGCGGCGATCGATCGGGCCGAGGCGGTCAACCCGGCGATCAACGCCATCGTCTCGCAAAATTACGACAAGGCGCGCGAAGCCGCCGCCGCGCCCGCGAGCGGGCCCTTATCCGGCGTGCCCACCTTCGTGAAAGACTTGAACGATGTGATCGGTCTGCCCACCGGCAACGGCTCGCGCGCCTATGACGGTTATATGGCGACGGCGCAGTTTCCGTTCATTGACGATCTTGAGGCGACCGGCGCGATCAGCCTCGGCAAAAGCTCGACGCCGGAATTCGGCCTCACCGCCACCACCGAACCGTTGAGCTCGGGCGTGACGCGCAATCCTTGGAACACGGATCACATCACCGGCGGTTCGTCCTCGGGCTCTGGCGCGGCGGTGGCGGCCGGAATCGTGCGCATGGCCATGGGGTCGGACACCGGCGGCTCCATCCGCGGACCGGCGGCCTATTGCGGCACCGTGGGTCTGAAGCCAACCTACGGCTTGGTCTCGCGGCGAGGGATCTTTCCGTTGTCCTACACGCTCGACCATGCGGGGCCGCTCAGCTGGAGCGTCGAGGACAGCGCGATCGCCATGTCGGTGATCGCGGGGTTCGATGCCGACGAT
>CAWUIM010000056.1:0-22315 GCA_963922595.1 uncultured Parvularculaceae bacterium
GGCGGGCGCCAGCGCGGCGGCGGCGAGGGCGGACGCGCCGCCAAGAAGCATGCGCCGGTTCGGTCCTGATTTTGGTGTCGTCATGATCAATCGCTCCTGTTTTGCGCCCGCATCCGATAATGCGCCGGAGTATGGCCGCGTGGCTGGCGATTATCCAGCGATATGCGCAGGAGGAGTAAAATTGCGCATATAGCCGCCAGGGTGAAAATTCGAAACGGAAGCGCTCCTTGCTCCTGAAGCGAAGCGAAAAGGAAGGACTGGTCGCCCGCTTTTTTTCTCTTCAATGAAAAGATGACTAATCAATTCTCTAAGAGTCCAACCGAAATTAGAGACTCAAGCCCACAGGGTTTTTGTTTAGCCAAATAAATTGGTTGAATAATACTCCCCCCGGCTTCGGATATGTGTTTTCATTACATTGCAGGGGTTTGCGATGAGATCGCAGAATGTTGGCGGGGCCTTGAGATGGGAGTTTATTTTGAGGGATTTCTTCCTGTTTTCGAATTCTCCGCCGCCGCGAATTTAGGAATAGGCGCGTTATCACAGCAGTTGGAAAGAGCGTTCGACGGCACGCTCGCTAGGTTAAACAAGGAGGGGGAAAATTTTTCTTCGCAACGTGACATCGATCTCAGGGATACTGACGATCGCGCGTTTTTCCACGAACTTATGGATGACATTAACGAATTCGCATTGTACGTCCGTGATCGAAAGCAGGCACTGCAATTTTGGCACGGTTGGTGTCTCGCCGGATTTGCGCCGTCCTTCCTCGTGATTTGTTACGTTGGATTGTTTCCGGATACCGTGATTAACAACAGAGTTTCTTGGATTGCAGTAATCGTTTGCGTCGCGGTCTCTGTTGGTCCCTTCCTCTCCTATTTCTCCTCTTATTTTCTTGCTTTTTTGAAAGGAAAGCGTTTCGATAATCAACTTGAGTCGATCGAACGCAGGATATTCAATTACTTGCGAGAAAAGAGGGGGGCGCAGCGGGTGCCAAGTTCACGGGTCGTTTTTTCAAATGGAATATTGGCGAAAGCAGGGCAGTGCGGACCTGAGCTGCTGCTCGCCAAACCATTTTTGGAAGGCACCTCCTCTATAAACGACCCAATTATCCACAACAGCAAGCTTTCTTTTCGGTATTGTAACGAAGGCGACAAGTTCTGCATGGACCTGCGCTGTGGGAAGACAGCGCGGCTCACTTATAGTGTGGGGAGTTATGACTTTTACGATATCGAGTAGGCGAGAGTTAGATTATCACTTGTCAAGCACTTTGAGCATGTCTATCTTTCTCATAAGGCGTGGGGAGCACTTATGGACCAGGTAAACCCATTGGAAACTGATACCAAAATTCCAGCGGAGTTCGCCGAGCTTGATGAAACCCACGTCTTTCATCCTGGTCAGCTGCTTCGTTTTGTTCTCCTTCGAAACAATCAAATGTCAGTGGCGGGTTTCGCAAAACGCGCCGATTTGCCGTTAGACGAAGTCATGCGTTTTGTCACCGATCACAGCGCCAAAGTGACCGAGACGATTGTGCTAGGTATCGACAGAGTCTTTCCGGGTAGCGGTGAGATTTTCTTCGAATTCCAACGACAATATGACGCCGCCAACGAAAGCATTGATCACGTCGAGGCCGCGACTAGTACGGTGATCTCCTAATCGCTTCACTTGGGTTACGGCTAGAAACACTTACATCGGACAAATCACATCATCGCCTTCGCGTTCTCATATTTTTCCAGCGCCATCATCCAGGCGTCTTCTGCTTCGGCGATGGCGTTGACGAGGGCGGCGCGTTCTTTTTGCAGTTTGGTGGCGCGCGCTACATTAGTCTCATAGAGGCCGGGCTCGGCGAGGGCTTGGTCGATCCTCGGTAGGATCGCGTTTAATTCATCGACGCGCGCTTCGAGCTGTTCGGTTTTCTTTTTCAGGGGACTGATGGACTCGCGCGCGGCCGCCGCCTCCTTGCGGGCGATGATATTCGGCGCTGTCTTTGCGGACCCGTTGGCGCTGTTCGCGGGCGCCGTTTTTGCGGCGTCGAGGATCAGCGTGCGGTAATCGTCAAGGTCGCCCTCGTAGCGTTCGGCCTTTCCGTCTTTAACAAGCCACAAGCGGTCGGCGACTGCGGCGGCGAGGTGGGCGTCGTGGGTGATCAGGAGCACCGCGCCTTTATAGTCATTGAGCGCCAGCGCCAACGCCTCGCGGCTGTCGATATCGAGATGGTTGGTCGGCTCATCGAGGATGATCATGTGAGGGCCGTTAAAGGTGATCAGCCCCAGGAGCAGCCGCGCCTTTTCGCCGCCGGACAACTTTTCGATCTTGGTGTCGGCTTTGTCGGGACCGAAACCGAGGATCGCCGTTTGCGAACGGATTTGCGCTTCCGTGCCCTCGGGCATCAGCGCGCGCACGTGATCATAAGGCGTTTGACCGCGCTTTAATTCGTCCACCTGATGTTGCGAGAAATAGGCGATATCGAGTTTCTTGTGTTTATAGATATTGCCTGCGAGCGGCGCGATGCGGCTGGAGATCGCTTTCACAAGCGTCGATTTGCCTTCGCCGTTGGGACCCAGAATGACGATGCGGTCATCCTGATCGATGCGCAGATTGACGTTGCGCAGGACCGGATTGCCTTCTTCATAGCCGAGATCGGCTTCCACCACCCGCACAATCGGCGGCGCCATGGGGCGCGGATTTTTGAAGTCGAACGGCGTCACCCGCTCGTCAATCGGGATCGCCGCCGTTTGCATTTTCTCCAGCGCTTTGATCCGGCTTTGGGCCTGTTTCGCTTTTGAGGCTTTGGCGCGGAAGCGGTCCACAAAGGCCTGCATGTGGCGGCGCTGTTCTTCCTGCTTCGATCGGAAGGCGAGGGCCTGAGCGCGCGCTTCGGCGCGTTTGCGCTCATACGTATCGTAGGAGCCGGTGGAGACGGAGAGCTTTTTGGCCTCCAGCGCGAGAATTTGGGTCACGCACCGGTTCAGAAAGTCCCGGTCATGGCTGACGATGAGCGCCGTATACGGATAACGTCGAATGTAATTCTCAAGCCAGATCGCGCCTTCAAGGTCGAGATAGTTTGTCGGTTCGTCGAGGAGAAGGAGATCGGGCGCGGAAAAGAGCACGCCGGCGAGGGCGACGCGCATGCGCCAGCCGCCCGAAAACTCATGGCAGGCCCGCTGTTGGTCGGCGGCCGAAAAGCCGAGCCCCGCAAGAATGCCGGCGCCGCGCGCTTCGGCTGAGTGCGCGTCAATATCGGCGAGCCGCGTGTGGATCTGCGCAATTTTTTCCGGATCGGTTTCTTGCTCGGCGGCGGCGAGCAGCGACGACCGCTCGGTATCAAATGCGAGAACGGTGTCAATCAGGCTTTCGCCGGTGGCCGGCGCTTCCTGTTCCACCGAGCCGAGGCGGCGGTTCTTCCGTAAGGAAATCTCGCCGTCATCGGGGCTGATTTCGTCTTTGATAAGGCGCAACAGTGTGGACTTGCCCGCGCCGTTGCGCCCGATAAAGCCGACCTTCCATCCTTCCGATATCGCCGCTGTGGCCTGATCGAGCAGAACCCGGCCTTCGATGCGATAGGTAAGATCGTTGATGTGAAGCATTGTTAAGATAAGTCCCTGGCGAACGCCCTTTTGCCCAAGGTTCATGCGGTCTGCAAGATGGTTTTGGCGCGCGTCGCCCTTTCCGCTAATTCACCTTCGCGGTGATTTCTTTGGGGATCGAACGGCTTAAGTAGTTAGAGCGAAAGCGCGCCGCTGAGCTGGTGCGCACAGAAGGAGCGAACATTATGACGAGATCAAAAGTTTTCAGCGCGGCGTCTGTGACTGCGCTTATGGCGCTTGGCGTTGTCGCGTGCGGAAACGCAGACAAGTCTGAGGCCGTCGAGGCTGAAGCGCAAACCGAAGAAGAACAGGTCGCCGAGACTCAGATCGACGGCGCTGACGACGCAAGTTCTTATGCCAATCAGGCGCAGACGTATACGGAAGAACTGGATACGACCGAAGATGCGATGGAAGATGAGAACGTTTCGGTGGCGGACGCTGTTGATGCAGCGAACGGGGAGAGCGCCGATCTTCTCGCGGAGACGGGCGAACGCCTCGACGATGCGGCGGCCACGCTTGCGGCGTTAAAGCCGATGCAGGTGAGCGACGTGCGTAGTAAGGCGGACATTGACCTCGTGACGGCGTCCGCCTTCGATGCGGCGGACTTTAATCGCGACGGCGTTCTCGATCGCGATGAATTCGCGAACATGACCATGGTGGTCGTCAACCGGGACGGCGATAATTTGGCGGATAAGGCGACCGGGGCGGCTGAAAAGATGTTGAATAATGTGACCGGCGCCGCAGGCGATGAGGTAACGAAGCCGGCGGACGCCACAGTGACCGACGCCGTGATTGACGAAGCGTTCGCGCAAGCGTCCGGCGACGACGCAGCGATGACGAAAGAGGAGTTGCGTGAAACGTTTCTGGCGCGCTTCGAACAAGCTGACGCAAATGACAATGATCAGCTTGAAGAAGAAGAGCGCAAAACCTTTGCGCTGCTCTCTGCAGGCAAGATCGACCAGTAATCGGACATTCATTCAATTGAATGAGAAGCCCGCCGTCTGAGGACAGCGGGCTTTTTTGCATGAATCTTTTGCCGCTGGTCTTGAAGTCAGCATTTTTGTTCATAAGTAGCAATTGCAAAAAACTAAAATTGATGGAGGGCTGATGAATGCATCAGGGGCGCTGCGTCCGTTTGGGGCGTGGCTGAGAGGACTGCACAAAATTTTTGGATTTGGCCGGCGAGCGGGAGAGCGCGCTGTCCGGACATCGGGAAAGGCGGGCGCTGGCGAAGCTGCTCGGGAGCTTTCCAGAGCGATGAAGTCAAGGGACGACGTCCTTGGCGACGCCATCGCCACGACCAACCCGCAAGGGTTCGAAACCCTTCTTTTCAAACAATTACCGCGGCCGCGGCTTGCCGAACGTTCAGCCTCTGATCTCACTTTAGAGGAAGCGCAACGCTTCTCGCGCGATGCGGCGCAGTTTTACGATTACGATTTTCCGCTCTTCGCCAATGGCGATTTCTTCTATGAGGAGGTGGAGGAAGCTTTTCTCGAAAGTGCGCTCGGCCGCGGGGAAGACAGCATGGATGCGCGCTTTCTTGACGTTATGACAGAATTTCGCCGCGTCCTGAATGACAATACCCGCACGATGCTTTTGTTTTGGGCGCCGTTGCTTTTCATCGCAAGCCTGATTGTGGGCGTTTATGCGGCTTCAATAGGCGCGGGCGCCGCCCTGATGACCGCCGCCGGCGTAGCCGACCCGGCGCTCCAAAAGGCGGGTGCGCTGGTTGCGGTCACTGGCGGGGGAATGTTCCTGGCGTTCCTAATGTTCAGTTGGCCGTTCAAAGTCGTCCAGCAGCGAAACCTCATGAACCTCGACAATTACCTCACGTCGAAATTTGCGCGCATCAACCACAATTTTCAGGTCGCCAAACGCCGGGCGCTAAATGTGGAGCGCGATAAGCGCATGGGACAGAGCGAAGACCTAAAAGCGGAAGCGGGGCAGTGGACGCTCTCTTATCACTGGTTCGCCATGCGGCTCTTTCTCTGTGAGCTGACGATTCGGAATAAGTTTTATCAGGTCCGGCGCAATACGACGCTCTATTGGGGCGCGGGCGCGGTGTTATCATTCATGCTTCTCGCGGCGCTTGTTTTCGCCGCCCTTGTGCAGGGCGCGCCGGTGGCCGCGGTCGCCGCGCTCGCCGGCGTTGGCTTCGGAGCGCTTGTTATGCTTTCGTTGATCCTGAGCCGCGTCTCGCCGATGATGTTCCGCGTCATGGAAGCCAATGAATGGAGCCGCTTCCATCTCGTCAATTTGCATACGACGATCGCCGATCATGTGGGCGAGGACAAAGTGCAAATCGTAACCTTCAGGGACCGCAACCGGTTCGAATAGGCGCGCGGCGTCTTGATTTTACGGCCCGCCGCCGTCAAGAAATGATTGCCATGGCCCATTACGCAATCACCGGCGGCAGCGGGCGGATCGGGCGCGCGATCCATCGGCTCCTGACAGAACGCCACACCGTGACGGGGCTCGACCGCAGCCCGAGTTCTGCAGTGAGCGTCATTGCGGATCTGCACAATGACGACGCGCTTTCGGAAGCGTTTGACGGCGCCGAGGCTGTCTTTCATACGGCTGCGTTGCATGCGCCCCATGTGGACATTGCGCCTGACGAGGAATTCCGTCGCATCAATGTAGAAGGAACAGAGCGGGCGATAAGGGCGGCGCAGCAAGCAGGTGTGAAGACATTCGTGTTCACAAGCACAACAGCTTTGTACGGCTATGCGTCACAGGAAGAGGGCCGCGCCGCGTGGATCACGGAGGAGACGACGCCCGCGCCGCGCACGATTTATCATTGCACCAAGATCGAGGCGGAGACGATTGCGCGCGAAAGCGCAAGCGGCGACTTTCGCGTTCGGGTCATCCGGATGTCGCGCTGCTTTCCCGAGCCTGCGCCCTTGATGGCGGCTTATCGCCTTCATCGGGGCGTCGATGCGCGCGATGTGGCCGCCGCCCATGTGGCTGCGCTTGGCGGCGAGGGACCGTCTTTCACCGTCTATAATATCTCGGGCCGTGCGCCCTTCGAGCGGACGGATTGCGAAGAATTGAAAGCGGATGCGCCCTCGGTGATCCGGCGCAGAATTCCGGCGTTGGCGGCGCTCTTCGAACAGAGGGGCTGGCCGCTGCCGGCGTCAATCGACCGGGTCTATGATTCTGCGAAGGCGCATGACGCCCTGAACTGGACGCCGGCCTATGATTTTCGCGAAGTTGTCCGTCAGCTTGACCGGCGCTCCAGCGAAGTCCTGCCGCCGAACGCCGCCGCGCCGCAAACGCCGGAATAGAGAGCCCGCGGCCCTCTTGCCGCCGCGCCGACGCCTTGCTAGACCCCGCTCCAATATTCTCCACAACACCCGCAAGAGGACTGACCCATGGCGCTTGAACGCACCTTTTCGATCATCAAACCCGACGCCACGCGCCGTAACATCACCGGTAAAGTGGTCAACAAGCTGGAAGAGGGCGGCCTTCGCGTCGTCGCCTCCAAACGCATTCACATGACACGTGAACAAGCCGAAGGGTTTTACGCCGTACACAAAGAACGTCCGTTCTTCGGCGAGCTTGTCGATTTCATGATGTCCGGTCCGGTCGTGGTCCAGGTGCTCGAAGGCGAAAACGCGATCGCCCGTAACCGCGAGATCATGGGCGCAACGAACCCCGCCGAAGCGGACGCCGGCACCATTCGCGCCGAGTACGCAGAATCAATCGGCGAAAACACGGTGCACGGATCGGATGGCCCGGACACCGCCGCAGAAGAAATCAAATTCTTCTTCAACGACGACGAAATCGTCGGCTAAGGCCGTTGACCGGCAATGTGGCTCTGGATTTGGCGATCTCGCTTGGCGGGATCGCCTTTCTTGTGGGGCTGATCCGGTGGCTGTTTCCGTCCGAGTCGGCGGCGCTCACGAAGGAGGCGGCCGCAGAGCGTCTCGCCTTTGATGAACCCGACTTCACCCCGCAAGATTGGGCAATAGACGCTGCGGGGCGGGGCGGCATCGCAATTGATGCACACGAGGCGGCGCTGATCCGCCGCAATGGCGAAGACCTCGCCACCCGCCGCGTGAGGACGAACAAACTCAACGCGTCGAATGAGGGCGCAGTCCTGATCCTGTCGCTTGACGATCCCACTTTTCCGCCGCTGCGGCTCACATTGGCGAGCAACGAGGCGGCTGCTGACTGGTGTCGCAGATTGAGCGCATAATGTGCTAGTGTCGGACCATGGAGTTTCCTGACGTCGTTTCCTACGCCGTGCCGGCGTTCATCCTCTTGATCATCCTGGAGATGGTCTCGATCCGGTTGAACCGGCGCGAGGGTGCGCCCGGCCGTTACGAAGTCAGGGACAGCGCCGCGAGCCTGATCATGGGGCTCGGCAGCCAGATTGCGCCTCTGTTCGGAGGCGCGGCGATTGTCATCGCTGTCGTCACCGCCGCTTATGAGGTTCGCCTGTGGACGGCGCCGAATGTCTGGTGGGCGGTTCTTCTATGTTTCGTGATTGACGATTTCCGCTATTACTGGTGGCACAGGATCAGCCATGAACGCCGGTGGTTCTGGGCGAGCCATGTGATCCACCATTCCTCACAGCACTACAATTTGACGACGGCTCTGCGCCAGACATGGACGGGCGGGATCATCGGCTCTATTCTCTTTAAGACGCCTCTCGCGATTCTGGGATTCCATCCGTTGATGATCATCTTCGTTGGCGGCGTGAACCTCGTCTATCAGTTCTGGATCCATACGGAGAAAATTGACAGGCTCGGCCCGCTTGAGTGGATATTCAACACGCCAAGCCATCACCGGGTTCATCATGCGACCAATCCGCGTTATCTGGACGCCAATTATGCAGGTACGCTGATTATCTGGGATCGTCTGTTCGGCACTTTTATCCCGGAAGCAAAAGACGAACGGCCGCGTTACGGGATCATCAAAAATCTCGGCACATTCAATCCGCTCGTGATCGCTTTCCATGAGTGGATCGGCATCGGTAAAGACGTTCTGGGCGCGCGCTCATACCGCGAGGCGATGGGCTATCTCTTTGGCCCGCCAGGATGGTCGCCTGACGGCTCGCGCCTCACCTCGGCCATGATCAAAGAACGGTGGTGCGAGACGCGCGTCAACAAGGCCGACGCGAGCGGCGCGCCCTCTTTGCAACCGGCCGAATAGGCGCGCCTGTTTCTCAGGGGGCGCCTACATTAACGCCCTGTTAGCCGCGCCCAATTTTGGTCACGCTTGCCATCACGAAACCTTGATCCTTTCTCAATGGAAACACAGACCTGCGCTCCTATGTCATCGGAGAGAGATGAGTAGCAGGAGAGATTTCCATGACCCGCACGAGTTTGATTTCGTTTTTCGCTTTAACGGTCGGCATTGGCGGCGCGCTTGCGGCGGGCGTCGGCCTCGACCGGGACGACCTTGCGCCGGCGGCGACGCTCGACAAGCAGGAAGCCGCGATCCACGCCGCCTCGGTCTTTGCGAGAGCCGACCTCGATAATGACAATAAACTGAGCGCTGACGAATATGCGGCGCTGTCGATCGTGACTGCGGAACTCGGCCGCCTGAACGGCTATGTGACGATTGAAGGCGTCGGCGACGACCGGACAATCGCTTTGCCGATTGCAGCGCCGTCCGCGGTCTCGCGCGCCGAGCGCGCCCGCATCGAGGCGGTGGCGCGCAGCGACTATTATGCGAACGCCGGTTCTGACGGCGTTCTGAGCGCGGATGAGTTTGTCGCCATGAGCGACCAGCGGTTTGAACAGGCTGACCGCAACCGCAACGGCGCGCTGACGCGGTCGGAATTGGTCGCCTTTGCCGCGTCCGAAGCCGGGATCGCCGCCCCTGGCGTCTAACCGCCTGCGCTCAAGTCTGCCGCACTGCAACCTTTAGGGTGCTGGCGCCCCCGGCGAATTTTTGCCATTCTCGCCCTCCGCGATGCTCCGTCATCGCGGAGGGCTTTTATGAAGGAGGGGCGCATCCATGCGGATCAACACTATTTTTAAACGGATAAAACTCATCGCGTTCGGCGTAGGGGCCGCCGCAATTGTCGGCTGTTCGTCGACCGGAGGCCCGCTCGGGCTCTCGCCGCAGCAGGAACAGGCGATCGGGCTGCAGGAACACCCCAAGATCGTCGCGGCCTTTGGCGGCGAATTGCAGGACCCCGAAGTCAATAATTATGTGCGCAGCGTCACCAACCGCCTAATCGCTGCTGGCGACCAACCGCAGACGCCGATCAAAATCACGGTTCTGGATAGTCCCGTGGTGAACGCCATGGCGCTGCCGGGCCATGTCTATGTGACGCGCGGGCTGCTCGCGCTCGCCAACAGCGAAGCGGAGCTCGCCGGCGTCATGGGCCACGAGCTTGGCCACGTTTATCAACGCCACACCGCCAAGCGTGTCAGCCGCGGTAATCTGGCGCAAATCGGCACCGTCCTCGGCGCCATTCTCACCGGGTCGGCGGAAACAGCACAGGCGATCGGCCAGGCCGCGCAACTCTATGTGCTGAACTTTACGCGCGAGCAGGAATATGAGGCGGACCTTGTGGGCGTGCGGCTGCTTGCAAGAGCGGGATATAGTCCGATAGCGGAGGCTTATTTCCTGAATACGCTGGGCCGCTGGTCGAGCCTGCAGGCGCAGATCGCGGGCGTCACGCAGCAGACACCAGAGTTTTTAAAAACCCATCCGAACTCAGAGAACCGCGTGCGGCGCGCTGCGCAGGAGGCCCAGGTCCTGCAACAGAACGGCGCCCCAAGCGAGCTTGGCCGCGACCGGTATCTGACCGTGATCGACGGGTTGCTCTACGGCGATGACGCCGCCAAGCAGGGCTTTATTCAGGGGAACACGTTTATTCACCCCGATCTCGGATTTGCTTTCTCTGTACCCAACGGGTTCCAGTTGCAGAATTCTTCGAATGCCGTTCTCGCGCGGTCGCAAGCCACAGGCGCACAGATGCAATTCACGCTCGCCAATGCGCAAGAGACCCCGAAGCAGATCATCGAAGGGCCGATGTCTGAGCAGTTGAAAGTGCGGCTCGGGCCCGTTCGCGAAGGCCGGATCGCTGGGCGGCCTGCAGCGTCCGGTGCGGGGCGCCTACAGACGCAAAACGGTGAAATCGACGTCACCGCCTATGTGGTGAAGTGGGAAGGGGCGACAAACTATGTCTTCCTGTGGGTGACGCCTCCGGGGCAAACGCGCAATCTTGCGCGCGCCATGGACAGCTCAGTCCAGTCCTTGCGCGACGTTGATCCGCGACAAATCAATGTGCCGCCGCGCCGTCAGGTGGACGTTGTAAATGTACGCCGCGGCGACACGCCGGCGACCGTTGCACGGAGCATGGCGTTCCCATCGTACAAGGAAGATTATTTCCGTGTGATCAATGGTCTCGGCGCCCAGGAGGGGCTTAACGCCGGCGAGAAGGTCAAGCTCATTCGGTAGATTGTTTTCTCAGCAATTCAACATAAGAAAGCCCGGCCAAAAAACGCGCCGGGCTTTTTTCAGTTTCACTGACAGACGAAATCCGTTTCGCTGATTACGTCGCATTGGGCCGGAAACCCGTGGGCGCGCCAATAGTCGGTCAGGCCGAGCGCGGCGGTCAGGGATTTGAATTCGGGCGACTGTCTGAAATGCCTGAACGCCGGCAGCCACAAATCTTCGTAGTCATTGTCAAACCCTTCCACGCTGATGCGGTCATAGGCGCGGTAGGCCAAAATAATGTTCGTCTTGTCGAGCAGGTCGACCTTGCGCTCGCTCGCCCAGACTTCAAGCGCTTCGAAGCGTTGAGGGGTCAAGGCGGCGGGGTTTTCCAGCGCATCGATGTAGTCCGGATGGGGAAACTTCGCCCACCAATTGATGAACCGCGAGATGGTGAACGCCGTTAGCCGGTCATCTTGCGCCAGAACCACCGGGATATAGACGTCGAAATCGTTGAAATAACCGCTTTCGGCGTTCTTTTCCGCTAGCGCCATCGCCTCATCGGTTTCGCCGCGGAACAGATGGACAATCGATTTATACTTCCGGCACAGATTGAACGCCGGATCGATGTCGAGGCAGGCGTCGAAGGCCGCCATGGCGCGGTCATGATAGCCGAGGCCCATATAGTTCATGCCCATCCACAGATGCGCGTTCATATTGCTGGGGTCGTTGGCGACGGCTTTCTTCAGATTGTCGAGGGATTCTTCCCACGGGGTCGGATAATGGGTCCGGTATGTGAGGCCGATCACGGCGTACGGCATGGAGAGGGCGGGGTCGATCTCAAGCGCTTTCCTGGCGGCGTCGAGGGACAGCGCGGAATAATCCCGGTCCGTGATGCCCCAACTCGACGCGACGGCGTAGACGCCGGCGAGCCCTTCCCACGCTTCGGCGTAATCCGGCTGCATCTGCGTGATCTGTTCAAACAGATCGAGGCTGTCTTTCACATTCGCTTTGCCGCGGGCGGTGAAGAGTTCGCGCGCCTTTAGATACAGCTCATACGCGGTCAGATTTTCGGTGGCGGGCTTGATCTTGATCGGCGTGTCTTTCTCTACACCCAATTCACTGCGCAGGGCGTTAAAGATTGAGTTGGCGATCTCATCCTGAATGCGGAAGATATCCGACAATTGCCGGTCATAAGTCTCGGACCACAAGTGCTTGTCAGTATGGGTGTCGATGAGCTGCGCGGTGACGCGAATACGGTTATTGGATTTGCGGATGCTGCCTTCGACAATGTGATTGACGTTCAGGGCTTGCGCAATCTCACCGATGTTCATGTTCTTATCGCGCATGCTGAACGAAGATGTGCGCGAGGCGACTTTCAGTCCGTCAATCCTCACGAGCACGTTCAGGAGTTCCTCCGACAGTCCGTCTGCGAAATATTCCTGATTGCCTTCTGGCGACATATCGGCGAACGGGAGAACCGCGATCGATACGTCGTCGGTCGGTTGGATCGCGGCGTTTTGCTGATCAGGCGCGCCGCCTCTCGGCTGAAACAGAAAAAACGCCGTAATCGCGATGACCAGTGCGCCGACGCCGGCCGCTGCCGTAACCGGTAATTTGACTGCGGGCGACGGTTCCGGCGACGTATCGGTCGGCGGCGCAGCGCCAGATTTTTCGGCGATGGCCGTTTGCAGCGCTTGGAACGCCGCTGCGTTGCTGTCGCCCTTCCAACCCTGAAACCCCATCGTTTGGTACTGCCTGAACCCGAGCGGCGCCTCCGCGCCGTCGAGTGAGATGGGGACTAACTTGCCTGCGTCGCGCGCAAACGCCGCTTCGTCTTTAACCCATGCGGATTGCAAAGCATCGCTGGACCAGGCGACGATGGCGGCGTCAGCGTCTTTCAGGGCGGCTTCAATATCGTGCTCATAAACAGAGCCGGCCTTGATGTGTTTGTCCCACCACACGTCATGGTCCGCCGCTTCTAACGCCGCGGCGAGTTTTTCAACGATGGCGTGGTCCTGTCGCGCATAGCTGAGAAAGAGTTTGGCCATTGGCTCCCCGCCGACGCCGCAATTCTGGGCGCGTGATTTGCTAGGGACGATACACCTAATCGGAGCGCAAAACTACTTCGCCCAGCCGCAGGGTGAAATCAGCGCTCAGCGCCCTATTGGTATCGTCACCGTCTTGGCGGCATCGGGAAAAACCCGCTTACGGATTTCCTGTAGTCCGCATACTCCGGATATTTCTTATCCATGGACCGTTCCAGAAGCGCTTTGCCGGACACATTGTAAAGAAAGAAGATCATCAGCGCCGGGCTGAGGATAGTGGCCCAGCCATAGGGCGCTTCAAGCGCGATGAGCGTGAGACCAGTCCAGACGGCGGCGTCGCCGAAATAATTTGGATGACGCGTCCACCCCCAAAGACCTTTGGTCATTAGTTTGCCTTTGTTAGCGGGGTCCGATTTGAAGCGAGCGAGTTGCGCGTCGCCGATCGCTTCAAAGCCAAGGCCGACAAAGAAGATGACGACGCCGAGATAGGCGAGCGGGCCAAGGGCGCCGTCGCCGCCAAGCTGTCCGATTTGCGTCGGCAGGGAGACAAACCATGCGATGGCGCATTGCAGGCCGTAGACGTAGATGAGGCTCCAGCGCGCGAACGCCGCGTCCGAGCCTTGCTTTTCGCGCATTTTGACGTAGCGGAAATCCTCGCCGTGGCCGAGATTACGCCGGCCCAGATAGAAGGCGAGCCGGCCCGCCCAGAGAAGGACAAGCGCAGTAAGGAGGCTGGCGCGCGGATCGGCCCCGTCCGTGCGGATCAGCGTCAAGGCCGCGGGCAGCGCGCAGGCGGGTCCCCATGCAATGTCGATTATGCTCGCGTCCTTAATCCTGACACTGACGACCCAGAGCGCTGTGAGGCAAAGAGCGAGGATCAGGAGGTTAGTGAAAATCAGATAAATCATCACATCAGGATTATCGGTTTCCCGTCGCCACGCAAGCGCCGAGCGCAGATTTGCCACGCGGAACGCACCCTCTTATACCAATAGATCGGGGCGGCGACGCGGCGGAGTAAGTAGGCGTAAATGAGCATCAGACGGGCAGGCGCGTTGGCTTGCGCAGTGGGGGCGATATGTTCAGCGCCGCCTTTGGTTTCCCCGGCGTCGGCGGAAGAGACGATCGTCGTGACCGCCGAGCGCCGCGAACAAGCGCTCGCACAAACGCCCCTGAGCATTTCCCGGCTTGATGCCGAAGAGTTAGCGCGCGT
This sequence comes from uncultured Parvularculaceae bacterium, assembly GCA_963922595.1. Taxonomy (GTDB): domain Bacteria; phylum Pseudomonadota; class Alphaproteobacteria; order Caulobacterales; family Parvularculaceae; genus JAJFFW01. The sequence continues at coordinate 14,238 of CAWUIM010000056.1, forward strand.
CAACGCCGACCATCCGAGCGAACTTCTGGCGCGCGCGCCCGGCGTTCTTATCCATCGCGGATCGGGCCAGGAACATCTCACGTCAATCCGCTCGCCGATTTTGACCGGCGGCGCCGGGGCGGGGTCTTTTCTGTTCCTTGAAAACGGCGTGCCGTTGCGCTCCGCCGGCTTCGCCAACGTCAATGGTTTGTTTGAAGCGCAAACGGAGCTGGCCGGCGCCGTCGAAGTTGTTCGCGGGCCGTCGGGCGCGCTTTACGGCGCCAACGCAATCCACGGGGTGATCAACGTTTTGCCGCGCGCCGCATCTTCATCATTCGGAGGCTTTCTCGATGTCTCGGGCGACACAATCGAACGCTATAAAGGAAAGGCTTGGCTTTCCGGCGCATTCGGCGCCCACACCCTTTCGGCGGGACTTTCGATTCTCGACGACAACGGCTTCCGTGCGGACTCAGGCGTCGATCAGCAGAAGTTCAGCCTGCGCCATCAAGTGGACGGGCCGCGCATCGACATCGATACGTTCTTCAGTTTCAACAATCTCAATCAGGAGACGGCCGGGTTCGTTATTGGCGATGACGCCTATCTTGATCCGGTTCTTCGGCGGACCAACCCGAACCCGGAAGCGTTTCGCGATGCGCGCTCGGCGCGGCTCTCAAGCCGGATCGATATTGAGGCGAGCGACTCCGTCACCGTGTCACTGACGCCCTTCGCGCGGTGGACAGATATGGACTTTCTGCTCCACTTTTTGCCGTCGCGCGCTCTTGAGCAGAATCGCCACTGGAGCATCGGGTCGCAAAACGCCGTTTATGCGACGCTCTCGGACCGCTTGTCGCTCATCGCCGGTGTTGATTGGGAGTATACGGAAGGGTTCTTAACGGAGTTCCAGTCGCGCCCGACAATTTTCTCGTTCACCCAAGGACTTCATTACGATTATGATGTCGCCGCCCTGTTGGTTTCGGGCTTCGGCCAGGCGAGCTATGCGCTTACCGACCGGCTGACCGCCACGGCGGCTTTGCGCGTGGACTGGACGCGATATGATTATACCAACAATACCGATACCGGCGTTGTCGGGCGTTTTCTGCGCCCCGCTTCGCGCGTCGATCAATTTACGACCGCCAGTCCGAAATTCAGTCTTCTCTACGACCTCGGAAGCGGGAGCGCTTTCCTTTCCTTCGCCCGCGGCGCGCGCCCGCCGCAAACAACGGACCTATATCGGCTCCAGATCAATCAAACCGAGAACGCCGCCGATCCGGAAACGATCGATGCTGTGGAAATCGGCTGGCGCGGCGCGATCGGGGAGCGGCTTCAGGTCGAAGCGGCCGCTTACTTCATGGATAAGCGTAACTTCTTCTTCCGCGACGCCGACGGCTTTAATGTGGACGACGGACGCACGCGCCATGTGGGCGTTGAAACCGCGGTGACGCTTGACGTTTCTTCGGCGATTTCGATTGACGCTAACGTCTCCTACGGCGCGCATACTTATCGGTTTGATCGGCCGGTCTCCTCGCGCGCCACAGAAGCGATCCGCTTCGGCGATGATGTGGACACCGCCCCGCGCTGGATCGGCGGCGCCCGCGCGCGCTGGACGCCCGCCGCGCTGCCGCTGGAGGCAGAGGCGGAGTGGGTATTCGTTGAAGACTATTTTCTCGACGCGGCGAATACGCAAACCTATCCCGGCCATCATCTGGCGAACCTGCGGGGCGCATGGACGATATCCGACCGATTGACGGTTTATGGGACGCTGCGCAATGTCTTCAATACGTTTTATGCGGAGCGCGCTGATTTTGCGTTCGGCAATGAGCGTTATTTTCCGGGCGAGGGGCGCGTATTGGCGATGGGCGTCCGGCTGAGCCGATAGGAGCGACACAAGTGATGACAACGCCTCAATTTGGTGACGAGCTGGCGCCGGCGCATCCGTCAGAGGAGACGCTGGCGCTGTTGCGGTTGCGGCGATCGACGGCGGCCGATCTGCTGACCGAGCCGGGCCCAGACCCGGCGGTCTTGAAGTCGATCCTGGAGATTGCGGCGCGCGCGCCCGATCACCGCCGGGTGGCGCCTTATCGCTTTATCGTCTTTCAGGGCGCGGCGCGGCGCAACGCGGGTGAAATCCTGGCGGACGCCTACGCCGCGCAGGAACCTGCGGCGGTCGCCGCGCGCTTGGAAAAAGAACGCACCCGGTTTGAACGCGCCCCTGTGGTTATCGGCGTCGTCTCGTGTGTTGATCGCGAACACCGCACGCCGGAATGGGAACAGGTAATGACCGTGGGCGCCGTGTGTCAGAATATGCTGATCGCGGCAAGCGCGCATGGCTTCGCTGCGCAATGGCTGACCGAATGGTACGCCTACGATCAAACCGTTTGCTCGGCGTTCGGATTAACGCAAGAAGAGCGCGTCGCCGGATATATTTATATTGGGACGGCGCGTGAAAACCCCAAAGAGCGCCAACGCGTTGAGCTGATGCAAATTGTCTCCGAATACAAATAAAAGCGCCGCCTCCGGAACAGGAAACGGCGCTATTAGGCTATTGAAATCGTAAGAAGGTCAGGCCGCTGCTTTGCGCCGGCGCGCCCATCCGAGAAACGCCGCGCCGATGGCGAAGATGCCTATGGCGCCGGGAACCGGGACCAGTTCGGGCGATGTGGCCGCGAGACCGAATTCAACGCCCGTTAAATCAATCGTCAATCCGAATGCGTCAGCCAGCACTGAAGCGGCAGCGGACGTGAAGACAAGTGGTAGGGACGGATTGGCGAGATCGAAAAGATCATCGATAGACCCGAGCGCGCCGAGGTCAAAAGAAAAGACCGCCGCGGTGATCGCAGCGGAATCATTCACGGTGACGTCGGCGATGATCTCGCTTGCGACGGTGTCGATAACGAAGTTTTCAAGCGTTACGCTGTCAGTCGCCGTAAAAAGGCGCACACCCGCTTCCTCGTGCTCGATCGTTCCAGCCAGGCCGTCAAGCGCGCCGCCCGAAATCGGGAATGTAAAACGGCCGTCGGCAAACGTCGAATCGTCGAGCGGCTCCGCGCTCAACCCCAGGGCCCCGAGATCGGCGGTGACATCAACAACGGTTGAGCCGCTCACCACAGGCGCCGCATGCGCCGCACCCAGACCAACGCTCGCCAGACTTGCGAGCGCGGTTATCACAACAGCAATTCTCACTATCTCTCTCCTTGACCATACCAATACAAAACAAGGCGATATTGCGCCTAAAAAGGGTACGGGCACTTATTCGCGGCGGATCATCGCGGAGATGTGAGCGTCACGAAAACTTCAAATTGGACCCGCAACATTGCATTGTTTTTGAAAACGCCCCATTTGTTCGCTCCCGAATAGAACATGCTGGAGAGCAACATGAATTTTCTGAAAGTATTCGCAGGCGCTGGATTTGTCGCAATCGCCGCCGCATGCGGTCAAAACGCAACCGCCGATGCAGCGACGCAAGGTGAAGCGGCCGCTGAAGCCGTAAAAACTGAAAGCGCAAAAGCCGAAGACGCTGTGGAATTTGTAGCGCCGTCTGGCGCCTATACGGCTGATCAAGGTCATCGCTACATTACGTTCACTTACGATCACCAGGGCTATTCTGCGCCCTTTATCCGCTGGCGTAATTGGGACGCCAATCTTGATTGGAATGCGGACGAACCGGAAAAATCATCGATCACCGTCACCATCGACACATCCTCCATCGATACAGGCGTCGACAAGTTTGACGCGCATATGAAGAGTGCGGATATTTTTGACGTTGAAAAACATCCTGAAATTAAATTTGTCAGCACAGCGATCGAAAAGACAGGCGCAAATACCGGTAAGATCACTGGCGATCTGACGATTAAAGGGACCACGAAGCCGGTTACCGTCGACGCCGTATTCAACAAAGGCGCGTTCGATCAGCGTGGCCAGCGCCACAAGCTCGGTTTTTCCGGGACGGCGACCCTCTTGCGGTCGGATTTCGGTGTTGATTTCGCGGTTCCCTTTGTGGGCGATGAAGTTAAAATCATCATCGAAACGGAATTTGACGAAGTAACATCATAAGGCGGCTTAATGGCGGGCGAGACAGAGCGTTACACAAGCGTCGCAATCATCCTTCACTGGATGATTGCGATTTTGATCATCGGACAGATCGCCGGAGGCCTGTTCATGGTGAAGGCGCTGGAGGACGGCTCGTCGCTGAAGTTTGAATTGTATCAGTGGCACAAATCCTTCGGGATCACGATCCTTGTGCTTTCGCTTCTCCGTCTCGGCTGGCGGCTGACCCATCGCTCGCCGGCCTTGCCCGATGGGATGAGCGGGCTTGAGCGCGCGGGCGCGCGCTTTTCGCACCTTGCGTTTTACGGCCTGATGATCGGCGTACCGCTTGGCGGCTGGGCGCTCGTTTCCGCCTCGCCCTTCGCTTCCAGCGTGCCCACCTATTTGTTCGGCGTTATTCCCTGGCCGCATCTTCCCTTTTTTGAAGGTGTTGAAGACCGCAGGGCGCTCGCCGAACAGATTTCCGGCCTGCACGAATTCTTCGCTCTCGCGACCGCGGCGCTGCTGGCGGTTCATGTGGGCGCGGCGCTGAAGCATCATTTTGTCAATCGCGACGGCGTACTGGCGCGCATGGCGCCGATCTTCAAACCACGGAGTTCTTCATGAGAGGGGTGTTTCTGGCCGCGTGCCTGATGGTCGTTTTCGGCTGCGGGCAAAATGAAGCGGTGGCGACTGAAAATGAAGCGGAAATCGTCGCGGCAAAGACCGATGCGCCGACTTGGGTCGTCGATTATGACAAGAGCCGCCTTGGCTTTAGCGCAACGCAAAACGGCAACCGGTTTGACGGCGAGTTTGAAAAATTCGAGGCGCGCATTCTTCTGGATCCGGACAAACCGGAAACGGGCGCCATTGATGTTCGCGTTGATATGACGAGCGCCGAGGCCGGCGACCGTCAACGCAACGCCGCATTGCCCGGCGGCGACTGGTTCAAGGCGAAAGAGTTTCCTTTTGCGCGGTTCGTCTCTTCCGAAATCGTCAGCGACGGCGAGGGGCGGTACGCCGCCAAGGGCGACTTAACGATCCGCGACGTGACGAAAGAAATCATCTTGCCGTTTGCGCTCAAGATTGAGGGCGATAACGCGATCGCAGTGGGCGAAGTGACGCTTGTGCGGAGCGATTTCGGCGTTGGACGCGGTGAATTTTCTGAAGGCAAATGGGTTAGCCTCGAGGTTCTTGTCCGTGTGGAAATCGCGGCCACCAAAAAATAAACGCTGCGCCTTACGACTGGGTTTGACGAAGCCCGTAGGTCATCCAGCGCGTGCCGACCTTTTCTTCAATCACGTCAAAGCCATTGGCTGACAGTATCGCCGCGCAGCGATCATGGGTGCGTTCGCCATGGCGCTCCGCGCCCGTATCGAGCGCCACGGTGCGGACGTTCGGGAAAAAATTACCGATCCCCTCCAGTACCTCAGGTTCGGCGCCCTCCGCGTCGCATTTAATCAGGTCAATCTGTGCGATCTCATGGTCGCGGCAAAAGCTCTCAATGGTGGTCGTCTTTTTACGCACTGTGGGAACGCCTTCTGAAAACACTGACGAGTCTGCGCGGGCTGGCGCAAGACCGAAATCGATCTCGCCGAATTCCTTCCACAGAACGTCATCATAGGCGGACGCCCGGTCCAGCGCCGCGATGTTTTGCAACAGACAGGCGTGGGCAGCCGGATCCGGTTCGAAGCAATGGACGTGCGCACCATAGCGGTCGCACACATGGGCGAATTCGCCGGCGTTCGCGCCAACGTCGAGGACGACGCTTTGGGGCGTCAGCGTCACATAACGGCCGACCCCATATTCGCGTTCCAACTGATCGAGGCGCGCGCGCCAGCCATGGCGATAAAGCTTCCAGCGGAGCGCCGAAGGCGCGAAGATTTGTTGATTTTCAACGGTGATAACGGCGCCGCACGGGGCCGGCGCCACTTGCACCGCTTTGTGGCCGCCGAGGTGCAGAGCCGCATACGCCTGTTGGCGTAAGAGTTTCAATCGTTGTGGAAAGGGAAGCTGCATTTTCCTCTGACCCGGCGCGCCGCAGTGTCTATACTCTGATTGCCGTCATAACAATCAGCGAGGTGAGCCATGATCCAGTTTCAAGTGAAAAGAGACGATATCGCACAAACGCGTACTGTGGATCTCGATATGGGCGCGCTTGGCGACGGCGAAATTCGCGTCAGGATCGACCGCTTTGCTTTTACCGCTAACAACATCACCTATGGCGTCGTCGGCGAACGCATCGGCTATTGGAAGTTTTTCCCCGCCGAAGGCGACTGGGGCGTCATCCCGGTCTGGGGCTTTGCTGATGTGGTGGAATCCAATGCGAGCGACGTTGCTGTCGGCGAACGGCTTTACGGCTACTTCCCCATGGGCGCCTCATTGACGATGACGCCGGGAAAAGTCAGCGAGCGCAGGCTCGTAGACGCTGCACCCCACCGCGCCGAACTGCCCCCGGTCTATAATTCTTACGCCCGGGTGAAAGCAGAACCCGGCTATGACGGCGCCATGGACGATGAGCGTATGTTGTTATTCCCGCTCTATGCGACCTCTTACTGTCTTTATGATTTTCTTCTAGATAACGACTGGTTCCGCGCCGAACAGGTCATCATTGTCAGCGCGTCGAGTAAGACGGCGATCGGCCTCGCCTACGCTTTGGCGGGCGATGAGAATGCGCCGCCGCAAACCGGCCTGACGTCGGAACGCAATGCGGCGTTCGTCAACGGATTAAGTCTCTACGATCATGTTGTGACCTACGACAAATTGACGGACGTCGACGCGGCGAAGCCGACCGTCATTGTCGATATGTCCGGCAACGGGGATGTATTGAGCCGGCTGCACAGCCACCTCGGCGACAATATGAAATATTGCTCTAATGTGGGCGTGACCCACTGGGAAGACAATGCGATGGGCGAGGGGTTCATCAAGGAACGCAGCGCCATGTTCTTCGCGCCCGGGCATATTCAAAAACGCACCGCCGAGTGGGGCCCCGGCGTCTTCGACCAAAAGGCATTCACATTCTGGCGCGACGCCGCCGTCCAAAGCCGCGAGTGGTTAAAGCTGAAGCACTTTGATGGCCTGAAAGATTTCGCCGGGACCTACGACGATGTACGCAACGGCGCTCTCGCTCCGCGCGACGGCGTCATCGTGAAAATGCCGGCCTGACCGCTGATTTAGTTTTTGCGCAGCGCCATCTTGATCGGTCCGTCGGCCCGTCCGTGGACGAACTGATCGACCATGGGATTACCGCTATCCATAACCTGATCCGCAGGCCCGCGCCAGATGATTTGTCCCTGATAAAGCATAGCGATGTCGTCGGCGATTTTCTGCGCCGAGGCCATGTCATGGGTGATGGAAAGCGCTGTCGCGCCAAGGGCGTTTACGCGGTCGGAAATCAGATTGTTGATGACGTCGGCGGTAATCGGATCAAGGCCTGTAGTTGGTTCGTCAAAGAACAAGATCGACGGTTCGGCGGCGATCGCGCGCGCAAGACCGACCCGCTTTTGCATGCCGCCTGAAAGGTCCGACGGCAGAAGCGCCCCCACATCCGGCGACAGGCCCACTTGCGCGAGACATTCAAGGGCGCGGGCCTTGGGGTCGGCGCGATGGGCGCCGCCGTCGCCATAGAGAATCCGGAAGGCCACATTCTCCCAGATTTTTAAGCTGTCAAAGAGCGCTGCGCCCTGGAACAGCATGCCGATCTGGCGGGTGAGCGCTTTGCGCTTACGGTCTGAAGCGCGGGCGAGGTTGACCCCGTCAATTTCGATGGAGCCGGCGTCTGGTTGCATCAGGCCGAGGATACATTTCAGGAGAACGGACTTGCCGGACCCGGACCCGCCGATGACGACGAGCGACTGCCCTTCGGTCAGATCAAGATCGACGCCTTGCAGAACTTTCTTCGCGCCGAAGGATTTCTTGAGGCCGCGAATGCGGATTTTGACATTTGTCTCACCCATGCGCAGCGCCCCTAAAAGTCCACGAGGAAAGACGTCATCACATAATTCGAGGCGAAGATCGCGACGGCCGACGCCACGACCGCGGACCGCGTCGCCGCGCCGACGCCTTGCGCCCCGCCG
>CAWUIM010000057.1:0-21716 GCA_963922595.1 uncultured Parvularculaceae bacterium
ACGTCACGGTGCGGGATGCTCGCCGCTCACCCGTGAAAGGATTAGTCGTGCACCCCACGGCGAAAATGGCCAGGGCCGATGCTAAAATCATTTTCCGCATTTTGATCGCTCCTTCTGCGATGGAAAAAGTCAGAATTCTCTATGGGCGCCAATTACAAGCGCCCGGTTAATTAGGATAGCGAATATGGCGATAATGCGCTTTGCGCCGGATTAAAATCCGGTAAAGTCATGGATAAATCGACGTCCGCTCCGCTATGGCGCGTTGGTGCGCGCCTTATTCTGTCGGCTCTGGCGCCGTGTCGCGAGCGTCAGACGCCTGATCATCATCTCCGGAAGCCGGCCTGCTTTCCTCCGTGAGGCTCGCTTCAGGATCGGCGCTGGCGGCGCGAACCTTTTCCGGGAAGCCGTAGATTTGGCGCAACCACCGGCCTGATAATGGCGCAAATGTTCCCGCGAAAGTGTCACGAAAGAGCGACAAGGGGCGGAGGAAACTGTTCGGCGCGTCTTCCCGGCGGCAAATAAGCATGCGCAAATTATCCACCAAAAGCACATCCCGCCGCTCCGGCGTGACCTCAATCGCGCATTTGCGCGAAGCGAGGTGGATGGCGCGCCGCAGCGCCATGATCGCGTCAAACATCTCGATCGGGGCCTCTTTCATAGCCCAAACCCGCCCCGGATCGAATGACATGATGGCGTCTGTCTCGGCCTCGTCGGTGAAAGCGATGACGGACTTGCCGAGCTTTTCTGTCGTCTCATGCTGGTAACGGTCGGCGCGCGCAGTAAACTTCGCATAGCGGCTGATCTTAAGGAAAGTTATCACTTGCTCGCCGCTGTTTATATTCAGCCCGTCATAAACGCTTTGCTGCTGTTGCGCAGAATAATCCAGATGCCGACAATAAAGAACATCAATCACGTCGCGCACGCGCAGGAGATAAAGCGGCGTCCCACGAAAATTGTTCATCACAGCGTAGGCTTTGAAATTGCATACGTCGCCCGCCTTATTTTTGGGCGGAAAGTCGGCCTCCACTGTGCTCTGGTGGAATCGCAAAAAAACATCCGAACTGCCCGTATCGTTTAGCTCCTGTCCATCACTGCGCCAGTAGCGATCGTTGGCCAGCGGTTTGTCAGAATCCTCCCCATAACGCAGGCGCGGCCGCGCGCCGACGAGCCCGAGAAGACCGGCGCAGATCGCATCCGTTGTATCGACGATCAGGCGGTAATGGCGGTAGCGCTCCGTCCCGCGGCTCAATGGGGGCGATAGATAGTGACGCGGACGGCGGAAAAAGAGGGGATTGACCGGCAAGACGCCCCTGATCAGCCGGTACGGCGCCGCGCGATCGGTCTTGATCGATGTAATCTTTTCAAGGAGCTGCGTGTCAAAGCAGTCGGTGAGGATTGTTCGAACCCGGTCCGCAACCTTGTCAGCATGTTTGAAACTTAAGGCGAGCGTTTCGCTACCCTCGCGCTTGTCGTCCTTGTGGCCGGTGCGCTGGCGAAACCGGCCCCACATCTGACCGCTGGTGAAGCGCACAAGAGCCGCAACACCGAACGCCACCGCGTAGACATGAGCGAGGCGCCAATAGTCGCCCTCTAGCAGCGCCGCCCCGGCGGCGACATCGCGCACCGCCATCGATACGACCACCAAGATCAGGCCAATCAGAAATCCGGTAAAATTCGGGAACAGAACTGATAGAAGACCAATCGCGCCAGCGACGAGGGCGATCGCCATATCGACCGGAGAATTTACCGCGCCGCGCCAACCGCCAGCCGCTGCGACGGTTGCGACGCCGGCGCTGAACGCGCCGAAGGCGAAGGCGATTTCAGTAAAAAGAATCTCGCGGATCGTATTCGCGCTGCGCAGCCATAGGAATGAATCGAGCATAACGCGCAAACGGTGGCGCAAGCTGACGCGCACAACCGCCTCGCGCGGCGGCCCGGGCAGCCGCGCGGCGCTGCGCACAAATTGAATTTTTCCGACAGATTCGGACGGCCCCTCGACCATAACGCCTCCCCTGATCCCAGCGGCGCGTATGCAACGGTTAATAGGGCGCCAAGTCAACCGTTTCCCGCGCCCGTTGTTCGCTGCCGCCCGGCGCGCGGGCGTAGCAAAGAGCCGCGCGCCCTTTGCAGCAGAAAAACGACGATTTTTTTCGCGCGCCGGACTTGACGGCCCGCTGCGCCTCGCCTACTTGCCCGCTAGCACTTAGGCAGCTTGAGTGCCACTTCCGGATTGTTCTGGCAGTCGGCCCTAAGCGCTTGATTTTTAATACCAATCTCAAGGGAGATCAAAACATGGCGTTTCGCCCCCTTCACGACCGCGTCCTCGTGCGGCGCTCCGACGAAGACGAAAAAGTCGGTTCCATCATTATCCCTGACTCGGCCCAAGAAAAGCCGATGCAAGGCGAAGTTATTTCGGTCGGCTCCGGCGCCCGCAACGAAGACGGCGAAATCGTCGCCCTCGACGTGCGCGCAGGCGACAAGATCCTGTTCGGCAAATGGTCGGGCACGGAAGTCAAAATCGACGGCGAGGATCTCTTGATCATGAAAGAGTCCGACATCCTCGGCATCATCGACTAACCCCCATCAATTGGAAGTATCAGGAGAGCTGAAACATGGCTGCTAAAGAAGTCAAATTTGACGCTGAAGCGCGCGAGAAAATGCTGCGCGGCGTCGACATCCTCGCCAATGCGGTGAGAGTCACCCTCGGCCCGAAAGGCCGCAACGTCGTTATCGACAAATCGTTCGGCGCGCCGCGCGTTACGAAAGACGGCGTCTCGGTCGCCAAAGAAATCGAGCTTGAAGACAAGTTTGAAAATATGGGCGCCCAAATGGTGCGCGAAGTGGCGTCGAAAACGAACGACGAAGCCGGCGACGGCACCACGACCGCAACCGTTCTCGCCCAGGCGATTGTCCGCGAAGGCGCAAAAGCCGTCGCCGCCGGCATGAACCCGATGGACCTGAAACGCGGCGTCGATCTCGCCGTTGGCAAAGTTGTCGCTGACATCAAAGACCGCGCCACGAAAATCGCTTCTTCCGACGAGATCGCCCAGGTCGGCACCATCTCATCCAATGGCGAAAAAGAAATCGGCGACATGATCGCGCAAGCCATGGACAAGGTCGGCAACGAAGGCGTCATCACGGTTGAAGAAGCAAAATCTCTCGACACGGAACTTGACGTCGTCGAAGGCATGCAGTTCGACCGCGGCTACCTGTCGCCTTACTTCATCACCAACGCAGACAAAATGGTCGCCGATCTGGAAGATCCGTACATTCTTCTTCACGAGAAGAAGCTGTCGAACCTCCAGTCGATGCTGCCGTTGCTTGAATCTGTCGTTCAGTCCGGCAAGCCGCTCTTGATCATCGCTGAAGACGTCGAAGGCGAAGCGCTGGCGACCCTCGTCGTCAACAAGTTGCGTGGCGGCCTGAAAATCGCTGCGGTGAAAGCGCCTGGTTTCGGCGACCGCCGCAAGGCCATGCTGGAAGACATCGCTGTCCTGACGCAAGGCCAGGTGATTTCCGAGGATCTCGGCATCAAGCTGGAAAATGTCACGCTCGACATGCTCGGCTCGGCCAAGAAAGTCACGATCAACAAAGACGACACGACGATTGTCGACGGCGTTGGTGAGAAGTCTGAAATCGAAGCGCGCACAAACCAGATCCGCGCCCAGATTGAAGAAACGACCTCCGACTATGACCGTGAAAAACTGCAAGAGCGTCTGGCGAAACTCGCCGGCGGCGTCGCAGTGATCAAAGTCGGCGGCGCGACGGAAGTCGAAGTGAAAGAACGCAAAGACCGCGTCGATGACGCGCTGAACGCAACGCGCGCAGCCGTTGAAGAAGGCATCGTCCCCGGCGGCGGCACCGCGCTTCTTTACGCATCGAAAGCGCTCGACGGCGTCGTTGGCGAAAACGCCGACCAGAACGCCGGTGTTCAGATCGTTCGCCGCGCCCTTCAGGCGCCGATCCGTCAGATTGTTGAAAACGCTGGCGGCGAAGGCTCCATCGTTGTGGGCAAATTGCTTGAGCAGGACAATTTCAAGTTCGGCTTCAATGCGCAGACGGACGAATATGGCGATCTGATCGCCACCGGCATCGTCGACCCGGCGAAAGTCGTGCGCACGGCGCTGCAAGACGCGGCCTCTGTGGCCGGCCTTCTGATCACGACCGAAGCGATGGTCGCAGAAGCGCCGAAGAAAGACGGCGGCGGCGCCCCTGCAATGCCTGACATGGGCGGCATGGGCGGCATGGGCGGCATGATGTAGTCGCCTGACGCTTTTACGAACGGATGAAGGGGCGGCTTTCGGGCCGCCCCTTTTTCTTTTGCGGTTCGCCCGTTTCTGCCCTATCACACGCGCCCTTTATCAGTGACGGAGACGGGCTCGCGTGACCACCGACAACACCCCAATCGCGCTAGCGGCCTATGAGCGCCTGGCGAAAGGCTATGCGGCGAAAGCCGAAACCAAAGCGGAAAACGGCTTTATCGAACATCCCGCTATTCGCGCCGCGATGGGCGACGTCAGCGGCTTGCGCGTGGCGGACGCCGGATGCGGGCCCGGGTTCACGCTCGCGCATCTTATCGCAGAAGGCGCCGCTGAAATTGTCGGCTTTGATGTCACCCCGGCGATGATCGAGATCGCGCGAGCGCGCGTCGGCGACCGCGCGACGCTCCATCTCGCCGACCTCGCCGAACCGCTCCCGTTCCTGCCCGATGCGCATTTCGACCTCATCACTTCCTCGCTGGCGATCGATTACGTACGGGATTGGACGACGCCGCTCGCCGAATTTCACAGAAGCCTCAAAGCGGGCGGCAGACTGGTCTTTTCGGTGCAACATCCGCTCGGCTCTTACGAATGGCTGAAACCGCCCTCAGCCTTCGGCGTCCATTATTGCGAGGCGGAATGGACGGGCTTCACCGACGAACCGGTGACAGTTCCCGATTATTACCGCTCTTTCGACGAGATGATTAACCCTCTCCTCGCCGCCGGCTTTCACCTCCAACGCCTAACCGACACAAAACCGATTAGCGCCCTGCGAGAACGCGACCCGGAGAAATATGAAAGAACATCGCGCTTCCCCACTTTTATGGTGATCGAAGCCGTCAAACCTTAGAAGCCGCGCCGCGACCCGCGTATCGCGCAAGGAGAATGATCAGCCATGGTCTACCCGCCATTGCCACACCGCGAAAAAAACCTGGATGCGATGACGGCGCTGATCCGCGCATTCCCATTCGCGCATTTCATCACCGCTGCGCCGGCTCTGAATGTGACGCGGTTGCCCTTCGCTCTTGATACGGAAGAAGGCGCGCTTGTCCGGTTGCGCACGCATATGAACGCCCAGAACCCGCAGGCCAAAAACCTTGACGGCGCCGACGTGCTCGTCGCGTTTTCAGGCCCGGACAGTTACGTCTCGCCGAACTGGCGGCGCAAGGCCGACCGCGGCGCCACATGGGATTACACGGCCGTCCATGTGTGGGGAAAGGCCCACGTGCGGGCCGAGCGCGCCTTTTTTGAGCAGCTTGTGGACGACACTGCGGGACCGGCCGAAACCGCCCATCAGGGCGCGTCGCAGAAAGAAAATTGGCGCTTCGCCCACGCCCCGGACGATTATGTGGATCGGTTACGGCCGCAACTCACCGCCTTTGAGATCGCCATCGACCGCGTTGAAGGGATTTCAAAACTGCACCAGGACTTCCCGAAAGAGGACGCCGCGAAGGTGGCTGAACATCTGGACCGGAGCCCAGGGGCGTATACGGACGACATCGCCGCCCTAATCCGCAGCCGGATAAAGGGTTAGCGATGCAAGCCGAAATTAATTGCGGATTTTCTCAACGCTAACGCGCGGGCTGTAGAGATAATCGCCGCGGGTCGCGGCGGCGAATACGACGCCGCCGAGATCGGTTTTGCGCGGCACCGTCACTTCGGCGTAAAGCTCACCGAGATCATTGGTGCGATATTCGCCCACAAGCGTCATCGACCGGCGGTTCGCGCCGCGATAGAGGCTAACGAGCGCTTGCGGCGGGAGACCGCGCGCCGCCAGCCTCACTTTGCCGCCCGGCTTGATTGAGACCGAATTGACCTCCAGAAATTCGGATGCGGCCGTGACCGGTTTAGCGGCGGTCGTCTTGGCTGACGGCGCGCTCGCCTTGGCGATCGGCGTCGCCGGCAATTTCACCGCCGCGCCGACGGGCGCGATCTTCCAGTCAATGCCCGGATTGAGATTGGCGATCGCCGCCGCGGAAACATTATGGCGCGCGGCGATCGCGCTTAACGTATCGCCTTCCTGCACATGATAGATCGACGGCGGGTTCAAAAACGGACTGAGCGGCAAATCCTCTGCGCGGTCACCGTAAGAAATATCAACAAGGCCTGTGGGGTTCAGGGTGTTCGTATGGGGGATGTTTAATTCCTGGCCCTCGAACACGTGATTGCCGGCGCCAAGATGCGGATTTCCATCCGTCAGCGTAAAGATCGATATGTCGCAAAGCTCTGCAATATCCCACAGACTTTCGCCCTGACCAACGGTTATCTTGCTTTCACAAGAACCATCCAGCTCTTCAGCATGCGCCGTATAAAGACGGTGGGCGAGCCGCGCGCCATCGATGCCGCTGAAGGCCGCCAGCTCGCGCCGCCGGCTTTCTTCAGGCGTCACGTCGCTCGCGTGGATCGATTCCAAATGATCGCCGCGATAAAGCCGGTCGCCCGGCGCATATTGGGCCGAGACGCCGCCGCCGACGGTCCCATACGCCTCGCCGGTCGTTTCGCAAGCGGAAACAAGCGCCGCGCCAAGTGTCGCCAACAGGAAGGGTCCCGCGCTTACTGTTCTGATTTTGCTCATGAAAATACCCCGCATGTGGCCGAAGACCGCCTTTATGAGGTTATATTAACCATTTCCAGAAGCGATTGCTAGGAACGCCCCGCCTGATACAATCAAGAGAGGTATGGTCTAAGAACGAGGGGAGACCGATGAGGGGACTCGTCACGCCATTAACGGCGGCGGCAGCGCTCGTAGGCGCTTGTCTTTTTACCGACGGTCTGGTCAGCGAAAGTCTGGCTCAGGAATTGGCGCAGGATGAAGCGGTTGACGCGTCTGCGCAGGCGCAAGCGGATGACCTTGCGCAGGCGGAGAGCGAAAGCGCTGAGCCCGATTATTTTAAACGCGACACCTTTAAACTGACGCCAGTCGTCTGCCCGTTTAAGGGCGAGGTCGATTACGAGTCTGAAAACCTTTCCTGCCGCCTGCTTGAAGTGCCCGAAAACCGCGAGAAGTCACGCGGCCGCAAGATCGAGCTCCATGTCGTCAAACTCCACGCCCGCGAACCGGACAATTGGGATGCGGAAGAAAAGGGCGAGTGGTTCAAGCGCGACGATCCCATCATTTATCTCACCGGCGGGCCGGGTGCGAAAGCGATCAATTATGTGACGCGCTTTCAGACTCACGGCGTGCGCGACACCCGCGACCTTTACATTCTCGAACAACGCGGTATTGGCTTTTCTGACGATTTCTGTCCGCTTTATAGCGGGCGTAATCCGGCCGCTTCCAACGTCCCCACGCGCGCCCAAGCGCAAGACGCCGCGCTTGACGCGGTTGAAGAATGTTTCGCCAAAGCTAAGGCGAACGGCGTCGACCTCTCCGGCTATTCCACAATCGAGAATGCGCGGGACGTCGAAGCGCTGCGGCGCGCGCTTGGCGTTGAAAAATGGAACGTGTGGGGTATTTCCTACGGCTCAATTCTCGGGCAGGCCTATTTGAAAGAAGACCCCGAAGGGATCCGCGCCGCCGTGATCGACGCGATTGTTCCCTTGAGCCCGGGCACGACGCTTCACAACACGACAAAATATTATGCGCGCGATCTTGATATCCTCGCCGGCGCCTGCGCGGACAACGCGGTGTGTGCGCGCAGCTTTTCCGATTTCAGGGAGCGCTTAAAGCAATCTGTTGAGAAGGTGGCCGCGACGCCGATCGAAGTGGAAGCCATCGACAAAGAGGCCAACCCCGCCGGAAAAGCATGGATATTTGAAAACATTATCGGCGGCGCGCCGTTCGCCATGCTTTACGAACAGGATAATTACGCCGCGATCCCCGCCTTTATCGACGCAGTGGCGAACGCCGTGGAAAAAGGCGATACGGACGCCTTCCGTATTTTGAGCGCTGGCGCGTCGCCTATCGACAGCGGATCAAGCCAGGGCATGTTCAACACCATCTCCTGCCGGGACGGGTGGCTCGACTATTCCGAAGCGGCGTCGCTGGAGGATATCGCAGCCTACCCGACGCTTTCGAAAGTCATCGCCGGCACGCTCACCAGTCATCCGCGCCTGATCGAAAGACATCAGCGTATCTGTAAAAAGTACGCGGGCGGGCCGCGCGACCCTGCGGATTATGCGCCGGTGGAAACCGATATTCGCACCTTGCTGGTGGAAGGCGCCATGGACCCGATCACGCCGCCGCCGCTTGCGAAGGAAATTCTGCCCGGCTTTGCCAATGGAACCTATGTGGAATTCGCATATGCCGGCCACGGGCCGTCCCGGTCGGTGAAATGCGCCGGTGAGTTCCTTACCAAGTTTTACGACGATCCGGACGGCGAGCTTGACCTCTCCTGCCCTGAGAGCATGGAAGCGCCGAAATTTATTGGCCCACTGATGGAAACCGGCGGCCTCGCGCAACTGGGCGCCGTCGCCGCAGACGATCCGAAAGCGCTTGCGGCGCCGGGGCTTTGGGCCTGCCTGTCGATCCTCGGTCTCCTGATCAGCGCCGTCATTTACAATCTTGCGCCGATTGCGCGGCTGATAAACTCAAACCGTGTCTTGCCTACCGGCGGCGCGCGCATCCTCGCCTGGGCGGTCTCGCTTATTGGCGTCGTCAGCGCCGCGGGCCTCGGCTACGCCGTTTATGCAACGCAAGAAGCCAACGAATTTCTATTGCTTGTCGGTCTTGTGGGCTGGGCAAAATGGTTTGCGCTGGCTGGCCTCATCGCCGGGGCCGGCGGGCTGCTCTTATTCTTCCTGACCCTGCGGGCGCGCATGCGCGAAAGCCTTCCCATCGGCGTCGTTCTCGGTCTTTTCCTGACGGCGCTCAGCGCGGTCGGTTTTGCAGCGTTTTTGGTCCGTCACGGCTTGTTACCGCTGTAATCGTCCGAAAACAGTGAAATTACTGGGAATTAAGTTGAATAAGACGGGTATTGAGCGCTCACTGCGAGGGTTACTTGCGTTGAGTTCTTCACAGTTGATTTTGTTTAGAGAGCCAAAATCGTCATCTGTGGACAGAACTTTCAGAGCGGCCTTATGCCCCCCAACCCCTAGGGCCCCATCTGAACCAGAACGGCGCTGAGAGATACGCTCTCAGCGCCGTTTTTTCTTGCAGTCGCTTTGGCGGCTCACATTAACCAAACGCAAGATTGGCGCGAAGTGTGCGTACGCCTACGCATGGCTCCAATTTCTGCACAAACGCCGGACTGGACCCGCGAGGCCCCGCGCGGGTTTTGGGACCCTGGCCGCAAGCTCCTGAAAGCGATCCGCGACTATCAGCGGGTCATCGATACGACAGGCCCGTTGCAGACGATGCGGCTGAAATTCATCGCTTTGCGCCATCGCTTCTGGTCGGTGATCACCCAATGCGACATCCCCGTCACCTGCAAGATTGGCGGCGGTCTTCTGTTGCCGCACCCGACAGGCATCGTCATTCATCCGGATGCGGTGGTTGGGCCGAACTGTTTGTTGATGCACCAGACAACGCTTGGCTCGGTCGCCGGCGCCCCGGCCCTGCCCGTCCTCGGCGGTCATGTTGATGTGGGCCCCGGCGCAAAAATTCTGGGATCGGTGACCCTTGGCGATCATGCGGTCGTCGGCGCCAACGCCGTCGTTGTGCGCGCGGTCGGCGCTTGCGAGATCGTCGGCGGGGTACCAGCGAAAGCCATCGGTCGCAACACGGCTTACGAAAGCCCCATAAAAATACGCGCCTGACCGGTCGTGGGTTGCGCTTTTCGATGATCGGCGCCAGACGTTGGGCAATCGACCAACCCTTTAGATTCTCCGATGACCGCCAGCTTTCTTTCAACTTTCGTCGCCGCTTTTGTGACGCTCTTTATCGTGATCGATCCGATCATGGTGACGCCGATTTTCGCGTCGCTCACCCGCGATGAAACGAGCGCGGCGCGCTGGCGCGTCGCCATCGAAGCGGCGATCATCGCGGCCGGTCTGCTCACCTTCTTCGGCCTCGCCGGTAACATAATGTTGCATCATCTCGGTATCTCCATGGCGGCGTTCCGAACCGCCGGCGGTCTTCTGCTCTTCCTCATGGGGTTCCGCATGTTTTTTGAACCCGACGGAGAAATGGAAGCCAAGACCCCCGGACCGAAAGCCTCCGCGCGCGAAAACATCGCCTTTTTCCCATTGGCGATCCCGCTGATGTCCGGGCCCGGCGCCATCGCGACGATCATGCTGTTGATGGGGCCAGATAAAGGAATTGTGGAAAAGAGCGCGGCGCTCGCCGCGGTTTATGTGACACTCGCATCGGGCGTCGTAATCATGGCGTTTGGCGGGCGAATTGCGAATTCATTAGGACGCACCGGGATCAATGTAATTTCACGCCTGCTCGGCATGCTGCTGATGGCGCTTTCAACTCAATATGTGTTTGACGGCGTGCGCGTCGGCATTCTTGAAAAGGTCGCCGCAGGCTAGAAAGATACGCCCATGCCGCTCATTCAGCTTATCGTCCTCGCGCTAATACAGGGAATAACGGAATTTCTTCCCGTTTCTTCCTCCGCCCATCTGATCCTCGCCCCGCTCGCGGTCAAGGATTGGGCCGACCAGGGGCCGCTCATCGATGTAGCGGCTCATGTGGGCTCTCTTTGCGCGGTGCTCGCCTATTTCCGATCCGAGACGGCGACGCTCTTTCGCGGGGGCGTCGATACACTTCGCTTTCGCCAGAGCGACGATCGGCGCCTGTTCCTGATGATCGCCGCCGCCACCGTTCCGATCGTCGTGATCGGCGGCGTCTTCGCCGCCACCGGATTGCTCGATGCGGTGCGCTCGCCTGTGGTGATCGGATGGGCGTTCATTCTTTTTGGTCTGCTCTTGTGGCATGGGGACCGCCAGCCGGCCGTCAAGGAAGACATCAAAGCCATGTCGTGGCGTGACGCCATGGCCATCGGCGCCTGCCAGGTGATGGCGATCGTGCCCGGCTCGTCCCGCTCGGGCGTCACCATGACCGCGGCGCGATATCTCGGCTGGACACGTACCGAAGCCGCCCGATTTTCGATGCTGA
Organism: uncultured Parvularculaceae bacterium; assembly: GCA_963922595.1. Taxonomy (GTDB): domain Bacteria; phylum Pseudomonadota; class Alphaproteobacteria; order Caulobacterales; family Parvularculaceae; genus JAJFFW01. The sequence continues at coordinate 11,260 of CAWUIM010000057.1, forward strand.
TCGCGATCCCGACAATCTCCGCTTCCGGACTATTCGCTGGAATTTCGCTCGCATCCGAAGGCGCGCAGGAAAGCATGAGCGCCGCCGCAATCGTTGCTATTCTATCGTTCTTTTCAGCGCTTGCTGCGATCGCCGTCTTCATGCGCCTGACGCGTTCCATGAGCTTTACGCCATTCGTCATTTACCGCCTCGTGGTTGGCGCGGTGCTGCTCGCCTTCGCCGGTCAATTGAACGGTGACGGCTGACGATGGACGACCCCGTACAATCCGGCATCTCAGCCGACGGCGTACGCGCCGCGGCGGCGCGGCTCGACGGCGTCGCTGTCAAGACACCGCTCCTGGAAAACACGATCCTCAATGAACGCGTTGGCGGGCGTATTTTATTGAAAGCGGAAGTTCTTCAGCACTACGGTTCCTTCAAACTACGCGGCGCCTATAATCGCTTGTCGCAATTAACCGATAACGAGCGCAAGCGCGGCGTCGTCGCCTGGTCTTCCGGCAACCACGCGCAAGGGGTTGCTTACGCCGCCAAACGCCTCGGCATACCAGCGACGATCATCATGCCGGCGGATGCGCCGCGGATAAAATCCGACAATGTGCGCGCGCTCGGCGCCACGGTCATCACTTATGATCGGTATACAGAAGACCGCGAAGAAATCGGCCGATCTCTCGCGGAGAAGCATGGCTTGGCGCTGGCCCCTTCCTATGACCATCCGCACATTATCGAAGGCCAGGGAACGGTGGGGCTTGAGACGGCGGAGCAGGCGGCGGCCCTTGGCGCAGCGCTCGACGCGATGGTCATCTGTTGCGGCGGCGGCGGTCTCGCGGCGGGCTGCGCCACGATTTTGGAAGAAATCTCGCCAGGAACACAGCTCTGGATCGCAGAGCCGGAGGGCTATGACGAAACCTGGGCCTCGATCCGCGACGGGGCGCGCGCTTACGCCGATGTGAGCCGCCCCACCATCTGTGACGCCATCGCCACGCCGACCCCGGGCGCGCTAACGCTGCCGATCCTGCAGCGCACCCTCACCGGCGGCCTCACCGTCACCGAGAGGGAAGTCGCCGCGGCCATGCGGTTCGCCTTTCAGACCCTGAAACTGATCCTGGAGCCGGGCGGGGCGGTGGCTCTCGCCGGGCTCCTCAGCGGTCACCTTGATATGAAGGGCCGCACCGTCGCCGTGACCCTCTCGGGCGGAAACGTTGATTTTGACAATTTTATTTCGATAACAAAATGAGTTTGAAAACATTGCCGATCTGTAATATTTTCGATCAGCCGATATTGAAATGTTATAAAATCGCCTTAGTTCTAAACCAAAGTGAAGCGGCTGACGTTTAAGGTTTGCTAGCCACTTCACGGCATACTGAGGCGAAGCTGGGCAATTGGGCGAGAAAGTCTTGGAAAAACATGACAGATCGTAATTCGGAATATCTCGAGTTCGACACAGACGGCGCAATGACGGCGCAGGAATTTGCAGAGCTTGGCGGGCGTAAACTCGTTTACGTGCGCACGGTGATTGCGCGCGACGTCATGGACGACCTCGTGGACGAAGACGGCGTCACCGAAACTGATATCCCGGACGACGCAACGCTGTATTCAGTCCATTCCGCCGACGGCGAGCGTATTGCGCTGGTCGGCGACCGCGCCTTGGCCTTCGCAGCCGCGCGGCAACATGAGATGAATCCGGTCAGCGTCCACTAACCGGCTTTAAATCCCTCAATTTATTGAAATTTCTAGGCGGCGTCAGATCGAGACAGATCGGACGTCGCCGCTGCATAAAGCGCCTCGGCTGTGTCGGCGCCGCGCAATGCTGCTCTTGCGTCTTCATCGCGCAACAGGCGGGTGACTTTCGCCAGCGCCTTCAAATGCGCCGCCGAGGCGTCTTCCGGGGCGAGCAACAAGAACAGCAAATCGACCGGCTGATCGTCGACGGCGTCGAAATCAACGGGCGTCTCAAGCCTTGCGAGAATTCCGCAGACCTTCGACAACCCCGCGATCTTGCCGTGGGGGATCGCAACGCCTTCGCCGACGCCCGTGGAGCCGAGCTGCTCGCGCTGCATTAACGCTTCCCGCACGGCCTCGGCGTCTGCGTCCACAAGCGAAGACGCCGCATCCGCCAATTTTGACAGGGCTTCGCGCTTGCACTTCGCCTTAAGATTAATGAGGACGCTTTCGGACGTTAGAAGATCTTGCAATGCCATATTTACTCTAACCAAACAGACTTAAGACGGCCGGAAAATCACCGTCGCCAAGCGCTCGCCGAACAATTATCGGGGCGCTGTTTTGTTGTCGCCTTCTTCTATCAATTATGGCGCCGGATCGACCCAGCCAATGTGTCCGTCGCGCCGGCGATAGACGACGTTAATCCGTCCATGCGCCGCGTTCTTGAACACGATCGCCGGCTGATCTGCAAGGTCTAATTGCATCACAGCCGCGCCAGCCGTCATCTCCCGCAAAGCGGTCTGCCCTTCCGCAATCACAATCGGCGCGGGGTCTTCATCCGCTTGGGCGTCGTCGTCCGCCTCCTCGCCCAGGGGCTTCAGGAGATAAAATGACGCATTCTCAGCGGGCAGCGGCGCCTTGCCGTTAGCGTGGTGATTTTTCAACCGACGCTTGTATCGGCGTAATCGCTTTTCCAGCTTCGCCAGCGCATCGTCGAACGCCGCATAGGCTTCGCCGCCTTCGCCATGGGCCGCCAGAAAGACGCCGGACGCCAGATGCGCCGTCATCTCGCATTCAACCAGATGGCGCTCCTTGGCGAATATGACAGACGCCTCGGCGCCGCGGCCAAAATATTTGGTGATGCTTTCGGTTATTTGCGTGGAGACATGGCCCTGAAGCGCTTCTCCGAGATCCATATTCTTACCGGTAACCTGGATTTCCATCGGACCTCCGTTTCAGGCGCGGGATTTGCGCCCTTGGACCTTACTATATTGTCACGGCCCGGCGCGAATTAAAGCCTAAATCGCCTCTCGGACCGCCAAACGCCGGCGCTGAACGGATGACGGAATGTTCAGCGTTTCCCGATACTTAGCGACCGTGCGCCGGGCGATATCAATACCCTCTTCGCGCAAGATTTCCACAATCTTATCGTCAGAAAGGACCGCATTCGGCGCTTCGTTTTCCACAAGCTCCAAAATCCGGTGGCGCACCGCTTCAGCCGAATGCGCCTCGCCGCCCTTGCTGGAGGCGATGGCGGCGGTGAAGAAGTATTTCAATTCAAAGAGCCCGCGCGGCGTCGCCATATATTTGTTGGCGGTCACCCGGGAAACGGTCGACTCATGCATCGAGATCGCATCCGCCACTGCGCGTAAATTCAGTGGACGGAGATATTTGACACCGCGAACAAAAAACTCGTCCTGCTGACGAATAATTTCCTTGGACACTTTCAGGATTGTGCGCGCCCGCTGGTCGAGGCTTTTCGCGAGCCAATTGGCGTTGGCGAAATGCTCGTTCAGAAAATTACTGTCGTCTTCAGATTGCTTGGTCTTTGAAATTTCCGCGTAATAGTGCCGATTAACCAGCACTTTGGGGAGCGTTTCATTGTTGAGCTCCACTTTCCAGCCGCCGTCAGGCGCTTTGCGCACGAAAACGTCCGGCACCACCACTTGCACCGAGCCGCCGCCATAAGCGTAGCCCGGTTTCGGATTGAGCGAGCGCACCTCAGCGATCATGTCGCGCACGTCTTCCTCGTCGACGCCGGTGGCTTTGATGAGCCCTTTCAGGTCCGCTTGCGCAAGCAATTGCAGATTATCGATGAAGCGCTCCATGACCGGATCGAGCCGGTCGCGGTCCGCCAGTTGAAGGCGTAAACATTCCGGCAGGTCGCGCGCGCCGACGCCGCAGGGGTCGAACGATTGAATGAGCGTGAGCGTTTCGACCACCGCCTCGCCTTCCGCGCCGAGGCGATCGGCGATCACGTCGAGCGGCTCGCGCAAATATCCCGCCTCGTCGATGAGATCGATCAGATAAGCGCCAATAAACAATTGCTGCGCGTCGCGCGTCGCCACCTGCAGCTGTTCGGTCAGATGTTCGGCGAGCGACTTCTCTGAAACATGGGTCGCATCAATGGCCCGGTCATCGTCGCCATGGCCTTTGCCCGCGCCGACCGACGACCATTCATTGGTCTGATACTCAGCGGCGGCGGAATCGGCGCCGGCGCTTTCCGGATCGAGATTATCATAATCCGTATCGAGCGCTTCGGTTGCTTCCTGAACCGTTTCCGATTTCGTCAAATCGAGCGACGGCTCGTCGGCGCTTTGATTTTCGCCAGGATTGTCGCTTGCCTTCTCCGTCGGCTCGGCGGTGTCATTGCGCGAGCCTTCGCGGGTATCGCCGCGGTCAGCGTCCGTTTCCAGAAATGGATTTTGTTCCAGTTGTTCTTCGACGAATTCAGCGAGTTCAAGGTTCGACAACTGAAGGAGTTTGATCGCCTGCTGCAACTGGGGGGTCATCACCAGTTGCTGGGACTGCCTGAATTCAAGTTTCGGAGCTAACGCCACACTGCCCCCTTAACCTTTCATTTACGCTAACCGGCGGCATGCGCCGCACGGGGCCTTACATTTGAAACCCGTCCCCCAGATAAACGCGGCGGACGTCTTTATCGCCGACAATATCGCCGGGCGCTCCTTCTATAAGGACTTCTCCTTCATGAATGATGTACGCGCGATCAATTATATCTAAAGTTTCGCGAACATTGTGGTCGGTGATCAGAACGCCGAGGCCGCGATCCTTAAGATGCTTAACCAAATCGCGAATATCGGCGATGGCGAGAGGATCGATCCCTGCAAACGGCTCGTCCAGCAGCATAAACGCCGGACCCGTGGCGAGGGCGCGCGCGATCTCCACGCGGCGGCGTTCACCGCCTGAAAGCGCCAGCGCAGAGGCGTTTTTGATGTGGGTGATGTTGAATTCGTTTAACAGATCGTCAATCAGCGCCTGCTGCTTGTCCTTGTTTTTTTCAACCAGCTCGACGACGGCGCGTAGATTTTGCTCAACCGTTAGCCCGCGGAAAATCGACGCTTCCTGGGGCAGATAGCCGACGCCGAGCCGGGCGCGCTGATACATTGGCAGCGCGGTCACGTCGTTGCCGTCGATCGTAATCTGTCCGGAATCGACCGGAATGAGGCCGGTGATCATATAAAAGCAAGTGGTCTTGCCGGCGCCGTTGGGGCCCAACAGGCCGACCACTTCGCCGCGCTTCACGCCCATGGAGACGCCGCGGACGACAGGCCGCTTTTTAAATGACTTGAAAAGATTCTCCGCAAAGAGGCCGCCGCCGCCCTCGACCACTTTCGGACGCGCCCCCGTCGCCGTTTTCGCTTTAACCGAGCGTTTCTTCTTGGACGCTTTGGCGGACTGGGGAGTGACGCTCATAAATTTCCTGCCTGATCTTTCAGAGTTGGGCGTTCAGCGAGTTCGTATGAAAAATGCCCCGAACACGCTCACCTGCGGGCGCGGTGAATCTGATTTTTCCGGTGTCGAGCCAATAGATTACGGCGCCGCCGGTCATCACCTGTTTGCCTTGCGTGACGACAACGCCGTCCGTGAACGTGATGGTTCGCCCCACAAGATCGTATAAGGCTTTTTTGCTGCTGATCGCCTCTTCACCGTTCGAATAGCGTACCGCGCCTTCCGCACGCAGACTTTCGTAATTGCCGTTCGAATCCTGTGTGCCGATCAGCTTCGTAGTGGAAAGAACGGCGCCGCACTGGACAACGCGCACATTGCCGGTAAGCGTCGCGACGTTGCCGACCACTTCCAAGAGCTCGCCGCCCACGTCGATCGGCTCATCGCAATCTTGCCCCGCCGTCAACTGCGCATGAGCCGCCGGCGCCGCCAGTGATAAACAAGCGATCGCCGCGATCCTTTTTATTGTCATTCTGGCCCCTTCTTCTCGTCGCCCAACGGCGCGTCGCGTAATGGCGCGTCGGTGGCCGCCTCCTCTGTTTTTGGCGGCATGATCTTCATCTTGACGTTGCCCTCAAAGACCACGCGCCCCTCGCTCTGATACGCCCGCATGCGGTCCGCGCGCAGCGTATCGCCGCTTGCGTTCGCGCCTGTCACCTCAACGTCGGTTTGCACTTCTTCGACGTCCAAAAGGACGGTAGCCGCTGTAGTGTTAAAGGTATAGGTCTCAGCGCCGACCGCGTGCTTCAGGGTGACGGCGTCAGACAATTCAAGACGCTTTTCGTCGGACGCGTAAGCGCCTTTATTGGCTTCAACGATCGTCTTTTCGCCGCGGCTGTCGGTGACGGCGCGCGGGTTTTTCAAATCAATGAGTTTCTGATTTTCCGCCTGGCGATTGGCTTCGGCGGCGGTGATTTCGAATGGTTTGCCCTTCCCGTCGATCCCCTCAAAAGTGGGGCTCGCCATCTGCAATTCTTGCGGCGCGGCGTCGAGATTTTTGAAGTCTTCCAAAAAGACCTCGTCAACGCCGCCGTCGCGGCGCGAGGTTGCGAAGAACGCGATCACCAGCACCATCGCCAACACCGGTAAAGCCACGCGAAGGCGCCGCACCATGAGCGAACGCGCCGCAGCCTGCGTGCTGGTCGTGCGTTGTTTGGAGGGCAGCGTTTCAAGAACCATGGGCTTTTCTGACATATCCGGCGACGGCGCGCCGCCCGCAAAAGATCGCCATCGGCAGAAAAATCAACAAGCTAACGCCCTTTACATATAGTCACGCGATGAACTGGGGGAAACACGCGAGCGCTAGAAAATTCAGCCCAAACCGGCCTTACGCAGCCCCCGGAGGCCTGTCGCGGCGCTTTAGGAATGGGCGAAAATATCGGTTTCCGGCCAACCGGCGAGGTCGAGGGCGGCCCGATGGGGCAGGAACTCAAAACAGGCCTGCGCAAGGTCCGTGCGCCCCTCCCGCGCCAGCATCGCGTCCAGCTTTTCGCGCAACGCATGGAGATAAAGAACATCCGAGGCCGCATACTCGATCTGCGCATCCGTCAGATCGCGCGCGCCCCAATCGGAGGATTGCTGCTGTTTGGACATGTCGACGCTGAGGAGTTCGCGCGTCAGATCTTTAAGGCCGTGACGATCCGTGTAGGTGCGGGTCAGTTTTGAGGCGATCTTGGTGCAATAGATCGGCGTCGTCTTCACGCCGAGCCAATAGAGAAAGGCCGCCACGTCGAAGCGGGCGAAATGGAAGATTTTCAAAACATTCTTATCGCTAAGGAGCGCTTTCAGGCGTGGCGCATCAAAATTATCGCCGTCCAATTGAACGAGATGCGCGTCGCCGTCGCCGCTTGAAAGCTGCACCACGCAGAGCCGGTCGCGAAATGTGTTGAGCCCCATGGTTTCGCTATCGACCGCGACAACCGGACCGAGACTGAGCCCGTCCGGTAGGTCGTCTTTGTAAAGATGGTTCGCCATAGGTCTTTCTATTGAATTGCGGCTTCGCCGGGCGCGGCCAGCGCCTTCGCGCGGTCGCAGGCTTCTTCAAATAAATGTCGCTGCGCATGGCTGCCGCCGATGCGGTGAAGCTGCGGCGCGACCTCAGACAGCCTTTCCGCCGCCTGCGCATAGTCTTCATGAGCGAAGGCGACGATCCCCTCCGCACATGGAAGGCATACTTCCTGCCAGACGCTCCGAGCAAACCCGTGAAGGCCCTCCGCATGCGCGGTCATTGATGCGAGGAAAGCCGCCGCTTCGCCAGGCGCACCGGCGCGCGCCAGAGCGTAGAGATAATGCATATCGTGGAACGGCAGGATGTGTTCGCCTGCGCGAGCGCGCGCCTGGTCGACGATCGGCGCCCACCGCGCGCCGATGTCCGCGCCGCGCATTTCAAGCCGCCACAGAAGCGAGACCGCGTTGATTTGCTCCTGCGGGAATTCCGGCCACACGCCCCACAAGCGATCGTCGAAGATCGCCATCGCGTCAGCGTCGCGCCCAAGACTTAGCTGAAAGAGCGCCGCGTGCCACCAATTGTGGCCGCGGATGAAGACGCCCTTGCTCTCCCAGGTGTGGGCGCAATGGGAAAGCCACTTGACGCCGTCGTCAGCGCGCCCTTGCGTTTCCATCACATGCGCCACCGCATGGTGGGCCCAGGCGTCGTCAATGGCGATCTCGGCGGCGCGATAGCCCTCGTCTTCGGCCTCTTCCAGGCGGTGGTTTTGTTCAAGCGCGAAGGCGATCATGCCGTGGGCGTAGGGCGTTTGTTCGTGAGCAACGCGCGCGCGCAATCCGAAGCGCAAGAGCGCTTCTTGATCGCCCAGATTGAAGGCGTGATATTGCCCCCATTTGAGCGCGCACAAATCAGCGGGCCAGCGCACGGTCAGCTCGTCGAGCTTTTCCAGCGCCGCGAAGAAATTTTTGTCCGCCCACGCATCAACGGCTTCGCAGAAGAGACGTTCGCGCTCATGGAGCGGCGCACGCGCTCGCGCGCGCATGCGGGCGAGATAAGGGGCGGCCTGCGCCCAACCTTCCGCGCCTTCAAAGGCAAGATGCAAGACGGCCGCATGGGCGTTCACAAGCGCGCAGTCCGGCGACGCGTCGGCCACCGCAAACAAATCGCGCAACGCCGCGCCGTAGCTCAGAAACTCGCGCACATAGGCGTCATACCCGGTCGCTGCGCCCGGAGAAGCGTTGGTGATGGATAGGCCGTGATGGTCAGAGTGGGTCATTAAGCGATACTGCCGCAGCGATGATGCGAAAGGAACAAGATTTGCCTGACATCGCCTCACAAGTCGAGGAGGCGTCCTTCAAAATAGCAAAGCCCCGCCGCAACCGGCGGGGCTTCGTTTTGTCAGCGGTCAAACGTGTTAGTCACGCATGAATCCGAGGATATTAAGAATGTGGATGAAGAGCGTCACGAATGAACCGTACAAGGCGAACGCCCCGAAGATCGCCGCGCGTTCGTTGGACGCGCCGCCCTCGCGATAAAGCGATTTGATCATCTGCGTTTCATACGCGGTGACAGCGGAGAACACGAGAACCACAAGGCTCGACGTGATGAGGCTCATCATGCCGCTCTTGAAGAAGAGGAAGTTCGCCACAATCGCGATCAAAAGACCGACCGTCGCCATCATCAGGAAGCTCGCCCACCCGGAAAGATCTTTTTTGGTGGTGTAGCCGTAAATGCTGAGCGATCCGAAGACAGTCGCTGTGATGAAGAACGCTTTGTAGATATCAACGGCGGCGCCGGCGGACGCGAACCGGTAAAGCATCGGCGCGATCAAAACGCCCCAGAGGCCGGCATAAAGCCAGAACATGCCGTGGGCCATAGGCTTGGACCCGGTGAACATCACTTTCGGCGCGAACCAGCCGAGGCCCAGAATACCCGCAAAAATCACCCACATGATGGGCGTGCCCGCGATCTGGAACACCAGCGCTTCATTCTGCGCAACAAAGAACGAGACGAGCCCCGTGCCGGCCACAGCGAGCGCCATATAATTGTAAACGCCGAGCATGTAGCTACGTAAGCCCTCATCGACGGCCGCGCCGGTGCGGCTGGCGACGGTCCCGTCATACTGATTGCGATAATCGTTCATAAGATCAGAGCCTTTTCCTGCTGAAACTTCGAGCCCGTAATATCGTCGCCAACGCCCCGTACTTCAAGGGTTTTAGGGCGTATTTCGCGCATCTGTCGCGGCTTTGGTCACTGAAAAGGCCAAAGGTTAAGACTTCTTGACGAAGCGGGCCGCAAAGAACCCGTCGATCCCGCCTTTGTCGCCCAACATCGAAGGCAAAACCCGCATGTCGCCGTCGCGGGTGACGGCCTCGGCGAGGCCGCCGATCTCCGTCGCCTCGACCGGCTGGCGCGCGAGATTTTCATGCCGCGCCAGCGCCGCGGCGCTTTGTGTCTCGCCCTCTTCGGGCTGCAGCGAGCAGGTGGCGTAGACGAGGACGCCGCCGGGTTTCAGCATCTGGACGGCGCGGTCGATCATCTTTTCCTGCAGCGCCGCCAGCGCCTTCACATCGTCTTCGCTCTTCCCGCTCAAAATATCGGGGTGCCGGCGGATCGTTCCGGTAGCGGAACAAGGCGCGTCAAGGAGGATCGCATCGGCCTGGCGCGGCGGCGTCCAGTCGAGGACGTCCGCTTTCACGGTTTCAGCGCGCAGGCGCACCCGCGCCAGATTATCAACGATCAGTTTCAGCCGCGGCCCGCTTTCGTCGACGGCGGTCACCTCCGCCCCGGCGGCCGCGAGCTGCATCGTCTTCCCGCCCGGCGCGGCGCAGAGATCAAAGACACGCTTGCCCGCCACATCGCCGAGAAGCCGCGCCGGCAAGGAAGCCGCCGCGTCCTGCACCCACCAGCGCCCCTCTTCAAACCCCGGCAGGCTTGGCACCGGCGCGGCGTCCTTCAGCCGCAAAGTGCGCTCCAGAACAATCTCCGCCCCCAGCGTCTGCGCCAGCTTTTCAAGATCGTTCCGGTCACGAACCGTTAGATCAAGGGGCGCTTCGCGCCGGTGCGCCGCCGCGATGGCGCGCGCTTTGGCCGGCCCATAGGC
>CAWUIM010000058.1:0-20828 GCA_963922595.1 uncultured Parvularculaceae bacterium
CATGGCCGGCGCGCGCATGGTCAGCGTGCCCGTGCGTAATCACCGCCCGGTCCACCGCCGCCACCGGATCGATATAAAAATCGCCAGGCGAACAATAAATTCCCTTCGGCGTCGGATGGAGAATAGCGTCAAAAGCAGTCATCGCCTGTCAGTCTAGCGCGGGGGCCATGCGAGCGGAAGAATCGGGGTGAGGATTGCCGCCAGCGGGCTTCTTCCACAGTTGAATTAGGGGGAATGCCGAAGACGGCGAAGCGCGCCAATTATTAGGGCAAAGATCGCGACGCCAAGGCCCATTAAAAACAGAACAAGTTTAATCGGCGTCGCCCACCCTTTAAGGGGCAGAAAAGAAAAGTCGCCATTCAAAATCATGACCTGCGAAAACCCCTCGATGAGATCGACCGGCGCCACCAAAATGCTGGGGAGCGCAAGCCATGGTCCGACGCGTGGGAAAAAACGCAACGCAACGCCAATGAATAAGATTGAATATGCAATGGGGTAGGCGACATCAAGCGTTCCCGTTGTCCAGGCGTGGACGGCCCTTTGTGTCGCGGTCATGTTTCGAACATGATCGATGATGGCTTGTCGGTTCCACATTTCATCAATGATTTCGAAGTCCCAGATGCGCATGATCGTCACAAAACCGACAGTCATGACGACAGTAGCGATAAAGCTCGACCAGAGCGTTGTATCGCGCGTTAGAAAATTCCGAATTCGGTTATTGGCGGATCCGTATTCCGGCATTGCGCCCCTCGCCCTATATCTCAATACGCCCGATCATACGTCATTTCAAAACGACTAATCCATAAGGCGTGTTGGAGTAGAGGCGACGCAAAAACCGCGGCTTCGGTGTGTGATTCATGTTGGTGGCGCCGGTATTTTCCAGCTGTCGAACAAAGAATGTGCGATTATCGCGGCCTATTTTGCAGTATGGATGCATACTGCATTCAGGTCCTTAATCCTGAAATCTGGTCCACTGCGCTGCTTCATCACAAAACCCCGCAAACTCTTGACCAATCTTCAAAAAATTTTGCACTATTGATAAAAAAGGGGCTTAGAGGGGCGAATATGCGGGTTTTATTAGCATTAATTTTCATGCTTTCTTGGGCAGGGGCGGCGGATGCTTTACCACCTTTGGAAGTTTACGGCGATTTGCCGAGCAACCGTGCGATGTCGATCTCGCCGGACGGGCGGCGGCTCGCGCGGATAAATATGCGCGACAGCGTCGAGGCGCTTCTCGTTTATGATTTCGACGAAAAGAAAAATTTGGGCGGCGTCAACACCTCAAAGGTGAAGACGCAGAACACGCGGTTTATCAGCGACAAACATGTGATTTTGCGCGCGTCGGAAACGACGCGGGTGTCGGGTTTTCGGGGCGAGTTCGAATACTCCGCCGCCTTCGCTTACAATGTGGAAACGGACAAATTGAAATTGCTGTTGCGCGGCACTGAAGAACTGTATCCCGCTCAATCGGGACTCGGTCGTATTGTGGGGTACAGCCCGCAGAAGAAAGACTATGTCTATATGCCGGGCTTTCTCGGCGCACGCGGCTCCGATCCTACATTCGGTTTGTTGCAAGTGAACCTCGATACGGGCCGCGGACGCGTCATCAATCGCGGCAGCGCGGACACCATCGACTGGTTTGTGAACAAAGACGGCGACGTAATCGCCGAGGAAAAATATAACGACAGGCGGGATCTCTACACCATTGAGATGCGTGTGGACGGCAAGCTGCGCAAGATCTTCGAGCGAAAGGCGGCGCGTCCGCCGCTGTCGATCGTTGGATACAAGCCTGACGAATCCGCATTGATCGTGTCGCTCCGTAATGACGGGGACTATTTCAATCTGGCGGAACTGACCCCGGATGGAAAATTATCGGGGCCCATCTTCCAACGTGGCGACGCGGACGTGGACCGGGTCATCAATAATGTGAACCGGGTCGTTTTCGGTGTGGAATATTCAGGGATTTATCCACGATATGATTTCTTCGACGACGAGCTGGACGATTTCGCCGAACAGATCGCCCTGATGTTTCCAGACGCCGCCGTCACGCTGTCTGATTGGACCGACGATCTGAACTTCTTCATTTTCCGCGTGGCGGGCGGCGCGCTTGCGCCCAGCTACCACCTGTTCGACCGGCAGAACACGAAACTCATCCGTGTCGGGAACGCCTATGAAGAGATCAATGACGAAGATGCGGCGGAGGTGGTGAGCATCGCCTATAAAGCGCGGGACGGCGTGCGCATTCCCTCGCTCCTGACGCGTCCGCGCGACTGGACCCCCGAGACACCGCGTCCGACCATCATTATGCCCCATGGCGGACCGGAGTCCTATGACGCAATGGGCTTTGACTGGATGGCCCAATATTTTGCCACCCGCGGCTATCTGGTGCTGCAGCCGAACTTCCGCGGATCGGATGGCTTCGGCGCCGAGCACCGCAATGCGGGGCGCGGCAATTGGGGGCGCGGCGTGATGCAGCATGACGTCACCGACGGGCTGAACGCGCTGATCAAAACAAAGTGGGCCGATCCGGACCGCGTCTGCATTATTGGCGCGAGCTATGGCGGATACGCGGCGCTGGCGGGCGGCGCGTTCACGCCGGATCTTTATAAGTGCGTCGCGGCGATCGCGCCCGTCGCTGATCTGCCGAGGATGCTTTACGATGAGCGTCAGGATCACGGCAAAGACAGTTGGGTTTTTGACTACTGGAAGGAATTGATCGGCGATCCGCGCGCCGGGCGTGACAAGTTGAAATTAATTTCCCCATCGGAGCACGCCGACCAGTTTAAGGCGCCGGTGCTGTTGATCCACGGCAATGACGACACTGTCGTACCCTATCGCCAGAGCGCGATCATGGAACGCGCGCTGAAACGCGCCGGGAAAGAGGTGGAGATGGTGAAGCTGAAGGGCGGCGACCATTGGCTTTCCACAAGCGACGCCCGGCTCGACACGTTGCGCGCGCTCGACCGGTTTGTGGCCCGCACAATCGGTCCGGACGCTGTGGCGACAGGCGGAACCAGCGGCGGCGAGTAACGGATGAGCTGCGGCGCCGCATCCGTCTGTTCTGAAGTCGGGGAAACGCTATACTCCATCTATGGCCGACGGCGTCCCTCCGGCAGAGTTGCTGCCCGATGTTTTTTCAAGCTGGTTCGCCGCGCGCGGCTGGGCGGCGCGGCCGCACCAGCTCGCCTGTCTTGAAGCGGGCCTCGCCGGGCGTTCGCATCTTCTGATTGCGCCAACAGGCGGCGGCAAAACTCTCGCCGGATTTTTGCCAAGCCTCGTCGATCTTCATCGCAATGGCGGCGGCGGTGGTCTGCATACGCTCTATATTTCGCCGTTGAAAGCGCTGTCGGTGGATGTTGCGCGTAACGTGGAAGCGCCTGTCGCTGAAATGAAGCTTGACGTCAGCCTTGAGACCCGCACCGGCGACACGCCGCAAGCGCGCCGGCGCCGTCAGAAATTGAACCCGCCGGACATTCTCCTGACGACACCGGAACAGGTGGCGCTGCTCCTTGCGAACAAAGAGGCCAAAGACTTCTTCCGTTCCCTCAAATGCGTGATCCTTGATGAAATTCACTCGCTCGTTGGCGTCAAACGCGGTCACCTGCTGGGGCTTGGTCTAGCGCGTCTGCGAAAATATGCCCCGCATCTTCGCGTCACCGGCCTGTCGGCGACCGTGCCGGACGCGGCCCCGATGCTGTCGTACCTGACGCCGCAAGATGGGCGCGGCGCGGCGGCCCAACTGATCATGGCCGACAGCGGCGCTGAAGCGGTCGTCGACGTGATGAATTCCGAAGAACGCATCCCCTGGTCCGGCCATTCGGCGCGTCACGCGTGGGCCGAAGTATATGACGCGATCAGGAACGCCAGCATGACGCTCGTGTTCGTTAACACGCGCGCGCAAGCGGAGATGACTTTTCAGGCCTTGTGGACGCTGAACGACGACAATCTGCCGATCGCGCTCCACCACGGCTCGCTTGATGTGGGGCGGCGGCGCAAGGTGGAGGCGGCGATGGTGCGCGGCGATTTGCGCGCCGTTGTCTGCACATCGACGCTCGATCTCGGCATCGACTGGGGCGATGTGGACCTCGTAATCCAGATTGGCGCGCCCAAAGGCGCAAGCCGGCTCACTCAAAGGATCGGTCGCGCCAATCACCGCATGAATGAGCCGAGCCGTGCGCTGCTTGTGCCGTCCAATCGCCTTGAGGTGTTGGAATGCTTCGCCGCCAAAGACGCGATCGAGGCGGGCGATCTTGACGGCGAACCGCCGCGTGACGGTGCGCTCGACGTGCTCGCGCAGCATATTATGGGCATGGCGTGCGCGGAGCCCTTCGATCCGGATGATCTTTATAATGAGATTAGTTCAGTTTCCCTTTACGCGGATTTGCCGCGCGAGACCTTCGAGCGCGCGCTGCAATTTGTGGCCACAGGCGGCTATGCGCTCAAAACCTATGACCGATACAAGCGCATCGTGAAAACGAAAGAGGGCCTTTACCGCGTCCGCAACGCCCAGGTCGCGCAACAATACCGGATGAATGTGGGCACGATCGTCGAAGCGGCGACATTGAATGTGCGCCTCGCTTCGAAGAAAGGGCCGAAACGTCCGGGCCGCATTCTCGGCACCGTAGAAGAATGGCTGATCGAACATATGGCGCCGGGTGATACGTTCCTGTTCGCCGGCGAAGTCTTGCGCCTCGAAGGCGTTGAAGGAACAGATGCGCTCGTCTCCAAAGCCGCCGGGGAGCAGCCTAAAGTGTCGTCATGGAACGGCGGCAAGTTTCCCTTTTCCACGTTTCTGGCCGGGCGCGTGCGCGA
This sequence comes from uncultured Parvularculaceae bacterium, assembly GCA_963922595.1. Lineage (GTDB taxonomy): Bacteria > Pseudomonadota > Alphaproteobacteria > Caulobacterales > Parvularculaceae > JAJFFW01. The sequence continues at coordinate 4,813 of CAWUIM010000058.1, forward strand.
GATGATCCATGACCCGGGGCAGTGGGCGTCGCTGCCGGACCCGGTGCGCGACTGGCTTCAGATGCAGCGCGATGTTTCCGTCATTCCTGATCCGGATGAATTGCTTGTGGAGACATTTCCCAATATGGGTCGGCATTTCCTTGTGTGTTATCCTTTTGATGGGCAATTGGCGCATCAAACGTTGGGCATGCTGTTGACGCGGCGGCTCGAACGGCTCGGCAAGCAACCGTTCGGTTTCGTGGGCGGCGAATATGCGCTTTCCGTCTGGGGACGGAAAGATATGTCGGACGTGGATATGACCGATCTCTTTTCCGAAGACATGCTGACGGACGATCTGGAGGAGTGGCTGCAGGAGTCGATCCTCATGAAGCGCACCTTTCGCAATTGCGCGATTATTGCGGGCCTTATTGAGCGACGCTATCCGGGGCAGGAGAAAACAGGGCGACAAGTGACGTTTTCAGCGGATCTTATCTATGACGTCCTGAAAGAACATGAGCCAGACCATATTCTCCTGCAGGCGGCTTGGGATGACGCCGCCGGAGGCTTCCTCGATCTGAAACGGCTGGCGAATTTGCTGGCGCGCGTGAAGGGCAATGTGCGCCACACCGCGCTTGAGCGCGTTTCGCCGCTCGCTGTGCCGGTGATGCTGGAGATCAATCGCGAAGCGGTGCACGGCGACGCGCAGGAGGCGATGTTGAAGGAAACGTCGGAAGCGATCATTGAGACGGCCATGCGTCGTTGACGAAAATTCTTGCTAAAAAATCGTGCTGAAAATCCTTGAACGACTGTGAATCGTTCATACGATGCGCCCATGAGCGCAACGACGATAAACCTGAATGGCGAAGAGCTCGTTCCCTTACCTGCGGGCGCGCTCTATTGGCCGGAGCGTGAGGCGCTCATCGTCGCCGATCTGCATTTTGAAAAGGGCTCCTCGTTCGGCGCGCGCGGCGTCATGTTGCCGCCCTATGATACGCGCACGACCCTTAGGCGGCTCGCCGCCATTGCCCGTGAGATGAAGCCGGCCCTCATTGTTTCACTCGGCGACGCGTTTCACGATCGCGGGTCGGAAGCGCGCATGGACGCCGACGACGCGGCGCTCCTTGATGACTTGATCAGCGCCCATGACTGGCTCTGGGTTCTTGGCAATCACGACCCTGATCCGCCTAAACGCTTCGGCGGCGTTGTTGAAAAGCAGACGCGTGTCGGCGGGCTGTTCCTGACCCATGAGCCGGAAGTTGCACCTGAGGCTGGAGAGTTGGCCGGGCACCTGCATCCGTGTGCGCGGGTTCAGACGGGAAATAAAACGCTCCGCAGGCGGTGTTTCGTTACAGATGGCGCACGCATGGTGTTGCCGGCCTTCGGGGCTTATACGGGTGGGCTCAATATTCTCGATGAGGCGTTCGCGCCGTTATTCACTGACATGACTGCGTGGGTGATGGGCCGCGACGATGTCTATCCGATTGCGCGGTCAAATCTGGCGCCCGACGCGCCTGCGCTCCGCCAGCGCGCGGGGTGATTGCGGATACGCTAAGCGTTACGCGAAGCACTCAGCCAGAAATTCAACGAGCGACGCCCAGGAGCGATCGGCGGCGGTTTGGGAATAAACCGTTCCGAAGCCCGGATCGTTCGCCTGCGGATTGGTGAAGGCGTGCATCGTACCGCCATAAGCGTGGATCTGCCAGTCGGCGCCGCCCTTGGTCAGCTCATCCGCCAGCCCGACCATGGCGTCCGGCGGCGCCATTGGGTCGTCATACCCATGGAAGGCGATCACTTTCGCTTTGATCTTGTTGCCGCCGGTGTTGCCGGGCGGGTTGAAAAGGCCGTGAAATGACGCGACCGTTTTCACGTGGGCGCCGGTGCGGGCGATATCAAGCGCGCAAAGACCGCCGAAACAAAAGCCGAGCGCCCCAATCTTGCCGGCGTCGACCTCAGGGGCGTTTTTCACCACATCGACAATGTGCAGGAGGCGCGCTTGCAGCATCGCGCGATCGGCGAGGAGCGGATCGATCAGCGCCTGACACTCTTCGTTGGTCGCGCCGGTGACGCCTTTGCCGAACAGATCAAGGGCAAACCCCGCATAGCCAAGGCCCGCCAGCTTTTTCGCCATGTCGACTTCGAAATCCTTGCGCCCCGCCCATGTGTGCGCGACGAGCACTGCAGGCCGGGGGCCTTCCTGCGTGTTGTCATAGGCGAGGACGCCTTCCAGCGCCGCGCCGTTGTGGTCATAGTCAATCGTCCGTGTCGTAATGGTCATGGCTCTCTCCCGAGGAATTACTCTTCAAAGGCGCCGATGCGGCTGATTTTGAGCGTATTGGTTTTGCCGGCGCGGCCAAACGGATATCCGGCGAGTGTAATAATCCGTTCGCCTTCTTCGGCGCCGTGGGCGCGCGCAAGCTGATCGGCCTTTTCAATCATCTCATGAAAATGTGAGATGTCTTCCGTGATCACGGGCGCGACGCCCCAATGGAGCGCGAGCTGGCGCGCCACATCCGTTTGCGGGGTCGCTGCGATAATGGCGCATCGCGGCCGGTCGCGCGACAGGCGCCGCGCCGTTGAGCCGGTCTTGGTGTAGGCGACGGTCAATTTGCAATCGAGCACTTCGGCGATGCGCCGCGCGGACAAGGTCATGGCGTCGGCGGTGGTCAATTCCGTATCGGGATCAACCGACATGTGAAAGCCGCCGGATTCCTCGTCGCTCTCTGTCGCCTTGATGATGCGGTCCATGATGGCGACGGCTGTCGGCGGATGGCGCCCGACCGCGGTCTCCGCCGAGAGCATAACGGCGTCCGCGCCTTGATAGACGGCGGTTGAAACATCGGAGGCTTCGGCGCGCGTCGGTGCGATCGATTCCACCATGGACTCCAGCATATGGGTGGCGACGATCACCGGTTTACCGAGCTTGCGGCAGGTGCGTACGATCCGACGCTGGATGAGCGGCACGTCTTCCGGCGGCAACTCAACGCCAAGATCGCCGCGCGCCACCATCAAGGCGTCGGACTGGTCAAGGATGCCGTCGAGATGCTCAACCGCGCTCGGTTTCTCAATTTTTGAAATAATCTTTGCGCGCCCGTTGATCAGCGCCTTCGCTTCGGCCACATCATCCGGTTTTTGCACGAAGGACAGCGCCACATAATCGACGCCCAGCGATAAGGCATGGCCTAGGTCGGCCCGGTCTTTTTCGGTGAGCGCCGAGATCGGCAAGTGGCGGCCCGGCAGGTTGATGCCTTTGCGGTTGGTGAGCGCGCCGGGCGTATCGGCTTTCGCGATCACCGCATCGCCGCGGCGTTCGCTGATCGTGATCTGCAGTTTGCCGTCGTCGAGCTTCAAGATGTCGCCCGGTTGAACCACATCCAGAATTTCAGGGTGAGGGATCGGGATGACGTCGGCTTCGTCGGTTTCTTTCGTCAGGATCAGCCGGTATTCCGCGCCATATTTCAGTTCGAGCGAATCGCCCTTCAGGACGCCTGTGCGGATTTTCGGCCCCTGCAGGTCGGCGAAAATCGCAATTGGCGATTGCGTCGCTTTTTCGGTCTCCCGGATGGCCTCAACAATGCGGGTCGTCTTGTCATAGTCCGCATGGGAGTAGTTCAGCCGGAAGACATCGACGCCGGCGTTGAACAAGAGCCGCAACATAGAGGGCGACGCGCTGGCGGGGCCGATGGTGGCGACGATCTTACAATGGCGATTGCGCATAAGGGGAGGGTCTCCGGCGATTGCGTCACCGGAACCTAACCCGCTTCAACGAAGATGAAAACGGGCGGCGGCGTTAACCGGAAAGCCCGAGCCGCTTCTTCGCGGCCAGATATTCGCGCTCCAGCCGGTCCACATAGTCGGCGGTCGATTCGCGTTGTTCGATCGCGCCGATGCCCTGACCGCAGCCCCAGATATCCTTCCAGGCTTTTGCGTCCGTGTTGCCGCCTGATCCGAAATTCATTTTCGACGGATCGCTTTCCGGGAGATTATCCGGATCAAGCCCGGCGTCGACGATGGACGGTTTCAGATAATTGCCGTGCACCCCGGTGAAAAGGTTCGTGTAGACAATATCGTCAGCGCTGTTCTCAACGATCGCGTCTTTGTAGCCGTCAGAGGCGTTCGCTTCGTCGCAGGCGATAAACGCTGAGCCGATATAGGCGAAGTCAGCGCCCATGGCCTCAGCAGAGAGGACCGAGTCGCCGGTGGCGAGTGAGCCGGAAAGGGCGAGCGGGCCGTCAAACCATTCGCGGATCTCCTGAATGAGCGCGAAGGGAGACGTGACGCCCGCATGGCCGCCGGCGCCCGCGGCGACGGCGATTAATCCGTCTGCGCCTTTTTCGATCGCTTTTTTTGCGAAGAACTGATTGATAATGTCGTGGAGAACGATTCCGCCATAGGAATGCACTGCTTCATAGACGTCCTCGCGTGCGCCGAGCGAACAGATCACGATCGGGACTTCATGCTTCACGCAGGCTTCCAGATCGTGCATCAAGCGGTCATTGGATTTGTGCACAATTTGATTGACCGCAAACGGCGCCGCAGGCCGGTCCGGATTGTCGTCATTATGGCGAGCGATGGCGTCCTTGATCTCCACAAGCCACTCGTCGAGCTTTTCGGCGGGGCGCGCGTTGAGCGCCGGGAACGAGCCCACAACGCCCGCGAGGCATTGGGCGATCACCAGTTTCGGGTTTGAGACGATAAAAAGCGGCGCGCCGATCACCGGCAGGCGCATTTGTTTCTTGATCTCTTCAATGGTGGGCATGGGGCTCTCCGTTCGCTCGAACCCAAACGCTAGGGCGGGCGCCGCCGCGGCGCAACAGAGCTAAGCAGTTGCGGGCTGATTTGCCCCGCCGCCCAAAAAACGGCAACATTCGCGCTTAAGAATGACAAAAAGGATCGCAAAAACCATGGCGACACAAGCGGCCGCAGCGGGCGGACAATCACAAGGCGGCATCCTCGGCTGGATCGAACGCACGGGCAACAAGCTGCCTGACCCGGCGTTTATCTTCCTCTATTTGATCGGCGTCCTGGTTCTGATCTCCATCGCCGCCAACCTTGCAGGGCTTGATGCGGCGCATCCGACCAAAGTGGGCGCTGACGGCGCGCCGGAAATCATCACCGCGGCAAGCCTTCTGTCGGCGGAAAATGTTCAACGCCTGTGGGTCGATATGCCCAAGACGTTCACGCACTTTCACCCGCTCGGCTATGTGCTGGTCGTGATGCTCGGCGCCGGGATTGCGGAGCGGTCCGGTCTCTTCGCCAGCGCGATGCGCGCTTCGGTGCGCAATGCGCCGAAATTTCTGCTGACGCCGATGGTGGCGCTCACCGCCATGGTGGGCAATCTCGCCGCCGACGCTGCATACGTCGTCTTGATCCCGCTGGCGGGCGTTCTCTACGCAGCGGCCGGCCGGCATCCGATTGCGGGCATCGCTGCGGCGTTCGCCGGCGTATCGGGCGGATTTTCGGCGAACCTTTTTCCGGGCCAACTGGACGCGCTCCTCTTCGGGATCACTGAAGCGGCGGCCGAAGCGCTGCAGCCGACATGGGATGCGAACCTCGCCGGCAACTGGTTTTTCATCGCCGCGATGACCGTGATCTTTTTGCCGGTCATCTGGTTTGTCACCGATAAGATCATCGAACCGCGCCTTGGCGGCTACACCCCGCAAACGGACGCCGGCATGAATGCGGCGGAAGCGGATGCGCCGCTAACGCCCGGTCAACGCAAGGGCTTGCGGCGCGCGGGGATCGCCGTATTAGCCGTCGTCGCGCTCTGGATCTTCATGACCATCGGGCCGGGGACGCCGCTGATGGACGAGTCAAAGGCCGACCTGACGCTGGCCCTGACGCCGTTTTTCAGATCGCTCGTCGCGGGCTTCTTCATTCTGTTTCTCGCCGCCGGGTGGGCCTACGGTTCCGCCGCAGGATCGGTAAAAGACCATCGCGATATTGTCCGCATGATGTCGGAGAGCATGGGGGATCTTGCTTACTATCTCGTGCTCGCATTTTTTGCCGCGCACTTTGTGGCGATGTTCAACTGGTCCAATCTCGGGCTCATCTTCGCAATTCATGGCGCGGGCGCCATTGAGGCCGCCGGTCTGCCGACGCCCGTCACGCTCGCGTTCATGGTGTTGCTCACCGGAGTTGTGAATCTTTTCGTGGGCTCGGCCAGCGCTAAATGGGCGCTTTTGGCGCCGGTGCTTATCCCCATGCTGATGCTGTTGAATATCAGCCCTGAAGCGACGACCGCCGCTTATCGCGTCGGCGATTCCGCCACCAACATCATCACGCCGCTGATGGTCTATTTCCCGCTGATCCTCACCTTCTGTCAGCGTTGGAAACCGGAATTCGGCCTCGGCAGTCTCACCGCCACCATGATCCCCTATTCGATCTGGTTGCTCATCTCCGGATTGATCCTGACGATCATCTGGGTCTCGATCGGCATCCCCATGGGGCCGGGCGCGCCGGTTGGATTCGAACTGGCGCAATAGGGAATTAATTTGCGTAAGAGCGCGCGCCGTTAGACGTGAACGGCGCGCCTATTTCCGGTAATCAAGCGGCGGTTTGCGGTCGCCGAGCAGCGATTGGTATTTGTAATTTGGCCCGCGCGCTTCATCGAACTCCTCGCGCGCGGCCTCGCGTAATGCTTCATCGGTATAAAGATCGATAGCGGTGAGGGTCAGCGCCTTGGCCGCCACCTGTGCGCCTTTAACGCCGATGGACGTGCCGCTGGTCGCGACCGCCTGCCAGGAATGCGCGGCGGTGCCGGGCACCCAGGTGGCGGTTCTGACCCCGACCGTCGGCACGGCGTAGGAGACGTCGCCGACATCCGTTGACCCATAGCCAAGCGATTTCGAATAGGGCTGAATTTGCGTTTCGCTGCCAAGGTCCGCCGCCGGCGCGTCGAGGCTCGCATAGAGTTTTTTGGCGAAGGACTGTTCGGCCTTTGAATAATTGACGCCGCCGACAGCGCGCAGGTTTGCGTCCATGGCCTTGGCGAGGGCTTCGTTGACGAGAAGCGGATTATTGCCGTGGATCACTTCCCATTCCACCTGCGTGCCGGTGCCCATAGCCGCGCCCCGCGCTGCGTCCTCGACCCGCGTCCAGATGTCTTCAACGCCTGACGGTTTTGGGTGGCGCACATAGTAAAAGACTTCCGCAAAGTCGGGGACCACATTGGGCGCAACCCCGCCGGAGGTGATCACATAGTGGATACGCGCATCTTGCGGCACGTGTTCGCGCATCATGTTAACCATCAGGTTGAAGGCTTCAACGCCGTCGAGCGCCGAACGCGCTTTTTCCGGCGCGCCGGCCGCGTGCGCGGAGCGTCCCTTGAAACGAAACTTCGCTGAGCGGTTGGCGAGCGTCGTACGCGCGGCGGCGGAGTTTTCATCGTCCGCATGCCAATGAAGCGCAAAGTCCACATCCTTAAAGAGCCCCTCGCGGACCATATAGACCTTGCCTGAGCCGCCTTCCTCGGCGGGCGTTCCGTAAAGGCGGATGACGCCGGGCGCTCCGCTTTGCTCAAGCCAGTCTTTGATGGCGATGGCGGCGCTCACCGATCCAGCGCCGAAGAGATTGTGGCCGCAGGCGTGGCCGGCGCCTTTACCGTCAACGGGCGCGCGCGTCGGTGCGGCGCTCTGGTTTATACCGGGCAGGGCGTCAAACTCTGCGAGTACCCCGATCACGGGACCCTCCGCGCCCCAGCTGGCGACGAAAGCGGTGGGGATGCCGGCGGCGCCTTTTTCAATCTTGAAGCCTGCGGCGGCGAGTTTGTCTTGCATCAGGCCTGAGGATTTTTCTTCCTGGTAGCCGACCTCCGCCCACTCCCAGAGTTTCATGGCGATGTCTTCAGTCTCGCCGTAGCGCGCGTCGATGGCGGCGAGCACATCAGCTTTTGCCGGCGGCGCGGCGGCCTCGGGTTCTTGCGCATGCGCGGCGGTGAGAAAGAAAGCGGATGAAAGGAAAGTCGTGACGCGCAGCATGGGCAGCTCCTGATAACGGCGTCAGGAACCTACGCGCTCTCAATCATCTTGGGAAGATCGGCGTTACGCCACGCTCACCTGCGGCGCGGCTTCCGGCAAATCTTCTCCAAATGCGCGCTGATAGAATTCGGCGACCGTCGGGCGCTCAAGTTCGTCGCATTTGTTAAGGAAGGTCACCCGGAAGGCGTAACCGATATCCTGGAAGATCTCCGCGTTCTGCGCCCAGGTGATAACGGTGCGCGGGCTCATGACGGTGGAGATATCGCCGTTGATGAAAGCGTTCCGCGTCATGTCGGCGACGCGCACCATGGCGTCGATCGCGCGGCGGCCCTCTTTGGAGTCGTAAAGCGGCGCTTTCGCGATGATAATCTCCGCTTCTTCATCATGGGGCAGATAATTCAGCGTCGTGACGATTGACCAGCGATCCATCTGGCCCTGGTTGATTTGTTGCGTACCGTGATAGAGGCCGGTCGTGTCGCCAAGGCCAATCGTGTTGGTCGTGGCGAAGAGACGGAAATAAGGGTTCGGCGTCAGAACGCGGTTCTGGTCCAGAAGCGTCAGGCGCCCTTCAGCCTCGAGGACCCGCTGGATGACGAACATCACATCCGGCCGCCCGGCGTCATATTCATCGAAGACGAGCGCAACGGGGCGCTGGAACGCCCAGGGCAAAATGCCTTCTTTAAAGGCCGTCACTTGTTGACCGTTTTCGACGACGATGGCGTCCTTGCCGATAAGGTCGATGCGGCTCACATGGCTGTCGAGATTGATGCGCACGCAGGCCCAGTTGAGGCGTGCGGCCACCTGTTCGATATGGGTGGATTTCCCGGTGCCATGATAGCCTTGCACCATAACCCGGCGATTATGCGCGAACCCGGCGAGGATGGCGCGCGTCGTCTGTTCGTCGAAGCGGTAGGACGGATCGACGGCGGGCACATACGTGTTGCTGGTCGAGAAGGCGGGCACGTCCATATCGAAGTCGATCCCGAACACAGCGCGCGCATTCACGCTGATGTCCGGCGATTCGGGAAGGGCGATGTCTTTCATCTCGGCCATGAATGTTCCTTACCAGTCCTCTGTGAAGCGCGGACACTCGCGCGAATGCCGGAGAGTTTCAAGGCCTCAGCGCAGGACAGATGTCGCACTGTTTCCGCGCCAATCGCGCCGATTACAGGCGTCGGCGGGCTTTCGCCGCAAGGCGCATAAGCGCGGGCGGCAGCAGATCATGCATGAGCTCGTTCGTCTTTACTGACCAGTCCACGCGGTCAGCGGTGCCGGGGCGGGTTTTGAATTGCGTAGTCTTGGAGGCGGCCGTGCCGTCCCATGTGGCGGTGTAGTAATAAAGGGCGATCGATTTTCGGCTGACGCCGTCGGGGTGGGCGACCGGCGTCGGATTGCCGTGCATGCTCTGTTGGGTGGTGGTGAAAATCACGCACCGGTTCGCCAGCGGCACGATTGACTGAACGCGTTCGGACATGTCCGTGCGCCAGAGTTCGAGCTGGCCGCCATAGTCCTCTTTCCAGTCGCGATTGAGATAAATGAGGACGTTGACGCGGCGCTCCAGGTTGAGCGGCTTGTGATGATTGAAATCGGCGTGCATCGACAGGTGCCCGCCGGTGGAGATTTCATGAAAGCCGCCGCCTGCAAAATAGGGGTCGGGGATCAAGCCTTTGATGCCGGTGATATTTTCGATCACCCGGACAAAGGGGCGCGAATTAAAAGAATAAAAGAGCTTGCGCAGGTCAGGCTCCAGATAATCAGGATGGTAACTTTTCTTGTACCGCTCCTGGTCGCGGTCAAAACTCATTCCGTCCGCATCAAGCTTTTGCGGAAAATGATCAAGGCAGTAATCGATCAGGCTTTCGGGCAGGAAATCATCGACGACCGCATGTGGAAATGGGTCCGCAGCAGCGTAGGCCTCAGTCAATTCCGCGCCGACATCTTTCATATCGTCGATATCAAAGACGAACGGGTCAGAGGGATTGCTGCGTAAATAACTCATAATGACTTCTCACCGACGCCAGGCGGCGACGCGCGCCGTGGCCAATTGCGGCCTCCTTCGCAAAATACGGACCGTCCATCAAGGCGCAGAGCGTCCAGCGCGCACCCTGTACCGCGCTTGATAGGCCGTCGAAAACATAAATTGGTTAATAGAGCGCCGGTCGCTGCGCTAGATCAACAAATGCCTGCTTTTTTCAGGATTGTGTGCGCTTTAACGACTTCCTGAAGCTGTTCTTCAGCGCTGCGGTCGCCTTCGTTAGAGTCAGGGTGGAACCGGCGCACAAGCTCGGCGTATTTTTTCTTGATCTCGGCCTTGGTGGCGCTTGGTCGGAGGTCCAGTGTCTCAAACGCTTTTTCCTGCAATTTTGTCAGCTTTCGGCCTTCGCGGTAAGCGCCGCGCGCGGCTTTGAATTTCGCCGCAGCGTCGGTGAACAGGCCATGGGCGTCCGCCATGTCGGCGGGGCCGCGTGTTTTGGCGGCTGCGCGCGCGCGATCGTTCTTTCCCATCTCCCAAGTGGGGCGGTCGCCATAAATGTTCGCTTCGCGGGCGGCCTGGGCTTCGCCGGCGCTCATGCCCTCAAAGAAGTTCCAGTTCTTGTTATGCTCGCGCGCATGAGTGGCGCAAAGCCAGATTTTTTCGTCGGGTTGGCGCGGTGATTTCGATGCGCGCACCGCCGCCTTCTTGTCGCAGCCTTCCATGTCGCATTCGCGCGTATGCGCCTCGGCCCATTTCGGGACATCCTTCGCGTCGTCTTTCGGCGGTTTGACGCGGATATCGTACCCGTGACGGGGCGTGTACTTTTTCTTGCTCATTTCGATAGTATGGTGCGCCGCAACCGTTGATACAATCTTGACAGAACCCTTAAGCTTGGGCGAGGTGAACGGTTATGTCTGTCGCTGAGACCATCCGGAAAAAAATCGAAGCCGCTTTGTCGCCCGCCCGCCTGGAGGTGAAGGATGAGTCGCACCTTCACAAAGGCCATGCCGGTGCGCCGGAAGGCGGGGAGTCGCATTTCCGGCTGACGATCGTGGCGGACGCCTTTGACGGCTTGTCGCGCGTGGCGCGTCAGCGGTGCGTCAATGATATTCTTCGCGAAGAGTTGAACGGCCCGGTTCATGCGCTGGCGATGAAGACGTTGACGCCGGAAGAGGCTAAAAGTCTCTAGCGTCTGACAGCGATCAGGCTCTTGGTGAAGCCCGCGACACGTTCGGCGGAAATCTCCGCATCCGGAAAAAGCGCTTCTAATTGCTGACGGTCGAGAAGCCGCGCGGATTGAACCCGCGCCATTGCGTCATCGACGTTCGCTTTGCGGTCGGCGAACCCAAGCGCGAAACGCATCACCAGCCGGTAGCGGATTTGTTCCGGCAGCCAATGAAAAAAACCGGACCGGAAATGCGGCTCATAGGGAAACCAGAAATAGGGCGTTTGCAGATAATAAGCTGGTGCGAGGCGCCGGACCGTCTCAGCCATGGCTTTTTGCTTGGCCCAATCGCCCACATGTTCAATGACGGAATTGGAATGGGTTAGATCAAAGCTCATATCGTCGATTGACGAAAGGTCCGTGGCGTCGCCGTTGAGATAACGGAACGGCCCGTCAGGCGCGCGCGCTTCAGCCGGATTGATGAGCGTGATTTCGACAGGGCGCGTGCGCACCTCGTCTGCGGCGATATCCCAGTAATAGGGCGTGCCGCCAATATCGGCGATGCGGCAATGGCCTTTCTCAGCGATGATCGCGTCGATCATCGCCATGATTTTCTCGAACCGCTTTGCACGGAAGCGCCGCGAGACCGCTTTCGGATCTGCGTAGGCTTTCGCTATCATGGACTCGGCGCCGGCGAAGCGGCGGCGTTGTGACGGGGCGGCGGTTTCACTCATTGCGCGAGCATAGGCGCGCCGGCCTTAAGGAGTTGTTGATAAAGGGCCGGACCCTAGTGACGGAGGCCGCGAGCGCCCCTAAAAGAGGAGCGCTGAAAGCGTTAAGGGGATTTCGATAATGGAGCTCGCGAATGCGCCGGCGACCTACGCGTTCGCCGTCGTGACAATCATCATCAGCTTTTACGCCTTCTTTGTTGACGACAATTTTATGGATGACTTCTCGTTTCGGGTCGGCGCGGTGACCCGGGACAAGCAATATCATCGCCTGATTACGTCCGCCTTCCTGCATGTGGACATGTTCCATCTTCTCTTCAACATGATGGCGCTTCTATCTTTTGGGCCGATCGTTGAACAAACTCTTGATACGGACGGGATGATCGTCATTTATCTCGGCTCGCTGGTCGCCAGCAAACTCGCGGCGATCTGGAAAAATCGCGACAATCCGACCTATTCGGCCGTCGGCGCCTCTGGCGCCGTCTCCGGCGTTATCCTTTCCTTTTGTATGTTTTATCCGTTCGCCGGCATTTATCCGCTGGGCCTGCCCGTCGGGATTCCTGCGGTTTTATTCGGTGTCGGCTATATGATTATTTCGGCGCAATTAATGGGCCGCGCCGACCGCGTCATCGGCCATGAGGCGCATCTTGGCGGCGCCGCCGGCGGCATCATTCTGACCGCCTTGATGCGTCCCGACGCAATCACTCAATGGTTCGCCTGACGGCCTGAACGCCCATAGCTGGGCTTTTTGCCGAGGGCGTCTGGTGATGCTATCGTCCGGCCGGGGATCGAAGAAAAAGGACGGGTTCATGCGATTTTTGGCGATCATGGCGCTGGCGGCGCTTGCAGCGGGGTGCGTCACAGCGGTCGGTACGAGCTATGGGCCGGCGGCGGATGCAAAGGGCTTCGGCTATGAAGACAGCCGCATCGAAGATGATCGGTTCCGCATCATCTTTCGTGGCGACGGCGCCACACCGGCTGAAGCGGTGGAAGACTTCGCACTTTTGCGTGCGGCTGAACTGGCGATTGAAAATGATTTTGACTGGTTCCGTATCGTGAGCAGCAATACGGTCGCGGAAGATCGCGGCGGCGTGGGTGTGGGCGCGGGCTTCGGCAGCGGCTCTTACGGCCGGCGCGGCGGCGTCAATGTGGGCGTTGGCGGCGATCTCGGCACGATCGGCGGACGGCGCTTTTTCACAACCCGCATGGAAGTCTTGTGCGGCCGAGGGCCAGAGCCTGATGAAGGCGAAGTTTACAATGCGCGTGAAGTCGCAACGTCCATCCGAGAGCGGATCGACGCGTTCGGTGAGGGCGCTGGCGACGAATGACATCGGAAAACCTCGCTTCCATCTTCAATGACTCAAATGCGCCCTTCGCATTAACCCTTGGCGTGCGCATGGTGCTTGTCACAAAAGAACGCATAGAAGCCGAACTCGACGTGACGCCCGAGAAATGTACGGTCCCGCCCACATTGCACGGCGGCGCCATTATGGCGTTTGCGGACAATCTTGGCGGCGTCGGTGCATTTTTGAATATGCCGGAAGGATGCACGATGTCGACAGTCGAGAGTAAAACGAATTTCCTGCGTCCCATACCGGTCGGACAAGTCGCCCGCGGCGTTACGGAACCGATAAAAATCGGCCGCACGCTCCAGGTTTGGGAAACGCGTATCAGCCGTGAAGACGGCGCGTTGGCGGCGATTGTCACGCAAACGCAGATTATCATCCAACCAAAAGAATAAGATCAGGGAGACGCCCAATGTATAATGTGACGCTGACGGAGTCGTACTTTCCCGCGCAGCGCGACACGCCCTTGCACGAAATAACGGTGGGGGATCTGTTGCGGCGGTCCGCCGAGAGGTGGCCGGACGAGATTTATTTGCGCGAAGTCCTGGACGATGGCGGCGTCGGCCGTGTTTGGACATTCAAGGACATGCTGTCCGACTGTCTCGATCTTGCGGGCGTGTTGGCGGCGCGCCATGCCCAGGGCTCGCGCGTTGCGATCTGGGCGCCGAATATCCCCGAATGGGTGATGCTTGAATACGCGCTCGCGCTCGCAGGCGTGACGCTGGTGACGGTCAACCCGTCCTATCAGGCCCGCGAGCTTGAATATGTGTTGAAACAATCGCGCGCTGAAGCGCTTTACTTCATCAGCGAGTTTCGCGGCAATCCGATGAAACAAATTGCGGACGCGGTTTGCGAGAACCTGCCCGCCATTAAACATCGCATCGACATGACGGACCGCGAAGCTCTGTGGGCGGGACCGAGCGCGCCCTTGCCATCCGTCGCGCCTGGCGACCCCGTCCAAATTCAGTATACATCCGGCACAACGGGATTTCCCAAAGGCGCGGTGCTCCACCATTTCGGCCTCATTCAAAACGCGATGGACACGTTTCACCGTTGCAACGTGAAACAGGGCTATCGCTCACTGAACTTCATGCCGCTCTTTCACACAACGGGCTGCGCCATTCATGTGCTCGGCATGTGCGGCTTCGGGTGCAATATGGCGTTGGCGTCAATGTTCGATCCGAAAATGGCGGTGGATTTCATCGAGCGCGAAAAGATCAACATGGTGTTCGGCGTACCGACGATGATTGTCGCCATGCTTGAAGAGGTGAAAAAGCAACCGCGTGACTTCTCTAGCGTCTCATCGGTCGCGTCCGGCGGTTCAATGGTGCCGCCGGAGTTGGCGAAGGCGTCTGAAGCGCAATTCGGTACGATGATTCAGATCATCTACGGACAGACCGAAACGTCGCCGGTAATTACGCAAGTTTGGCTCGACGACACGCTGGAAGACGCCACCGAGACCATCGGTCAGCCGGCGCCGCATCTGGAGGTCTCGATCAGGAACCCGTCTGACAACAGCGTCATGCCTGTCGGCGAACAGGGGGAGATTTGCGCGCGCGGCTATAGTCTCATGACGGAATATAATGACAATCCGGAAGCGACGGCGGCGACGATTGACGCCGAAGGCTGGCTCCATACCGGCGATCTCGGGCGCATGGATGCGCGCGGTTATGTGAAGATAACGGGCCGGGTGAAAGAGATGATTATCCGCGGCGGTGAGAATTTATTCCCGGCGGAAATCGAAAATGCGATCCTCGAACATGACGCTATCGCCGAGGCCGCGGTGGTTGGCGTGCCGGATGAAAAATGGGGCGAACAGGTCGCCTGTTTCATGCGTGCGACCAAAGAGAAGCCGGACGCGGCGGCGCTGAAGGCCTTTATCCGGGAACGGATTTCACCGCAGAAAACGCCTTACTATTGGGTGTGGGTCGACGAATGGCCGCTTACAGGGTCGGGCAAGATCCAGAAGTTCAAACTGGCCGAGGCGTTCGCAGACGGTCAGGTCGAGGCGCTTACCGCATAGGCGCTTTCGCTCAGCGCCACATAATCGTCGACGCTGATCTCTTCGGCTCGGTCCGTGGGCGCGCGGCCGATCTGCGCGAGCGCTTTTTCTACGTTTGCTCCAAACACCGGTTTCAGCGACGAGCGCAACATTTTGCGCCGCTGGGAAAAGGCCGCTTGCGTAATCCGCTCCAGCGCGCCGAGCGTCGTCAGTCGCGTCGGCGCCGGCTGAAACGTAACGACCGCGGATTCAACCTTTGGCGGCGGCGTGAAGGCGCGGGCGGGCAGATTGAAGGCGCGCGACGGGCGGCTTGCGGCCTGGGCGATCACCGAAAGGCGGCCATAGGTTTTTGATCCAGGCGCTGCAAGGATTCGGTCGGCCACTTCCTTTTGAAACATCAGCGCCATATGCGACCAGAGCGGCGCCGCCTGATGATTGGCCTTCAGCCATTTCAGAAGAAGCTCCGTAGAGATATTATAAGGCAAGTTTGCGATGATCTTGACGGGGCCGCCTTGCGCAAGGGCGTATTCGTCTACTGAAAGCGCGTCGGCTTCCACGATCGTCAATTGGTCCGGATAGGCTGAGGCGATGTCGTCAAGCACCGCAATGCACCGCGCGTCGCGTTCAATGGCGGTGACATTCGCGCCGGCTTCCAGCAGGGCGCGCGTGAGGCCGCCGGGGCCGGGACCAATTTCCAGGACGTGATCGCCGGCGCCCACATCGGCGCTGCGCGCAATTTTCCGCGTTAGGTTCAGATCAAGGAGAAAATGCTGCCCGAGCGCTTTTTTCGCGCCGAGATCATGGGCGGCGATCACATCGCGCAGGGGGGGTAACGGATCGCTCAT
>CAWUIM010000059.1:0-20807 GCA_963922595.1 uncultured Parvularculaceae bacterium
GCGACCCAACAAGGCGCGTGGCCCGCAAGCAGCAGCGCTTCGTCGCCCACATCATACGCCGCGTGGACCGCTGGTTCGACGCGGACAGGCCCGGCCATGCGTCCGCCATAGCCGCGCGTCAGAAAGTGCGCGCTCACATGCCTCGATTGCAGACTTTGCTGGGCCATCATTGCAAATGGCGTTTTTCCGACGCCGCCGACGCTCGCATTGCCAATGCAAATCACCGGCAAAGGCGCGGGCGTCGCGCGCACCATACGCCAGCGGGTTTTCTGTATCGCATTATAGGCGCCGCCCAATGGTGACAATGACAACGCCGCCGCGCGCGCCGCAATCGTCTTCTCCCGCCAGAACCAGGGCTCACGGATCATCTGGAAGCGCTGTCGCCGGACAGATGGCTGAGAATCTGCGCGCTCACATCAGTGAGCACGCGTTCGGCGTTCGCCTCTGCGCAAGTGCGGGCGGCGTCAGCCATGGCGCGGCGGGTCTTTTCATCGGCAAGGAGCCGACTGAGGGCGCCGGAGAGTTCGCGATCATTACGCACCAGCGCCGTGCCGCCCGCCTTTCGCATTTCGTCGTACGTCTCGGCGAAATTAAACGTATGGGGCCCATGCAGAATTGCGCCGCCAATCCGGGCGGGCTCCAGCGGATTATGTCCGCCCTTGTCTGTGAGGCTGCCGCCTACAAAAGCGATATCGCTCAGGCGATAAAAAAGACCAAGCTCGCCAAGCGTGTCGGCGATGTAAACGCCTGTGTCCGCCGTGATCGGCGCGTTCTTGCTCCGCTGCGCGACCTCGATGCCCGCTTGCGCCGTCAGGGCCGCAATTTCATCGCCGCGTTCAGGATGGCGCGGCGCCAGCAGGGTCAGCCGAGAAGGGAAAGCGGGTCCAAGCGCCTGATGGGCTGCAATCACCGCCTCTTCCTCGCCCGGGTGTGTGCTCGCCGCCAGCCAGACCGGGCGCGCGCCGATTTGCGCGCGGAGCATCTCAAGATCAGCTTCTTGCGCCGGCAAGGGCGCGGCGGCGTTTTTCAGATTGCCGAACGTCGATACGTTTCTTCCAGAAAGCGCTTGCAGCCGTTCGGCGTTGTTGCTGTCCTGCGCAATAATGAGATCAAACGCGGAAAGAACATAGCCGATCGTTTGCGGTTTCTTGCGCCAATCCTCGTACGATTTCGGCGAGACGCGCCCGTTCACCACGGCCATAAACGGCACGGCCCGCCGCGCCTCCAAAATCAAGTTTGGCCAGAATTCCGATTCAATAAAGACCGCTGCGTCAGGGCGCCAATGATCAAGAAACGCTGCGATAAATTCCGGATGGTCGAGCGGGATAAATTGGTGGATCGCCCCTTCCGGCAGCCGTTCCGACATCAATTGGGCAGAGGTGACCGTTCCAGTGGTGACAAGGAAATGAAATTCAGGCCGCTGCGCCTTCAGCGCACGGATCAGCGGCAAAACAGAAAGAGATTCACCGACGCTCGCGCCATGGATCCAGAAGACCGATCCCTCGGGCCTCGCCGCGCCGGCGACGCCGCGGCGTTCATTGATCCTGTCGGGGTCTTCTTTGCCGGCCTTCAATCGCCGCTTCAGCGCATATTCCGCAACCGGGCGCGCGGCGCGGCTCGCCTTGCGGTAGAGGCGCAATCCGATCGGTTCTGTGAAAGTCGGACTATCAGACATCGCCGCATCTTAGCCCATATCGCGCGGGCGAAGCGAGCGGTCCGATGCGGCTGCTTCGGCCTCTTCCGTCACGGCGTTCAGCGCGCCGGTGAGGGCCTCGCGCAGCGCGCCCACATCAGCGTCGGGGCCGGGCGCGGCCAGCGGCGCGCCAACCATAAAAACGCCTTTCGAGAAGGGCAGGGCCAGCCAAAACCTGTCCCAGGTATTCAATCGGCGGCCGCGCGATGTGGCGTAAGCCGCAGGCAGGATTGGCGCGCCCGCCATTTGCGCGAGTTTAATGACGCCGATTTTCGCCTTTTGCGACGGCCCGCGCGGGCCGTCCGGGGTGACGCCGACAACGGCGCCTTCCTTGAGCGCGGCGATCATCTGCGCAAGCGCCGGCGCGCCGCTCTTTTCCTTGAAGGATTTTTGCGGATTGGCGGCCGAGCCACGAATGAATTCAATGCCAAATGGCGCCACCGCATTGGCGATAATCTCGCCGTCGCGGTGGGTGGAAATCAACATGAAGACGCGTTTATCAGTTTCCCCGCGCACGGTCGGCGCCATCAGGAGCCGCGAGTGCCAGAAGGCGAGAATAAAGCCCTGGCCCGGATGGTCGAGCGCCTCGAAATGTTCGCGTCCGATCATTTCCCAGGAAGATGTCCGGCGCACGAGCCGGATATAAAACGCCACAAGCCCGCTGGCGATCCGCGCCGCCGCCGGGCTTTTCAAAAACCGTTTAAACAAGGCGCGCGCCTCGCAAAGAGACCTGAAATTTTCCTAATGCCGTCAATGATTTATCTCGCGCGCGGGGGCTCTCACCCTGTTGGTTCCGTGTTAAGAGAAACGGTCATAGCGTACGCCGATCGGAAAGAGAAAGCATAATGCGCATGGGTCCGGACCCCGACAAAAATGGCGAAGCGACGGGCGGCGCATCAACGCTGACGCTCGCGCGCCGGCTCTGGCGCGACTATCTCAGCAAATATAGCGCGCGCTTTCTTTTGGCGCTGTTGGCGATGGGCGTCTACGCGGCCTCCTACAGCGCCATCCCGGTGGGCGTTGAATGGATCAATTCCGCGTTTTCTAATTCGGAAAACCGTTTCGCCGCCGCCCCGCGGGATGTTCTCGTTTGGGGGCCGCCGCTAATAGTAGTTGTCGCGCTTCTAAACGCCGGCGCGCAATATCTGCAGGCGCGGCTCTCCCTTGGCGCGGGGCTGTCGGTGCTGCGCGATATTCAACGGGACATGTTCTCAAACTTGATTGCGCTCGATTTCGCGCAAATTCGGGCTGAGGCGTCCGGCCAGATTATTTCGCGCTTCACCAACGACCCGATGGTGTTGCGCGAAACGCTGACGCGGCTGGTGCGGGCCGTGCGCGATGCGCTAACGCTCGCCGGTCTCTGCGCGGTGATGATCTATTACGACGGCGTCTTGTTTGCGATTGTCCTCGCCGCCTATGCGCTTGCCGCCTGGCCAATTGCGGCGATCGGTCATTACCTGCGCCGCAAATCGAAGGAGACGCAGGATCAGGCTGGCGACGTGGCGTCGCTTGTTAACGAAACTGCAGCCGGCGCTGAAGTGGTGAAGAGTTTTCAGCTTGAGGCCTGTGAAAAGAAACGCGCCGCTGCGGCGTTCAATACGCGTCTGAAGCTTTTAAAAAACCTCACTTATATGCGTGCGGCTAACGAGCCGGTTATTTTTGTGATTGGGGCGCTCGCGATTGCGGGCGTTGTGGTCGCCGGCGCCTGGCGCGTCGGGAGCGGCGCGCTCGAAGGTCCGCAATTTGTCGCCTTTATGGTGACGCTCGTCATGCTTTCGCAACCGGCGCGCAGTCTCAGTACGCTCAATGCGATCATGCAGGAAGGGTTCGCCGCTTTTGAGCGCATGCTGACCATTATCGATATGCGCCCCCGTGTGGTTGGACCGGCGGAAGCCAAAGACCTTGTCATAGAAAAAGGCGCGATCGCCTTTCAGGACGTGCATTTTTCATACGCCAATGACAGCGCAGCCGTAAAAGGATTGTCGCTAGAGATTCCTCCGGGGGAGACGGCGGCGATTGTGGGCGAGTCCGGCGCCGGCAAGTCAACGCTCTTCGCGTTGATGGCGCGCTTTTACGATGTGGACGAGGGCGCGATTATAATCGATGGCCAAAATATTGCGGATGTAACAATTGCGTCTTTACGGTCGGCCATCGCCGTCGTTGGCCAAGACGCCTTTCTTTTCGACGAAACGGTGCGCGCCAATATCGCCATGGGCCGGCCGGGCGCGGATGAGGCGGAAATCATCGCTGCGGCGAAAGCGGCGGCGGCCCACGAGTTTATCCTCGATTTGCCGAGGGGCTATGACGCGCGGGTCGGCGAGGGCGGCGCCAATCTTTCCGGCGGACAACGCCAGCGCATCGCCATCGCGCGCGCATTTTTAAAAGACGCGCCCATACTCCTTCTCGATGAAGCGACATCCGCCCTCGACGCCGCATCGGAAGGCAAAGTGCAAGAGGCAATTTCGCGCCTCACAGAAGGCCGCACAACGATGGTGATTGCGCATCGCCTCTCCACTGTGCGGAACGCGGCGTTGATTGTTGTGATGAGCGAAGGGCGCGTCATCGAAACCGGAACGCATGAGACATTGATGAACCGAGACAGCGCTTATCGCCGCCTTGCGCAATTTCAATTGGAGCGCGCGAACGATGCAGCGGAGTGAATTATTCGCGGCGGAGAATTCGATCAGTGAGGAGATTGCCCCACCACGATCCGAGAAATTCAGCTTTCGTCGCAGCCGGGTCGTAAACACTGTCGACCCAATCGTAGAATGCGTCGAGCGCGTTCGGGTCTTTTTGTTCGGCGTCGGCGTAAGCCAGAAATTTATCAAACGTGTAATCGATAACGCCGGTCTTGCCTTGTTTGATATGCCCGTAGCGAAAAGACAATTGGGACAAGGCTTCGCGCAAAGGGCGGCCTTCGTAGAGGTAGAGATAAAGGGTCGCCATCAATCCGGCGCGGTCGGCCCCTGATTTGCAGTGAATAATTGCTGGATAAGTCAGTTTACTGAATAAATCGTTGACGCCGTGAAGTACCTCTTTGGAGGGCGCGTCACGAGAAAAAACCCTGAACGTCACAAGCTCAAGACCAAGCTGCGCGCACGCCTCTTCTTCAAGGAAATAAAAACCGCTCGGTTTGTCACCGCGCAGATTGACGACAGTTCTAACGCCGCGGTCCTTCCATTGCGCAAGCTTTTTGGGTGACGGTTGATAGGTCCGCCAGAGTTTTCCGGGCGCGACCTCGTGCGTATTGTCATAGAGCAGGCGCAAGGCGCCGTGATCGCCGAGCATTAATTCACGCCAGGCGCGCTTGCGTCCCTTAATTGTTTGGAACGCCTCGCGAGTGATCGGCGCCGTCACAGGCGGCGGATCGCAATTAGAATTTTCCGTCTCCATCCGGATCAAGAAGCCGGTGCAAATGCACGATAAAATAGCGCATATGGGCGTTGTCGACGGTGGCTTGCGCCTTGCCGCGCCAGGCTTTTTCCGCCTGCGCGTAATTCGGGAAGACGCCGACTATATCGAGCTTGCTCAAATCCTTGAACGAAACGTCTTCGAGGTTCTCAAGCTCCCCGCCGAACACAAGGTGCAATAATTGCTTTTCCATCTTCAAACTCCAGTCAGATCAGTCGCCGGCGATCGTCATTTCACGGATCAAGAGGCTCGGGGCGTTCGTCGATCCTCGAAATTCAAGATCATTTGCGGGTTTTAACGCGCCGTACATTTCCAGAAGGTTGCCAGCGATCGTGATCTCGCTAACCGGCCATGCTTTGGCGCCTTTTTCAATCCAGAAACCGGAACAACCGACGGAATAGTCGCCTGTGTTGCCGTTCACTTGCGGGCCGAACATATCAGTGACGAGCAGACCTTCGCCCGCTTCACGCAGTAAATCTTCAAAGCTCGCGTCGCCGTTCGCCATATAGAAATTTGTTGAGCCCGACCCGGGCGCGCCGCCGGTGCCACGTGTGGCGCGCGCATTGCTTTCAAGGCCGAGCTGGCGCGCTTGCGCACTATTCAAAAACCGGTCGGTGAGGACGCCCTCTTTGATAATTTCGAGCTTTTCCGCCTGCAGACCTTCGCCGTCAAACGGGCGCGATCCATGACCGCGCTTGATGTGCGGATCGTCAATGACGGTGATTGACTGCGGAAAAAGTTGTTCGCCCATTTTGTCTTTTAGAAAACTGACACCGCGCGCGATGGCCGCGCCGTTGATCGCGCCGCCGAGATGTCCGAGGAGCGAGCTTGAAAGTCGCTTATCAAAAATAACGGGCGCAGTCTGGCTTTTCACTTTACGTGGGGACAGCCTTTCGACGGTGCGGCGGCCGGCGCGTTCGCCGATTGCTTCCGGCGAGCGCATGTCTGTGGCGTGGGTTTTCGATTCGTAATCGTAATCGCGTTCCATGCCGTTCTCGTCCTGCGCCAAAACGCTAACTGAAACGCTATGGTGCGATCCGCCGGACGCGCCGAAAAATCCGTCAGTGGTGGCGAACCATTTGGAGCCTTCGCTGTAACTTGCGCCGGCTCCGGACGAATTGACGACACCTTCGACGGCGAGGGCGGTCTCCTCGCAAGCCGCAGCGCGCGCCTTTAGATCTTCTGTGGTCGGTTCGTTAAAGTCGCCGAGGTCGAGATCCGGAAATGGCGGTTTGGAGAGGCGTTCCTTTGGCGCAAGGCCGCAATAGGGGTCTTCCGGCGCAGTCTTCGCCATTGCGGCGCAACGCTCAACAAGGTCGGCGAGCGCGTCTTTCGAAATATCCGTGGTCGAGACATTGGCCTGGCGTTTGCCGACCATGATCCGAAGGCCGAGATCAAGGCCCTCCGAGCGTTCAACATCCTCCAGATTGCCGAGCCGCCATGAGACGCCATGGGAAACGGCGTTGTAAAGAACCGCGTCAGCAGCGTCCGCGCCGGCGCGTTTGGCGCTCTCAAGAAGCCCCGCCAGAATATCTTGTGCCTGTTTATCTTCCATCAGCGGGGAATAGAACCTTGCGCCCGCCGCTGCAAGCGCCGCCGCGCCTATCCCGCCGCGACCTGTTCTCGTGCGCCTTTTATCCAGCGCTGCATGGCGGGCAGAGCGGCGATGGTGTCTATATAGCGCGCGCACGTCTCGTCCATGGTCACCGGTCCATAGGTCTGAAACCGGGAGACGACCGGCGCGTACATGGCGTCTGCGATTGAAAACTCGCCGAACA
Organism: uncultured Parvularculaceae bacterium; assembly: GCA_963922595.1. Taxonomy (GTDB): domain Bacteria; phylum Pseudomonadota; class Alphaproteobacteria; order Caulobacterales; family Parvularculaceae; genus JAJFFW01. Next base: position 6,883 of record CAWUIM010000059.1, read on the forward strand.
GGAAATCGCCGCCGCCGCCGAAGCGGGATCGGCATTCCGCCCAAATCGACAGGATGCGGTCAATATCGCGCTGGACCCCGCCGCTCGTGGTGTGGCGAAGGGCGTTCCGCGTGACCATCATCGGCCAGACTGTGCGAAGGTTTGAAAAACCCGAATGCATTTCTGACGAGACCGCGCGTGCGAATGCGCGCGCCGCTCCATCTGCGGGCCAAAGTTGTTTCTCCGGAAAACAGTCATTGAGGTATTCAGCAATCGCCAGCGAATCCCAAATGCTCACATCGCCATGGATCAGGAAGGGAACGAGACCTGACGGCGATTTCGCCGCCAATTCCTTTCGGCTTTCGGGGCGATCAAGGAAGATCGTCTCTTCCTTAAACGCGATGCCGGCGTGCGTCATTAAAAGCCAGGGGCGCAGCGACCAGGAGGACAAATTCTTGTCGCCGATTGTCAATGTGATGTCGGTCATTATTTATTGTCCTCCATTCATCAGAAAAGCCGCCATCCACTGAGAGATCAGATCGCGGTCAGTCCTTCCGGTCAAGGACGATATTCCATCGCTGATAGTTTCTTCCGGTATTCGATCCTTGCGCAAACGCATAAGCGCCGCTGCAAACGCATGATCGAATTCAGGATGCATTTGAAACGAAATCGCTGGTCCTTGAGCATATGATAATGCGCCCAATGGACAGAATTCTGACCCGGCTAGCGTTTGCGCGCCTTTTGGCGCTTCAATCACCTGATCCTGATGCGATACAGTACATCTCATTTTCCGGGTGGTTTGCGTCATCCATGGGCGCGTCTGAAAGACATCGTACTGATGAACGCCGACGCCCCATCCCTTGTCGGATTTCTCGACAACACCGCCAAACGCCTGCGCCATTAATTGATGCCCGAAGCAGATGCCGATCTGTGGTTTCCCGGCATCGGCCGCTCGGCGTACGAATTCTTCGGCGGGCGCGATCCAGTCATGCCCTTCATAAACGCCGGCTGGCGACCCGGTAATGATGACCCCGTCATAGTCTGACGGGCCGGGCAAGACGTCGCCTCGATAAACCGCCGTTGATGTGAATGCGACCCCTGGCGCGTGTTGCGAGATCACGCGCTCGAACATCGTGCGGTAATCTCCGTGCCGGCCCTTTAATGGCGCGGGCGGCTCACCGGTTTCTACTATATGGAGGCGCATGGGCGGTTTTCCGGCAGAAAGCGGCGGGCGCCGTTACTCTGCCGGCGCATGCGGGTTGGTCTTGTCGATCGTTTTTCGAATGATCGGTGGGAATCGATTTCTATAACGCCTTAGCGACCGGTCAAGCTCCGGCCATTTGCGGCGCATGGATATGACAAGTCTCTGGAACGCCGGAATGTAAGGGGCGAGGAGCGCAAAGCCGATCGTGATCATGATCAGGCCAAACGGCAAGGGAAGGGGAAGGACCACGAGGCCGACGAGGATCAGGACCGTGCCGAAAATTTGATGCAATATCGGCAACATGCCGAGCGATGACTCCCTGCCTTCATTCAATCGCGGCGAAGACTGCGGCCATCCGTCCGAATGCTTCTCGCTGTGACAATCCCCACATCTGGAAAATAGGGATAAGAGGAGACATCGTAAAGCCGAGGAACCGAAAAAGCAGTTAACATATGCGTCATATTAAGCGTCATCATAGCTTCCGATGGGCCTCGCCCGTTGGTGCTGCTAGACCGAGCTGACAAGACTGATCTTCAATGAGGGCACATGCCGTACAAATCACTACGGGACTTCATCGACCGGCTGGAAGAAGCGGGCGAGTTAATTCGTGTCGCCGAACCCGTCTCCACAAAATTCGAAATGACGGAGATACAAACTCGCCTTCTGGCTGAAGGTGGTCCGGCTGTCATTTTCGAAAAGCCGCTCATGGAGGATGGCGCCGTCTCGCCGATCCCGGTGCTCGTTAATCTGTTCGGGACGGTGAAACGCGTTGCAATGGGCGTGACTCTCGGCGGCGAAGAACGATCGACCGGGCAAGAATTGCGCGAAGTCGGTGAACTTCTGGCGTTCCTTCGCCAACCCGAGCCGCCCGGCGGATTGAAAGAAGCAATGGGTCTGTTACCGCTTGCGAAAACGGTGATGGCGATGAAGCCGTCCTCCAAGTGGATTGGAACCGCACCCTGCCAGGAAGTCGTTCTGCAGGGAGATGATATCAACCTCGACGCCTTGCCGATCCAGACTTGTTGGCCGGGCGAGCCGGCGCCGCTTATCACCTGGCCGCTGATCGTAACGAAGGGACCGTCTTCTTCGAAAGAAGACGATTTCAATCTTGGCATCTATCGGATGCAGAAACTCGGAAAGAACAAAACGATTATGCGATGGCTCGCCCATCGCGGCGGTGCGCAGCAGCACCAGCGTTGGGGAAAGACAAAGTCTGATCCTTTGCCGGCGGCGGCGGTGTTAGGGGCTGATCCGGGTGTCATTATCGCCGCGGTGACGCCGGTTCCAGATACGCTTTCAGAGTATCATTTCGCCGGCCTTGTGCGGGGCCAGAAAGCTGAGCTTGTCGATTGTAAAACGGTCCCTTTGAAAGTGCCCGCGGAAGCCGAAATCGTCCTTGAGGGCCACGTTTCGCTTGACGAATATGCGGATGAAGGTCCGTATGGCGATCATACCGGATACTATAATTCAGTTGAGAAGTTTCCGGTGTTCACGATCAGCGCGATCACCATGCGCAAGGACCCGATTTACCTTTCGACATTCACCGGTCGTCCGCCAGATGAGCCAAGCGTGCTCGGGGAGGCGTTGAATGAAGTCTTTATTCCGCTGCTGCGCCAACAGTTTCCCGAGATCACCGATTTCTGGTTGCCGCCCGAAGGATGCAGTTACCGGATCGCCGTGATCGCAATGAAGAAAGCCTATCCGGGCCACGCCAAGCGCGTGATGATGGGCGCGTGGTCATATCTTCGCCAGTTTATGTACACGAAATGGGTCATTGTCGTTGACGATGACATCGACGCTCGCGACTGGAAAGACGTGATGTGGGCCCTGTCAACGCGTATGGATCCGGCGCGCGATATTACAGTGATCGAGAACACGCCAATCGATTACCTCGATTTCGCGTCGCCCGAATCAGGTCTCGGGTCAAAGATCGGTCTTGATGCGACGAATAAGCTCCCGCCTGAAACCCATCGCGAATGGGGCGAGCAAATCGTGATGACCGACGAAGTCATCGCGCGCGTCGATGACATCTGGGGAAAACTTGGTTTGCCAGGCGACGGAAACTCTATCTGGCGCAAGTAAGAAGCGCGAGTTTCAGCTTTGCTACCTATGCGAGTGTCGGTGGGTGCGATTTTTTGATTAGAGTACCGCAAAGACCAGTTGCGTAATTAATCCAACAACGTGGCGTAGGGGAAATCATTCAATGGTGAAGTTTATGGCGAGCGCCTTCGCGTTCGCATGCATTCTTTTGGGCGTTGGCGCCGCGCTTGCGGCTGGTGGGCCGAACGGATTGGTCGATAGTCTGCCGGGCGGCCGCATTGCGGCGATCATTATTGCATTTCTTGTTATGGGCGCGCTCGCATTTATTACGTGGCGTATTGTCGTGTCGCGTAACATGACGCAGTCGTCGCTCTTTACACGGCTTTTCGTGGTTGTCGCGGTGTCTTCCGCGTTCTTTAGCGCGGTCAGTTCCGCGATTGGCTTCGGCCTCATTACAAGCCAGGAAAACAGCGATTTTCTTCGCAACGTCCTGCTACCCCCGGCGTTTGGGTTGTTTGTTTTCTTCCTCACAGTCGCAATCTGGGTCGGCGGATCGGAATTGGTGCGCCATCGTGATTGGTTCCGGTACATGGAGGGGCGGACCGGCGCCGAAGGTTTCCTGGCCGATATGCTTCACTTCCTGGAGCGGGCCGTGAAACTTTTCGTGGTTATTCCGATCCTCGGCGCCATCTTGTTTTTCGTTTCCACGTGGACAAGCGTAGTTGGAATCGGCGGCGTCGATGCAGTTCGCTACACCTATTCGAGCGAACTGACCCGCCTACAGACCGAGTGCAATGGGATTGTCGCCTACCGCCAAAAGGATTTTCTGTTCCAAGACGACCTTGAGCTTGCGATCGCAGACGTCGAGCGCGTGTCACGCAATGAACGTGAGTCCGGCGGACAGACGGGGCTGAGCGGGCGCGGCGCAGCGACGGACTACATTGACGGCGTCGCGGAATGGTTGACAGCGCTTGAGGCCAGTGTGTCGGAAATAATCGCCGCGGGCCAGCGGGGCGACGACGGCGCCGGCTTGAGTCCGTACGATGAAAAAGGCTGCGGCCTTGTCGTTGATGGATTGAAACAAAAGCTCAGCCGAAATGCGTTTGACAACTACGACCTTTGGGCGCGCGAATTCGAAACGGAGTTTGAGGAATTCCGGCTAACGCTGAACCGGTGGCGGCAAGATCGTCGAATTGAAACGTTGCTGGATCAACAGCTCACGAACTTTGATCGCGCAAACCCGAAGCCCTTTATAAATCCAAATTCGCGCAGCGGCAGCGTGGCGCAAGCCGTCATTGATCGATACGCCGAGGAAGTGAAAGCCGCGCTCAAGTCGCTCATTCGAAAGCAGAGGCTCCGTAAGCCGCCGGCGCCGATCGAATCTGCGGCCGAGGCGTCACCCGAACGCGGTATCAATATCTTGTTGAGTCTTTTTGCGTCGGACCAACCTGATGTTGAACCAACGGAGAAGAAAGCGCGAACGCTCGCAGTAGTTCAACAGGAAAGCGTCGCCAAGCTCTCCGTGATGACGCCCCGCGACGCTGTCTTGAAAAACTTCAATATCTTCTCAGACGTTTGGGTTTTGGCGCTAAGCTGGGATTACGCAAGTTACATTCTGTTGCTTGCCTACTTGTTTTTCCCAAGCGCGGAACGACGCGCGTCCTTTAAGGACGCGTCGCCCGAATAAATCCAGGCACGAAAAAAGCCCCGCCAAAAAGGCGGGGCTTTCTCGATTTAATAATTCGACGCGGAATTAAAAGTCCGCGCGGACCTTGAAGTAGTAAAGGCCACCGGAGAAACCGCCTGGCGCTGTAGCGGGGTAGAGCGAACCCACAATGCCTTGGAACGGATTCTCGTCCGGGAATTCATTGAAGACATTCTGAGCGCCAGCAATGAGCTGAACCTTGTCAGCCACCGTGAAGGCGGCTTCGAGATCAACCGTTGTCTCTGGCGTGGCGTTGATCGGCAAGTCGCAGCCGTCGCCTTCAATGTTATTCACCGCATCGAGGTGACATTCGAAATAGTCACCCCAGTAGTTGATGCGCAACAAACCGCGGAACGGACCTTGGAAGTGGTTTATGGTCATGTTGCCGCGCAGTGACGGAACATTGTCTTCCAATTGACGCGCCCGTCCGACCGACAACGGCGCAGCGCCGTCAAGTCCTCGATCGACGACTTGGGTATCGGTCCAGTTGCCTGCAAAGGCCACCGTCGTTCTGGTATCGCCGTAGAAGCTGAAGTCGCGGCTAGCGACAATGTCGATACCTTGTGTCTTGGTGTCGAACGAATTCGAGAAGAAACCAAAGCTTGTCAAATCTTCTGAACCAGCGAAGTCAGCGGCATTGAGAATGCCGGCGGCATCGAGCGCAAACAAAGCTTGGCTTGTGGTCGGGTTAGCTGGCAGCATAACGCCGTTTTCGCCGGCGACTTCCACCAATTCGCCAATAAAGCTTTGCTGATCCGAAATCGAAATCCGATCGTCTACAAGGATATTGAAGTAGTCGATCGTGAAATTGAAATCAGCAAGATCAAAGGCTGCGCCGATCGTGAAGTTACGGGACGTTTCCGGCCCAAGCGACGGACGGACGCCCGTGCTGAGTTCGAGACGGTCCGCGATGAATTGGCCAGCGGCGCTCGAAAGCGGGATTGTGCCTTGGTCAACCAACATCGTGCCAGCAAATGCTGTTGTGATGTTGCTGACATTTGCTTGTCCGGCAGTCGGCGCGTGGAAACCTGTGCTCCAAGTACCGCGGAGGGTTAGATTGTCTGTAAAGTTGTACAGTAAGCCGATCTTGTAATTCAGCGTATCGCCAAATGAATCATAGAAGTCCTCGTAACGGACAGCTCCCTGAAGAATGAAGTTTTCAGTCACGTCAACTTCAGTGTCGAAATAGAACGCATAGTTGCTTTGGGAATTGCTTCCCGCACTAGCAGGTGTAAAGCCGCCAAATCCGTTTGAGCTAGAGGCGAAGCCTTGCCCGGTCGGGAAAGCTGCGGATGGGGCGGAAAGCGGTCCAAGTTCGAACGACTGAGGGTCGCCTGCGCGAATCTCAAATGTTTCTTCGCGGTGTTCAAAACCGATCGCGAGACCGATGTCCGATGCGAAAGCATCATTCGGAATGGCGAACGCCAAATCAACGTTGATGTTGTTGTCAATTTGGCTGTAGCCGCCGGGGTTGAAGGATGTCGGCGTGTTTGGACCTAAGCTCGCGTTGACGGTGTTGTTGATAAAGAAGTCAACATCATTGCGACCATACGTGTAGCTGATGTCATAATTCATTATTCCGAATGCGCCGCGGATACCTGCAACAACGGATTTATCTTCCAGGTCGCCGCCAAATCGAGGCGTAAATCCGCCAGGGAAGAGTTCATTGAAAACGAAGCAGTCCGGATCTGCTGTCACTGCGGCCAGCGCTGTCGGGTCAGGAACATTATCAACGATTGGAATGGTTGGGCAGGCGCCGGACCCGTCCGCCGTCAGATCGCCCACCAGCAATGTCGCGCCGCCATCATTTGAGAAGACGCCGCCGCGTGTGTTGGGATTACGATAGAAAAAGCCGCCCTCAACTTGGCGTTCGGCATAGTTACCGAAAACATAGGCTTCGAGTTTGTCGGAGAACGGAACAGCAGAATTCACAAAAATGCTGACGTCGTCATTGACGTTCGGCTGACCCCAGATCTGAACAACTTCATCCGTTACAGTATTGACGCTGATGTCGCCGACAGCCGTATTGCCGGCTGCAATCAGCGCAGCGGCGTCGTCGCGCTGTACTGAGCGGCTTGTGGCGTCAATCTCACCGTATTCAGCGCTAATGTTGACGAAACCGCCTTCTCCCACAGGAATCGGAAGGCCGACGTTTGCGGAGATGGAATATTGGTCGCCATCGCCTTCGTAGGTCTGACCCCATTCCGCTTCGAAGCTGGCGCCGCCGTCAGAATCTTTCAGAGCAAAGTTTATCACGCCGGCGATGGCGTCAGATCCATATTGGGAAGCGGCGCCGTCACGCAGAACTTCAACCTGTTTCAATGCGATGGCCGGAATTACGGAAATATCGGGGCCCTGCGAACCGTCGGAAATACCACCGCCGAGAAACGAGATCACCGCCGCGCGGTGACGGCGCTTCCCGTTAACGAGTACGAGGGTGGAGTCGGGCGCGAGTCCCCGCAGGTTTGCGGGACGTACGAGCGTCGCTGCGTCCGAAATTGGTTGCGTATTCACGTTGTAGGAAGGGACCGAGGTCCGCAGGATATTCTGAATGTCTGTGTCACCTTGATTCAGAATTTCATCGCTTCCGATCACATCCACGGGCGCCGGCGTATTGCCCGCAGAGCGAGCATCGCGCCGCGTGCCGATTGAGATGATCACATCACCGCTATCGCTTGCTTCGTCGCCGTCCTGAGCTTGCGCCGCAAACCCAGTAAAGCTGGTGGCTACAGCTGCAATCGCCCCAGCGGCTGCGCCATGTAAGAAGAACTTTTTCATTTTTGATTTCCCTCGCTGATACAAAGTCTCGCAAAAACCTAGCGCGTTCGTTTCGTTAATCAAATCGGCTTGGATGACGCCAATTTGGATTATTTTCTGCCAATTCAGATTTTTTTCCGACAGAAATCGCTAGCCTTGATGTTAACCTTTTGAAAACAGTTGGTTAACGCTTTGTTACCCGGGTCCAAAATGATGTCGTATTTCTGCAACAAACGATCGTAATCTTTTTCGCGTCAGGAATAGCGCTGATTTGTGGGCCGGAACTGCAAATTTACGCTTGCGTTCGCGCTCATATGCGCAAGTTTTTCGATGTGTTGAGGGGCGGGGCGGCGTGAGAGAACGCGCAAGAAATTTTGCATCGAAATATTCGTTCTGGACCGCTGTCGCCGTGGTGATCGCGAATATGGTGGGGACGGGCGTCTTCACCAGTCTTGGATTTCAGCTTTTGGAAATCCAGTCCGGGTTTGTCATCATGGTGTTGTGGCTGGCAGGCGGCTTGGCGGCGCTTAGCGGTGCAATGTCTTACGCTGAGCTTGGCGCTGCGTTACCAAGATCGGGCGGTGAGTATAACTTCCTCACGCGGATTTATCATCCGGCGGCCGGTTTCACATCGGGATGGGTTTCAGCGACGATAGGGTTCGCCGCGCCCGTGGCGTTGGCGGCGATTACATTTAGCGCTTACGCCCTATCCGTATTCGCCGATAATCCGCCGGACAGTTGGCGCAAGCTCCTCGCTTGCGTTCTGGTTGTTACGTTAGCGGCGATCCATGCCGGAAGACGCAGCGCAAGCGGCGCGTTCCAGCAATGGCTCACATTGGCGAAAGTGCTGATCATCCTGTCGTTCTCAGCGGCAGCGGTCGCATTGATTGAGGCGCCACAGTCAGTGTCATTAGCGCCCGCGCCTGGCGACACAGATGTCGTTTTTAGCGGCGCGTTTGCTGTGTCGCTAATCTATGTGAGCTTCGCTTATACCGGATGGAATGCAGCAGCATATTTGAGTGGTGAACTAAAGGACGCACAGCAAGCCTTGCCGAAGGTTCTCGCGCTCGCCACGGCGACTGTCATTCTGCTGTATCTTCTGTTGAACGCCGTGTTCTTAATGGCGGCGCCGATTGAAGCGATGGCAGGGCAGGTAGAAATCGGCCTGATTGCGGCGCGTTTCGCCTTTGGCGATACCGTGGCGGACTTCGCCGGGCTCATAATGGCGAGCTTACTAATTTCTACGGTTAGCGCGATGACGATCGCAGGTCCGAGAGTTTTGCAAGTGATCGGTGAGGATTTTCCCGCGTTTCGGCGGCTAAGCGTCACTAACAGCGACAATATTCCGGCGACCGCCATTTATGTGCAGTCAGGTTCGGCGATCTTGTTCATTGTAACGTCGAGCTTCCAGTCGATCCTAATTTTTGCTGGGTTCGCCGTGGCGTTGAACAGTTTTTTCACCGTCCTTGGCGTCTACGTTTTGAGGTGGCGCGAACCCGATTTGCCTCGGCCCTATAGGCTTACGGGATATCCCTTCACGCCGCTGGTCTATCTTGGTCTGACCGGATGGGCCTTAATTTACGTCCTGATCGATATGCCGGTTGAGGGTGGTTTCGCGATGATTGTCATTAGTCTCGGCGTCCTGTTCTATTACGTTTCCCGGCTTTTCGGGCGCGAACGCGATCCGGACCGGACCAGCGAATCGGCGGAGCTTGCAAGGCGCGCCGGCGGCGGGCGCGGCTAATCGCGAGAATAGGAACATTGCAAAAACGAATTCGAATAAATCGCTTAAAAACAGATCAATAGTCCATATTGCAAAATGAGAACATAAAGGGTACAAAGCTTTCCATTGACGGGACAGGCCCGGTCAGGCAACGGAGGCGATGATGCAACGACAAGGGTTGCGGCTGGTAGAGGCGGATAACGTGGATAAATCAAAAGCGCTGGAAGCAGCGATCTCGCAAATCGATAAGGCGTTCGGCAAGGGCTCGGTCATGAAGCTCGGCGACCGCGAAGTCGTAGACATTGAAGCGATTTCAACAGGCTCGCTCGGGCTCGACATTGCGCTGGGGATCGGTGGTCTTCCGAAGGGCCGTGTTGTTGAGATTTATGGCCCGGAAAGTTCAGGCAAAACCACGCTCGCGCTTCATGTGGCGGCTGAAACCCAGAAGAAGGGCGGCGTCGCCGCGTTCGTCGACGCCGAACACGCGCTCGATCCGGTTTACGCGCAAAAGCTTGGGGTCAATCTCGACGATCTGTTGATTTCGCAACCGGATACCGGCGAGCAGGCGCTGGAAATCGCCGATACGCTTGTGCGCTCGGGCGCCGTTGATGTTCTGGTGATCGACTCGGTCGCCGCGCTCACGCCGCGGGCGGAACTGGAAGGCGAGATGGGCGACAGTCTTCCCGGATTGCAAGCGCGGCTGATGAGCCAGGCGCTGCGCAAATTGACCGGATCGATCGCCAAGTCCAATTGCCTTGTGATCTTCATCAATCAGATCCGTATGAAGATCGGCGTCATGTTCGGTTCGCCTGAAACAACAACCGGCGGTAACGCGCTGAAGTTTTATTCCTCCGTGCGCCTCGACATTCGCCGCATCGGTGCGATCAAAAAGGCCGACGAGGTTGTGGGTAATCAGACCCGGGTCAAAGTTGTTAAGAACAAAGTTGCGCCGCCGTTCAAGCAGGTCGAATTCGACATTATGTACGGCGAAGGCATCTCGCTCATGGGCGAACTTGTGGATCTTGGCGTTAAAGCCGGCGTGATCGAGAAGTCGGGGTCCTGGTTTTCCTATGGCTCCGAACGCATCGGGCAGGGGCGCGAGAACGCCAAACAGTTCCTGAAGGATAACCCTGACATGGCGGCGGAGATCGATCGCGCGATCCGGGCGAACGCCGGCCTCGTCGCAGAAGAAATGCTCACCGGTGAAAATGAGAACGAAGACGACGAGGCTTTGGAAGCGTAACCCGCCGCTTACAGACGTTATTTTGGGGCGGCGCGTTTTGACGTGTCGCCCCTTTTTGTGAGCCGGTCTCGGATGACTTGGCCTGAAAATCTGAACGCGAAAGGAGAGAATAATGATTGGGTATGTGACGCTTGGAACAAATGACATTGAGAAATCGGCGACATTCTACGACGCGCTTCTGGGTGAGATTGGCGCCGGACGGATGATGGAGGACGACACCTTCATCGCGTGGAACACAGGACCGCAAGCGCCGGCGATTTCCGTGATCAAGCCGCATGATGGAAACGCCGCCACCGTCGGCAATGGGGTGATGGTGGCGATCGCCGTTGACGGCCCGGGGCAGGTGGATCAGTTGCACGCCAAAGCCTTGGCGCTCGGCGGCGCCGACGAAGGCGCGCCCGGCAAGCGCGGCGACAGCGGCTTTTACGCCGGGTACTTCAGAGACCTCGACGGCAACAAGCTCAACGTCTTTTGCATGGTTTCTGCGTAGCGGATTTCTGTCGCTTGCGGTCTTCTCAGGACGCCTTACATTCTGTAAAGCTACACAGAAGCCCGCGCCGGTCCGAGCTATCTCGGCACTGGCGCGGGCGCTTTATTGTGAGAACCGCCTGGATCGTAAAAACCGCGTCGATTGTAAGAACCGTCCGGCCGCCGGCCAACCCGCCGGATTACTGATAGAAAATAAGACTGCGCCGTCATGACCTCCCTGAAAGATATCCGCTCCGCCTTCCTGTCGTTCTTTGAAAGCCGCGACCATACGGTGGTTCAATCCGCGCCCCTCGTGCCGCAGAACGATCCGACACTGATGTTCGTCAACGCTGGCATGGTTCCCTTCAAGAACATTTTCACTGGCGCAGAAACTCGCGACTATGTGCGCGCCGCGTCATCGCAAAAATGCGTGCGCGCCGGGGGCAAGCACAATGATCTCGATAATGTCGGCTACACCGCGCGCCACCACACATTTTTCGAGATGCTCGGCAATTTCTCTTTTGGCGACTATTTCAAGGAAGAAGCGATCGACGCTGCGTGGACGCTCGTCACGAAGGAATTCAGTCTTGACGCAAGCCGGCTGCTTGTCACGATCTATCATACCGACGATACAGCCTTCGATCTCTGGAAGAAGATTGCGGGTCTTCCCGATGACCGGATAATCCGCATTGCGACCAATGATAATTTCTGGGCCATGGGCGACACCGGTCCGTGCGGGCCGTGCTCGGAAATATTCTATGACCATGGCGATCACATCGAGGGCGGTCCGCCCGGATCGCCCGATGAAGACGGCGACCGGTTCATCGAGATCTGGAATCTCGTGTTCATGCAATTTGAAAAGCATGGCGACGGCGCGCAAGTTGATCTGCCGAAACCTTCGATCGACACAGGCATGGGGCTGGAACGCATCGCTGCTGTTCTGCAAGGCGTTCATGACAATTATGACGTCGATCTTTTCAAAACGCTGATTAACGCCTGCGTCGACTTAACTGGGCGCAAAGCCGAGGGCGAGGACGCGCCCGCCCATCGGGTAATCGCGGACCATCTGCGTGCAAGCTCGTTCCTGATCGCCGACGGCGTGTCGCCGTCAAACGAAGGCCGCGGGTATGTCTTAAGACGGATCATGCGCCGGGCGATGCGATATGCGCACGGTCTCGGCGCGCGCGACCCCTTGCTTGCAAAGCTAGCGCCGGTGCTCGCCGATGAAATGGGCGCGGCGTTTCCGGAACTCGTGCGCGCGCAACCGCTCATCGTTGAAACTCTTCGCGGCGAAGAAGAAAAATTCCGTGGACTGCTGGATCGCGGCATGAAGCTTCTAAACGAGGAAATGAGCGCGCTTGGCGACGGCGAAACGCTGCCTGGCGAGACGGCGTTTAAACTCTACGACACGTTTGGTTTTCCCCTTGATCTCACCGAAGACGCGCTTCGCCGTCAGGGGCGCGCCGTCGATACGGCCGGGTTCGACGAATCGATGAAAGCGCAAAAAGCGGCCGCGCGCGCCGCGTGGGCGGGGTCGGGCGACGCTGCCGATGAAACGCTCTGGTTCGACATTCGCGAGGAGGCCGGCGCTACGGAATTCCTCGGCTATGTGCACGATGACGCCGAAGGCGTTGTTCAGGCGATTGTGAAAGACGGCCTGCTTGTTGAGGAGGCGAAGGCCGGTGACAAGATAGACGTGATCGTCAACCAGACGCCCTTCTATGCGGAGTCGGGCGGACAAGCCGGCGATGCGGGCGTTATTCACATCGGTGATGAAACCGTTATTCGCGTTAGCGACGTCAAAAAACGCGCGTCCGTTTTGCACGGTCATATCGGCGTTGTTGAGAAAGGCGCCGTGAAGCGGGGAGACGCGGCGCATCTGAGCGTTGACGCGGCGCGGCGAAACCGTACGCGGGCGAACCATTCCGCGACACACCTTGTTCATAAGGCGTTGCGCGCCATTCTTGGCGACCATGTGGCGCAAAAAGGTTCGCTCGTCGCGGAAGACCGTTTGCGTTTTGACTTCTCCCATCCAAAGCCCGTGAGCGCGGATGAACTCGCCGCCATCGAAAAGGATGTGAACGCCGTCGTGCGCCAAAACACGGGCGTCGAAACACGCATCATGCCTTATGACGACGCCGTGGAGTCCGGCGCGATTGCGCTCTTTGGTGAAAAATATGACGACGACGTCCGGGTGCTGACAATGGGAACAGAGCTTGGCGATGCGGGTAAGCCCTATTCCGTCGAGCTCTGCGGCGGCACCCATGTGCGGCGAACGGGCGATATCGGACTATTCAAAATCATCAGTGAAAGCGCTGTCTCGGCGGGCGTGCGCCGCATTGAGGCGCTTACCGGTGAGGCGGCGCGCCTCCACCTTCAAGGGCAGGCGGACATTGCGCGCCATATCGCCGATGCGGTGAAGACGCCGGTTGGCGATGCTGCCGCGCGGATCGAGACGCTGCTCGCAGAGCGTAAAACACTGGAGCGTGAACTCGCCGAGGCGAAGAAAGCGTTGGCGCTTGGCGGCGGGACAAATGGCGGTTCCGGTGCGACCGGCGCTGACGATGTTCAGGATATCGCAGGCGTCAAATATGTGGGGCGCGTTCTCGAAGGCGTATCAGCGAAAGATCTTCGTGGACTGATCGATCAGACGAAGCAGAAGATCGGCGCCGGCGCCGTGGCGTTTATCGGCGTCAATGACGGCAAAGCGGCGGTGGCCGTGGGCGTCACCGACGATTTGGTCGATCGCATCAGCGCGGTCGATCTTGTGCGCGCGGGCGCGGCCGCCGTGGGCGGAAAGGGCGGC
>CAWUIM010000060.1:0-20695 GCA_963922595.1 uncultured Parvularculaceae bacterium
GCGGCGGCGCGGTGGGCGAGCCGGAACGCGCCCTGCCCGGCCGATCCGGCGAAGGCGAAAGCCTGCGCGCAGATGCGCCGCACAGGCGGCGTCATTCTCTGGGTGGCGATCGTCACTTACTTTGTGGGCGGATTTTTCGCCTTCTTCGCAGCCGACTTGTTGCTTTAAGTCGGGTTGATGCCATCGCCTAGTCGCGCATGGCGTCAATCTCGGCTTCCGTTAATCCGGCGTCCCGGAGGATTTCTTTCGCGTGGGCGCCGGATTGCGGGATCGGCCCCGGGTCGGCGGGCGTCGCGCCGTCGAACCGCGGCGCTGCGGCGGTTTGTAAGACGCCGTCAATGGTGCGGTAAATTTTGCGCGCCTTCATGTGGGGATGGTTAGCCGCCTGCGCCGGCGACAGGATGGGCGCAAAGCAAACATCAGTGCCCTCCAGCAGCGCACACCAGTCCGCACACGGTTTTTTCCTGAATAGCGCTGCGAATTTTTCCTTATGCGCGGGCCATTTTTCCGTGTCGAATTGCTGGCGCAATCCCTCATCGTCGGCGAGGCCGAGCTTTTCGAGGAGCAGTGCGTAAAATTGCGGCTCTAACGGACCGATGCTGATATAGCCGCCGTCTGCGCACTCATAGACGTCGTAGAAATGCGCGCCGTCGAGCATGCTCTGGCCGCGCTCGTCCGGCAGGCCGCCGCTGGCGCGCAGGGACATAAGCAAGTTCAACATGTGCGCGGAGCCGTCGACGATCGCCGCATCGACAACGCCGCCCTCGCCTGTCTCACGCGCTCTAATGACCGCGGAGAGAACGCCGATTGCGAGGTAGAGCGCGCCGCCGCCCACATCGCCCACCATCGTCGGCGCCGGCGCGGGCGCATCGCCCGCCTGCGACGAGTACCAGGCGGCGCCGGACAGGCCCACATAATTGATGTCGTGGCCTGCGGCTTGCGACAGCGGGCCTTCCTGGCCCCATCCCGTTAATCGGCCGTAGACCAACTTTTTATTGTCCCCTCGAAGCACATCCGGACCAAGACCGAGCCGTTCCATGACGCCCGGGCGCATGCCCTCGATCAGCGCATCGGCGTTGGCGGCGATGCGGCGCGCCGCGTCGCGATCGCGCTCGTCTTTCAGGTTAAGCGCTATTGAGCGCTTTCCCCGGCGGAAGACCGCCGCTTTGCCGGCGCTCATCGCGCCCTTGCGCTCGATCACAATGACATCGGCGCCAAGATCGGCGAGCAGCATGCCGCAAAACGGACCCGGGCCAATCCCTTCAAATTCAACGACTTTAATGGATGACAAAATGCTCATTAATGAATTCCCGCTTTAGCGCTTACCTTTGCTTGAGCCTTATTCAAGCGCAATGGCGTTCTACAGCGGTCCACCATTTGCATTGTTACTTGGATTTTGGCCGACAGCCCGGGCTTAAGCGCAGGAGGCCCGGGCGCCAGTGCAGGAGAAGAGACGATGGCTGAATTTTGGGAAGGACTGAAGCTGAAGGCAGCAAAACTGTTACCTGCTTCGACAGCTAAGCCTGCGCTCCATGAAGCGCCGGAAGAAATCCACAGCGACTTTCCGATCTACAATCGTACCGACGCAAACGCTCCGGTCACAGACGCCTCAGCTGAAATTATTCGGCGGCGTGCAGATGCGGCGCATTCGCTTCATCAATTCGCCCGCCATTGAAGACGAACCCTTCAACGCCCGGCACGTACATCATATTGGTGAGACGTCCAGCCACCGGCGCGTATGTGTCGTCAACAGATTTAAAACAAACATGTGCCAGCGGGATCACTTCACCCAGATTTGACAGCGACCGTTCGCCCACCGCTTTGAAAATCTGGAAGTCGTCCGGATGGACGATTTCTTTTGTGGACATGCCGACAAGCTGTTTCGGCGGAATGCCGAAGATTTTTTCCGCAGACGGGCTTGCGTACGTCACCTTGCCGTCGGGCGAAAACACCAGCGTCACATCCTTTGACGACTCCACAAGCGCGCGAAAACGAAGCTCGGCTTCATGCGCCGCATCCATTTGATTGCTGAGCGCCTTCAAGAGATTTGCGTTGCGCGAACGGAGCCGGATCGACCGTACGATCATTTCCTGCGTGCGCACGGCGAGAAACGCTGTGGCGCACAAGTAGGTGACGACAACGCCGGCGATCGCGAGACTGTCCGGATCCGCCATGAGCGCGTAGGCGCCCGCAAACGGGATGAGCGCCGGCACATTGAACGCGAGCACCGCCCGCCAAGAGGCGCCGGCGGAGGAAATCGTCGCCGCTGTCATGCCGGCGATGATGAACGGCAGATACGCGTTCCCCATGGAACCGTATACGGTGAATATTGGCGCAAGCGCGCCCCAAAGCGCACCGTTCACGACCATCGCCCCAATGTGGAGTTTGACGAACATGCTGAGCGCATGCCCTGCGTTCTTCTTCGCGGTGTAATGACGCCACAAGAACAGGCGCACGATCGCCAGGCCGACGACGAGACCCGCCCAAATGCTGATGACCGTCGGCGCGACCTGCTTAAGCCCAACGGCCAACGTAAAGATCGCCAGAATGGCGCTCGTAACGATCGCCGTCGGCGCTCCGCGCAGAAGCAAAGCCTGACGTTCGACGATGATTTTCATCTTGTCGGCGTCAGTGAGCTGATCGTTGACGCGCCGGCGCGCCGGCGTGTTTTCGATCGCTGTCTGGAGCTCAGCAATCATATGCCTTCCCTCTCCGAACCCTGCGCGATCAAATCATAAAATGGGGGGGCGCGAAATAGCAACGCAGGGTTGCCGGCTAACCAAAATTTCTTAGTTTACGTTAAGAAATTCTTTTTATTGAGCAATTTCCATACGTTACCCGCCCTTTCTCGGAGCAGGTCGCCGCCTAACGGGGAAAAAGGGTTAATAGCGCCCGCCTCGAATCGACCATATTTGTGTGTTGCGCCGCAAAATACTATCACCGCGGCAACCGAAGGAACGAACCCATGGATGTGACGCTTTCGCAAACCCTGGCGCGTGTCGCGCCCTCGCCGACGATGGCCGTCTCTCAAAAAGCGCGCGAGCTCAAGGCGCAAGGGGTCGATGTGATCGGCCTTGGCGCAGGCGAGCCTGACTTCGATACGCCGGAGCACGTGAAAGAGGCCGCCATCGACGCTATCCGCCGCGGCGAGACGAAATATACTGCTGTGGACGGCATTGTGGAGCTGAAGGACGCGATCGCCGCAAAGTTCAACCGCGATAATGGCCTCACCTATGACCGCGCACAAATATCGGTGGCGCCGGGCGGCAAGCCGATCATCTACAACGCCTTTTGCGCCACCCTTAATCCGGGCGACGAAGTCATTATCCCGGCGCCTTATTGGGTCTCCTACCCGGACATGGTCAAACTAACCGGCGGCGAGCCCGTCATCGTCCATACGCGAGCGGAGGATAACTTCCTTTTGTCTCCGGAAGCGCTGGAAAAAGCGATCACGCCCAAAACGCGCTGGCTTATCATAAACTCGCCGTCTAACCCCACAGGCGCCGCGTACACGCCGGATGCATTGCGCGCACTGACAGACGTCTTAAAGGATCATCCGCACGTTATGGTGCTGACGGACGATATCTATGAGCATATCGTTTATGACGATTTTGAATTCGCCACCGTCGCGCA
The DNA here is from genome assembly GCA_963922595.1 of uncultured Parvularculaceae bacterium. Lineage (GTDB taxonomy): Bacteria > Pseudomonadota > Alphaproteobacteria > Caulobacterales > Parvularculaceae > JAJFFW01. The sequence goes on from CAWUIM010000060.1 coordinate 3,634, forward strand.
GCTTGCACCTGACTTATATGACCGTACGCTGACCATGAACGGCGCCTCCAAGGCTTACGCCATGACCGGCTGGCGGATCGGCTATGCGGCGGGACCGGAAAAGCTGATCAAGGCGATGGCGAAAATTATGTCCCAGTCGACGTCGAACCCCTGTTCGATTAGCCAGTGGGCGGTTGTCGCAGCCCTTAACGGCGACCATGGATTTTTGGCTGAACGCAATAGCGCCTTCAAAGCACGCCGGGACATGGTCGTCTCGATGCTGAATGAGGCGGAGGGCCTTTCCTGCTCGACGCCTCAAGGCGCGTTTTACGTTTATCCTTCCTGCGAAGGCGCAATCGGGAAGAAGACACCGGGCGGGACGGTCATCGGCAATGACGAAGACTTCGCCGCAGCGCTCCTCGAGGATGAAGCGGTTGCGGTCGTGTTAGGGGCGGCGTTCGGGTTGTCGCCGTTTTTCCGGATTTCCTATGCGACATCGACCGAGGCATTGCGCGAAGCCTGCACCCGAATTCAACGGTTTTGCGCGTCGCTGGAATAATCGACGGGCTCTATCAAAGTTATTTAAACAATCAATTTGAACAGGCGGCGCGGCGGCCCTATCTACGCGTGATGTTAAATGATGTTGAGGAGAGATAGTCATGACTGATGTGAACACCGGCCTCGACGACAACGCCCGCAACGCTGTCGCCCAAGCCCTGAACGGCGTTCTCGCCGACACTTACACGCTTTATATGAAAACCCATGCGTTCCATTGGAACGTCACCGGGCCGCAGTTCCACACGCTCCACGTTCTTTTCGAAGAGCAGTACCGCGAAATGTGGGCGGCGCTCGATGAGATCGCCGAACGCGTACGCGCCCTTGGGGTCTTTGCGCCGTCCAGCGGCAAGGCCTTCGCAGATCTGTCATCCATCGACAGCGCGGAGACAGAACCGCTCTCGGCGAGCGAGATGGTCGCGGCGCTTCTCGCCGACCATGAGGCGCTGATCCGCCGTGCGCGTGAGGCGCTCGACACCGCGGCCGAGGTGAACGATCCGGCAAGCGAAGACCTGCTGACGGTTCGCATCCAGACCCACGAAAAAACCGCCTGGATGCTTCGTTCGATGGCCGCCTAGGCAAAACAAAAAAGACCGGGCCGTCATATGCGGCCCGGTCAAGTATTCGAGCAAAATCAGAGGGCTCACATCTGCTCGATATCAGCGTTCCCAATTAGGGAATGAGAACACCGATCCATGCCGCAGCATAATCTATCAATTTTATGACAGTATCCTGCGCTCAAGGTATAAAGTAAGCGACTTTGCCCTGAATTCCAGCCCGCATGACCGCAAATACCGATCAGTTCGCCGCAAATGTAGCACGCCACTTGGCGCTCATTGCGTTTTCCCAGCGGCGGACGACTTCCGCGGCGGCGCGCTGCGTCTCGTCCAACGGCTCATATGACCGTTCGTCGAACTGACCGGTGAAATCTGCGCAAACGCCCCGGTCGCGCAACGCGTCGAGGAAGCGCGCAAACTTATCCTGCGCCTGCGCGCGGCGCCTCTCGCGCCAGCGGTGAATGTGCACCGGACGGCCCGTCATCGCGGCTTCGGCGACCATATTGACGCTGTCTTCCGTCACGAGGATGTGGTCGGCGGCGCCGAGAATACCGAAATAGGGATTAACGCTCGCCTCGCCGGCGTCATCCGTCCACTGAAAGACGGCGTCATTATCCGCAAAACCGCGGATCGCTTCGGTGACGGCTTCGGGCGTGCGGCGCGACGTGGTCACCATCAGCCCGGCGCCTTCAGACAGCGCATTTCGTAGGACATCCGCCAAGCGGTCGACTTGCGCGCCATCGACCTTGTTGGCGCTGTTTGACCCGCCGATCAGCACGGCGACCCGCGGCCGCGGCAAATGATCGATCAGCGGCGCCAGCGCCTCCGCCCCCGCTTCCAATTTGGCGGAGGTGATGCGATTCGCAGACCCTAAAATGGAAAAGGCGTTATCAGCTTTCACGCGATCATGCGCCGGCGGGATGATCAGATCGAATTCGCGATACGGCGCACGCGGGTTTTGTAACTGCACCGTATATGTGTCCGGCGAGCGCTTCTTGACCGCCATGGTGAACGGCACGCTCATCCGTCCGCACCCGATCCAAAGATCAGGATAAGGCGCGCGCAACAACGCGCCGTCGCTTTCAAGTCTCGTAAACGGATCGCCCCAGGCGAGACGCGGCAAGGACCGCCACGGCGCGGCCACGCGAATCCGTTTGCGGGTCACAATGAGATCGGTCTCGCGCGCAACCGCTTCGGCGAGACCCAGCGCCTGATTCTCAATCCCTGCGCGTCCGTCCGTGACGACCCAGCATTCCTTCGGTTTCGACATGGCTCGCCTTTTGACCAATCTCATTGAGCAATGCGGACGCTCGGCGCGGTTTTCAAGCGTTGCGGCCTGCGGCCGGCAAATTCTTGTTGACTACAGGCGTAGTCCATCAATAGACTACATCTGTAGTCAATAATGAATGAGCTTGTGAGCCAGAAAATCACCCAAGCGGAATTTGAGATCATGGACGCGCTGTGGGCCGAAGCGCCGCTCGCCGCGGCGGATATCGCCGGACGTCTGAAAGCGCAGACCGACTGGAGCGTCAAAACCGTTAAGACGTTGCTGACCCGCCTCGTTGAAAAGGGCGCGGTCGCCCACGAAGAAGATGGGCGGCGATATCTCTACCGTCCCCTGCTCTCGCGCGCCGCCTATGCGCGCACTGAAACGAGCAGTCTTGCGCAAAAGCTTTTTGGCGGCCGCGCCGCGCCGCTGGTGGCGCACCTCGCGGAAGCCGACGGGCTGTCCGCTGATGACCTCAACGCCCTGGAGCGCCTTGTGGAGGAGTTGAAACGTGACAGCGATTGATCTTTTCGAACGCTTGCTCGATTTGTCGTTGAGCATCAGCCTCCTTATCCTTTGCGTCTTGCTCATTCGCAAACCGTTCGCGCGGCGCTTTGGTCCGCAAGCGGCGTATCTGTTGTGGCTTGCGCCAGCGGCGCGGCTATTTCTGCCGGAGCTTGCGGTCCTACCGGCGCCCCCGATTGAAAATATCGTTTTCGTGGCGCCGCCGACGTCGGTCGCGTTCACCGAATCAGTCTCGTCGACGCCGTTCAGCCTCACATTCCTGATGACGGCTGCGTTTTACCTATGGGTTGCTGGCGCGATCGCCTGGCTCAACATGATGGGCGCCGCACAGGGCAAGTTTCAGCGGCGGCTCGATAAAGCGTCTACGCCCGCCAGCGACAGGATCGCAACTGAAGCGCAGACGATCGCCGATGACTTAGGGGTGAAACGTGCGGTGGCTGTTCGCGTCTTGTCGACAGAAGACGGACCAATGACGGCGGGCGTCCTGAAACCTGTCATTTTTCTCCCTGCAGGGTTTGAGACCGATTATTCCGCCGCCGAACGCCGCTTGGCGCTTCACCATGAATTGGCGCACATCGCCCGCGGCGACATGATCGCCGCCCTCGCCGCCAATATATTCAGGGCCCTGCAATGGCCCAACCCGCTGGCGCACCTCGCCTACCGCGCGTTCAGGACCGACCAGGAGGCCGCGTGCGACGCCTACGTTCTAAAACGTCAGGGCGATCACCCGCATGCGGCCCACACCTACGCCGCGGCCCTCGTGAAATCCGCCCGGTCAAACGCCATACATTCCGCCTACGGGCTAACCTTATCCCACCCTTTGAAGGAGAGACTTATGTATTTGAAAAACCCTGGCCTGTCGCGCGCGCGCAGCCTTATCGGGAGCGCCCTCGCCGTCACGATGATCGCCTGCGGTCTCGCGGCGACCGCCAGCTACAGCTACGCAGCGCCCGGCGATAAATCAAAATCGGTCGAGAAAAAGACCGTAAGTAAGCAGGTCATCACCGTCGATGGCGACGAAAAAATGGTCATTGAGGGGTTGGAAGGCGTCAATGTGCGCAAACTTGTCGTCGTCGAAAAGGACGGCGACAAAACCGTCAGCATCTACGGCCCGGACGGGAAACTCCTTGAAGAGAAGAAATATAAAGTCGGTGAGAAGTCGGATATTGCGTCCGTGATCGTCAAGAAAGGCGACGGCGAAAGCGAAACGATTATGCTGTCCGATAGCGCCCATTTCATCGTCAATGGAGGCCCGAAGTCGAATAGCTTTATCTACTGCAATACGGGCGGCGAAGAAGGCGATAATGAGTTCTATAGCTGGACTGATGAGGATGAGGACGACAATCTGAGGATCATCTCTAAACAGATTGTTTGCGTAAATGGCCTCGAAGACGGCGATCCGGCGACGAAAGCGGCCGCGCTGGAAGAAGCGATTGAACGCTTAAAGGCGGAACAGGCGCGCGCTCAAGAACAGCGGGAAAAGATGATCCGCGATCTGGAAGAAAAGCTGGAAGAACTGCAAAAGGCGCAATAGGCGCAGCTAGCAGTCATGAATAACAATGGGCGCTGTGAAAGTTCTCGCAGCGCCCTTATTTTTTATCCCCATGCCTTGTCAATTGAGGCTTGCGAGACGCCGCCGTCGACGAATACCGTGTCGCCGACCACATAATCACCTGCGCGCGACGCCAGATAAATCGCTGTTCCCGCCATATCTTCATCGGTCCCGATGCGTTGCGCCGGGATCAACTTCGCGACGGCGTCGCCCGCGTCCCGCGCAACCTTGTTCATCTCCGAGGCGAAGGCGCCGGGACCGATACCGCTGACGGCGATATTGTCTTCAATTAGCCGCGCCGCCATGCGCCGCGTCAGGTGGATCACCGCCGCTTTCGACGCCTGATAGGAATAGGTCTCCCAGGCGTTGATCTTGATGCCGTCAATAGACGCGACGTTGATCACCTTGCTGGGCTTTTCGTGTGTTGCGTTTTTCTTCAGGACGCCGTGGAGCGCCTGCGTCAAAAAGAAGAGACCCTTCACGTTGAGGTCCATGACCTTGTCCCAACCGCTTTCGGGAAACTCATCGAACGGCGCGCCCCAGGCGGCGCCGGCGTTATTGACGAGAATATCGAGACTGTCTTCGTGCTCGCCGTAGCGTTGCGCCAACGTCCGGCATCCCTCAACGGTGGAGACGTCCTGCGGCAGCGATACGCAGGTTCCGTTTTTCGAAAGCGCCGCCGCCGTCGCGTCACACTGATCGATCTTGCGCGACGAGATATAAACCTTGGCCCCGTGGGCGATGAACCCTTCGGCGATCATTTTGCCGATGCCGCGAGAGCCGCCGGTGATGAGGGCGGTTCGGCCTTCGAGAGAAAACAGATTTTTCATGGGGGTCGGTGCTCCTTTTTTCCACGCGGGCGCGCGCATTATTGCGCCCGTGCTAGCGCATGCACGTCGCCAAGGCGAGCCTCATCAACAGCTCCCGTCTGTCACTCAGATCAAAAAGCGGTATGACCGAGCCGCTATTCGGCGCCGAAGCGGGTGCGCCAGGCCTCGACCTGATCGTCCTCGATTTTCGAGACCAACACATCGGGCGGCGTAAAGGCGTCGCCCGGTTTTAATCGATTGAGCGCCGCCGCCGCGCTTTGCGGCCAGACCTCGCGATCCGGATCAAGATCAAAGATCGCTGACATCTTGTCCGCGATATGGGGGATCACCGGACGTGAGAGCACGGCGAAGAGCGCGATGAGATTAAGACCGCACCGCACCGCCGGAGCCGCAGCCTCGGGGTCTTCCTTGAATTTTGTCCACGGTGCGGTGATCTGCAGATACTCATTGCCCGCGACCCAGATCGCCCGCAATTCGGTGAACGCTTTGCGGAACTCCATCTCCTCCAGACAGGCCGTATACGTCTTGATCCGCGTATCGAGATCAGCGATCAACGCCGCCTCCGCCTCGCCATAGGCGCCGCCGGCCGGAACCGCCTCGCCATATTTCGATTTGCAAAAGCGGGTGATGCGGTTGACGAAATTTCCGAGCACGTCGGCGAGGTCCTTGTTCACGACGCCGGCGAAGTGCTCCAGCGTAAACGAGGCGTCGTCAGACTCAGGGGCGTTCGCCATCAACGCCCAGCGCCAATAGTCCGCAGGCAGAAGCTCCAGCGCCTGATCCATGAAAATGCCGCGGCTCTCGCTCGTGGAGAATTTGCCGCCATACCAGGTGAGCCAGTTCAGCGACTTTAGCTTGTCGACGGTTTTCCATGGCTCTTCAGACCCGAGGATCGTCACCGGAAACGAGACGGTGTGGAACGCCACATTGTCCTTGCCCATGACCTGAACATATTTGACGTCATCGGCGCCTTTGTCCTTACGCCACCATGATTCCCAGTCGCCGCCATTTGCACGCGCCCATTCCTCCGTCGCGGCGATATAGGCGATGGGCGCGTCGAACCACACATAGAAGACTTTGTTTTCGAAACCGGCGCGCGGCTTGCCGTCTTTTTCAACCGGCACGCCCCATTTCAGATCGCGGGTGATCGAGCGGTCGCGCAGCCCCTCTTTCAGCCACTTCAGCGCAATGGACCGCGTTAATTGTGGAAATTCCTTCTTTCTTTCGACCCAAGCTGCGATGCGGTCCTGCAGCTTCGACTGCAGGAGATAGAGATGGTTGGTCTCGCGCACTTCGATATTCTTCGATCCGGAAATCGCCGAGTACGGATTTTTCAATTCAATCGGATCGAGCAACCGTCCGCAATTGTCGCATTGATCGCCCCGCGCCTTTTCGTAGTCGCAATGGGGACATGTGCCCTCCACATAGCGGTCGGGCAGAAAGCGCTGGTCGTCGACGGAATAAACCTGCTTGTCGGTGCGCTCTTCGATCAGCCCTTTCTCTTCAAGGACGGTCGCAAAGTGTTGCGTCAGGCGATGGTTTTCAGGGCGCGAGGAGCGGCCGAAATGGTCAAAGGAAAGACCGAACGCCTCCCCTGCGGCGCGCTGGACTTCATATTGTTCGTCGCAATATTGCGCCGGCGTCTGCCCCGCGGCGCGCGCCGCAAGTTCAGCCGGCGTGCCGTGTTCATCCGTGGCGCAGATAAAAAGGACATCGTTCCCCCGCGCACGCTCAAACCGCGCATAGACGTCCGCCGGCAGCATCGAGCCCACAAGATTGCCGAGATGCTTGATCCCGTTGATGTAGGGCAGTGCGGAAGTGATGAGAATTCGGGCCATGGGCGGGGTCTGTCCGTCGGAGATGAAACGAGACCCGTGATATAGGGCGCCCAGTGACAGCGGGCTAGTGCGCGTTCAGCGGATTATAATGGGGGCCCTCTCACCCTCAAAAAAATCCCGGCGGCTCTCCCTGACACGCAGGGAACGCGAGCCGCCGGGCAGTAGGAGGGCTCTCGGTATCAGCGGTCAAGCCGCAGCTTGAGCCGTCTGAACTCTGTGTACGGTGGACTGAACGGTCTCGTACAAATCTGTGATATTCTCCAACAACTCGGCGTGAGTGACGCCGTTAGCGTGCGCGGCGGCGATGGCGACGAAGCCCATCAGGCCCAAAATTTTCGCCCAGCCGCGTCCTGAATTCATGAACAAAACCGCCGCGCCAATAATCTCGACCATGCCGGGGATCCCGCCGTCGAGCATGTTCTCAACGATCGTGTTGAGGCTCGCCGCGTCAATGGAGGTGAGGCTCGCAAGCCCCGCGCTGTCGGCTTCCACGCCTTGCGTGAGGTGCATCGCGCCGAGCAGCGTCAGTAATCCCGCGCAAGCGCCTTGCGCCGCATTGCGGATGAAGTTGAACGGCGCAAGCAGACCTTGCAGCGTTGAGGGTTGAGCCGGGCGCACATCATAAAGGTGCGCGTTATTGGCGGCGGCTGGCTTTCCAAACAATGACATCTTCCATACTCCCCGATGTGTCTCCTACTGTCGGCGCCGTCGCTCTCCATCGACCTTGCCGATAAGGCGATTAAGCAGGCTGGAAATGGCTGAATCGGGGGGTGGAAAAGGAAATTTGGCGCCAGAATGAGACATTCCGCGCCTTAATCTATGTCACAGGGCCAATAATTGAGCAGAATGTTGCGCGGGGGTCTGCTTCAGACCTATTGTTCGGCCTCGACGGCTCCCTGTTGCGCGAAGCCGATCACGTTGCCCGCCGGATCGCGCACATAGATCTCGCGCGAGCCATAATCAGTTGTGTGAACCGGAACGACAATCTCATACGCTGTCGCGGCGGCCAGAACAGGGTCGAGCGACGCCACCTCCACAAAGACCATTGCGCGGTTAACGCCCTCCACCACCGATGGATTTTGTGCGGCGGCGCTCTCGAAGGACTGATACATAAGCTCGATTGCGTCGCCGGAGATAATTGCGAAGGACAGCCCACCGTCGCTCGACCCATCGTCAAGCGGTACCGTCACGGGCGCATCCAGACCGAACGCTTTCCAGAACGCAACGCAAGCCGCGACGTCTTTCGCGAATAGAACAGGCGTCACCTTCTGAAATTCCGTCCGCGGCGCATCTGCTGCAGCAGGCGGGGCCGCGGTCTCCTGAGCGCAAGCGCTCGTCAAAGAAAGAATCAGTGTCGCCGCAAACGAAAAGCGTTTCATGAAGGTTGTCCAGGTGGCAGCTTACGCGCCGTATTTCTTTTTCGTCGCCTTGTAGGACTTGGCGATCATCTTTTCGAGAACAGCAAGATCAATGTCGTCAAACTTATTCACGTAAAGACAGGCTTTGCCCATTTTGTATTTGCCGAGCTTTTTCAGGAGCGGTTCGTCCTCGCCAAGCGTGCCCATCACATACATGACCATGTTGGCCTTGCGGGGCGAAAACCCCACATTGCACATATCGCCTTCGCGCCCACTTTCATACTTGTAGTGATATTCGCCAAAGCCGATGATCGACGGGCCCCACATTTTCGGCTTCTCGCCGGTCGCTTTCTTGAACAGGGCGACCGCGGTTTTGGCGTCCTGTTTGCGCGTGTCATTTTCCACTGCGTCAATGAACGCGGTGACGCTGGCCGCATGAGGGACAGTCACCACATTGTCATTTCGCTTCGCGGTCTTTTTCGCCGCCTTCGACGCCGTTTTGCGGGCCGTTTTTTTCTTTGCGGTTTTCTTGGTCGCGGTTTTCTTTTTTGCTGGCGCCATTAGGTCGTTTCTCCCGTTGCTTTCGCCCAGTCGGCGGGAATGGTCTTGCTGACGCGATAGAAGAAGAACGCACCGATTAGTCCGGAAAGGGACACAAGCGTCAGCGCGACACGCAGACCCGTGTCTTCTCCCATACTGGTCGATAAGACGCTCGACAGGACGCCCGCGGTCGTTGGCCCGAAACCAAGCGCGATCATGTTCAAGATAAAGAAGAAGATCGCTGTCGACAACGCTCTGATGGAAACCGGCGCCAGTGTCTGCGCCAACGCAAACGCCGGCCCCAGATAAAAGCCGACCGCCATGTGCACAGGGAACTGGAAGAAGAGCGACAGAACCGGACTTTCCACCCAAAGCGTCAGAAAATAAAGCGGCGCGTTCAAGACAAGCGCAAGCGCCGGTATCAGACCGTACATGGCTTTGTTCTTTACAGAGAACTTATCCACCAGAAATCCGCCAAGATAGGTGCCGGCCACGTAAGCCGTACCGTTGATGATTCCCATCCAGAAGTAGACCTGAAGGATAGGGAAGGCCGCGTGAGTGCGTGAATAGAAATCAACGACCCATGTGCCGCTTGCATAAGTGGAAAAGGAGATCGCCGTCGTCGCAATCACGACATTGCGGTATGTGGGTATGGCGAGAAGGTGTTTCGCAGCCTGCCACACGGTTGAGAACTCGCTGGCCATGATCGCGGAAAAGCTCCGCGGTTGGTCGTCCGTTCGCGCAAATTGATCGGCGGCTTTTCCGTCCTCAAATGCGCCGCGTTCCGGCTCCCTAACGGTCAGTTTCAAGATCAAGGCGGCGAGGACGCCCGGCAATCCCACAACCACGAAAGCGACGCGCCAGCCGAAGGTCTGGGTGAGCCATCCGCCTGCAAGATAGGCGAACGCGATACCCACTGGAATACCCATGGCGTAAAAGGCGAGCGCGCCTGCGCGTTTCTCCTTTGGGAAATAGTCCGAGATAAGCGAATGGGCCGGCGGCGATCCGCCCGCCTCGCCGATGCCGACGCCGACGCGCGCCATCGCCAGTTGCACGAAATTCTGCGCTGCGCCCGAAATCGCCGTGAAGCCGGACCACACCGCCAGAGAAATCGAAATGATTGTGACACGGTTGGCGCGGTCGGCGAGCCGGGCGATCGGGATGCCGAGCGTGGTGTAAAGCACCGCGAAGGCGAACCCCTTCAGCAAACCCAATTGCCAATCCGCAAGGCCGAGGTCGGCCTTCAGCGCAGGCGATATAATCCCGACAATCTGCCGGTCAATGAAGTTGAACGTATAAACAATCGTCAGGAGGACGAGGACATACCACCGATAGACGGACGCCGTTTCTGTCTTCGCCGCCGTTCCCTCCTGAACCGCGCTCACAGGCGGAAACCGGTGACGCAGCCAGCCGCAGACTTGCCGATGGCGGTGACGGCGCGCGGATTGTCGATATTCATCAGCTCACGCACGGCGCCGAAGGTGGAGTCCTGCCGCGCCACATTGAAGGAGTAGCGGGCGAGATCCTGCAAATCTTCGTCGGTCAGACGCTGATCGAGATCATCGACCATGCACACCGCCGTTCCTTCGGGGATGCCAATCGCCTGAAAGCGATCTTCAAGCGTCACTTTCGCAACCGTCGCGCATCCGGCCAAAGCCGCGGCCCCGACGCCAAGAATAAGTCTGATCATCCGCCACTCCCATCGGCCGCTGGCGCGACCGTCATTGATTTTCAATTATGCCGTGTGGAATCATGAATAAGATCATGCCTATAAGCAAGCCATCACCGCGGCGAAATCCGCGTGGGACGCGCGGCGCGCCGCCAATTCATCTGGAAAACGACGGTCATGGCGCGCAGATGAAGTCCCAACTGCATTCGCAATTGGCGCACTGCACACATGAACCGACCCTCCACTTTCACCAGTTATAAATTATGGAGCCACCGCGATTCCCGGCGTGGGCGAAAGTCCGATCATGACGTTTTCTTCATTCGTCTTGTCCGCAATTTCGTCATTATTTACTGAACTATTTGGCGGCGCAGGGAATGACTTCATGAAAAAACAAATAAAACGAACGGTTCAATTGGGCGCGCTCTTGAGCGTCGTTATGGTGGCTTTCGGCGCAGGCGCCGGGAGCCACGCCGCCCAAGTAACAGGCCCCGGGTCAATCGATGTTTCCAACGCCAATGGCGGCGCGCCGACCCAGGGGCAGTTGTCTTTTTTGGGGTACCGTTTCGGTGAGACGCTGGAATCAACGGGTCTTCAGGAATGCCCCCTGAAGACGAGCACCGGTTGGACAAAGACGCCGCCGCCCTTCAGGCGGGACGTAAAATATACATATGCGTGCACGTATCCGTTCTGGTCCAATCGCGATGGACGCGACGCGCCGCTTTTGCAAAACGACTGTTATCAACGGCGCACGGATTTAGACATTTGCCGGGCCAGCCGCGGAACGAACCGCCCGGAAGCGAACCGGGGGCCGCTCTTCAATCGTGATATCATGTTGTATGCGTCGAACCCGCCCAATTACATTGTCCTGCGATATGACCGCGAGATTGACGGCTTCTTTCAAGTTGATGAAGAGCGTCGGCTTCAGTCCGCCTTCGTGCGCACGCGCGCGAAAGGCGCCGACGAGGCCAAGGGCGATCTGATCGCCAAATTCGGCAAGCCTACCGATATTGAGAAAACCAATTATCTCCTCAATAACGGAAATAACGTGGAGCTTTACACATTCAAATGGAATCTGCCGCATCTGATTGTAAGCTATACGCCCATTCTCCCGAAAACCTACACAAAATACACCACGACACAGGTGGTTTCATCGAGCCTTCGCAATCGTCTCCTCGGCATCACAGATACGCAGCGCGTTCCGACCGGAACGGGCACGACGTTTTCACGCGGCAACCTCAGCATACGCACTCCCTATGCTGATCAAATAATTAAGTCACGCCAGGTCAAAAATCAGAAAAAACTGTAGAGATTGACAATGATCAGACATGTCCTGACCGCCGCCTGTGCGGCTTTGCCGTTATCGCTGAGCGCGCCCGCAGAGGCGCAAGCGCCCGAAACGACGCCGCCGCCCCTAAGTTGCGCGCCCTTTACGAATGCGCCGAAAGGAATGATGCGCAGTTGCGAAGATTATAACGCATCGCTGCCGCGTCTTCGCGAGGAGTGCCCGACTTCGGACGCCGCCAAACACTGCCCGAAGATGCTGACGGGCATGCAGCAGGCCTATCAAATCCTCAGCGCCTATGCGCGCAATCCGAACGCCAGCCCAGAGGAGATCGCCCGCGGCATCAACCCGCGCGCCGGGCAAAAAGACAGGATCGTCCTCGGCGGGCCGAAACCATCGCCAACCGCAGGACGCGACGCGCGCGAGGCCGCGTCTTCTGAACGAGAATATGCGCAGACGACGCCCGCGCCAGCCGCACAGCCCGTAAGCGCCGGATCAGGCGTCAAGATTTTTGGCATCACGCTTGGCCCCGGCGGCGTCCGCCAATGCCCGATCGCTGAGACGCTCGACCGGCCGCGTAACCTCGGGCCCGGTTACAATCCGAATGACGTTCGCCGAAAATATTTTGTGTTACCGCGGGGCGTCAGGGCCGACGATATCGCGCATCTGGACGGTAAGGTTACGACCATTATCAATTATCGCGACGGCGACAATCGTCCCTGCTTTGCGCCGCGCTCACCCGGGAAAGTTGAATGGTGGGAAGACAGTAAGCCGCCCCATAAACGGCGCGGCGCCGTGTGGTTTCCCGTGGATGCTGAACCCATTTATCCGGAAGGAACGCGCGTCACGGTTTACCGCAACAGTCTCGGTAAAAGAAACCGCTATGACGCGCTTTCGGCGTGGACCTATCAGGGTAAAGAGTATGTCATGGGTGTTTACCTTTCGACTTACGGGATCACCGTCCAGGAAAAGGTCTACGCCACGCTTGAGAAGAAGTTCGGCGCGCCCGAGACCAAAACCTACAAGACAATCGTGGCGTCGAGCGGCGAGACGGCTGAATCAATCTTCGCCACATGGCGCACGCCTGATTTGCATGTTGAATTCAATGGCATCAGCGAAGGCCAGCGGCGCGAGGCCACGCGCTTTGGCGGCGGCGGCATTACCATCGAAACTCATGAAGGCAGACGCCTGAACAAACGCCAAGCGGAAAGCAATCGGCGCGGCTCCGGCGAAGTGGAATTCTAGGGGCCGTCGCTAAGCCGTATAATGCGGCTCCGGCGGCGACGCCAAGGGCGCTGTTCGGAAGGGCGGCGCCTTTCGACCGCGGCTTACGCCGGATATTAACTGCGATTTCACTACAGTCGCCCTCGCCTATTTACATGCAACATTTTTGTTGCATAATGAAGCATGGGTGTTCCGTTCGATCCGACCCTTAGCACACTGTTTCGCGCGCTCGGCGACGACACGCGGCTTTTGATCCTGGATCAGTTGAGAAAGCGGAATGACCAAAGCCTGTTTGAGTTATGCGCGCGCCTTTTCGAGGAGCATTCCGTGACCTTGACGAGGCAAGCTGTCACCCGGCATCTGAAAACACTTGAGGAAGCGGGATTGATCAGCACGTCATGGCGTGGGCGGACAAAAGTTCATTCGCTGACGGCCGCTTCCTTGAATGACACGATCAAGCCGTGGCTACAGCCATTTTTTAAAAGGGGTTCGAAATGAAAATGTACATCAAAAGCGTGGCCGTTGAGGATCAACAAAAGGCCCTCGACTTCTACACCAAGAAATTGGGCTTTGTGGTCAAGCATGATATTCCGATTGGCGCGCACCGGTGGTTGACCGTCGTCTCTGCCGATGACCCTGACGGCGTGGAGTTGGGGCTGGAGCCAAACGAACACCCCGCGGTGCGCACCTTTCAGGAAGCGCTGGTGGCCGACGGCATTCCCTTCACCGCATTCAGCGTTGACGACATTGACGCTGAGGTGAAACGACTTCAGGACGCGGGTGTCCATTTCACGCAACCGCCAATGAAAGCCGGCGGCGCCACTATGGCCGTATTCGACGATACCTGCGGCAATCTCATTCAGCTAATCGAACTGGAAGCTTAACGTCCGAGCCAGGCGATCGCCTTTGATCGCTCGAAGCAACCGCTGTTATTTTTCGTTTATGCGCTGCGCAAGCAGGCGTAGGGTGACGGCGCTACGTAATCCTGATTACAGACCAATTTACAGGTGAAATCACCCATGAAAGCAATGATGAGCAATAGCCCCGGCGGACCGGAAACTCTCGCGCTGACCGAGTTGGAGACGCCTGATCCGGGTCCCGGTCAGGTGTGCATCGCCGTCAAAGCCGCGGGCGTTAATTTTCCCGATACGCTGATCATTCGCGATCTTTATCAGTTTAAGCCGCCACGCCCTTTTGCGCCGGGCGGCGAAGTGGCGGGCGTCGTCGAGGCCGTGGGCGATGGTGTCGATACGCTCGAAGTTGGCGACCGCGTTCTTGCGGGCGGGATCAATGGCGGTTTCGCCACGCACTTCATCGCCGATGCGCCGAAGACAAACAAAATTCCAGACGCCATGCCGTTCGATGAAGCGGCGGCGTTTATGTTGACCTACGGCACGTCTCACTACGCATTGAAGGATCGCGCTGCAATCAAACCCGGCGAGTCGCTCTTTATTCTGGGCGCCGCTGGCGGTGTCGGCGCGGCGGCGATTGAGCTTGGCAAAACCATGGGCGCAAAAGTGGTCGCGGGTGTCTCGTCGGATGAGAAAGCGGCCTTCTGCAAGGAGCTCGGCGCCGACGAAACGCTCGTCTACCCGACGGGTGATCTGGACCGCGCTGCGCAAAAAGAACTCTCAACACAGATTAAAGCGCTGTGCGGCGGCGAAGGCGCCGACGTCGTCTATGACGCAGTGGGCGGCGATTACGCCGAGCCCGCCGTCCGGGCGCTCGCCTGGGAGGGACGGTTTTTGGTGGTCGGTTTCCCCGCAGGCATTCCGAAAATTCCGTTGAACCTGACGCTATTGAAGAGCTGCCAGATCGTCGGCGTCTTCTGGGGCGCGTTCACGATGCGGAACCCGGTGCGCAATGCGGAGCATGTGGCCGAGTTATTCCAATGGTATACGGACGGTAAGATAAAGCCGCGCGTCACCGATCATTTCCCGCTGGAAAATGCGGCAGAAGCTTTAACAGTTATCGAGACTCGTAAAGCAAAGGGCAAAGTCGTCCTGACCATGGACCAAGAGAAACCCGTGATATGACGACTCAACGCTTCGTGATGCGCTTGCGCTACAAATCGCCGGCTAAAGTCCGTCAGGTCCGTGCACATCGAAACACTGCCGGATGCAGACATTAGCGGCGTCGGTCGCGTCCCGCATACACTGACTTGTCGGCGATTGATCCTCGCAGTTCTCCCGGCGCGCTTTAGCGGTGTCTGTACATGTATTTGAGCAATTGGAGAATCCCACATCATAGGTATTCTCCCAGAACTCATCCGCTTCGAAAAAATCCTTTAACGCTGAGTCCATGAATATAGAGGATGCGCGTCCCTTCGCCTTCAGGTCCGCGACTTTCGCTTCAAGCTTTTCATTCTCAGCGCGCAGTTCATCAATCTCTTGGGACGATACCGGATCGCCGCCGCCGCAACCCGCCAACAGAAGTGAAAGTGAAAGGACGGTCGCCAATTTTTTCGCCATGTCGATTTCTCCCCCTCGAATAATTAGAGATTTCGAAGCATAACAGCGTAAGAGAAAGCCGCCAAAAATATCGTGGTCGACCTGTGATATCAGTCACAGGGTATTGTTACTCTGTAATGAAATTAATTTGCAGTAGCAGGACGGTTTATATTTTCGATCAGTCCGCAAACCGTCCGCTAGCGACCCCGAAAACATGGGAAATCGTCTCCCCGTCATCGGCGAGCGGGGCCGTCATGGAGCGGAATAAAATGCGCCGCCCATCGCACAACATCAACTCATCATCGCGGTGAAAAGGCCCCTGCGCTTTCACCGCAGCCTTGATGTCGAGCGAGGCGCGGTCGAGGAGCGACATCGTCCAATCGGGCTCGCCGCTGAGATAAACGTCGGAGAGCTTTGCGAGATTTTGGCCAAGATAGATGAAGTACGGAAAACCGATGCTTTTCTTCAGATCGACCACAAACGACCAGTTCCAGTCTTCGCCAAGGTCGATGGCGCGCATCTCGCGCCAGGAGGGGAACCGCCCTTTCGCGCTGCGCGTCCAGGCGTTTTCAAGACGCCGGGCCATCCGCCGATCTGAAGGGGGCGCGATTGTGACGCCGTCGAAAAGTTCTGACACTTCGCTTAACATGATCCATCCGCCGTCAAAGACTTACGAGAATGTTAGGCGGAGATCATGATTTTGCGGTTTTAGAGGTCCGTAAAATTGTTCGTATACGGTTAGGAATACGTTAACTGTTCTTGACGTCGCCAAAAATAACAAAGCGCAGGTCCCCGCGCTCGGTCGCCTCAAACGGCCAACAAGTGACAAGCGCAAGGCGGGGTTCGTCACCATCGAACACGAGGCCGGATTGGTCGGCGCGCACTATTTTCGTACCCGTGACGACGAAGGATGTTTGCTTCCCCGTCTCATTGACCACGTCAATCCGATCCCCGGCCACAACGTCTTTCAGGAAACGAAAATGCGTGTCGCGATGCGCCGCGATAATAGCGAGCCCCGGCTCGCCCGGCGCCGGGGCGCCCGCCATAAGGCCCGGTCCGAAGGCCATGGCCTGACCGCTGGCGCCGGACAAGACAATCGCCGACTTTTTCAGGCGCGGCGCGGTGACTTTCGCCACCGGCCACACGTCGGCCCACGGCCACGGTTTGGCGGCGGCTTCACCTTCGAGCGTGCGGGTCCAGGCGCGCTCTAACAACACCTGCGCCGTTACGGCCTTGCCTTTGATATAAAGACCGCCCGCGAGCTCGGCCGCGCCCGCCGCGGCGATGAGCCCGATCAGCAAAAGTAGCGCGAGCTTGCGGGGAGACGTCCGCAAGCCCGCGCCGCTCACCAGCGCCTGCATCGGCAGTTGGCGGATGATCCCGGGGAAGATCATTCGCCGTCGCGCTGTTTCTTCGCCCGCCAGAGGAACGCTTGC
>CAWUIM010000061.1:0-20517 GCA_963922595.1 uncultured Parvularculaceae bacterium
GGCGCATCGCCACCTGACTAAAAGAGAAGTTCCCGCGTCTCGCGCAGGCCTCTCTGAATAAATGACCACTCTCGCGGGAAGACCGCCCGCGGAGACGATGAAGGCTGGAAGGAAACAGGAATGACTAACGAGACAAAAGGGCATCACAAACCGCCCCTCACTTCACCCCTCAGCAATTCAAACAGACAATCCTGAGGAGCGCGAAGCGCGTCACGAAGGATCGGCCACAAGCGCCAGAGTCAGACGTGCATCCTTCGTGACGCGCGCCTTACGGCGCGCTACTCAGGATGAGGAGTGGACACTTGCTTAGGGCGCCATCTCGACGCGTTACTATTCCTCAGCCCCTTGCTCGGCATCTTCCTGTGCAATATGGGCGTCGAGCGCTTTAATGTAATCATCGAGCGGTTTGCGCTTTTCGAGATCCAGCAATTGCAGGCGTTGCACAATCAGCAGATCATCCCGCGCCGCCCGATAATTCTCCAGCTCCAGATACATGCCGGATCGGAGGCGATAGAATAAATCGCTTTCACGCAGGCTGAAATCCTCTCCATACTGTTCCTGAATAGCGTTTAACGCCGCAAGGATCTCATCCGCGCTTTTCTTCGATTTGCCCTTGTTGAATTTCTGAATGTCCTGGTTCGATTTCTTTAACGCGGTTCGCACTTTCGGCCGGATACGCATTTCCGGTTGCACAGGTCCGCCCGCAAGCTCAAACGCAATCGATGTCTGAACATTCGGCCGCCGCACGGGAACGCCATCCCTCATGCGCGGTTTAAACCGCCATTTCTGAACCGAACGCGCCGCGTTTGTATTGAAACACGCATTCGTCGTTTCGATCACACGAATATTTTCCGTCTGCCCCTTCGCCGTTACGTCATATTCCAAAAAGACCGTCTCGCGCCGAGTCGCGCTTCTTTGGCATCGGTCAGGATAATTCGGGGGAATGCGTTTAATCGGCCGGGCGTCGAAATCCTGAGCGGTGACGTCATCCTCCGCCGTTTCGCTGTCAAATCGAAAGGTGATCGTGGTTTCAACATCCGGCTGAACCTGCTGGACGCCATCCACGAGCCGCGGCCGATAGACCCAACCCTCAACGGCCTTGAGCGCGGCCTCGTCAAAGCACGGATTTGACGACTCCATGATCCGCACTTTTTCGGGAAAGCCCGTCTTGGCGATCTGGAAGGCGAGCGTCACATGCGCGTCCGGCGCCGTCTCGCCTTCCGGCGGCATGCACGCGAGAGGGTATTTGGGCGGTACGCGCCGATGGGGCTTTGCGGGCTCCTCTTTCGCGAGCGAAGACGTCGCGATCACACTAGCCAATAAATATCCAATAAATGCGCCGCGCATAACGCCCCCAACTGTCCCAATGTCCCCTTATCTTCAGTAATTACACCAATTCCCGGAGAAATGCCAAGCCGATGAAGCGTGATGGTTATGTGGTTTGCCTGAAAAGCATGCGCCGCGGCACAGGCGCCGGCGTCAATGTCAAACACCGCCACAAGAGAACTATCCTGTGGCGGTGTGTTTTAAGACGCAGAGGTGCGCTGCGTCGTCAATTAAAACAGGCTCGGTTGAATAATGACGCCTCCATGCTGTTTCTTTCGCGCATCATGACGGAAGACAATCTTGTGCGTGGCGCGCATGGTGTTCGAATTATTATCAAATTGCAGGACAAGCGCCCCGGTATTCGTGCCTGCATTTTCGTCATAAAATTGTTTTGCGATTTGCGTGTGGGGTTCAGCCAAAGGCGGTTGCCCGAAATGTTCGGCCGTCCCAGGAAACTGAACCATGACCGGGCGATTGCCGGGATTGGCTGTCTTCAAGGCCGGCAAATTGATGAAGTATGTGAACTGATCGTTCGGGTCCGGCGTCACGATTGGCGCACGTTGCGCGTCCGTCAGGGCAACGCCCGTCGTTTTATAGGTCCCGTTCACAGTCTGAACATTGCCGTTTGAATCCGTCTGCCCCATCCAGCCGGCGACGCATTCCGGGACGTTTTGCGCGTTATCCGCAATCACCAGCACCATGTAGGACTCATTATAAGCAACGCCCAATTGTTGTGGATTGTTCTGCATCATCGGGATCAGCGTTTCGGAAAATGGCGCATTGTGCCAATTGCTGATCGGCGCGATGTTGCCTGAAATCTGGACTTTTAAGGGCCAGCCCCCCGGGCCATCCATGGTTCCCGCAGCGGCGAGGTAATTAACTGCTTCCAGCGCCGGGTTTGGTTTATGAAACCCGACAATTCCGAAATCCGACGCGTTTCGATTGGGGAGCGATCCGCTCGCCGCCCACTCGCCGCCGACATCATATTCCGCGCCGTCAACCGTCAGCGTACCGCTGACCCCGCCATTGCCGTCGACATTCATGGCCATCGCAACACTGCCGTCGACGCTCGCCATAAGCCAGGGCGAGCCCGAGACGGGGGACCGCGCGCCGCCAGGTCCGCCGGGAACAGGAGTATTCAACGTTATCGGCGATAAGGTGCTCTGCAGCGAATGCACTTCACCCGTTAAACTGGAGGAAACGTTCAGGCCCACGACCATACTGGTCATGGTCGGCGCCGATCCTGTAATGAGGCCCGATATGGCGAGAAAGTTTGGCGCTTGCGGCGCCGTCGGCGGGTTCGCTGCGCCGCTTAATTCAAACGGTGACGAGACTCGCCCCGGTAGAGAGCCGGCGGCCTGCCACCTACCGGTCACCGGATAGGTCAGCCCGCCATATTCGACCGAGCCCCAGACGGCGCCGGTGTTGCTGTTTTCTTCCAGGTTAACAATGATTGATTGATCGGCGTTCGCAAATTTCCAAAGCATCAATTCATCTCTTTCTGCCGGCTCCCCCGGCGGTTCTGGTGCGGCTTGTTATGGTAATCCGCACACGGCTTTCAGGACATAATCGACGCCGCCCTCCCAGCGCGCGTCGAGCTCAGCGATCAACTTTTGACTCGCTAGATCTTTGGGCGGGCCGGAGTCGCCAGCCGAACGGGCAAGAATTTCAGAGCTTCGCCGCCAATAAGCTTCGGCGCGATCCGGTTCGCCGTTAAGCGCAGCATGATCCCCCGTAAGTAGTTGAGCGGCGGCGGTTACCCCCGCTAATCTGATATCTGTCGGGTGATTTTCAAAAATCTTGTTTAGTCTCAATAACTCTGCTTCCACCGACCTTAGCGCTGTATTACAATTCTCTACGTTGTCTGCACTTTTTGCGGAAAGTTCCATTTCCAACAATCGGACGCGACCCAACAATCCGCCGGACCAATCGTATCTATCCGGATTGATGGTCTTGAGCTCTTCGATTTGCCGATTCGCTATTTCCAAGGCGCCTTCGGCATCTTTAAGTTTATTCATGACAAGCGCGACTTCAGCGCGGGTCAAATGAGCCCGAACGCTGTTACTCAATCTGGTCGTGTCTTCCTTGTCTAAACTAAGATGCGCCAACGCGCTGGACGCAGCTTTTTCAACAAGATCGCCGGCCTCCTCAAACTCCCGCATATTAAGAAGAGTCTCAGAACGCATAACGGAATTGAGAATTTGCCTCGATTTTATCAACTGATCGGCCGGATTTTTTGAAAGCAAGACCGAGTGAACGTCGCCTTGTTCAACCAGGAAATCTAAAGCCTGAGACCCTTCCCCCATGCGAAGTGAAATTTCCGCCATCCAGTGCAAAACAACACCTAGTTCCATGTGTGCTTGCCGGTCGTCAGGTTTAAGTTTTGCGTATTCTCTCCTTGCCTGCGCAGCCTTTTTGAGATTCTCAAGCGCGTCTTTAAGAAAAGACTTTTGCATCTGGACGATGCCAAGGTTAGCGAGCGCCGACCCCTGCTCTGCTTTCCACTGCGGGTTCTGCTCGTCCAGTCGAACCAACTTTTCTGTAAGCAGAACGGCGTCTTTCATATGTTGTTCGGCGATTGTTAGATCTCCGATATGAAATGCGGTATTACCCATGCCCTGAAGCATATGTGCGTGGGTCAATAATATCTTTTGATCGTTGGGATTGCGGACAACGAGTTTCGCGGATGCGGATAATGATTCCTGCGATAGTGAGATCGCATCTTCTGAATTACCGAAATCCTGTTGTAAATCTGACAATAACCCAAGCACGCGCGCTCGTCGCCCAAGCGCTTCATCGTCCAAACGACCTAAGTCCTGACGTTGATAATAATCCTGCGCCCGCGTTGCGATGTCGCCCAAAACTTTGAGCTGCACCTCTTGTTGCAGGTTATTTTTCAAGTCGGTGATCATATACTCGATCTCCGCCTCAGCATCGGCCCGCGCCAGAAGCGCATGATTGCGTTCATTGAATGCGAACACCGTCAGTGCGGAGAGCACCACCATGGAGGCCGCCATGCCCGACATTACCCAGCGGCGGCGCACGGCGCGCCGGCGGTCGTCGCGTTTGACGAGATCATCAAGGCCGACGCCGAGAAGCGCTGCGGCGAGTTTGAGTTTAGCGATGCGTTTGCCGTCGCCTTCCTTGCGGGCGTCGGCGGCGAGCGGCACGTCCTCCAGCTCTTCCGTAGGCTGCAGGGTTTCATCGACCTTATAGAGCAACGTCGCAGGGAAGCATTCTTCGCCCGCCGCCGTCTCCGAGAGCGAGGCGCCGGGCTCGCCGTCGACAACGAGGGCGAGGATGCGTTCTTTCGATTTGTGGGTCTTGAACCAGGCGACCTCGCGGTTGACCCATTTGGATTTCGCCGAGCGCGGCGAACACAGGACGATCAGGAATTCCGACGCGCCCATCGCCTCTTCGATGGCGGCGCCGATGCCGTGGCCGGCGGCCTCTTCCTCGCGGTCCTTGAAGATCGGGTGGAGCCGCGCCGGGGCCGGGCCGAGCGGCGTTTTGGCGCCGACGATTTGTTTCGGCGTGCGATAGGTCTCAAGGGTGCGATGAAGCCATTCGCCCCACGCACGGTCAGACCAGCTGTAGCTGATAAACGCTTTATAGTTACGCGTCATTATAATTACGCGTCATTGTAACAGCGCGTCATATCCCACCTGCCTATTTAGGAACCGCTATTCTCTCCCAGCGTCCTGCGCAGAAATGGCCTGCGCGGCGAACGCTCCCTTACCCCCGTCTCGACGCTATCAAAAAAGAAGCACTGCAGCAATCTATGGAGCAGTCGCCCCGTTCTGAAATATTTCTATTGCCTCGCCTTCTATTATGGCTGCTAATTTTGATTTGCATACGGATTTTGCGTCGGCAGACCCGCCGCCTTCCACGCCTCGATGCCGCCGCGATACCAGAGAACCTGCGTGTACCCCATATTAACGGCGCGCAGCGCTGCATTGTAGGACATCCAGCATTGCGCGCTCTGACAGTAGAACAGAACCGGGACTTGCTTGTTACCGCCCGTAACCTGCTGCAGATAGCCGCCAAACTCCTGTTGTGTCTGGTCGTTGAACGAGCCCGGCGCTGACGCTGGAACCGCCGCCAGGGCGCCCGGCAGAATTTCGGGGCCGCCTAGCACGTCAAAAATCGCAATGCCTTGCGGGTTTTGCTGCAGCGTCGAATACAAAGCCTCTGTCGTGATCACGAGGCCGCCCGGAATGGTGGTCGGCGTCGGCCCATGCATGGCGCCATTGTGAAGCTGGTTGGTCGCCGCCACGCCAAAGTCCTGCGTTTCCATTCGCTCGGCGTTCATGAAGTTCGGGCCGCCCATCTGGCCCATCGGGCCTTGCGCGCCATTGCCGCCGGGCGGCGGCTGCATCGGCTGTTGTTGGGGTTGTTGTTGGGGCTGCTGACCGCCCCATTGCTGTTGCTGCTGCGGCGTTGGCTGCTGCATCTGGGGTTGCTGATGCTGCTGGGGCTGCTGTTGCTGTGGCTGTTGGGCCGGCTGACCGCCGAAACTGTCCTGCGCGTGCACGGGAATTACGGAAGCAACAATAAAGGCTGCAGCAATCGTTGATATACGCATCGTCTTTCTCCCCTCATTCTACGGCGTTGGCTGAAGTTTCTTGCCGTCTATGCCAAGATACCGATTCGGCTCAAAGGACGCGTCATTCGTCAGAACGAACGTGCCGTCATTAAGCTGCCATGCGTTCTCATAGCTGTTATCGAGTTGCACCGTGCCGCCATTATAAGGGTCGTTGTATGTTTCAACGCCGAGAATGGCTTCGGTCGACTCCCGCTGGCCGCGATCGCGCATGTCATTCTGGCGGCGCCAGGAGTCCTGCTGCATGTCCATGATCTCGCTGTTGGTTTGCGAGATGATGCGCGAGCGCGCCGCCGCCCCTTGCGCATTCTGGCGATTGATGACGGCGCGATGCTGCGCCATTTTTGCTGCCCATTGCGAGTCCTGGCGGTATGATTTGCGGATCAGCTCCGCCTGATTGAAATCAAGCTGGCCGTTCGGCGTGCGATACGCGAAAGTCGGCATGGTGGTTGTCAAAAACGTTTCCATGCGCCCGCCCATCGCGTCGGGAATTGCGGTGTAGAAAAACATACCGCCGGTCGTGACAATTTCGCGGACGTCCTGCCCATTGACCTGATAGGCGAGAAGCAGATCCATCGCTTCGACCCCTTGCCGCGTTTCCATCCCCATACTGCTCGGCAAAGGCGGCGGGATCATCGCCTGCATTTGTTGTTTGAGATCCTCACGCGGGCGCACATCCAGAACTTGCGCGTTGGGCCGCGCCTGGAGGATGAATTGCTGGAAGAAACTGCGCGGGTCGGTGACGATCACGTTGGCGCATTGTGTCTGTGGCATCGGCATATTCGCACGGATGCCGGTGAACTTCTGTTCCGGGAGGATTTGCACCTGGCTGACGCCGTCGGGCGCTGTCGCCATCCAATTAATATGCGTGCCAAGAAGGCCGCAGTCAGCGATCTGGGGATTCCAGCCAATACCGCCCTGTGGTCGCCAGCCTGCGGGGATCAGCATCGTCGCCGCCGTCATCGGCTGACCAAAGCCTTGCGCATCGACAATTTTCGCTTGCTGAACGCGGATGGCGCCCGGCGGCATTCTCTTTGCTGTTGATGAAGCGGCGGTCGGCGCGGTTTGCACGCCGGCACTAGCCTGTATGAGAGCGGCGTCGTTTTCGGCATCCGCCTCCTCTGAACAGCCTACTGAGACCAGCAGGACTCCCGCAGCCAAAAACAATTTTTGTATTTTCATGTTTATCTCCCCAACTCTGAAAAATGTAACCTGTTTCGGCGCCCGGTTGAAGATGGGAAGAAACTGCAAAACCAGCGACTGCAGCGATCGCTGGCGATATCGGTTTTTCGAGCGGCGCCGAGGCGCCAAACCGAGCACCGGATGTGCGCAGGCGCTCTGCTACGGCGCGCAATCTCTCTTTCTTGTTGAATTCCCACCCCTCGCCGCACGCTCTCCCAGCCAGTGCGACAGACGCTATTCAGCCGTCTTGACTTCAGTTTAACAAAATTCGACTCCGTCAACAAATTGCGAATTAGAATTGCTCTGAACACGAAAAAACGCGCCGCATTAAGCGACGCGTTTTACATTTAAGGATCGCGCTTGATCCCTTCCCCCTGGCGAGACGCCCAAACGCGGCGTCGGTACTTACGAGAAAGGGACCAAGACCTTTTTCGGCATTGCGCTAGTTTTCGGATTCCAGCGCGTCGACAAACGCCATTACGCTCTCTTCGCTGTCACCTTCCACTTCGATGAGGGCATGATCATCTTCGGACATCATCAGGACCGACAAAGCGCCGTCGTCGCCGCGCTTCTTGATTGCGTCAGCGCCGGCCATTTGCGCTAGCTCAAGACCTTTCTTGTCGAGCATCGCCGCGTCGCCCGCCACTTCCTTGAATTTCTTCATGGCCGCTTCGTCGGCGATCACCCGGACCGTCACGGCGGTCCCCTCTTTGTTTGCAGCAGCGGTCTCAACGACATTCTGCGCCTGCAGGAACTCCTCAAAGCTCAGCGTCGCCGACCGGGTGAGCGCGAACCGCGGGTCCTCGATTTCAAAGCCGGGCGCCGCGGCGGCGAGCCGATTAGAAATCTTTCTGAGGTTCAATTGGCTGGCGTTGCGTTCCGCCGTCTGTAAGAGCGACGCGGCCTGCGCATAATCGCCCGCCTGCAGTGCACCGAGCGCGGCCTCCGCGTCGCTGATCGCCGTCGTCTGCAATGACTGAATAGCCGTTGTCTCTTGCGCGTTTGCCGCCGCCGTCGCTAGCAAGCCCGCTGCAATCATTCCTGTAAGCATCTTTTTCATCTCTCGCCTCCATCGCTTGGTTAATACTTTCGATGGAAGCGATTTGACGAGTTTGTATCCGGCGCGCAACAACCTCGCGCGCCGTCTCCCGCGCTTGTGAGGGAGCGTCAGTCCTTCGCGATTAACTCCAGGCGCTTTGCGGATCTGTCATAAAAGTAACGCTCCGCTGGCTTATCAGCATACGTCGCCTTAATCACATAACGATCCACGTCGCCCGCGGCGGACTCAATTAAGATTGACGATCCAGGTAACGATTTCTGCAATCCACTCTGAATTTTCTGGTGGACCGGATCAAAATGGTGCGCGTGACCTGATTGGTCGACAATCGCGTGAATGATCGCCCGATTTGGGTCATAGATTTCATCGGTCGGCGGGCCGGCAAGATCAAAATTCGCTGGGGCAATTGCACCGGACGTCAGATTTATTTGCCGATAGCGCCAACCATTT
The DNA here is from genome assembly GCA_963922595.1 of uncultured Parvularculaceae bacterium. GTDB lineage: Bacteria > Pseudomonadota > Alphaproteobacteria > Caulobacterales > Parvularculaceae > JAJFFW01. The sequence continues at coordinate 8,619 of CAWUIM010000061.1, forward strand.
TCAGCGCCTTTCACCCTCACGAGCAATTCATCCGTTTCAGGCAAACGCCCAACCACGGCAATTTCTTCCAAATTCCCGTCCGTAAGATTGAGCGTTGCGCGAAGGGACGCATTCCTCTCTGCGTATTTGTAAAGATTCCAAACAGTGTCGTTCATCTCCAGATCCGCCCGCGCTACGGCCGCGCCGGTTTCATCGACAACCCATTGCTGGGTGTTCTCGTTTCCCCAGACGCCACGGCGTTCTTTCGTGTTGCTCACATTGACGTTGATAAGGCTGTAGACTTGTTGATCACTTCCCGAACTCAACCGAGTCGCCGTTGCCCTTTGCTGGCGCACCCTCATCCGGGAGAACACCGCTTCATTCTTTTTACCATTACCCGTCGCCAGGAGATCACCAGCATCGCCGACAAAGTAACCGTAGTCAAAGCCAGCCTCGTTATCGAAAAGCATTTTCATTTCGCCTGAGGAAGGATCAATTGACACCCAGCGGGCGAAGTTCATCCGTTTCAATCCGTCCACCGTTTGGACACTGATCATTATATTATTCACTTGAACAAGCGGTATTCCTGACGCTTGCCAGTATAGTTGCTGAGGTTCAAAATCGCCCAGCCCCACACCCATGGGCTTTGCGGACGCATCGTCGGCTGAAAAAATTGAGACAATCTTCTTGCCGTCCAATTTTTGAACGACGGCGAGCGATGCGCCATCTTTCGAAATCGCGGCGTGGTAGACTTTCGCGTCAGCGTGCACGGACAACGCCGCCATGAGAAGTGAAATTAGTAATACTCTGAACATTGCGCCCCTCTTTGTTTGTCGTTTGTAAGAGAATATTATCGGTTTCAATTCCTGAAAACAACATTCTTCGCGCCATGGTAGAGACGAGTCGCTCCCACTTCTCGCAGCTGACCAGTAAGAAAAATTTCTGTTGCGGCGCGGCTCGGATTTTGTTTCAAAATCCCATGACCCATTCCACCCACGCCTACGCGCCCGATCCGCGCAACGACGCCATCAGGATCGACATTAACGGGACGCTTTATCCGCGCGCCGAGGCGACGGTGTCCGTGTTCGATTCCGGCTTCGTCCTCGGCGACGGCGTCTGGGAGGGGTTGCGCGTTCATCCGGGGCCGGATGGAAAGGGCGTGATCGCGTTTCTGGACCGGCATCTGGACCGGCTTTACGAGGGCGCAAAGACGCTCGACTTTGAGATGAATGTGGATCGCGCGGCGCTCACGGGTCGCCTTTACGCCTGCCTCGACGCGAACGACGCCCATGACGGCGTTCATGTGCGGCTGATGGTGACGCGGGGCGTGAAAGCGACGCCCTATCAGGACCCGCGCGCAACCATCTCAGCCCCCACGATCGTCATTATCCCGGAATTCAAAACACCGGTCGCCGCAACCGGTTCGGACGGCGCGGCGCTCTTTACAGTCCATGTACGCCGCGGTTATCCCGACGTGCAGGACCAGAAGCTGAATTCGCACTCCAAACTGAATTGCATCATGGCATGCATCCAGGCGACCAAAGCCGGGGCCGACGAGGCGTTAATGCTCGATCCGCACGGCTTTGTGGCCACCTGCAACTCCACGCATTTCTTCATCGTGCGCAAGGGCGAGCTTTGGACATCAACCGGCGACTTCTGTCTTGGCGGCGTCACACGCGGGGTGATTCTGGCGCTTGCGCGGGAAAATGGCATTGTGGCGAAAGAAAAGAATTTCTCACTGACGGACGTCTACGGCGCCGAGGAAGCCTTCATCACCGGGACGTTCGCCGGCGTCGCGCCCGTTTCGACGATTGATGGGCGGACGATCTCCGCCGGGCGCGGCCCCATGGTTGAACGGCTGCAAGCGCTCTACAAAGCCCGCATCGGCGAAGAGGCCGCGCGAGGCCGCGCTTAGGAGGACGCATCGAATGACGCACACCCCCATACGCATCAATATGTGGGCCGGCCCGCGCAATATCTCAACGACGATGATGCGCAGCTTTGAAAACCGTCCCGATACGGAGGTGATCGACGAGCCTTTCTACTCATATTACTTGACAGAAAGCGGCGCGGCTCATCCCATGCGCGCCGAATCCATGGCCGCCTTGCCGCCAACATTCCAGGGTGTTGTCGATCTCTTGACCGCGCCTGGGGCCGCCGCGCCCGTGATGTTTCACAAACAGATCGCCTATCATTTCTTAGACGAGCGCGAGCTTCCGCTCGGCTGGCTCACGGGCCAGCGCACCTTCCTGTTGATCCGCGATCCGCGGGCGATGGTGGCGTCTTATGCGAAGAAATTCGACGACATTGCGCCGATCATCGGCAGCCTGCGGGTGCAAAGCCGCATCTTTAACTATCTCGCCGATGACAACGCGCCTTGTCCGATCGTGGACGCCGCAGACATTCTGAAAAACCCTGATGGCATGCTGCGGGCGCTCTGCGCCGCGCTCAATCTGCCTTTCACGGAGAAAATGCTTTCCTGGCCAGCGGGCAGGCGCGCGTCGGACGGCGTCTGGGGACCGCATTGGTATGACGCTGTCGAGGAGTCCACGGGGTTCAGGCCTTATGTGGAAAAAACGATCGACCTTACGCCAGCGCAAGAAGAAATCGCCGAGGCCTGCGCGCCCGGCTACCGGTTTCTTCACGAGCGGCGCCTGACGGTCTAGGTTGCGCCAAGGCAACACCCGCGCGCCGTCATCACGCAACTGCAATAAAGACGATAGATTCGCTACGAGATTCGCTTATCCTGCGCGCGGATTGGGAGAGGCTGTGCATTCATCGGCCTCACTTTTGTGGGCTTTCATCGGGAAATCGTTCAATGACAAAGCAAGCGACGCTTACGCGTACACCTTCATCAAAACTTCTACTCGCCATGGGCGCCTCAGCCGCGGCTCTCGCCTTTTCAGCGCCGACAATCGCGCTGGCGCAGGACGACGACCAGGCGGGTCTCGACACAATCACTGTGACGGCGCAGCGCCGTGAGGAAAACCAACAGGACGTGCCGATCTCGCTGACAACCCTGCCCGGCGAGCGCCTCGACAATATTCTCCAGAGCGCGGAAGATATTCGCGCGCTCGCAACGCGCGTACCCGGCCTTTATGCGGAATCCTCGAACGGCCGCGTCGCCCCTCGCTTTTATATTCGCGGCCTCGGCAACACTGATTTTGATCTCGCGGCCTCCCAGCCTGTCTCCGTAATCATGGACGAAATCGTTCAGGAGAACGTGGTCCTGAAAAGCTTCCCGCTCTTCGACATCGACCGCGTTGAAGTCTTGCGCGGGCCGCAAGGCACGCTCTTCGGCCGCAACACGCCCGCCGGTATCGTTAAGTTCGATACCGCCAAGCCTACGGATGAGTATGACGGCTATTTCTCGGCCTCCTACGGCACCTTCAACACTGTCAAAATTGAATCCGCCATTGGCGGACCGCTGATTGAAGACGTCCTGTCGTTCCGCGTCTCCGGCCTTATCCAGCGCCGCGACGACTGGATCGACAACGCCGTGCAGGGCACGGACAACGCGCTTGGCGGTTTTGAGGAATTCGCTGGCCGTGTGCAGCTCCTCTGGACGCCGGTGGAACAGTTCAGCGCCCTGTTCAACGTCCATGGACGCTCCATCGACGGCACCTCCGCCATCTTCCGCGCCAACATTTTCGACCCGGGCAGCAATGAGCTGAACGGCAACTTTGATCGCGACACGGTCTTTTTCGACGAAGGCGACGACAATCCGCAGCGCTATGACAATTTCGGCGGCTCCATAAATGCTTCCCTCGATCTCGGTCCGGTGACGATTACCTCGATCACCGGTTTTGAGACCGCGGATGGGCGCAGCCTCGGCGATATTGACGGCGGCGCCGGCGCGGTCTTCCTGCCGCAAGGCTCCTTCCCCGGCTTCATCCCCTTCCCGTCCGCGACGCAGGATGGCATCGACGATCTCGATCAGTTCACTCAGGAAGTGCGGATCGCTAGCAACACGGACGGCCGCTTCAACTGGCAAGGCGGGTTCTATTATTTCGACTCTGACCTGACCATCACAACGGACCCGTTCTTCGTCGATCCGACAACCGTCAACCATCAGAACACAAGCTGGGCCGTGTTCGGTCAGGCGAGCTTCGACGTCACCGACCGGCTGACCTTCACCGGCGGCGTGCGCTACACGGACGATGAGAAAGACTTTGCAGGCGTCGCCACCAATTTCCCCGTGGCGCCGGTTTCCGTTGAAGACGGCGACGTAAGCTGGGACGCGAGTCTCGCTTACGCCGTCACCGACGCGGTCAATGTCTATGGACGGATTGCACGCGGCTTCCGGGCCCCCACAATTCAAGGCCGCGACGTCGCCTTCTTCGGCGCGCCGTCAACCGCCGACTCCGAGACAGTTATCTCTTACGAAATTGGGTTTAAGTCCCAGTTCCTCGACAATCGCGCGCGCGTCAACGCAGCCGCATTCTACTACGACGCCAATGATCTCCAATTCTCGGCGATCGGCGGCGCCGGCAATTTCAACCAGCTTGTGAACGCCGACGGCGAAGCCTGGGGCTTCGAGGCCGATATCGAATATCTGGCTGCGGACAATATCCTCCTCACGGCGGGCGTCAGCTATAACGACACGGAAATCACCGAGCCGGGCTTGCGCGTCGCGCCTTGCGGCGGCGGCTGCACCGTGCTCGATCCGCTTGACGCAAACGGTCTGGCTCTCATTGAAGGCAATCCCTTCCCGCAGGCGCCGGACCTGATCTGGAACATCACCGCGCGCTATTCCTATCCGCTTAGCGGCGGCGGCGAACTCTACGCGTTCACCGACTGGGCCTATCAGGGCGACACCAATTTCTTCCTTTATGAGTCGGCGGAATTCAACGCCAACGGCAATGTGGAAGGGGGCCTGCGCATCGGCTACATGTCGCCCGACGGCAAATACGATCTCGCCTTCTTCGCCCGCAACATTCTTGATGCGGAAAATGTCAAAGGCGGCATCGACTTCAACAATCTCACCGGCTTCGTCAACGAACCCCGCGTCGTCGGCTTCTCAGCGACCGTGAACCTGTTTTAGGGCGGGTAAAAATCAGAAGAAAAGCCCCGGCCTTGGCGCCGGGGCTTTTTTATGGCCTCGGTTGGGTTTGACGGCGCTTGATAATCGCCGGGCGCCGATCGTGTGTTTGACGCAGCTCCGCATTTAGCCCACGCTGCGCCCGGACGACAATCGAAGTGACTTCCCATGGACCGGCGCCTCCTTCTCAAGTTAATGACCGCCAGCGCTGCATTGGGCGCATGCGGAAGAACAGAGGAAGCGTCCGGGCGCCGCGTTGCAGTCGTCGGCGGCGGGATCATTGGCGCATCGATCGCCTATCACCTCGCCCGCAGCGGCGCGAATGTCACCCTGTGCGAACGCTCGGCGTTGGCGGCGCGCGCGAGCCGGGGCACCTTCGCCTGGGTCAACGCCACCTGGGCCAAGCAACCGCAGACCTATCATCAACTAAACCAACGGGGTGTCGCCGGGTGGGGCGCCCTGCAAGAGGCGCTATCGCTCCCGATTGTCTGGGGCGGCTCACTGGAATGGTTTGAGACGTCCGAGCGCCAGGCGCGCCTCGCCGATCAAATCGATGAACAAGCAGCATGGGGCGAACCGGCGCGCATGGTCCGCTCTCCGGAACTTGCGACGCTAGAGCCGCACATCGATTTTCAGGGCGCCGACACTGTCGCCTTTTCGCCGAATGACGGCGCCCTCGATCCCGTGCTCGCCACGCAGCGCCTCGCCGAAGAAGCCGCAACTTATGGCGCGACCATTCGCACAAATTGCGCCGTTGAAAACGTGCGTGAAGAAAAAGGCGGCAGCCTGATTCTGAATACCTCCGCCGGCGACGTTAAAGCCGATCACGTGGTGTTGGCGACCGGCGCGGACATTGATGCGCCTCTGACGCTTGGCGGCGTTGATATCCCGCAACGCACGACGCCCGGCGTCATCGTCATCACAAAACCACATCCTATGCTGATCAATCGGGTCATCGCCGCCCCCGGCGTCCATCTTCATCAGCGGCGCGACGGGCGGATTGTGATTGGCGAGCAGGAGGGGCCGCCGGATAATGAAGCGCATATGCAACGCCTCGCCGGGCGGCCGACAGCGTTTCCTTATGAAGCGATCGAAAAACAACACGCGAACCGCCTGCTGCGCGCCGCAATCCATTTTGTTCCGGAAATGAAGAACGCCGAAATCGAGGACGTCTACATCGGATGGCGGCCCCTCCCCATCGACGGGCATCCGGTCATCGGACCCTCTCCGGCCCGGCCCAATGCCTATCTCGCGATCATGCACAGCGGCGTTTCGCTCGCGCCGATCGTCGGCGAACTGGCGACGCAGGAAATATTAACTGGAGAGATTGCGCCGGCGCTTGAGGCGTACCGGGCGGACAGAACTTTTGATACGGTGAAACGCTATTAGCGGCCGCAAACGCATTAACGTTTTATTCGCACTTCGCCGCCGTTAAGCGGACGGAAAGTCTTAACCATCAAGATGGCTGAACTTGTTTCCGTAACCGCCGGCGTCGATGGTTTTCAGCTCTTATATCTTTCTTCTGGCGTTTCTGCCGGCGGTATTGCTCGGCTTTTACGCGCTGAGGGCCGCGGGGCGACGCGACGCGTCGGTGACGTTTCTGCTGGTGGCGTCCGCGGTTTTCTATGCGCACTGGAACCTTGCGCATCTGGCGCTGCTTGCCGGGTCAATCGCCGTTAACTTTTTTCTCGGGGGGCGGATCGCCGGCGCTGGCGCCGCAGCCCCGCGCAAAACGCTGCTCATCGTTGGGATTGTCTTCAGTCTTTCACTGATTTTCTGGTTTAAATATCTTGACTTCGCTGCGTCGAACGTTGCGGCGCTCACCGGCGCTTCTTACACCTTCCGTAATTTCATTTTGCCGCTCGGCATTTCATTTTTTGCGTTCCAACAGATCGCCTATCTCGTCGATTGTTATCAAACGCGCGCCTATGAAGCGCGCCCGCGCGATTATGCGCTGTTCGTCTCATTCTTTCCGCAATTGATCGCGGGGCCCATCGTTCATCACGGGTTTACGCGCCCGCAATTCGCAGTGCTCTCGCGCAGCCCCGTCAATCTGGAGATGCTGCCCTATGGCCTCATGATCTTCGCCATGGGGCTCGCGAAAAAGACCATGATCGCTGATCCGATCGCGCGCGGGATCGACCCGATCTGGGCGAGCGCCGCGACGGGCGAGCCGCTGACCGCCGCCCTCGCCTGGACCGCAGCGCTCGGCTACAGCCTGCAGATCTATTTCGATTTTTCCGGTTATTGCGACATGGCGATCGGGATTGCGGCGATGCTGGGTGTGCGTTTGCCGGTGAATTTCAATTCTCCGTATAAAGCGCAGTCAATTATCGAATTCTGGCGGCGCTGGCATATCACGCTCTCGAATTTCCTTCGCGACTATGTCTACATTCCGCTTGGCGGCAATCGGGGCGGGCAGCTCTTTCGGTTGCGCAATATTTTCCTCACCATGCTGATCGGCGGGGTTTGGCACGGCGCGGCTTGGACCTTCATCATCTGGGGCGCGATCCATGCGAGCCTCATTACCACCAATCATGCGCTGCGGCTTGCGGCGCCCGCTTTCTGCGCCTGGTCGGGCCCGGCGGCGCGCGTGGTCAAGCAAGGCTCCACCTTGTTCTTCGTCGTGATCGCATGGGTCTTTTTTCGAGCGAGCGACATGAGCGCGGCGATAACCGTATTGGGCGGGTTAACGCGCGCGGGCGCCGTTTCAATCGATCCCGTTCTCATCGCGTGGATGGCGTTCGCGGGCGCGCTTGCGCTCTTTGCGCCCAACAGCCTGGAGATCGCGGGCTACCGCGAGAAACTTGATCAGCCTTTTCCAGCCGAAAGCGCCCCCGGCGCGCGGCTGTTACGCCCGACGCCCTTTTCCGCCGCCGCTGTCGCCATCCTTCTCGCCGGCGGTATCGCAGCGGCGTGGAAACCGGCGCCCTTCATTTATTTTAATTTCTAGGCGGATCATGGACCGGCGCGTTTCCCCTCTCACCTATATGTTCAGCGTCCTCGTGGCGCTCGGGGTGCTCCTCGGCGCGACAATCACCGCGCCGCATGATCGCTATCACCGGTTTCAAAACGTCGACTTTGTAACCACCCGCAAAGCGGACTGGATCTATGAACGGCTGCATTTTGACCCGACGCCCATCGACGTGGCGCTGGTCGGCACCTCGCGCATGGGCGCGGGGCTTTCCTCACCGCGGATCGAACGGCGCTATTGTGAGGCAACAGGCCGGCGCATCCGTATCGCCAATCTCTCGATCCCCGCGACCGGGCGCAACATGCACTACGCAATCGCCAAGGAGCTCTATCGTACAAAACGGCCTGCCCTGACGATAATTGAGCTGAACGAGGTTGAGGCGAGAAAACCTCACAGCGCCTTCGTTTTGATCGCGGACGCTTCTGACGTGCTGACAGCGCCGGCGCTGATCAACACGCGCTATTTCCAGGATTTGATCCGCCTGCCCGGCCGCCAGTTGGAGTTGTTCTTCAACGATGCGCTGGGCCGCGCGCCGCTCAACACGAAATTTGACCCTGCCCGTTATCAAGGACCGCATCTCGACCGCACGCAGCGTCTCAAGACAATTACTGGCGAGATCATCTCGCGCGACAAGTTCGTGCCAGCGGACGACCTCAACGCGCTTGCGCACGCACGCCGGGCAGGTCAGGCGGATTTGTTCGCGCTGCCAGCGCCTTTGCGCCGTTTTGAATATCGCCTGCCCCGCATCTATCTGAATAAGATCCGTGCACGCGCCGCCGACGCGCAAAGCGACATCGAATTCGTCTACTTACCGGCGTATCAAGGAGAGGCGGTATTCCCGCCAGCGCTGCGCCGCGAGCTTGCGATCACCGAACCGATTATCCGCCTCGACGACGCGCTGCCGGAAGATCCGCTCATGTGGCTTGACGCAACCCACGTGAATGCGCGCGGCGCCGACCGGCAAACCGAAGCGTTCGCGAAAGCGCTGATTGATCAGCGCCCGTTGCTCGGCGTTGAGGGCGCATGCGACTAATCCTCAAGCGCCGTCGCCCGCAGGGCCTGTCGCATACATGGAATTCTTCGGCGCCTCAAAGAGCTTCATGACCATCGGCTCAAACGCCTCCAGGGGCATTGTGTCATAGTCCGGATCAAAAGCGGCCTGATCGAATTTTTCACAAAACTCCGCTGTTCTTTCAAAGAAAGGATGACCACGGAATTCCTCTCGCATATCGCGATCCATGCCGAGATAATGGAAATAATAATGGCCCTGAAAAACGCCGTGCTTCTCGACCATCCAGTGGTTCGCTTCCGATACGAACGGCTTCAGGATCGCCGCTGCGATATCGGGGTGGTTGAAAGCGCCGAGCGTATCGCCAATGTCGTGCAGCAGGGCGCAGACGACATATTCTTCGTCCTTGCCGTCGCGATGGGCGCGCGTCGCCGTCTGCAGGCAATGGGTCAGCCGGTCCACCTTGAAGCCGCCATAATCGCCGTCGAGCAGTTTTAGATGATCGAGGACGCGCTTGCCGCCCGCCGCCGCATAGGGAAGATATTGGCTGGCGATGATCATCCAGTCTTCCTGATCGCCTTCCGTCATGGCGTTGAACTTCGCCCGCGGCGCGGCGATATCTCCGTGATCAGCCATGGTTTTTCTCCGTTACAACAAGAAAATCGTACAACCGAAACGGGTTGGCCCGCAAGGCGCCGCTAGGCCCTTCAACGCCCCGGCAAGCGTGGTATAATCCGGCGTATGTTGGGACCGAAGTCATCATTATGACATTGCTGCTTAATATCCTGGTTGCGATCTTCGCGTTCGCCTTAATCCTCGTCGGGGTTATCGCGGCCGTCAGCCCGATCCCCTTCGGTATTATCTTTGTCGTCCTTGGACTGATTTTATTGACCGTCGTCTTCCCGCCCGTGCGGCCGTTCTTGCGGATGTTGCGGCGGCGTTGGGGGTGGCTGGACAACCGGCTCGATGCGCTGCAGGAAGAACTGCCTGATCCTATGGCGGAGCCGTTGAGGGACTCCGACCCCTGCGAACAGGATCGGGACGAGAGATAACAGGGCGGACCTGCCGGCGCCTTTAAGGATTGAGCACATCATGGTCTGGTCCGTTTGCATCTTCGCTCACAATGAGGCGCTTCTCCTGCCCGATTGCCTAAACGCGCTCGATGCGGCGGCGGACGGCGGCGACTACGTCGCGCATGTGATCGAAAACGGCTCGCGCGACGACACCGCGCAAGTGGCGCGCGCCTATGCCAGCGCCGACAAACGTATCCATGTTCATGAACTGCCCGTGGGCGACAAGGCGAACGCCTGGAATGATTATGTTCACCGGATCGCCGGCGAGGCGGAAGCGCATATTTTTATTGACGGCGATGTGCGGCCGATGCCCGGCGCCTTTCGCGGTCTTGCCGGCGCCTTGCAAGAGAATGACGAAGCCTATGGCGCGGCGGCGCTACCCGCCACAGGGCGCAGCCGCCAGGCCTGGGCCGAGCGCTTGTTTGATGAGCATTATATCAGCGGCAATCTCTATGCGTTGAGCGGCGACGCGATCAATCAATTCCGGACACGCCCTTTTCATTTTCCCTTCGGGGCCGTGGGCGAAGACGGGCTGCTAACTTATGTCTTGCTCACCAACCTTGAAGGCGGAACCGACGACACCCACAAAAACCGGATCGCTGTAGCGACGGACGCCTTTTTCGAATTCGACTCCTTGCGCCTATCGCCACACGATCTCAAGATCTACTGGAACCGGCTGCGGCGCTATTCGCGGCGCTATATTCAAAACGCGATCATGTATCCGATGCTGAAAGAGCGCGGTCTCGCGGCGCTGCCGGACAAGATCGATACGATCTTCACTGCGGAGGCGCTTTCAGAAATCCCGCCGCGCACGGATTTTGTGAATGCAATCGTTGATCGCCGTATGCTTCGCGAATTAAAGGCGCGCGCCGCGAACCGCTAGCCGCACGGGCTAGAGCAGCATCGCCGCCGGTTCTTCAATATAACCCTTGAACGCGGCAAGGAATTCGGCGCCGACCGCGCCGTCCACCACTCTGTGATCGCAAGTGAGCGTCACGGTCATAACGGTGGCGATCGTCATCTCGCCATTTCTCACCACAACACGTTGCTCACCGGCGCCCACAGACATGATTGCGCCGTGGGGCTGGTTGACGATCGATGCGAAGGACTTAATCCCGAACATGCCGAGATTTGAAACGGAGAAGGTTCCGCCCTGATACTCCTCAGGCTTCAGCTTGCGCGCTTTGGCGCGGCTCGCCATGTCCTTTATCTCCGCTGAAATCTGCTTCAGCCCTTTTTCTTCAGCCTTCCAGACGATCGGCGTGATCAGACCGCCGTCGATGGCGACGGCGACCCCAATATCAGCGTGCTTATGCAACAGGATTGCTTCGTCCGTATAGGTTGCGTTCGCCGCAGGCACCGCCTTCAGGGCCAACGCCGACGCTTTAATGATGAAATCGTTGACCGAGACCTTGTAAGCACCGTCGCCTTCGGGGCTCAGGCTGTTGATGCGTTTGCGCGCCGCCAATAGATTGTCGAGTTCGATGTCGACGTTCAGCGGAAAGTGCGGCACTTCATTGTTGAAGCTCTGGGTCAGGCGTTTGGCGATCACCTTGCGCATGCCGTCGAGCTTGACCGCGTCGTAACTCTCCGGCGGATAGAGCCGGGCGTCCACGGAAGCGGGTGCGGCGACAAATTGCGGCGCGGCGGCGCCTGCCATACCGGTTCCGTCGCGCAACGCTTTTTCAATATCGCGCTTCACAATGCGGCCGTGCGGACCGGACCCCTTTAACAACGCCAGATCGAGCCCTTCATTTTTGGCCATGCGTTTGGCGAGCGGCGAGGCATGAAGCCGCGCGCCAGACGCGCCGGCGCTCGCCGAC
>CAWUIM010000062.1:0-20190 GCA_963922595.1 uncultured Parvularculaceae bacterium
GCCGCAGCAGCGCTCCGAACCGGAGCGCACTGAGCCGCAGCAAGCGCCGCTACAGGAACAAACACTCGCCGCCGCGTCACCGCCTGCGCCTGTCGTCGAAAAGGCTGTCATCCCATCGAAGCCGACATTGAAGACGCCGCCGCCTAGTGAGGTCGCTGCGCTTCCGGCGCAAAAAGAGTCTGCGCCCCCGCGCCCGTCGCTGCGCGCCGCGCCTAATCGCGAGATTTTGACGTTCGAGCGTTTCGCGGCGCCCGAGCGCCTGTCGCCGCCCAAGCTCGCCGTCATTACGCCGGTCTCCGCCGGCGCTGCGCCAAGCGCTGAAGTCAGCGCCCTGCCAAAGAAGATTGAGCAGCCGGTTTTCAGCATGCGCAAGCAGGTGCGCAATATTTTTGGCAAATCTTACGGCGTCGCCGAATGCGAAGGGGCGCAAGCGCGCCTTAATAAAGATGCATGGGCCCTCGACGCGATGGTCGATGTGGGTTTTTGTAAAGCGCTTTCCGGCGACCTTCAGGGCGCGGATGAGTTGTTCTCAAGGCTCCTTGCCTACACGCCCGACAATCATTACGCGCTGGTGGGGCGTGCGCTCATTGCTGCGGAAAACGGCGAAGTCGGTTCGGCGCGCAGCTATTTTCAGGATGCGTTAAACTCGCTGCCGCCGATTGAAGATTCCGACAGAATAGTCTCGGCTATGCAGGCGTTGTAACGCCAGCACTCTTTTTTTGGATCAATAATAGGAATAGCGGTGGTGAAGATCGCTGCTGACAATCGTGCGTCCGATCGGCCACAGGCAAAAACCAGCAAGTTTCAAATGCGCCCATGCGAAGGGCAAGCCGATAATGGTGACGCCAAGCGCGAGCGCCGCGACGAGATGACCGAGCGCAAGCCACCAGCCGGCGAGAACGAACCAGACAACATTGCCGAGAAAGCCTAAGGGCCCGGCGCCAATATCGTTTCCATAAAGACGATCACGGTCCATAATGCGAGCGCCGAACGGCCACAGCGTGTAGACGCCATTGTCGAGCGCCGCCTTCGCCCAGGGCAGCCCGATAATGGTGATCGCCATGACAAACGCGGCGACGAACCAACCGAGCGCGGCCACCGCGCCGCCGAGAAATAGCCAGAGAATATTCAAGAGAAACGAAACCGGCGAAATGGCCGACTCGTCCGATAATGGGTGATCCCGATACATGTTTGCGCCTCCTGTCCCTTAGATGGGCGCCGCCCATGTGTTCCGCATCGCCTGCGGCGCTGTATTCGTCGTGACCGACGCCCGGTTCATCGATTTGCCGCTCGTCCTCAGCAGAATTAATTTGCGAATGATTATCAATAGCAATATAGGTTTATTGTTGATAGCGCTCGGGAGAACAGACTTGTCCATGTTGCTGAAGATAGACGGCGCCGCGATGTGTGTCGTTTTCTGTTTGAGAGCGATCATTGAGGGCCGGTCGCAAGCGATTGGCGGCCTCTTTAAGGCGGGCGGTCAGATTGATGCGCTGGGTGGGCTGGTTAAAACGGTTCGGCGCGGCGCGCGCCGGCGGATGTCTATTGGCGCTGGCTGTTCGATGAATGCGACCATGAGCGAGGCGGCGTTCATCAATCTCATCGCCGCCGGGCAATCCGGCGACGTCGCGCTCTGTAAGACCCACGCAAGCTGGCTTGTCACATCCCCATGGCTTGACGACGTGTCGGAGGCTGCGTTGACGGCTGGCGATAAATTGGCTGAGGCGGGTTTAAATCTGGCGCCGTTGCACCGTGCGCCGCCGCCCCGTGTCAATGACAGCGCCGCCGCCGTTCGGCTCAGAACAGTGGCGCCGCCCCGCCAGCGTTATGCGCCTTAGCGCCCGAACGCAGCGCCTAGCGAAAAGTTGTCGTCGTCCTTGAACGCCAACAAGGCGAGCGATGCGAAAAAGACGGTTGTGGAGGGGAAGAAAAGCGTCCGGTAACCGATGTCTTCAACCAGATAGAGGCCAAGCGGATCGGCGAGGTATTTCCAGATCGCCGCTGCGCCAAGCCCGAGAACGATGGCCTGCAGCGGATAAACGATTTGCCGGAATAGGCCGAGAATGACGAGCGCGCCTAGGAGGATTTGGGCGATCCCGAGCGGCGTTTGAAAATTCTCAGCGCTTAACACGCCGCCATAGTAGGTGTCGGAAACCCCGATCGACGCTTCTGGGTTGCTTGCTTTGATGACGCCCCAAATGATCAGCAACAAGCCGGTCGAAACTCTCAACAACAATAAGACTAAGGCTTTCATAGCACCCTCCTGACTTTTCATCTTTATAGCCCCAATGACGGCAAAATCTCGCCGAATTTCTCTGCTAGCGTACTTGTGATGAAGAAAAACGCTCCGATTATTCCAATTGCGGTTTTGTGCCTGAGCGCCTTCGCCCTACCGGCGAACGCAGACGGGACCGATTTTGGCGCGCAATTATCTGACGCTGCGATTGAGCGCACAACGCACGCCGTTGTTTACGATCCTGCTTATGTGCCGCTCGCCTATCCTGGCGGAGACGTGCCCGCGGATAAAGGTGTCTGCGCGGATGTAATAATCCGTACCTTGAGGGTTTTCGATATCGATCTGCAGAAGCTTGTTCACGAAGACATGCGCGCCAATTTCAGCGCTTATCCGAAATTGTGGGGCCTGACGCGTCCGGACCGCAATATCGATCATCGCCGCGTGCCTAACCTTGAGGCGTTCCTGAAACGGCGCGGCGCGGAGTTGCCGCCCAGTCTCGAGCCGGCTGACTTTCAGCCGGGCGATATTGTCGCGTGGAACTTGCGCGGCGACGCCGGCTTTCTGCCGCATATCGGCATCGTCACCGACAAAATCGGCGACAGCGGTTGGCCTTTGATCGTGCACAATATCGGCGCCGGCCCCGAGCTTGAAGACGTCCTCTTCTCCTGGCCGATGACAGGCCGCTATCGCGTGACATCAGAGTTGGCGGCCCAATAATCGCGGGACGGATGGCGTTAAGGTCGAGGACAAAAAAGGGCCAGTAGCCGACGAGACTCTCCGCCAATCCTAATTTCGCTCGACGATCGACGGTGCGAAAACAATCGTCGCGCTCACCTCGTTTTTTTCAGAGCGCGGTCGGCGCCGCCTAACGAGAGTCCGCGATGAGCGTTTCGCCGCTGCACGATGCGCCGAAGCATTCCTCGAATATCCCGCCGGCGCCGGACTGGCCGGAATAGATTGCGAGCGGGATCACCACTGCGATGCCAAGTGCAGCGGCGAGCAAATATAGCGCGGGGCGGCGGACGCCTAACGTACTTCTATCCATAACACTCACCTCCGCTAACGCATTCATATCGAACAGCTTTTTCGATATGTAACAAAAATGAAAAACAAACGTCACATAAGTGTCATACTATAATGCGCACTTTGTGCGTAAGTCAATCGTTATTGCGCATTTTGTGCGCATTTTTGCTTTCTCGTTGTTATTATTGGGTTTTCAGGGACGCATTGGTTGGAGCTTTCCGCTCGCATTGGCCATGAAGAACCCCCGCCGAATAGGACTTTTCGCTCATTCAACAGCCGATCGGCTCCAGCATTGCGACAATTTCCGAGGGGCTTGTTCCGTTCTCGCGCAGCGTTTTTAAGGATGCGGCTTGATCGCGTTTGGCGAGGCGCTCGCCTTTTTCGTTCATGATCAAGCGGTGATGGCGATAGGCGGGCGTCGGCAGGTCAAGGAGCGCTTGCAACAACACGTGGAGATGCGCCGCCGCCGCCAGGTCTTCGCCGCGGATTACGTGCGTGACGCCCTGCAAGGCGTCGTCACAAACGGACGACAGATGATAGCTCGTACCGAAATCTTTGCGCGCAATGACCACGTCGCCGAAAATTTCCGGCGTCGCGTTGCGGGTTTGCGGTTCGCCGCCGTCAGCGGTCTCCACTGAAAAACTGAGCGCCTCAAAGCGTGCGCCAAGCGCCTTTTTCGCAGCCTCGACTGACAAGCGCCAGGCGAACGCCTTTCCTTTCGCTAACAGATTTCTTTCTTCGATCGCCGCGAGCGGCGCGCCGATGTAAGGAACGCCGTCCGGTCCTTCCCGCCGCAAATGCGGCGCGCGTGCGATCTCTTCGGCGACCTCTTTGCGCGTTTTGAAGCAGCGGTAGACAACATCTTTTTCACGCAGGGTTGAAAGAGCGCCTTCATAGGCGTCAAAATGCTCCGACTGCCGACGGACAGGCGTTTCCCATTCCAGCCCGAGCCAGGCGAGGTCTTCAAAGATCGCGCTTTCGAATTCTGGCCGGCATCGACCCTGATCGATGTCTTCGATCCGCAGCAAAAAGCGGCCGCCCGCTTCTTGCGCGGCGCGATACGCGGTGAGCGCGGAATACGCATGGCCGAGATGCAGATATCCGGTGGGCGAGGGCGCAAAACGGGTGACGAAGTCCGGCATGGACCGACGTTAAGCTGTCCCCGGGGCATTGATCAATCGACCGGCCTCGCTGACAGTGTCCGCCATGAACACGCCGACCCATCTCATCGCGGCGCTCGCCGTGCTGGCGCGCCCGCAATCGCCGCGGCGCAATCTCGCTGTCGTCGCCGGTGCGCTGGCGCCCGATGTCTCGATCTATGTCTTCTTCGCCTGGGCGCAATTTTTCACCGCCTATTCAATGGAAGAAATCTGGCGCGACGTTTACTGGATGCAGCCGTGGCAATTCTTCGGCGCCATATCCAACTCGGTGCCGGTTGCGTTGGCGCTCGCGATAATTGCGGCCTGGCGGAAGTCTGAACTGTTGTCGGCATTTGCTTTCGCTCTTCTGATCCATGCGGCGCTCGATTTTCCGGTGCATGCGGACGACGCCCACCGCCATTTCTGGCCGTTGACCGACTGGCGGTTTATCTCGCCTGTTTCCTATTGGGATGCCGACCACCACGGGACGCTCGGCGCCCTGATTGAGGTTGCCGTGTTTTTCGCCGCCGCCATCGTTCTTTGGCGGCGGTTTCCGGCGCGATGGGCGCGCGGGACGCTTGCCGCGTGCTTGCCGCTCTATGCCGTCGCAATGGCCAGTGCGATGATCGTCTTTTCCGGATGAACAGGCTCGTCTACACTGGCGGCGCAAAGTGGGTGGGCGATGGTAGACGACGATCTGATCGATGGTGACGGCGAAACCGGCGACGGCGCTGAACCAGCGCCCGTGGGCGCTCTGGAAACCCCTGGCGTCGACGGCGCGTGCCTTTCGTGCGGCGCTGCGACCGTCGGCGTTTTTTGCCCCAATTGCGGCCAGAAAAACGACGATCTGAGACGCAGTCTGTTCTCACTGGCGCGCGATTTTGTCGAGGACACATTCGCGTTTGACAGCCGCATGTGGCGCACGCTTGGCTTCCTCGCTTTCGCGCCGGGCGTTGTGCCGACAAATTACGCCCACGGCCGGCGGTCGAAATACACGCCGCCTGTCCGGCTCTTTCTTGTCGTCAGCTTTCTGTTCTTCCTGCTGCTGAGCGTCACGCAAACCCTGTTCGTGGCGGTCGAGATCAGCGATCCGGGCGATCCGCCTGACAATTCGGCGATCGCGTCGGTCACCCTCGATGAAGATGATTTACGTGATCCGGCTACGGAGGAAGACGGATCGGAGGCCCCGAGCGCTGCTGACAGAATTTCGGAAGAATGCCGCATCAGCGTAAATTTGCGATATTTTGTCCGCGTCGGCGATCTCAACAGCCATGATCAGGAACGCTGGGCCGCGTGCGCAGGTGAGATCCAGTCTGCAATCGACGGCGAGTTGCAATCGGCGCAATCCGATGACGGCGAGTCGTTGAGCGACGAAGATCGAGAGCATGCGCTCGGCTTCGTGGAGACGACATTCGCCGGCGTCAATCGCGCGATCTCCGACCCGAAGGCGTTCAACGCGGCGTTCAACAACTGGTTGCCGCGCGTTATGTTTTTGATGACTCCGGTGCTTGCACTGATTATGGGCATTTTCATTCGCGGCAAGGACGCCCTGTTTTTCGACCACATGGTGTTGTCGATTTATAGTCATGCCGTGGGCTTTGCGACGGTCGGTCTCGCATTGGTCGTCGCGCAGGCGGGCGCGCCTTTCGCTGGCCTCGCGGCCGCGGCGGGACTCGCGCTCTACTTTATCATGACCGTAAAACGCGCTTACAACCGCGGATGGATCAAGACCGTCTATTCTAGCGTGACGGCCGGATTTTTATATATCCTTATCCTGACAATCGTCGTTATCGCGATCGTCTCGCGGATCATTATGGCGTAGCGCGGCATGGTAACGCCAAACCATTCGGTCGATTGCGCATTGAATCTGGCATATTCCGCCAGATGGCGCGAAACGGCCTGCTAAGGCAATAAATGCAATTTTCACGACACCGGTAAGCCGCCAAGCCTCACTCGTCGGCGCACGGAACATTGGAGCGTTCTATGCTGCCGCGCCGCCGACGGTCATGGCGTCAATTTTGATTGTCGGCTGTCCGACACCCACAGGCACGCCCTGGCCCGCCTTGCCGCAAACGCCGATGCCGGAATCAAGCGCGAAGTCGTTGCCGATCATGGAGACTTTGGTGAGCACGGTCGGACCGTCTCCAATTAACGCGACGTTCTTTAACGGCGCGCCGACTTTGCCGTTCTGAACGCGATAGGCTTCGGTGCAGTTGAACACGAATTTCCCTGAGGTTATGTCCACCTGGCCGCCGGAGAAATTCACCGCGTAAATGCCGTCCTTCACGGTGCGGAGGATTTCTTCCGGATCGTAGTCGCCGTTGAGCATGAAGGTGTTGGTCATTCGCGGCATCGGCTGGTGCGCGTAGCTTTCGCGCCGCCCATTGCCGGTGGCGGCGACGCCCATCAGGCGGGCGTTGAGCCGGTCTTGCATGTATCCTTTGAGGTAACCGTCTTCGATCAGAACCGTGCGCGAGGTGGGCGTGCCTTCATCGTCCACGGTGAGAGAGCCGCGGCGGCCTTCAATCGTGCCGTCATCGACCACCGTGACGCCAGGGGCGGCGACCCGCTCGCCGATCCGGCCTGCAAAGGCGGATGTTTCCTTACGGTTAAAATCGCCTTCGAGGCCATGGCCCACGGCTTCGTGGAGGAGAACGCCTGTCCAGCCAGGGCCGAGGACCACTTCCATCTCGCCTGCGGGCGCGGCTTCGGCTTCCAGATTGACAATGGCCTGACGCAGCGCTTCGTCCACCTGTCCGCGCCACGCGTCCGGCGTCACATATTTGGCGTAGCCTTCGCGCCCGCCCGCGCCGTATGAGCCTGTCTCCTGGCGGTCGCCTTCGCCCGCCGTGACAGAGACATTGAGACGCACGAGCGGGCGATAATCGCGCACGATCTCGCCGCCGGGGCGCATAATTTCGATAGCGGACCATTCCCCGGACAAGGAGGCGGAGACCTGCCGCACGCGCGGGTCGAGATCGCGCGCGTAAGCGTTAATGTCTTCAAGCAGTTTCGTCTTCGCCTCGAAGGCCATGTCGTTCAGCGGGTTGTCGTCGGTGTAAAGCTTGGCGTTGGTGCGCGCCGGGCCGTCGGCGATCTCCCCGCTTGCGCCGGTCTTTACCGCCTGAACCGCCTGCGCTGATCTCTTAAGCGCCGCTTCGGACAGGTCCGACGCATGGGCGTATCCGGTGGACTCGCCGCACACCGCGCGCAGGCCAAAGCCTTGCTCAACATCATAGCTCGCTGTTTTTAAACGATTATCGTCGAACACGAACGCCTCTGACTGCGCGTATTCCAGATACAGCTCGCCGTCGTCCGCATCGCTGAGGGCGTCATCAAGGATCGCCTGGGTGCGTTTTTGATCAAGATCGGTGCGGGAAAAAAACAGAGAATCGGTCATGAACGAAGATGTAGGGCGGACGCCGGATCAACGCAATGAAACCAATCGCGCGTCGGCGCGCGTCATGCGACTATTTTTCCGGCGTTTCGCCCATGACGCGCGCGTGAAAGACGGCCTATAACCGGCGCAAATATTGACGGGCCCAGCGCCGAGGCGTACCGACGCGCAAACAATAACGAATGAAATTCAGAATGATACCGATGCGAGCGATAACTAAAATTTTCGGCGCGATTTCCGGCGCCGGACTGACGGCGATGACCGCCGCCCTCGCCAACACGCCGGTGGACGGCGGCATCTCTCTTTTGCCGGCCAAGTCTCCGACCGCGCAGGAAGTGCATGTCTTTCACAATTGGGTGCTGATGCCGGTGATGGTGGGTATCTCACTTTTCGTGCTGGCGCTGCTGCTGTGGGTGATCGTGCGCTACAACTCGAAGGCGAACCCCAACCCGCAAAAGTTCAGCCACAATATGCTGGTTGAAGTCCTATGGACGGGCATTCCGATTTTCATTCTTCTTTTTATCGCGCTCTTCTCATTCGACCTTCTGTATAAGGAAGATGTGATCCCGGACGGCAAGCAGGTGGTCGCCGCCGCTGACGGCCAGCAAAATGTGTTCACGTTTGAAAACAACTTTACTGAACGTCGGACTGTGAAACGGGCGAAGCATCTGGACGTGTTGATTGCCGACGGCGCAGGCGAGCGGGCTCTGACTTACCGCGACGATTTCACCGTTGAAGGGTTGGGCGATACGGAAATTCGCGTCGCCCTGAACGAAACGCCGGCGCGCGGTCAAAATGTTATTATTCGCGGCGGCCGCACCCGCGTCGGACCGGGCAAAATTTTCGGTCTGTTCGGCGAAGATAAGAGCCGCGTCGCCGTGGCGCCGACCGTGACGTTGAAAGTGAACGGCTATCAGTGGGGCTGGACATACTTCTATCCGGATTTCGGTGATTTCGAAGTCAATTCGCTGATGCTGGAAGAAGACCAAACGACGCCCGAGCTTTACCGGTTCGCTGTCGATAATCCGATTTATTTGCCCGTGGGCGAGAGCATTCGTGTCGTCACGACGGCGCAGGACGTGATCCACTCCTGGGCGATGCCCAATTTCGCCATCAAAGTGGACGCGGTTCCCGGCCGCCTAAACGAGACCTGGTTTCAGGCGCTCGAGGAGGGGACCTATTACGGGCAATGCTCGGAAATCTGCGGCGTGAAACATTCCTTCATGCCGATCGAAATCCGCGTGGTCTCGCGCGCGGCGTTTATGGAATGGGTGAACGAGCAGCGGGCGCTGCAGGGCATGGAGCCCATGAGCGCTGATGTGGCGGCCGCGCCGCAGGCTGTCCGCCAAGCGGACTTGTCGCAGACCGCAGCGGCTTCGAATTAAGAGGGACGGGAAAAAATTATGGCAGACGCACACGCAATCGACGCCCACGACGATCATGACCATACACCGTCATTCTTCGTGCGCTGGTTCTGGTCGACGAACCACAAAGATATCGGCACGCTTTATCTGATTTTCGCCGTCATCGCCGGCATTGTCGGCGGCGCCATGTCAGGGCTGATGCGCATGGAGCTCGCCGAGCCCGGCGTCACGTTCCTGACGGAATTCACCGGCGGCGACGTCGATCAGGCGGCGAACTTTTACAATGTTCTGATCACCTATCACGGCCTGATCATGATCTTCTTCATGGTGATGCCGGCGATGATCGGCGGCTTCGGCAATTGGTTCGTGCCCATCATGATCGGCGCGCCTGACATGGCGTTCCCGCGCATGAACAATATTTCGTTCTGGCTTTACGGCGCTTCCGGCATTCTTATCACGCTGTCGCTTTTCGTGGCAGGCTATAAGCCTGACGCGCTCGGATTCGGCGGCGGCTGGGTCCTCTATCCGCCTCTATCGACGAGCGGCAGTCCGGGACCTGCGATGGATCTTCTAATTCTGTCGCTCCACCTCGCTGGCGCGTCATCGATCCTTGGCGCAATCAACTTCATCACGACGATTTTCAACATGCGCGCGCCCGGCATGACGCTGCACAAGATGCCGCTTTTCGCCTGGTCGGTGTTGATTACCGCTTTCTTGCTGGTCCTCTCTTTGCCGGTTCTCGCGGGCGCCATCACCATGTTGTTGACCGACCGAAACTTCGGCACATCGTTCTTTGACGCGGCTGGCGGCGGCGACCCAATTCTCTACCAGCATTTATTCTGGTTCTTCGGTCACCCGGAGGTCTACATTCTGATCCTCCCGGGCTTCGGCATCATCTCGCACATCGTCTCAACTTTTTCGAGAAAGCCGATCTTCGGATATCTGGGTATGGCTTACGCCATGGTCGCGATCGGCTTCGTCGGCTTCATCGTCTGGGCCCACCATATGTATACGGTCGGTCTTTCGGTGAACATGAAGGCTTACTTCGTGGCGGCGACAATGGTCATCGCTGTGCCGACGGGCATCAAGATTTTCTCCTGGATCGCTACTATGTGGGGCGGCTCCATCGAATTCAAAACGCCGATGCTGTGGGCGATTGGATTTATCTTCCTGTTCACGGTCGGCGGCGTCACAGGCGTTCTCCTCGCCAACGCCGGTATCGACCACTATATGCACGATACGTATTATGTGGTCGCACACTTCCACTATGTGCTTTCGCTTGGCGCGGTCTTCGCCATTTTCGCCGGCTGGTATTACTGGTTCGGCAAAATGACCGGCAAGATGTACCGCGAATGGCTCGGCGCTTTGCATTTCTGGGTCATGTTCGTGGGCGTGAACCTTATCTTCTTCCCGCAACATTTCCTCGGTCTTCAAGGCATGCCGCGTCGCTACATCGATTACCCCGAAGCGTTCGCGTTTTGGAACGAAATCTCGACCTACGGCTACTATGTCATGGCGGTCGGCATGGTTGTATTTCTCGTGGCGATGATCGATGCGTTCTTCATTTATGGCCGTAAGGCGAGCGCGAATTACTGGGGCGAGGGCGCGACGACGCTGGAATGGACGCTGCCGTCGCCGCCGCCATTCCACCAGTTCAACGAGCTCCCGCGCTTCGACAAAGGCGACGCCAAAGCATTCTAGGGCCTCGAAAACCCAATCGCTTGCAAAAACCCGCAGCGCTTCAGCCGCTGCGGGTTTTTTCTGTTCCGCCGCTTTCACGCTGGAAAATCGCCGTCGTTGACGGTTATAGTTAACGTTAGCAGCCCTCGGCGGCTGTCAGGGAACGAGCATCAGACGGAGGGGTCAGAAATGCTTGAAATGATAATCGACGACGTGGTCGGGACTTTTCGGGGGACATTCTTAAACGGTGACATGATTGCGCTCGCGATCGCGTTCGGGTCGGTGGTGATCGCCGCCCTCGTCATGCGCCGGGGCACGCAGATCGGGTCGATGACGCTGTTGGCGCTCGTCTTGTTCGTGCTCGGCGGATATCTGCGGGGCGTCTTCGCGGCGCCGGCCGATACCGCGCTCCAGGGCAGTCGCATGGTGGGCCAGCTTGAGCGGAGCTGGACGCAATTTATGGGCCTTCAGGCGAGCGCGCTCCTAGCCTACTTCATCGCCTTTATGCTGTTCATCTTTATTCTGTTCGCCTTGAAATCGGTGGTGGCGCGGGGCTAACAGCGTCGGCCGCTTGCGCGACAGGGGGCCGCGCATGAGGGGCGCCGCATTCATTTGCGGCGCAGCACTTTCCGGCATATATCCTCGCCCATGAGCGAGACTGCAATGAATGAAGCGCCCACGTCGCGCCCGGCCGCTATCGCCGCCGGGCCGCGCGACTATTACGATCTTCTCAAACCGAGAGTGATGTCGCTCGTGGTCTTCACCGCGCTCGCCGGCATGGTCGCCGCGCCGGGCGGCATGAACCCATTGCTCGGCGCGATCAGCCTGCTTGCAATCGCTGTCGGCGCCGGCGCTTCGGGCGCGCTTAATATGTGGTGGGACGAAGACATCGACCGGCTGATGGCCCGCACGGCGCTGCGTCCAATCCCGCGGGGCGCGGTTCCAGCGCCGGAAGCGGCTGGCTTCGGCGGCTTTCTGTCGATCTTTTCCGTGATCCTCCTGGCGCTGGCGTCCAACTATGTGGCGGCGGGCCTGCTTGCATTCACGATCTTCTTTTACGTCGTCATTTATTCCATGTGGCTGAAGCGCTCGACGCCGCAGAACATCGTTATCGGCGGCGCCGCCGGCGCCTTGCCGCCGGTTGTCGGATGGGCCGCTGTAACGGGAACGGCGCCGCTCGAAGCATGGGTTCTCTTCGCCATTATCTTTCTGTGGACGCCGCCGCATTTCTGGGCGCTCGCCCTCTATCGCGAAGGCGATTACGACCGCGCCGGCGTGCCGATGATGCCGAACGCTAAAGGCGAGCGGTCGACGAAAAACCAGATCTTTGTTTACGCAATCGCCCTCGCGCTGACCGGACTTGCGCCTTTCATTATGGGGTTTGCGAACCGTTTCTATCTCGCCGTCGCTTCAAGCTTCGGGGCAGTGTTTGCGCTTTTGTCGTGGCAAGTGTTCAAGAGCGCGCCGCGCGAGCATGGCCCGTCGAAAAAGCTGTTCCGCTTTTCGATCCTTTATCTGTTCGCGATCTTCGCCGCGCTCTTGATTGAAAGTCTGGTGCGCTATGTCTGAGCGGGCGGACGATCAGCCAGCGGCATTGGACGAGGCGCAAAAACGCCAGCGTAACAAGCGCAACCTCGCCCTGGCGCTCATGATTGTCGCGTTTGTGGTCGCCGTTTACCTTGTAACGATCCTGCGCCTTGGTGCTTCGGTAGCCGAACGCAGTTTTTGAGCGGCCAGATGACCAACGTCCATCGCAATCAAAAAACGGCCATGATCGTCTCAGCGGTCGTCGCCGGCATGGTCGGCATGTCGTTCGCCGCCGTTCCGGCCTACAAAGCGTTTTGCCAGGTCACCGGTTGGGGCGGGACAACACAGCGCGCTGACGCAGGCGCTGCGCAAACGCTGGCGCGCAAGATCACCATCCGCTTCGACGCCTCCACCAACGCGGATCTGCCCTGGCGCTTCCGTCCAGAACAAGTGTCGCAAACGCTTCATATCGGCGAGACCGGTCTTGCCTTTTATGAAGCTGAAAACCTCACCGACAAACCGGTGACGGGCCGGGCGACTTTTAACGTGTCGCCAGCGAAGGCCGGGATTTATTTCAGCAAAATAGAATGCTTCTGTTTTACCGAACAAACGCTTCAGCCGGGCGAAAAAGTCTCGATGCCCGTCACCTATTTCGTCGATCCCGATCTGGCGAAGGACAAAAATCTCGACGAGGTCGAGACGGTCACGCTCTCCTACACATTTTTCCGGTTCGACAAGGGCGAGGAAACGCTGGCTGCGGCTGAATAGCGCGGGGGGCGTTGCGGACCACGCTTGGCGGCGCGCGCCGTACGGCTTATAGACATCAAAAATTCGAAATGAAGAGGCGGCTCATGGCTGGCGCTGAAGTTAAGCACGACTATCACCTTGTAAATCCATCGCCCTGGCCCCTGGTGGGCTCGGTCGCGGCGGCGATCATGATGATCGGCGCGGTTATCTGGATGCGCTCGGACAATGGCGGCTTAATGCTCGGCGGCGTGATCCAGACGGCCGAGGGCGCTTCGGTCGGAAAATGGGGCACCCTTAAAGGCCCGTGGCTTTTCCTGATGGGCTTTGTCGGCGTTTTAATCACCATGGCCGGCTGGTGGCGCGACGTCATCAAGGAGAGCATGACCGGGGAAAACACCTCGACCGTCATTCGCCTTGGTCTGCGCTACGGCATGGTCCTGTTCATCGCCTCGGAAGTGATGTTCTTTGCGGCCTGGTTCTGGGCGTTTTTCGGCGCCGCGCTCTTTCCCGGCGCATTCGATCCCGTGATTTTGTCCGACGGCACGCAAATGCTGAACCCTGCAGGCGAGCCTGCTTACATCGGCAATGACGGCCGGCTTCACGCCACAGGCGGCGTATGGCCGCCGGAAGGCGTCACGCCGTTAAGCGCATGGGGCTTGCCGCTGATCAACACGCTTATTCTTCTTTTGTCAGGCACCACAGTGACCTGGGCGCACCATGCGATCCAGCACAATGACCAAAAAGGCCTCGTGCAAGGGCTGATCGTGACAATCGTTCTTGGCGTCTTCTTCACGTTCTTGCAGTATGCGGAGTATAAAGAGGCGCTCGAAGGTGGCTTCTTCGCGTTCATCAACGGCGATATTTACGGCTCTTCATTCTTTATGGCGACGGGCTTTCACGGCCTTCATGTGATCATCGGCACGATCTTCCTGATCGTGTGTTTGTTCCGCGCTATGGACGGGCAATTCACAGCCGAGCGCCATTTCGGTTTTGAAGCGGCCGCATGGTACTGGCACTTTGTTGATGTTGTCTGGTTGTTCCTGTTCGCCTGCATTTACGTGCTCGGTAATCAGGGTCTCCTGTCCTAAGCGGCGATGGCGTACTTCCCGCCTGTCTCTCCCTATGCGGCGGGTTTTGCGGGAAAATGTCCGCGCTGCGGCCAAGGCGCATTGTTCGAGGGATATCTCAAAGTCAGACCTGCCTGCGAGGCGTGCGGCCTCGATTTTTCGAAAGCAGACGCGGGCGACGGGCCCGCAGTCTTTGTCATTTTCATTGTCGGATTTTTGAGCGTCGTTCTTGCGATTATCGCGCGTTACGTCTGGTATGCGCCGATCTGGGCGGCGTTCCTGATCAGCGCCGCCGGCGCAGGCATTATGATTGCGCTGTTGCTCCGTCCCCTGAAGGCGCTTCTGATTGCGTTGCAGTACCGGCACAAAGCTGAGGAAGGAAAGCTCGAGAAATGACCGGGCTGTTTCGCCGTTTTCAATTCCGGCCTGTCTTGACGGCGGCGGCGTTGAGCGCCTTCGCCATCCTTGTGACGCTTGGCTCGTGGCAACTGCATCGGCTGGAATGGAAGAACGACCTTGTGGCGAAAATCGAGGCGCGTGTCGCCGCCGAGCCGATCCCGTTTAACGAGGCGATGCAGCGCCATGCGGCGGGCGAGGATATGACGTATACGCCAGTTTTTGTCGAAGGCGGATATCTTCACGACCAAGAGGCGCATGTATTCGGCACATTGGACGGCCGGGCCGGCTATTACATCTTCACGCCCGTGAAAACCGCGGGCGACATCGTCTACGTCAATCGCGGGTTTGCGCCCCAGGCTTTTAAGGATCCGGCGCAGCGCGATGATGCGCGTATCGCGCCTGAAAAACCAATTGTCGGTCTGTTCCGGTCGGCGGAGCGGCCAAGCGGCGTCGCCGCCTTAGTGAGGCCCGAAAACCTGCCGGCGGCGAACCAGTGGCATGTGCGCGATCCTGGCGCATTCGCCGCGCACGCTGGGCTCGCCGCGGTTTCAGCCGCCTATCTCGATTCAAACGGGGCGGAAAGCGCCGCGCTCTGGCCGAGAGGCGGCACAACCCGCGTCGACTTCAATAATCGCCACATGGAATACGCGCTCACCTGGTTCGGGCTTGCGGCGACGCTTGTGGGCGTCTGGTTCTTTTTCTCCTTGCGTAAATCGGAATAATCAAATAACTTTGAAATACAAAGTACATTGATTATGGCGCTTTTTGGCCGTTGCCGGCTTAATACGTCAATTGAGGGGAAAGGAGGGGGGCGAGATGACCTTGCAACCGTCGCTGCAACCATTGCTCGAAGCGTCCTGGATTATTCAGGTGCACGCTTTCACTGCAATGGCCGCATTTTTTCTGGGGCTCTTCCAGATTGTCGCCCCGAAAGGCACGCTGCCGCATAAAATGCTCGGCGCCGTTTGGGTGGCGCTGATGACCACGATCACCGTCTCCAGTATTTTCGTGATCCCGTCGCAGCGCGGCTTCGATCTGCCGATCTGGCAATGGTTCAGCCCGATTCACATTTTCACGATCATCACCGCCTACGGCATTTTCGGCGGCCTCTATCACCTGTCTCGCGGCGGTGAGAGGTTGAAACGCCACAAGGGTCCGTTCATCGGAATCTTTATCGGCGGCATTCTGATCGCGGGCGGATTTGCGTTCATGCCCGGAAGGATCATGCACGCGGTGGTGTTCGGTCCGAACGGCTGACCGCCAAGCGCCTATCGTTCTGTCAGCTTGAATTCGATCCGGCGGTTTTGCGCCAGAGCGGCGGCTGAGAAGCCCGCCACAAGCGGCGATGCGGAACCAGAGCCCGTGGCCAGCAGACGTCTCGTCGGTACGCCGCGCTCGCGCAGGAAGTTGACGACCGATATTGCGCGCTGTGCGGACAAATCGAGGTTTGAATCAAAGCGCGCGCGGCACGAAGGCCCTAGCGGCGCGGCGTCGGCGTGACCATCGACGCGCAGGACCCAATTCACTTCGCCTGGGATGTCGTCCTGAATATCGAGAAGCGCGCTGGCGAGCTTGCCTAACTCCACCTTGCCGGCTTCGCCCAAAGTGGCCGAGCACGAGCCGAACAAAATATCGCTTTCAAAGATGAACCGGTCGCCGACGACTTTGATATCCGTGCGATCACCGAGGGCTTCGCGGAGCGCTTCAAAGAACCGTGAACGGACTTCCTGCAGTTCCTGAACCTTGCGGGCGAGGGCGGCGTTGAGCCGTTGCGAAAGGTTCTCGATCTGCGCCTGCTGCTCCAGATCTTTCGCCTCCGCGGCGTCGAGTGCTTCCTGAAGGCTCGCGAGCTGTTTGCGCAGCGCCGCGAGTTGCGCGTTGAGCGTCGCGATCTCGCTTTTCTGGTCTTCTGTCAGTGCTTTTTCCGCCTCTAACTCTTCGGCGGAGGCGGCGACTGCGGCGGCGCTCGCGGCGAGCGACGCGCCAAGGGCGGCGATTTCATCTTCTTTCGCCGAGATTGTGTCTTCCAGCGACAAAACTTGCCGCCTCAAATCATCGGCTTCCGATTGCGCCAAACCGAGCTGCTCGGCGAGTTCATTGATCCGGGCGGTCAAGCGCGCAAGTTCGGAATCTTTCGACGCAAGTTCGTCTTTCACGGAGGTGAGTTTTTCGCCCAGATAAAACTGCGCGACCACAAAAATCGAGAGGACGAACATCAGGACAAGCAACAGCGTCGACAGCCCGTCGACAAAGCCGGGCCAGATGTTCCCGTCCGAGCGGTTCCGCCGCCTGGCCATCGGGCTTACTCCCCGCCGCCGACGCGGATCAGCGTTCGATTAAGGGCGCGGATTTCATCGCGCAATTCAGCCGACTGACCGGCCTGCGCCTGCATCTGCGCTTCGTTCTGCGCGGCCAGAGCCGATTGCAACGACTTCATCGCGGCAAGCATTTCGCCGGAATCTTCTGTATAAGAGCTATTTTCGCCATTGCCGCCAAGGCGTTGCGGCTTGGTTTTGCCGGCGAGCCAATCTTCCAGATTGGTGTAAAAACGGTTTTGCGCGCCGCCCGCCTGTAAGTCGAGAAATCCGACCACAAGACTGCCGCCAAGACCGAACAGAGAGGATGAAAACGCCGTTCCCATGCCGCCAAGCGGCTCTTTCAGGTTTGTGATCAATTGGGTCACCGCGTCCTCGGCGGGGCCTGACGTTGTGGCGAGCGAGCTGATCGTGTCGGCGACGGCGTTTACTGTCTCGAGCAATCCCCAGAAGGTGCCGAGAAGGCCGAGGAATACGAGCAGGTTTCCGATATAGCGGCCCATGTCGCGGCCTTCGTCTATCCGTGTGCCGACGGAATCGAGAATAGCGCGGCTTTCTTCAGGCGTCAGATAGCCGCCGCGCTTATCCGCATCAGCCAAAATGCGCGTGATGGCGCTGATAAGGTTTGGCGCCCGGGGCATGCGTGCGCGGCTCGGATCGACCGTCTCGCTGAAGGCTTCGACCCAGCGGATGGCGCCGGATATAATGCTCGCTTGCGCAAAATTGTGGCTGATCCCGAAAACCAAGACGAGCAGGATCAGTCCATTCAGCGCCACATTGGCGTTAAAGGCGTCAACAAGAAGCGTTGTCGGCTGCGGGCTGATCGGCGACAGGAAATAGACAACCGCCCCCACACCGAGCAGGAACAGAAACATATTCACAATGTAGCGGCCAGGCCCGATGAATCTGACTGACCGGTCTAACGAACGCGCCATTTTGTACCCCTCAAATCACGCGAATTGCCCCAATAACTCTGTACCATAGGTCACTTTCCGCCGTTCGTGAATGTCCGTTTGTGATCTTCGCGCAAATTTCACGCCGCTCGCGAAAATCCGCGACCAGCATCGCCACACCTTGAGCGTGCATTTCGGGGCGAGGATACGTCTCTTGTGACGCGTTTCACACCGCGGCCGGGAAATAATCGAATTCCCCATCAAAACCCCGCCCGAAAATGGCGCAATCCTTGATTCTCTCTTTGGTCTTATGCGAAAAAATAAGTGGGTATCGCAGCATATGCTTCGGTTTTGGGGGAATTGTTGATGGCCATCAAAAAAGCTTCTTTGCTCTGCTCGGCAAGCGCCTTGCTGTTCGGCGCAGATGCAATGGCGCAACAACTCGCTTTTCCAACCGCCGAGGGATTTGGCCGGTTCGCTGAGGGCGGGCGCGGCGGCGATGTTTACGTGGTCAGCAATCTAAACGACGCCGGTCCGGGGAGTTTGCGTGAATGCGCCGAAGCTTCAGGGCCGCGTACATGCGTGTTCGCGGTCAGTGGTGAGATTCAGGTGCAGGATGCCATTCGCGTCACCTCGCCCTATCTGACGATCGCCGGCCAAACCGCGCCGGGCGACGGCGTTCAATTGTCGATCCGAAACTCGCCGTCGCTTGTCTATCCGCTGTTCGTCAACACTCACGATGTGATCCTGCGCCACTTCGCGTTGCGTCCGGGTCCCTCGGCCCAGCGCTCCGGCAATGTGGACGCGCTGCTATTGCAGGGTCAGAAAATCATCGTCGATCATATGTCCCTGTCCTGGGCGTCTGACGAAGTGCTGAACATCATCGGCAATGGCGGCATGACAGGGCGCTTTAATGCGCAAAACGCATCAGAGATCACCGTGCAATGGAGCCTTCTTTATGAAGGCTTGCGCCGCGGCAATCACACGCGGTCGCAACATGGCTACGGCGCGCACTTCAGCGACGGGCCGCGTGACATCACGTTTCATCATAATCTGATCGCGCACACGGACCGCCGCGCGCCGAATCTCGGCGTCGTGGGCCAGTTCGATTTCGTCAATAACGTCACCTACAATTGGGATCAGTATGCGGCTGAAATTTACAGCCAGCACGGATCATCTTTCATCAACTGGGTGGGCAATGTCGCCATCGGCGGCGCTGATACGGTGAACGAGACGCGTTGGGTTGTGAATGCGTTCAACAACGATCCCGACGGCGTCTTCTCTTTTTATGTTCACGACAACATTGACTACAATCGCACCGATGCGAGCGTTGACGACCGCGAGACGCTCGATCCGAAGGATTGGCAATATTTATCGCCGAGCCCGGTCGGTTATGGCGACCTTTCGGTCAATACGGCGTCGGTCACCGGGCCGCAGCAAGCCTATAAAGACGTGTTGGCGTTCGCGGGCGCCACGCGGCCCATTCGCGACGCCGCTGATGCGCGCGTTGTCGATGAGGTGCGGACCTGTTCCGGCGGCATTATCGATAATCCAAGCGAGCGCGGCGGTTGGCCGACGCTGCAGTCTTTGAGTGCGCACACAGACGCTGACGCGGACGGCATGTCTGACGCGTGGGAGACCGCGAACGGGTTAAATCCCGCTGACCCCAGCGATCGCAATGGCGATCTCGATGGCGACGGTTACACCAACCTTGAAGACTATCTCAACATGTTGGCTGGCGACGATGACGGCGCCAATATCGGGCAGGGGACCGGCGCGGACGCCGACCCGACTTGCGGGCGCACCTTCCTTGCGGTGCGGCCGGTGGGCGTCAATGAGTTGCGCGTTGAGCCGCAGGTGATCCGGCCCGGCGAGACTGCGACCATCCATTATGATGCGGTCGGCCGCAGTTGCACCAAGCGCTGGAACCGCCAGATTAATCCGAGCCAGTTGGTCGGCACAGATACGATTACGCCGAACCAGACGATCCCGATTGAGCTGATCTGCGAAAATCGCGGTATTCACGATTGGGGATACGTTTTTCTGTACGCGACCGACGACCGCCAAATTCCGGCGCCGAGCATTGATCTTGATGCGGATAAATCAGTTTATAATGTTGGCGAGGAGATTGAACTGTCCTGGCTCACGGGCCGGTTCGTCCGAAACGACGCCGGCATATGCCGCGCCTCCGGCCTGTGGTCAGGATTTCGCTCTGTAATCGGGATCGAGCGGGTGGCCGCCGAGCGTAGCGGCGACTTCACCCTTACCTGCGAAGGGCCCGGCGGCGTTGATACGACCACGGTTTCGGTAACGGTGAATGGCGCCCCGCCGCCGCCACCTCCGCCGCCGCCTCCACCTCCGCCTCCGCCGCCTCCACCGCCTCCGCCACCACCTCCTCCGCCG
>CAWUIM010000063.1:0-19554 GCA_963922595.1 uncultured Parvularculaceae bacterium
CCGCAAGCGCCCGCCTGCGCAATCCTTCTTCAACAGCATCCGCGAGCGTGTCCGCCGCCGACACATCGGCGCTGAACGCCCGGTTGAAGGCGCGCCGCGCCACAGCCGCCGCCACCACATCCTTGCGAGCACTGACCCAGGCCCCGCGGCCCGGCAGATTCTCCGCAAGATCGGGCGTCACCGCCCCGTCCGGGTCCAGCACAAACCGAATAAGCCCGCCGCGCGGCGACACTTCACCGGTGACGATGCATTTTCGCTCCGGCGAGCGCCGGCGGTTCGCGCTAGAACCTGGATGAGGGCTACTGCTCAGCAAGCGCTCCCTCTTCTTCCTCGGCCGCAGCGGCCTCTGCTTCGGCGCGCGCCTGGTCCAGTTCTTCCTGGGTCACCCAGCCGGCGGCGACGCGCGCGCGCATAATCAGATCTTCTGCCTCTTCCGGCGTAATCTTATAAGCCTCGAGCATGCCGTCATAATGTTTGCGCTCGCCATCGACCCGTTCGGTCCAGCCCGTCAGATCGTCAGTAGCGCAACCGGCGAGGTCCTCCATGGTTTTGACGTCGTTTTCCGCAAGGGTGATGACCATTTTCAGATCAAGCCCTTCCATTTCTGCGACCGCGTCTTCAACACCCATTTCAATGCGCTGGGCGTTCAATTTCTTGGCTTCTTCCTCAAGGAAATCATTGGCGCGCGCCTGGAGCTCCTGCGCGGTTTCTTCGTCGAAGCCGTCGATCTCCATCAATTCGTCGAGCTCCACAAAGGCGATTTCCTCCACCTTCGCGAACCCTTCGGAAACAAGGAGCCCGGCCATCATGTCGTCCACGTCGAGCGCCGCCATAAAGAGTTCTGTACGCTGACGGAATTCCTCCTGACGCTTGGCGCTCTCTTCTTCCTCGGTCATAATATCGATTTCAAAACCGGAAAGCTGGGAGGCGAGGCGCACATTCTGACCGCGCCGGCCGATGGCGAGGGACAATTGCTCGTCAGGGACGACGACCTCAATCCGTTCCAATTCCTCGTCAAGGACAACCTTGGCGACTTCGGCCGGCGCCAGCGCATTCACGACGAACGTCGCCTGGTCTTCAGACCACGGCACGATATCGATTTTCTCGCCGCCAAGCTCATTCACCACCGCCTGAACGCGGCTGCCGCGCATCCCGACGCAAGCGCCGACGGGGTCGATCCCGCCATCGTTCGAGTGAACACCGATTTTTGCGCGGCTGCCCGGATCACGCGCCACCGCCTTGATTTCGATAACGCCGTCATAAACCTCCGGCACTTCCTGCTCGAAGAGTTTGGCCATGAATTGCGGATGAGACCGTGACAAAAAGATTTGCGGCCCGCGAGGCTCGCGGCGCACATCCATGATGAAGGCGCGCACGCGGTCGCCATTGCGATAGGCTTCGCGCGGCAATTGCTGGTCGCGGCGGACAATCGCTTCGGCCTTGCCAAGATCGACGATCACATGGCCGTACTCGACCCGCTTGACGATGCCGTTTACAATCTCGCCGATGCGGTCTTTGTAGTCTTCATACTGACGATCGCGTTCAGCATCGCGCACTTTCTGGGTGATCACCTGCTTCGCGGCCATTGCCGCCACGCGGCCGAAATCGATCGGCGGCAGCGGCTCAGAAATGAAGTCGCCCACATTCGCCGCCGGGTTCTTGTAGCGCGCATCCTCAAGGAGGATTTCCGCGGAGTCGTTTTCGATTTCTTCCACGACCTCGAGCAGGCGCCACAGCTTCGTCTCACCGGTGCTCGGATTGATTTCCGCCTTCACATTTGTCTCATGGCCGTACCGCGAGCGCGCGGCGCGGGCCAGCGCGTCTTCCATCGCTTCAATCACAAGCGA
The DNA here is from genome assembly GCA_963922595.1 of uncultured Parvularculaceae bacterium. GTDB lineage: Bacteria > Pseudomonadota > Alphaproteobacteria > Caulobacterales > Parvularculaceae > JAJFFW01. The sequence goes on from CAWUIM010000063.1 coordinate 1,848, forward strand.
TTTTTCAATCGACTTCTCGCGAGCGACCGCATCCGCGATCTGAATAAGCTCCAGCCTGTTGGCGCTAACAGCGGTCATTTCGTGTCTCCGTTAGGAAGGCTCATGCGTGGTCTCCATCGTTTCATCGTCAACTGATGCGGCCTTCGCCGCTTTTAAACTTTCTGCAATCAACTGATCCGTCAGCACCAGTTTGCCGCCAGCGATCCAGTCGAAAGGGATCATTGCGGTCTCGTCTTCGCCATCGATATCAAAGAGCACGCTCGCCTCTTCGACGCCGGCGAGAACGCCGCGCATCCGTTTGCGCCCTTCCACCAGACGGGTCAGTTCAATCTTGGCCTCATAGCCTTCCCAATCGGCGTAATCGGAAAAGCGGGTGAGCGGGCGATCGATGCCGGGCGACGACACCTCAAGGGCGTACCTGCCCTCGATCGGGTCAGCCTCTTCAAGCACTGGCGACAACGCGCGCGAAAGCCGCGCGCAATCTTCCGCCGACATCGTTTTGTCCGGGCGTTCGGCCATGATCTGGAGCGTCAGGTTTTTTGCGCCCGAAACGCGCACGCGCACAAGCTCAAACCCCTCGGCGTCCACAACCGGGGCGATCAGCGCTAAAATTGTCTCCTCAATCGGGGTCAAGCCGATTCTTCCTTTTCTCGTGCGCAACAAGCGGAACGGGCCCATTCAGAGCGGGGGCCGTCGTCCTGATCGCCTCAAACCAGTCGACAGGGAATGAAAAAAGCGGGCCCGGCGGGCCCGCTTTCGATACTATCGACAGCGATGTGAGGCCTATATAGGAGCCAAATTCGTATTTGTCACCTGAAAATCAGGATTTGTTTTTGGGGACGCCTAAGCGTCGACGCAGGCAGCTGCGCATGAATTGCCCCTTAACTATAATCGCTATACTGTAACAGCGGGGGCAAAAACTGAATTGAAGGGGCCTAATCACATGAGGGTTATTTTAATCGGCGTCGCGCTATTGGGCGCGACCGCATGTTCCACTGTTGTCCGGGGAACCAAAGAGACTGCGATTTTCGAAAGCACGCCGCCCGGCGCCACTGTCACCGCGGATCGCATCACGAAAAATGACGACAACCCGGTGTCCTGCGTGACGCCATGCAAACTGCAGCTGAGCCGCAAACGCGACTTCAACGTGACCTATGAGCTTGACGGCTACAAGCCGGTTACAGCGAAGCTGTCATCGCTTGTCACCGCAGGCGGCGGGGCCGGTTTCCTTGGCAACGCCGTGATCGGCGGCGGCGTCGGCGCAATCGTCGATGCTGGCACCGGCGCGCTCTATGATCTGCGTCCGAACCCGATGGTGGCGGAACTGGAACCGCTCGACTCGCCCGACCCGTCGATCGTGCTTGATGTGGACGCGGACGAACAGGCGAGCGGCGTCGATGCTGAAGCGGTAAAAGAACAAGCGCAGGAAGCGGCTGACGACGCGCCGCAATCAACCAGCGACGAGATTCTGACCGATGTCGAAGAGGCGGCTGAGTCGGTGGAAGAGGCCGCCGAAGAAGCGATCGACGCCGGGACCGAAGCGGTGACGGGCGACGCCATGGAGGAGACGCCCGCCATGGTCAAACCCGAAAGCGCGCCGCTTGAAATGGCGCCGATCGGCGACGACAGCGGCGAGCCAGGGCTAACCGACCAGTAAAAGACCGGTCCGTTAAATGTTGGAAAGCCCGGCGATATTCATGACCGCCGGGCTTTTTCGTTGTGCGGCGCCCGACAGATTGATCAAGAAAACTGCTCCCCATCGCCGAATGTCGCGCTATAGTGCCCGGCGGGTGGACGGAAGGGGTATCGACCATGGTGGGACGTTTTTTGGCGGTTGTTCTGGGACTGGCGGCGGCGGCGGGCGGATCGCAGGCGCCGGGCTTTACGCTGCAATATATGCAAAATCTCAATGGCCGCATCGATGAGTTGCGGCCCATCGTCGAGCAATTCGACCGCGATGTGGCGGCTTATAACTACACGCGCGCGCAAGCCATGGCCGAATGCGAGACAGCCGACGGACTGCTTGATGCGCTCTGCAACGGCTACGAGACGACGATCCGGCGGTTTGAAGAACTGACGGCGCATTTCGCCGAATTGGAAGCGGCGGGCGACTATGCGCAACCGCTGGTCCTGGCGCGCAGCTACAAGCGCGACATTGCGGAAAGCGTGATGGATGTCTTCGAACCAGCCGTCCCGGCGACGTTGCCAGGCGCGGCCTACGCTGGCGGCGCCTTCGCCGTCGTGTGGGGCGGCTTGTCCTTCATCTTCGGCTTGTTCGGGATGCTCTTCAGCGGCGGCGACCGGCGGATCGCTTAAAGTTCGTCTGAAGGCAGACTGAAATCCCAAACCCGTTCATCCACAAGGTGGCTGGGACGCACATTCTGGAGCGCGCGGAACATCACCTCGCGTCTGCCGGGATAGCGACGCTCCCAATCGGTGAGCATCTCTTTCATCAGCGCGCGCTGTAAGCCTTCTTGCGTCCCGCATAAATTGCAGGGAATGATCGGATACGCGCCCAGCTTGGCGAATTTCTCAATATCGGCTTCCGCACACTGAATAAGTGGGCGCAACACGTGGAGATCGCCTTCGTCATTTAATAGTTTCGGCGGCATGGCCGCGAGGCGTCCGCCATGGAAGAGGTTCATCATGAACGTCTCCAGCGCGTCGTCGCGATGATGGCCGAGCACGATCGCGTCGCACCCTTCCTCGCGCGCAACGCGATAAAGGATGCCGCGGCGCAGACGCGAACAGAGCGCGCAATAGGTTTTGCCCTCCGGCGTTTTGTCTTTAACAATTGAATAGGTGTCCTGAGTGACGATCCGGTGGGCGACGCCGAGACTTTCCAGATAATCCGGCAACACATGTTTGGGGAACCCGGGCTGGCCCTGATCGAGATTGCAGGCGACGACTTCCGCGCGCAACGCGCCCTGCCATTTCAGGTCGAGAAGGCTGGTTAAGAGCGTATAGCTGTCTTTCCCGCCGGAAAGGCACACGAGCCATTTCTGCGGCGCGCCGTCTGCGCGCGGCTTATCCATGGCGAAGCGCTGCAGCGTATCGAGTGTTTGCCGCAAAAGACGCTTGCGCAGCTTCTTAAACGCGACGGATCGCGGCGCGGACGCGTAAAAGGCTGGAAACCGCCAATCCTCGGCGGTCGCCTCACCCGCCTCTTCATTAACCACTATCTCACTCAACGGCGCTCTCCCGTCCTTCTGCGCAACAGTTCGGTTCCGCGCCATCCTAGCGGCGGCGGATCGGAAGAAACAGCCTGGAATTAGTTGGTCTGACGCAGCGCGCAGAAGGGCAGGTCAGCTCGCCGGTTCTTTGAAATGCGCATCGAGGAAGGCGAGGAAAGCGGGCCAGTCTTCCTTGACGACGCCGTGGGTGCCCGGCCGAATCCAGAAGGCGATGTCCGCCTGCGGATTAAAACTCTTCAACCGGTCCTGCGTCAGGCCGTCAACGCCGTAAAGCTGATAGATCGGGTCAGCGCCTATCGCCGCCCGAAAGGCGCCGTTGGGATCGGACCATACATCACGGCGGGCATTACCGAGGAGGACAGGACGCGGCGCGATCAGCGCGAGCAGATGATGCTGGTCGACGGGCATTTCCTGTTCACGTCCGGCATATCTGGCATAGGTCTTTGCAAACCAGTGCGGATAGCCGTCGGTGATGGCGGCGACGCTCTCGCCTTTCTTCTGACGGTTAAGCGAGGCCCCGCCGGTGCCGGACTGGTGGGAAATCACCCCGTCGATCCGATCGTCATAGGCTGCCGCCACGAGCGCAGCTTTGCCGTAGCGCGAATGGCCCCAGACGATCATCGCCTCACGGTCAAAACGGGGATCTTCTTCCAGCGCATCCACCATCCGGGAGAACGCCCAGCCCCAGGCGCCGATGGCGCCCCAGCGCGTGTCATCGTCGCGATGGCCGGCCGACAGGCGGCGCAACGCCTCAAGCCCCTCTTCCGGCCGATCGGGCACGAATTCGCTCGGCGCAATGGTCGCGATCGCATAGCCCGCATTCAAGATATCCTCGATCGGCGGGGTGCAGATATACCGCCCAAAGATGAAAGTGGCGATCGATCCGCCGACGCCGCCCATCATATCGCGTGCATCAGCCGGTTTGAGCGCATCCGGATGCGGGAGCGTCGCCCATCGTGGGCAAAAGGTTTCCATCAGGATCACCGGCGTCGGGCCCGCAGCGTTCGCCGGCGTGGCCACCGCCATAATAAAGCGCGCCTCCCGCGAAACGCCGTCAAATTCCGCCGTCAAGCTCAAGGAAAATTCTTCAAAGACGCCCGCGCCGTTAAAGGCGCCGGCGTCGACTATGCGGCGATTTTCAACAATGGTGCGCGCGCCGTCCGGCAGAACGCCGTAGACATGGGTCTGCAGCGCCTCGCGAGCTTGCGGCGCTGAGGCGCGCTCCCATGTATCGAGCGAAAGCGCAGCCTCGCCGCCCGCCGTAATCGGCGGGTTGGCGGTCGGCCCGCTGGCGCTCAAGTCGGTCCACGCCATGGTGAGCCGCACGCATGCAGGCGTCATCAGCATGATGATCAACGCCAGAAATAATCTCGATGCCGCCACGCGCGAACTCCCTGCCTGAACCGATGCGCCAATCCTGACCCGCTTCAATAATCCATCGCAAGTCACAAAATCGGCGCCGACCTTCATATGCGCCGGAAGCGCAAATAGACGGGCGGGCGCCCCTCGCGCCGGGCCTTCGCCTCATAGCGCGTCTCCGGCCAGTCGGGTGCACGATCACGCCAATCGGACGGCGACTCGGCGGTCCACTGAAAATCAGGCGCGCCCTGCGCATGCATCAGCGTCCAACGGATATAGTCGGGAATATCCGACGCCACGCGCAATTCACCGCCGGATTTCAAAAGCCGCGCCGCAACGGCGAAGAACCACGGCGAGATCATGCGCCGTTTGTGATGGCGTTTTTTAGGCCATGGATCAGGGTGCAAGACGAAGAGACGCGACAGGGCGCCAGCCGGGATTGCTTCCAGGAGCGGGCGCGCGTCGCCATGGTGAATTCTGATATTACCGAGATTTTGGTCTTCAATTTGCGTCAGCAATTTCGCCACGCCATTGATGAAAGGCTCGGCGCCGATCATACCGACCTCGGGGTTTTGCGCGGCTTGCCAGGCGAGATGCTCGCCGCCGCCAAAGCCGACCTCCAGCCAAATCTCGCGCGCGCCCGGAAACAGGGCCGCGATATCGAGCGCCGTATTCTCGGTTAGCGGAACGGCTACCGCCGGCAGCAACGACGTCATCAGCCGCGCCTGACGCGCTTTCAGCGGTTTATCCTGCCGGCGCCCATAAAGACGCGGAATGTAAGCTTTACGCTCTGTCATGAGAGCGTCCTTATGACAGAAGCGCGCCTGGACCACATCTAAAAATCTTTGAGCTAGGGATGTGGTCCAGCTCTTTGTTTACGCTCGTTTTATCGCAAAAACCGGCGCCCGCCTTTTGCGAACGCGTTCTATATGTCGTTGCTCTTTTCGCGCAATTCCTCGATCAACGCGCCTTCGTCCGTGGCGCTGTCGCCGCCGCCAAAAACAATCGCGCCGGAAGTGTAGCTGGACCCGAAGGTGGTGACGAGGTTCACCGTTTGCCCGAGACCGGAGCCAAACTCATCGGGCGTGATGGATGACAGCGGATGAATGAATGTCGCCCAGACGACGCCTTGCGCAATCGCGTACCGCGCATCGAGCGCGCTTTCGAAATTCGCTTGCATCAGCCGGATCATGATTTCCGGCTCGATTTCATCAAGGGCCGTAACGGCTGACACAAGACGCATGCGATCAGCGTTCGTATCATAGACGAGCGTAACAGGGACCGTGTTGACGCGAAACGTTGCGCCGCTTGCGCCAAACTCAGCAGTCGGATCAATGCGACGCACCGCCTCGCGAAGCGCCGCCGCCGCAGCCACAGCCGGATCGCCAAGCGCTTGTTCCGGCGCTGGCGCGGCCTCGAGCACGGGCGCGGCATCCTCTTGCGCACAGCCGGGCTGTGAAAAGGCCGCCAGAAAAAGGGCGCTCGCTAAAATAGGTATCCGCATAGGTTCCTCACGTGTCGATGTGGCCATAATAACAGAAAAAGCCCCGCAATGCGGGGCTTCTCGAAACTGTGATGCGGTTTGAAGACGCTAGGCGAGCGCCGCCTTTAGCGCATCCACAAGGTCTGTCTTTTCCCAGGAAAATCCGCCATCGGCGTCAGGCTCGCGACCAAAATGACCGTAAGCGGCGGTGCGCGCATAGATCGGTTTATTGAGGTCAAGGTGACGACGGATGCCTGACGGCGACAAATCCATCACATCGCCAAGCGCGCGCTCGATTACTTCGTCCGCATACTCGCCTGTGCCGTGTTGGTCCACATAGATCGACAAGGGCTGCGCAACGCCGATCGCATAGGAAAGCTGAATGGTGCAGCGTTCCGCGGCGTCGGAAGCCACCACGTTTTTCGCTAGATACCGCGCCGCATACGCCGCCGACCGGTCAACCTTGGTCGTGTCTTTACCGGAGAAAGCCCCGCCGCCATGGGGCGCCGCGCCGCCATAGGTGTCGACAATAATCTTGCGCCCGGTGAGGCCGGCGTCGCCGTCCGGTCCGCCGATGACGAACTTGCCCGTGGGATTAACGTGCCATGCGCAGTCGGGCGCGATCTCAAGACCGCTTAGCGCTTCACGCACATAAGGCTCAACAACGGTGCGGACTTTGTCGGAATCCCAGCTTTCATCAAGATGCTGAGTCGAGACGACGATGCTGGTGGCCGCGGCGGGTTTGCCGTTTTCATAATGAACCGTGACCTGACTTTTCGCGTCCGGACCAAGCGAACCCGCGTCGCCTTCGCCTTTGTGCCGCGCGGCGGCCATCAATTCGAGGATTTTATGGCTGTAATAGATCGGGGCCGGCATTAGCGCCGGCGTTTCCTTGCAAGCGTAACCGAACATGATGCCCTGATCGCCCGCACCTTCCGCATTGGCGTCGGCGGCTTTGTCGACGCCTTGCGCAATGTCCGCAGACTGACTGTGCAGAAGGACGTCCACATCGGCGGTCTTCCAGTGGAAGCCGTCTTGCTCATAGCCGATCGATTTGATCGCAGCGCGGGCCGCCTCCACGATAGGTTCCGCTTTCACCTTGCCGTCGCCAGCGTAAAGCGCTTCGGGCACGCGAACCTCGCCGCCGATGACGACTTTGTTGGTCGTTGTCAGGGTCTCGGCCGCGACGCGCACGTCCCACGGGTTCATGCCGTTGGCGGCCGCTTCACGATAGATGAGATCGACAATCTCATCGGAAATGCGATCACATACCTTGTCAGGATGGCCTTCAGAGACGCTTTCGCTGGTGAAAAGATAAGACTGGCGGGCCATGGAACCTGCGCTCCCTTCCATATAAAGAAAAGTTTATGTGTTTCGGCACGGCTTGTACCCAAACGCATCAGCGCTGTCTATGGCTCTGTTTTTGACGGCAGGAAACTTAGTCAGCGCCGGCTTTCTCGCCCTCAGCGATCGCCCGCACCAGATCAAGGACCCGTTTTTTCACCTTCGGATCTTCGATCTCCGCGTAATAGCGACAAAGCTGAACGCCGTCCGGCGTATTCAATAGCTCCATGAACGAGGCGTCGCCGTTGCCTTCGGCGAAGCCTTGAGCAGGTGCGTTTGATGAATAATCATAATCGTCAAACAAATACTGGATCGGCACATCGAGAATCTTGGAGATCTCGAAAACTCGGCTTGCGCCAATGCGATTAACGCCCTTCTCGTATTTTTGTATTTGCTGGAAGGTCAGTCCCAGCGCTTCGCCCAGCTTATCCTGGCTCATGCCGATCAGTGTTCTTCTGAGTTTTACGCGCGCGCCAACGTGGACATCGACTGGATGCGGAGATTTTGTCTTTTTCATTTTTCGCCCCAAATGAAGAACGCGCGCCTCCCTGACGCGTTCTCAAATACTCTCCCTTCGTGATGTTATATAACACTTTTCCTGACACGTGAAGATTGAGAATAAAGGCCAAGCCTCTCATTTCTGGCTTATTTTCGCCACAATTGCGCCGCCACGGCCAACGCCAAAACCATCAGAATAAAGAAAGAGTCGCCGACGGCCGCGTAAATCGTTCCTTTCAGCGGTTTCGGCAGCGGCGCGTCGACAGCGCCGGTCTCGTAAAGCGGCAGCCGAGAAACGTAGACGCCCCGCGCGTCAATAAGGGCGGAAATCCCTGTGTTGGCGGCTCGCGCCATCGGCAACCCGGTTTCAATGGACCGCAAGCGCGCCTGATCAAGGTGCTGGCGCGGGCCGGACGTATCTCCATACCAGGCGTCATTAGTGACGGTCACCAGCCACTCGGGCCGGCGTCCTTTGGGATACATCGCCCCTGGAAAAATCGCCTCGTAGCAAATAAGCGGCGCGAATGAGGGCCCGCGAAACGAGAACGCCTGCGGCCCGGCGCCGGGCGTAAATCCGTCTTCAAACGGCGCGAGTTGCGATAGGCCAAGGGCGCGCAGAACACCCTTTAACGGCAGATATTCGCCGAAGGGCACAAGGTGGTGCTTGTCGTAATGCGCAACGGCGCGCCGCCCTTCCGGCGTTGGTTCGACAAACGCGATCGAGTTGAAAAATCTTTGCGTTCCTTGCGCATCTTCCTCACGCCGCACGGACCCGGCGATCAGCGTTGCATTGTCAGGCAGCGCGGCGGAGAGCTCGCTCAGCGCCTCGTCCACCTCATCGATGACGGGCACGCCGTTTTCAGGCCAGATCACAAAGACCTGCGCATCGCTGGCCTCTATCCCTTTCGATAGATCAAGGTGGCGCTCAAAATTTCGCCACCAAAACTGAGGGTCGATTTTCTCCGTTTGCGCAATACTCGGCTGGACGATGCGGACATATGTGTTCGCATGCGCATCGGGGCCGATTATGGCGAGGCGGAGCGCGCCGACAGCGAAGAGCGCAGCAGTCCCGCCGGCCATGATCAGCATTCCCCGTGGGCGTGCGCCGTGACGGTCGATCGTCATCGCCGGCGCCGCCGCGAGAAGCGTCGCCGCCAAGCTTAGGCCGTAAGCGCCCCAAAACGCTGCTGTCTGAGCGCCGACTGCGGTGCCCGCCAAAGCTTGACCAGGCAGGTTCCACGGCAATCCTGTCAAAATATGACCCCGCGCATATTCAAAGACCATCAATGAGAGCGCAAAGACAACAACCCGGCGCCATCCCGGCCGCCAGAACGCCACTGCGAGCGCGCATGCGCCCGCGTAAAAAAACGCCAGAAACGCCGGCATGCCGGAAACGGCGAACGGGATCATCCAGGCAAATTGATCCGCCTGCACCAGAAAGGCGAAGCCAAGCCAATAGAGCCCAACAAGGAAATAGCCGAACCCGAAAAACCAACCGATCATCGCGGCGGTGCGAATGGGGCGCGTCGCCTCTTTGGCGCCGTCGAGCAGAATAATCAGTATCGTGAAGCTCAACGCCAACAGAGGAAGGAAGTAAAACGGCGCAAGCGCCAGCGCCGCCGCGACGCCCGCAGCGAAGCTTACGCCCCGGCGTCGCCATCCGCGTAATTGAGAAAACGTATCGTGGAAGCGGCGCAGCGCCTGCGCGCCTTTCGTGTCAGCGACCATTATTCAGCAGCATTCGCAAGCGCATCAGCGGCGACGGCGCGGCGGCGGATCAGGATTTTTCTGATTTTGCGCGCATCGGCTTCTTTCACTTCAAAGTCGAGCCCTGAGGGATGGGAAAGCACTTCGCCGCGTTGAGGGACGCGTCCCGCGAGGGAGAAGACGAGACCGCCCAGCGTATCGACCTCTTCTTCGTCATGATCGCGGTCAATATTGACGCCCGTAAAATTGGCGAAGTCCTCAAGTTCGACGCGCGCGTCCGCTTCCCATCCGCCGTCGGCGCGAACGACGATCATGGGTTCCTGATCATCGTCATGTTCGTCGTTAATGTCGCCGACGATCTGCTCAACGAGATCTTCGATGGTCAAAAGACCGTCGGTGCCGCCGAACTCGTCGATCACCAGCGCCATGTGAATGCGCGACGACTGCATTCGAAGGAGCAAATCGGTGATGCGCATGGACGGCGGCACATAGAGGATTTCCCGCAATATCGATTTCAGGATCGGCGCGGCGTCGCCTTCGGCCTCCATCGGATTGGCGAGCAAATTGACCACGTCCTTGATGTGCGCCATGCCGATGGGGTCATCGAGATCGCCGCGATAGACGGGCATGCGCGAATGGCCGGCCTCGGCGAATGCTTCGATCAGATCCTGCATCGGGGTCGAGACGTCGAGCGCCACAATGTCGGCGCGCGGCGCCATGACATCGACCACGCGTTTTTCGTCAAAGGCGATGACCCGCTCGATCATTTCGCGCCGCGTGCGCGGAAGCTGGTCGCCAGAGGCGCTTTCAGTCTTTTCGATGGTCGCCGCGAGCCCATCATCTAAGGGCGCTTTGCCGAAGGCCGCTCTTAATTTTCCAAATATGCCGCCCGAGCCTTGCGCCGAACGTTCGCGTTCGTCTTTCGAGCCGCCGGCCGTCTCGCTCGTCATTCGTCGCACCCCTCATAGGGATTGTTGACGCCCAGTTGCGCCAGAATCCTGACCTCGAGCTTTTCCATCACGCCAGCGTCATCGTCCGTTTGATGATCATAACCTACCAGATGCAGTAGCCCATGGACAATAAGGTGGGCCGCGTGGTCCGCCAACGCAATGCCGTCATCTGCGGCTTCGCGCGCGCAGGTCTCAAACCCAAGCGCCACATCCCCAAGGAACGCCGGCGCCGCATCGCCCGACGGAAACGACAAAACATTGGTCGGCTTATCCACATCGCGAAAGGACGCGTTGAGGGTTTTCATGGCCGCGTCGTCCGTAAATAGAAACGAGACAGAACCGTCGAGCGCGGGCGCAGCCGCACGCGCCGCCGCGCAGCATTCGCCGACCAGATGATCGACTGCGATATTACGCCAGCTCTCATCGTCCACACGGATGTCAGTCACTCGTGAGACTTCAGGATCGCCCGCCATCTCGCCGCTCATATGCCTTGATAATACGCGACACGAGCGGGTGACGCACCACGTCAACCGCTGTGAACCGCGTCACCGCTACGCTTTCAACGCCCTCAAGCAGCGAGAGCGCATCAGCGAGACCAGACGCGACGCCGGGCGCGAGGTCCGTTTGCGTCGGATCGCCCGTCACCACCATATGCGAGCCTTCGCCAAGGCGCGTCATGAACATTTTTATTTGCGCGACTGTCGCGTTTTGCGCCTCATCCAGAATGACAGCCGCCCGGGTCAAGGTCCGTCCGCGCATGAAAGCGAGCGGAGCGATTTCGATCTCGCCAGACCCAAGGCGCCGATCCACATAATCCGTGTAGAGCATATCATAGAGAGAGTCGTATAGCGGGCGCATGTAGGGATCGACTTTTTCCTTCATGTCGCCCGGCAAGAAACCGATTTGCTCACCGGCCTCCACCGCGGGGCGCGAGAGGATAATCCGTTCAACCGCACCCGACATTAAGAGCCCGACCGCATGCGCCACCGCAAGATAGGTCTTGCCGGTGCCGGCGGGTCCGACCCCGAAGGTCAGATCATTGTTGCGCAGCGCGCCGAGATAGCTGGCCTGATTTGAGGAGCGCGGCCGGATCGTCCGTTTCGGCGTGCGAATCGAAATGTCAGTATTCTGCGTGTCCGTTGCCCCCTTTTCAGGCGCCGCCGCCACATTACCAGCGGCCCGCACGTCGCCGACCGAAAGCGCTTCGCCGCGCTCAAGACGGCCATAAAGTTTTTTCAAGGCGCCGAGCGCCTGTTCGCGCGCTTCCAGGTCGCCGGAAACCGCGAGCCGATTGCCGCGCGGATCAATCCGTACGCCGAACGCTTCTTCAAGGATCATGAAATGCGCATCATGTTCACCTGCAAGCTCTGCGATCAGGCGGTTGTCGTCAAACGTGACATGCGCAACGGCTTCAGTGCTCAAAATGTCTCCCATGGCGAAGCGGCTTTCACGATCGGACGCACAAGAATGCGCCTATCCGACAAGGGCGCCGGCCAGCGCATTCGGCGTGACGGCCTCAATTCGCACCTCTTCGATACATCCTATCATGGATTGTGGCGCCTCGACGTGAACGCTTTGCAAATAGGGGGATCGGCCGATCAACTGGCCGTCGTGCCGGCCCGTTTTCTCAAAAAGCACGGGCAAAATTGCGCCTTTCTGGGCGCGATTGAATACTTGTTTCTGGTCTTCCAGGAGCGCCTGCAGGCGCGCGAGACGCGCGTCTTTTTCCGGTTCCGGCACCTGTTTCGGCATAGCGGCCCCCGGTGTTCCGGGGCGGCGGGAATATTTGAACGAATAGGCCGACGCGTATGAAATATCGCTCACCAGCGCCAAAGTTTCCTCAAAATCCTCCGTCGTTTCGCCTGGGAAACCAACGATGAAGTCCCCGGACAAGGCGATATCGGGCCGGGCGGCGCGGATCCGGGCAATGAGGGCGCGATACGCCTCCGCGGTATGGCCGCGGTTCATGGCTTTCAACATCCGGTCGGACCCCGCCTGCACCGGCAGATGCAGATAAGGCATCAGTTTTTCTTCGTCGCCAAGGGCGTCGATCAGCGCTTCATCCATGTCGCGCGGATGCGATGTGGTGAACCGGAGGCGATCAAGTCCGTCAATTTTTGAGAGGTGTCGGCAAAGCTGACCAAGCCCCCATGAACCATCTGCGTTAGGCTTAATTTCGGCGCCAAAATGTCCTTCCGGCGGCGGCGACGCCCAGGCGTTTACGTTCTGCCCGAGGAGCGTGATCTCGCGCACGCCCTGCGCGGCGAGCGCGCGCGCCTCTGCGACGATGGCGTCCACTGGCCGCGAGACTTCCGCGCCTCGCGTATAGGGCACGACGCAAAATGTGCAGAATTTATCGCATCCTTCCTGCACGGTCAGGAAGGCGGTCGGCCCTTCGGCCTTGCGCGCCGCGAGACGGTCGAATTTCTCTTCAACGGCGAAATCGGTTTCCAGAACGTCGCCGGCTTCCCGAGCGTTCCGCGCCAGCATCTCCGGCAACCGGTGATAGGCCTGAGGTCCGAAAACGAGATCGACCTGAGGCGCGCGAGCGGTGATTTCAGGGCCCTCCGCCTGCGCCACGCAACCGGCGACCGCTAGGGTCATCGCGCCGCCGGCGGCGGTCTTTTTGTCCTTCAGTTTCTTCAAACGCCCGAGTTCGGAATAGACCTTTTCGGCGGCTTTCTCGCGGATATGGCACGTGTTCAAAATGACGAGGTCGGCGTCATCCGGCGCGTCGGCCACATGATAGCCGAGCGGCTTCAGAAGGCCCGTCATCCGTTCTGAATCATAGACGTTCATCTGACACCCATAGGTGCGGATAAACACTGATTTAGACTTTTGATGCTCTGTTTCAGACATAAGGCGCGCATCTATGCGTCAGGCGGATAGCGGAATCAATAAGCGCGGCAATTCCGGCGCGCTTAACGGTCGCGCAGTTGTGACAGTTGGTGCGATTGAAGGAAGCGGCGCGATCCGCGATAAGGATAAAAAACGAAAAGCTCATGAATCTGTTGCGTTTCATAAAAATCTCCGCCGCCGTGATGGGCGTCAGCATAAGCCTTCAGGCGCATGCCGAAGATTTGCTGGAAGCCCGCTCGCCTGTTGTTGTGGAGATGTTCGTCTCGCAAGCGTGCGAGAATTGCCCGAAAGCGACGGAATATTTCGCCAAGCTCGCCGAGCGGCCCGATATTGTCGCCCTCTCCTGGCATGTGGATTACTGGGATAACATTGTCGCAGGCCGCAACGGGCGGTGGTCTGATCCGTTCGCGGATCCTTCCTACGCCGACCGCCAGCGAAACTATAACAATAATCTTCGCGGACGCCCGATCGTTTTCACTCCGCAGGTGGTAGTGAACGGATCAAAGAGCGTCGTCGGATCCCACTTCGCCGAGGTCGAAGAAGCGATCGACACAAACCTCGCGCCCACGGTCGCGCCTTCAATCCGTTTCCAGGAAGTAAAGGGCGAACAAATCGAAGTTTCGCTCGATAATCTTGCTGCGGATCAAAGCGTTTTTCTGGTCTCGTTTTATAAACAGGCCGAGACCCACGTTAAAGGCGGCGCCAACGCCGGGCTTACCTTCAAGAACGCCAATATCGTGAATGAAGTGAAAGCGCTCGACTTCCTGGCCTCGCCGAAACGAAGCGTCATGATCGACCCGCCGATGGACCAGATGGGGTGCGCGGTGGTTGTGCAGGCGCCAGGTCAGGGCGAAATCCTGAACGCCGCTTACTGCCCATCAGTCGCCGCTGGCGCGCCGGCGCAATAAAGACCCCCGTACGCACGGTCTGCCTTTAATCTTTTGCAGTGTCTTTGAGCGGTACGCCGTAGAGTTCGAGCCTGTGCGCAACAAGTTTATATCCGTGCTCCTCGGCGATGCGATGCTGCAGTTTTTCGATCTCTTCGTTGACGAATTCGATGACGTCGCCTGAGCGCAAATCGATCAGATGATCATGATGGTCATCGGAGGCTTCCTCATATCGCGAACGGCCGTCCTGGAAATCGTGGCGTTCGACGACGCCTGACTCCTCAAATAAACGCATCGTCCGATAGACGGTGGCGATCGAAATACGGTCGTCGATTTCGGAAGCGCGCCGGTGAATTTCTTCAACATCCGGGTGATCGTCGGAGACCGAGAGTACGCGCGCGATGACGCGGCGTTGTTCGGTCATGCGCATGCCTTTTTCGATGCAGAGTTTTTCCAGCCGATCCATGGCCGCCGCCTTTCGCACGAGGAGTTGGTCTTTAAAGCTCCTTTAATCACGGCGCACAGGCCCGACGCAACTTAATGGGGCGTATTGAGACTGTGTCGCATAATCAATGCGTCGGCGCCGTTGCGGTAGTAGGCTTTGCGCGCGCCGACCGTCTCGAACCCCGCTTTCTCGTACAGCGCCGCCGCGGCGCCATTGCCGCCGTCTACCTCCAGAAAAAGGGCCGCCGCGCCCTTGCCCTCAACCGCTGCAATAATTTCATCAAGAAGCCGCATGGCGAGGCCGAGGCGGCGCTGAGCCGGATCGACGCCAATCGACAGGATTTCCGCCTCGTCGCCCGCTTGGCGCCAGAAGGCGAAGCCTGCGGGCTGACGATGGTCGTCGGACGCAAGGAGCGCTTCGGCGCCGAGTGAGATCAACGCCGTGCGGACCCCTTCGCCGCCCCAACTCGCTTGCCCGAACGCCGCCGCCTCCAAGTCAATAAGGATGGCCAGATCGTCGATCCCCGCCCGGCGCACCGCCCAAGAGCGCTCTCCGGTCATGGACGGCTCGCCATTTCGAACAAAGAAGGGCCTGCCGCTTTCGCATCGGGCGGGCGCAGGTAGAGCGGCGCCGGGGGATGGTCGCTGATCGCCGCGCACGCGCAAAATCGCGCCAGCGTTAATACATCGATCTGGCCGTCGCCGGGGAAGATTTCCCAACCGGCGCCTTCTGCGCCAATCAACGCCGCGCCGGAACCGATGCTCGTCGTTGCTTTCCCGCCAGCAGCATCACGCAGACGGCGCAAGGCCGCTTCCGGCGCCGCAACGAACGGCGCCAGCAATTCCTTCCCGGCGTCATCGTAAAGAGCGGCGTAAACCTGGCCGCGGCGCGCGTCGATGACAGGCGCGACGAGCGCCGCGCCCTTAACCATAATCGACAACGCCTTCAGGCTGTTCACGCCCACTACTTCGGCTTTAACACCGAGCGACAGGCTGCGCGCGAAGGCGAGCCCTACCCTGACGCCCGTAAAGCCGCCCGGCCCGACGACGACCCCGATCCGGTCCAGCGACGCCACTTCGACGCCCGCTTCGGCCAAAGCAGACCGGACCATCGGCGCGATGCGTTCGGCATGGCCTTTCACCAGAGGCGAAGCAACAACAGCCATCGGCGCGCCGTCGCGGACAATCGCGACGGAGCAGGCCTGCAAGGCGGTATCGAGGGCGAGCGTCAGCATCGTCTTTTTCTTCTTTCAGCTTCTTGAATTGCGCAATAGGGAACCCAAATTTCGGGCACGTGAATGAATGTTGGAGTAGTCAACAATGACGTCATTCACCACTGGATACAGCGCTCAGCCTTTGCGCGATCCCAAATACTTTCAATTCGATCTCGACGCAGACGCAAGCCCGCCGCTCGCGCCCTTAAAAGACGAGGTCTGGTTTCCGTTAGCCCACAAAGTATGGCCGGTCTGCACCTCGGCGCGGCTGTTCGATCCGACGCTGGGGATCAGGACCATCGTCATCCACGCAACGGCGGGCGGGTCTAGCGCCGGCGCTTTTTCCGTGATGCGCGAGGCCCGCGCCAGCTTTCACTGGCTTATTCCCGATGAGGACGAAGCAGGCCATGGCCGCGTGATCTGGGCGACAGCGCCGGAGACGCGCGCCTGCTGGCATGTGCGCAACGCCTGTCGCCACCCGGATGTCTGGGAAGGCAAAACGCGGATCAACCATTCCTCGCTCGCAATTGAAATTGTTAATCGCGCGAACGGCGAGGATCCGTTCTCATCCTGGCAGGTGGACGCCGCGGCACGCATCGTCCGCTATGCTTGGGGCAAATATCCGAACCTGCGCCACGTCGTCTCCCACGCCAAGTTAGACCCTAACCGCCGCACGGACCCTGGCGCGGATTTCCCCTGGGAGCGCTTTGAGGCCGCCGTCAAACGATATTGCAAACGTCACTGAAGGCGGGGCGCGGCGAACGGTCGAACAAGTTTTCATCCGTACCGTAACCAATATTGCAAAGAAAATTGGATTTGATGTTCGTCCCAGCGAAGAACTCCTTATCGACGCCGTCTTTGTCAAAGCCCGACATCGGCCCGCAATCGAGGCCAAGCGCGCGCGCGGCGATCATGAAATAGGCCCCCTGCAAAGTCCCGTTCCTGAAGGCCGTTTCTTTAATCAGGTCTTCATTGCCGACGAACCAGCTCTTTGCATCCGTATGCGGAAAAAGTTCCGGTAATTTTTCGTAGAATTCCATATCGTTACCAATGACTACGCACACCGGCACCGCCATTGTTTTCGCAAGATTGCCTTCCGCGAGATGCGGCTTTAAGCGCTCTTTTCCGGCCTCGGAAGCGACAAAGACGAAGCGCGCCGGGAAGCAATTGGCCGATGTCGGACCCCACTTCATCAAATCATAAACCGCTTGCATCAAGGCGTCGGCGACCGGCCGTTTCTCCCAGCCATTATGCGTGCGCGCCTCGCGAAAGATCACGTCCATCGCTTCATCATTGATGATTTTCTCGGCCATATTGCGCCCCTTTGAATCCGATATCAGCGTTACTTTTTCTCGTAGCGGAAGCCGAGCTCGAGCGCGACCTGATAATAGGCGACCTTGTCGTCATCAATATAACCGCGGGTCTCGACCACTTCGAACCAATCGAGATTTTTAACGGTCTTGGCCGCCGTCGTGATCGCATTTTCGATCGCATCCTCGATCGATTTCTTCGACGTGCCCACCACTTTGTTGATGGCGTAGACATTAGACATGCGCATTCTCCCTCAGTTGTTGAGATATTCGAAACGACTGCCTAACACGGATTCATAAGACGCGTTCAATGTCAGGCCCTACTTTACGCCTTGGGGCCCTTCTTGCCGCCGCCGATTTCCCGTCCGCGGGGCGGAGCCGCCAATGGCCAACGCGCACGCGGCGCCAGCGCCAGGCTTTCTTCAAGCGACGGCGCCAGACCTGCGGCCAGGCGCTCA
>CAWUIM010000064.1:0-19491 GCA_963922595.1 uncultured Parvularculaceae bacterium
GTCAGCGCTGCCCGGGGTCTACCGTGCGCTGCTGACGCCGCCGAAGCCGCGCGAGGCTGGTGAAGCGCCGCGGGAACCGAACGCGTGACGGTAATCGTGCGGGGGGCTGAGGCCGCCGACGCACCGGCCATCAACGCGATCTATAACCCTTATATCCTCGAGAGCGCCGCCACCTTCGAGACAGAACCATACAGAGATGAAAGCCGGGTCCGGTGGTTGGAGGCGTTGGCCGCTGATCCGAGGCATCCGGTTTTTGTGGCGCAGGACGGCGCCGGCGCGCTCGCCGGCTTCGCCAACGCGGCCCCGTTCGATACGCGCCAAGCCTATGAAACATCGGTGAAAGTCTCTGTTTTCGTCGCGTCCGATCATCATGGGAAAGGCGTCGCGGGCGCCCTCTATGAGGCGCTCTTTAAAGCCCTCCAGGCGGAGGACGTCCACCGGGCCTATGCGTTGATTGTCAGTCCCAACGTGGCTTCGGCGGCGCTCCATCAGCGCTTCGGCTTCGCCCATGTGGCGACCCTGAACGCGGTGGGCCGCAAGTTTGGCCGGTTCCACGATGTCATGTGGTTTGAAAAGAAGCTGTCATAGTGCTCGACAAGCGCTGAACCTCTGTTATAGAAGCGCGCTTCGGCGCGAGCGCTCGACCAATCGACCAATGGCGAGGCGCGCGGCGGCAGGCGGATGTGGCGGAATTGGTAGACGCACCAGATTTAGGTTCTGGCGCCGCGAGGCGTGGAGGTTCAAGTCCTCTCATCCGCACCAGATATTGCTGAAGTCGCGCGGACGCGCGGCGGCGTTTTCTGGTCATATACGGAAAATTCGAATGCGCGGCAGCGCACAGACGATAGACAGGTAAGTTAGATGGAAGTCACCGAAGTCAGCGCCGAGGGCCTTGAGCGCAAATTCAACGTTAAAGTGCCTGCCAGCGAACTGGATGAAAAACTGGTCGCGAAGCTGGAAGAGATCAAAGGCGATGTGCACCTGAAAGGCTTCCGCAAAGGCAAGGCGCCTGTCTCCTTTCTGAAGAAGATGTACGGCAAGGGCATGATGGGCGAGATCGTCCAGGAGCTCGTAACTGAAACGTCGCGCAAGGCGTTCACCGACCGCGATCTCCAACCGGCGACGGAACCGCACCCACATTTTAAAAATGACATGGAAGAGGTCGTCGCCGGAAAGGCCGACCTTGAATATGACGTGCACGCAGAAATTCTGCCGGAATTTGAACCATCAGATGTGTCGGCGCTCGAATTGACGAAGCCGGTCGCGGATATTCCTGATGAGGATATCGACGAGGCGCTCCAAAATCTCGCTGATCAGCAGAAGTCTTACACGGTGCGCGACGAGGGCGAAAAAGCGAAAGACGGCGACATGGTCGTCATCGATTTTGTCGGCAAGCTTGACGGCGAGGAATTTCCCGGCGGCAAAGGCGAGGGTCATGAACTCGTGCTTGGCTCCGGCGCTTTCATTCCGGGATTTGAAGACCAGGTCGTCGGCGCCAAAGCGAATGACGACATCACGGTCAATGTGACGTTCCCGGAGGATTATAATGCAAACGACCTCGCGGGAAAAGAAGCTGTCTTCGATGTGCATGTGAGCGAAGTTAAAGCGCCGGAAGAGGTCGCCATTGACGATGCGCTGGCCGAAAAACTCGGCCTTGAAAATCTTGACGATCTGAAAAAGCGGATCACGGAACGGCTGGAAAGTGAGTTCAAAACCTTGTCGCGCGGTCACGTAAAACGCTCGCTGCTCGACAAGCTCGACGCCGCGCACGACTTCGAATTACCGAACGGCATGGTCAACGCCGAATTCGACCAGATATGGCGTCAGGTAGAGAACGCCGAACGCGATGAGGAAGATAAGGACAAGACTGAAGACGAGCTCAAAGAGGAGTACCGCAAGATCGCTGAGCGGCGTGTGCGTCTCGGGTTAGTCCTCGCTGAAATCGGCAAACGCGCTGAAGTGGAAGTGCCCACGCAGGAGCTGCAACAGGCGATCCAGCAGCAAGCGCTGCGCGAGGCGCAAATGATGCAGATGCAGGGTCAGGACATCAACCCGCAGCAGATTCTCCAATTCTATCAGCAAAACCCCGGCGCGGTCGCCCAGATACGGGCGCCGCTGTTCGAGGAAAAAGTCGTCGATTACATTCTGGAGCGCGCCGAAGTGACCGAGAAGAAGGTGTCCAAGGAAGAGCTCATGGAAGACCCCGAGGGCGAGGACATCTAAGTCCCGCGACAGAAGATTGCGTTTGGAACCCGCGCCGCGAGCGCGGGTTTCTTGTTTTGAGCCATGCGCGCTCGCAGAATTGATGTCCGGCGACGCCGCCGATCCTAACGCTCGCTTAAGCGTCCTGAGATAGAAAAGGGCTTGAGCAAATCCGCCGGAAAGACCATTTGCGTATCGGAAATAGCAACACCATATTAACCAAATCGTCGCGAACCATGGTTTATGGCGCGTCACGCCAACGCAACAATCCATGAATGAAGCGCGATCGGGCGCTGGAACGATAAAAAGAGAGAAATATGAAAGACCCCCACGATATTTATATGAACACGCTTGTGCCGATGGTTGTGGAGCAAACCAGCCGCGGCGAACGGTCTTTCGATATTTATTCGCGCCTCCTGAAAGAGCGGATCATTTTTCTGTCAGGACCGGTCCACGATCAGGTCTCGACCCTCGTGGTGGCGCAGCTTCTGTTTCTTGAGGCCGACAATCCGAAGAAGGAAATCGCTTTTTACATTAACTCGCCCGGCGGCTCCGTTTCGGCCGGCCTCGCGATGTATGACACCATGCGTTACATCCGCCCGGCGGTCTCGACAATGTGCGTCGGCATGGCCGCCTCCATGGGCTCGCTGCTCTTGACCGCAGGCGCGAAGGACATGCGATTCTCGCTGCCGAATTCGCGGGTGATGGTCCACCAGCCTTCAGCGGGCTTTCAGGGCCAGGCGTCCGATATTGAGCGGCATGCGCAAGACATTATTAAGACTAAGCGTCGGCTCAACGAGATTTATGTGGAGCACACCGGACAATCCTATGAAACAATTGAGAAAACCCTCGACCGCGATCATTTCATGACCCCGGAAGAGGCGGTCGAATTCGGCCTGATCGATAAAGTGCTTGATAAACGTGCGCCCGCAGGCGGCGATGAGGAGCGGTAACGTTAAGATTGTCGCCCCAAATCCGGCTTGATTGACCTGTACGGGGTGTGGTCGAATACGCTGTTAAGTATGAGGCATGGCGCCCTTCGTGCAGCGGCCTGGAATAGTTGACCATTATTCGCGGTGTTAATCCGTGCGTAATTACAACAGGATAAACCCAATTAGGGTTCTGATGGGACAGGAAGTGGAGTTAGCGTGAGCAAGGTAAGCAGCAAAAGCGGCGGCGACGGGAAAAACACCCTGTACTGTTCCTTCTGTGGAAAAAGCCAGCATGAGGTGCGCAAGCTCATCGCTGGGCCGACTGTCTTCATCTGCGACGAATGCGTCGAGCTTTGCATGGACATCATCCGCGAGGAGTCCAAAACATCCCTCGTGAAGGCTGGGGACGGCGTGCCGAGCCCGCAGCAAATCCACAAAGTGCTGGAAGATTACGTGATCGGTCAGAAGTTCGCCAAGCGCGTCTTATCGGTCGCCGTGCATAACCACTTCAAACGCCTTAACCACGCGAACAAGAACAACGACGTCGAACTGGCTAAATCAAACATCTTGCTCGTGGGCCCCACAGGCTCGGGTAAGACCCTCCTCGCGCAGACACTGGCGCGCATCCTCGATGTGCCGTTCACGATGGCGGACGCCACAACGCTTACCGAAGCGGGCTACGTGGGTGAAGACGTCGAGAACATCATCCTGAAGCTTCTTCAGGCTGCGGACTATAATGTGGAGCGCGCGCAACGCGGTATTGTCTATATCGACGAAGTCGACAAGATTTCCCGCAAGTCCGACAACCCGTCGATCACGCGCGACGTCTCAGGCGAAGGCGTGCAGCAGGCCTTGCTGAAAATCATGGAAGGCACAGTGGCCTCCGTACCGCCGCAGGGCGGGCGCAAGCATCCGCAGCAGGAATTCCTGCAGGTGGACACCACCAATATTCTCTTCATTGTCGGCGGCGCGTTCGCCGGGCTTGAGAAAGTGATCGCGAACCGCGGCGAGGGCTCGTCAATCGGCTTCGGCGCCGAAGTGAAGAGCGAAGACGATCGCCGCATTGGCGAGATCCTTCAGGATGTGGAGCCGGAAGACCTGTTGAAATTCGGGCTCATTCCGGAATTTGTCGGTCGTTTGCCAGTGATCGCAACGCTTGAAGATCTGGACGAGGACGCGCTGGTTCAAATCCTGACGACGCCGAAGAACGCGCTCGTCAAGCAGTATCAGCGCCTGTTCGAGATGGAAGATGTGAAGCTTACCTTCACGGAAGATGCGACGCTCGCCATCTCCCGCAAAGCGATCGCGCGCAAGACAGGTGCGCGGGGGCTGCGCTCCATCATGGAGGGCATTCTACTTGATTCCATGTTCGACCTGCCGACGCTCGAAGGCGTTGTCGAGGTGGTGGTCAACGGCGAAGTGGTCGATGGCGACGCCAAGCCGCTCTACATTTATGAAGAGCGCGCTGATGACAAAGTGGAAGCTGACGTCAGCGCTTAGCGGCGATTTCCTCAGATAATACAATTAAAAAGCGTTCGACATTGTCGGGCGCTTTTTTGTTGGCCCATTGGTCTTGGGGCGGTCTACGCGAGGCGATTTTCCCCAACGATTGGTCCAGCTTATGCGGGAAAACGGCTCCCAAAACCGTTATCCCCACAGGTGATATTGGCCCTTGAAAGACCTGTTTGCAGCGCCACATAATCACAGCGTTCGTCGCCTCAGCGCTTGCGCCGGGCAGCCGCTTTCATCTTGACCTTGTGTTAGAGGGAATTCGCTAGAATCGCGGTTTGATGCAGATCATTCGCCTGTAAATAGGGGCGAGCGCAGATGTGGGCGCCTATTCTGGGTCCCCAGCAAGTAGGAGAAGTTGGATGAATAATCCTGTGACATACCCGGTCTTGCCGTTGCGCGACATTGTGGTGTTTCCAAATATGGTCGTGCCGCTCTTTGTGGGGCGCGATAAATCCGTCCGTGCGCTCGAAAACGTGATGGAGAATGACAAGAAAATTCTGCTCGTCGCGCAAAAGGACGCTGGCGATAATGATCCGGGTACAGAAGATATTTACGACGTTGGCGTTATTGCGTCGGTCCTTCAGTTGCTGAAGCTGCCGGACGGAACCGTCAAGGTGCTGGTCGAAGGCGAGCGCCGCATCAAGATTCACGGCTATACGCAAACCGACGATTATTTTGAGGCCGCCGCCGCCGATCCCGACGAGCCGGAAGAGGAAGACGCCGATATCGAAGCGCTGACACGATCTGTCGTCACGCAATTTGAATCCTATGTGAAGCTGAACAAACGCGTGCCGCCGGAAGTCATCGTGTCGATCAACCAGATCGACGACGCAGGCCAGCTCGCGGATACGGTCGCATCCCATCTCAATATCAAGATTTCAGAAAAGCAGGAGCTTCTTGAAATCATCAATGTCGGCGCGCGTCTTGAGCGTGTCTATGCACTGATGGAAGGCGAGATGAGCGTTCTCAATGTGGAGAAGAAAATCCGCAATCGCGTCAAGCGCCAGATGGAGAAGACGCAGCGCGAATATTATCTGAACGAACAGATGAAAGCGATCCAGAAGGAGCTTGGCGAGACCGAGGAAGGCAAAGACGAACTCGCCGAGCTTGAGGAGAAAATCAACAAGACGAAGCTCTCGAAAGAGGCGAAGGGCAAGGCCGAGGCGGAGCTCAAAAAGCTGCGCCAGATGAGCCCGATGTCCGCTGAGTCGACGGTGGTGCGTAACTATCTCGATTGGCTCCTCTCGATCCCGTGGAATTCGAAATCGAAGGTGAAGGGCGATCTGGAAAAGGCGCAGGATGTGCTGGATACGGATCATTACGGTCTTGAGAAAGTCAAAGAGCGGATCGTCGAGTATCTCGCCGTTCAAAAGCGCATGAATAAGCTGAAAGGCCCGATCCTGTGCCTCGTCGGTCCGCCCGGCGTCGGTAAAACGTCGCTCGGCAAGTCGATTGCGGCGGCGACGGGACGCGAGTTTGTGCGGGTTTCGCTTGGCGGCGTGCGTGACGAAGCGGAAATCCGCGGACACCGGCGCACTTATATCGGCTCGATGCCCGGCAAAGTCATTCAGTCGATGAAGAAGGCGAAGAAATCGAACCCGCTCTTTTTGCTCGATGAAATCGACAAGATGGGTCAGGATTTCCGCGGCGATCCGTCGTCGGCGCTTCTGGAGGTTCTCGATCCTGAGCAGAACGCCACCTTCGCCGACCACTATCTGGAGGTGGATTACGATCTTTCCGACGTCATGTTCATCACGACGGCCAACAGCCTGAACATGCCGCAACCCTTGCTTGACCGGATGGAAATCATCCGAATCCCTGGGTACACGGAAGATGAAAAGAAAGAGATTGCTATTCGTCACCTGATCCCGAAACAACGCAAGGATCACGGGCTTAAGGAAGATGAGTGGACGGTGACCGACGAAGGTCTGACGGCGCTCATTCGCCTCTACACGCGCGAAGCGGGCGTTCGGAACCTCGAACGGGAAATTGCCCGTCTCGCCCGAAAGGCGGTGCGTGACATCGAGATGAAGAAGGTCGAAAACGTCACGGTCACGGATGAAAATCTCGCCGATTTCGCTGGCGTGCCAAAGTTCCGCTACGGCGAAATCGAAGGCGAAGACAGGGTCGGCGTCGTCACCGGCCTCGCCTGGACATCCGTCGGCGGCGATATCCTTACGATCGAAGCGGTCAAAATGCCGGGCAAGGGACGCATGACCCCCACCGGCAATTTGAAAGACGTCATGAAGGAATCGGTCTCAGCCGCGTCTTCTTATGTGCGCTCGCGGGCGACGGAGTTTGGCGTTGAGCCGCCGGTTTTTGAAAAGACCGATATCCACATCCACGTGCCAGAAGGCGCAACGCCGAAGGACGGTCCTTCCGCTGGCGTCGCCATGGCCACGGCGATTGTCTCGGTGCTTACCGGCATCCCGATCCACAAGGATATCGCCATGACCGGCGAGATTTCCTTGCGCGGCCGCGTTCTTGCGATTGGCGGCTTGAAGGAAAAACTGCTCGCCGCGCTTCGCGCAGGGATCAAGACGGTGCTTATCCCGGAAGAAAACGAGAAGGATCTCGCGGAGATCCCGGACAATGTGAAGGAAGGGCTGAAGATCATCCCCGTCTCCACGGTCGATGAAGTCCTGTCCCACGCCTTGAAGGGTAAACTGACGCCGATCGAGTGGTCTGAGCCGATCGATCCGGCGCCGCCCGCCGACGCGGACGGACCGGACGCCGTCGTCACGCACTAACCATTCGCAAAGGGCCGAAAGCGCGCGGCCCTTTGCTCATTTGGGTCCAATTCACGGCTTTATTTCCATTCGAGCGCTTTTCAAGCGCCGGCCCTCGCGTTATACCGCCGCTCTTGCCGGTTCAAACCGACGCCGCGGTAGCTCAGTGGTAGAGCGCACCCTTGGTAAGGGTGAGGCCGAGAGTTCAATTCTCTCTCGCGGCACCATTTGAGGCTGGTCCGGCCGCGCAATGCATGAGGAGACATGTTGGCGGCGGTCGCGGAAACCCTCGTCCACGCTGATTTCGCTCACCTGACCATGCCCAATTCTTCTTCTGAAAAAGACCAAAAAGAACCAAAGGGCCGCCCTGACACCGCCGCAAACAAAGCCGAACAAACACGGGACAAAAAACAAGTGCGCGAAGAGAAACTTGCCGAAGCGTTACGCGCAAATCTTCGCCGCCGGAAAAAGTAACAGACCGAAGAGAGACCGCGACGGATCATGGATAAACTTGCGATTATCGGCGGACGGCCGCTGTTCGGGGATGTGCCGATTTCAGGCGCCAAGAACTCGGCGCTCAAGGTGATGGTCGCTGCGCTCCTCACAGACGAGACGCTGACCATCGAGAATATGCCGCGGCTTGCGGACGTGCACATGCTTTTGCGCCTTCTGGAGCAACATGGCGTTGAGCAATCTTTCGAAGGATCAACGCTAAAGCTTACGGCGCGCACGATCGCCTCCACTGAAGCGCCGTATGATCTTGTCAGGAAAATGCGCGCCTCTTTCAATGTGTTGGGGCCGATACTTGCGAGGGAAGGCAAGGCGAAAGTTTCGTTGCCCGGCGGCTGCGCGATCGGCGCGCGCCCGGTTGATCTGCACTTGAAAGCGCTGACCGCGATGGGCGCGGAGATCGAGCTCGATGAAGGCTACGTTATCGCTGAAGCGCCGAAAGGGCTGAAAGGCGCGAAGATCGATTTCCCATTCGTCTCCGTCGGCGCCACCGAACACGCGATGCTGGCGGCGGCGACCGCCGATGGGCGCACGGTGCTCACAAATGCTGCTTGCGAGCCGGAGATTACCGACCTCGCCGATTGCCTGATCGTCATGGGCGCCAAAATTGAGGGCGCCGGTCAATCGACAATCACCATTGACGGCGTCGACCGGCTCCGCGGCGCGACCCATGAGGTGTTGCCGGACCGGATCGAAACAGGGGCCTACGCCATGGCGGTGGGCGTTACCGGGGGCGAGATCAACCTCACCGGGACGCGCCTGTCCCTTCTGGGCGCGGCGGTCGGCGCGCTGGAAGAGGCGGGGCTTGCGCTTGAGGAAAATGAGCGCGGCTTCAATGTCAAATGCATCGGCGAACGGCGGCGCGCGGTGGACGTCGTCACGCAGCCCTATCCTGGCCTTGCAACGGACCTGCAGGCTCAATTTATGGCGATGATGACGACCGCTGAGGGCGTCTCCGTGATCAAGGAAACGATCTTCGAAAACCGGTTCATGCATGCGCCTGAACTGGCGCGGATGGGCGCTGATATTTCTGTGGACGGACAGACGGCGACCGTGCGCGGCAAGCCCAGGCTGAAGGGCGCGCCGGTCATGGCGACCGATTTGCGCGCGTCCATGTCGCTGGTGATCGCCGCCCTCGGCGCCGAAGGCCAAAGCTTCGTCAATCGCGTCTATCACCTTGACCGCGGCTTTGAACGGCTGGAAGAAAAGCTCATCAATGTCGGCGCGCTGATCGAACGGGTAGAGGCCTAAGGTCCATGACAAGCTTGCGAGACTATGAGCCGCTACGGCTGAAGGTGGAGGACGCGCGCGACCTGTCGCTCTTGTCTGCGAGCCTGCAGGACGCGGTCGCCAAGCTTGGTGATTTCGCCTGGCTGCCGGAAGAACGTCGGTTTGCTTTTGTGGCCAATCGGTTTGTCTGGGAATGCGCTGTGGATCGCAAGCATGGGCCGTTCGCCCGCGTACGCGCCGGCGCCCACTTTGACGACGTCATGTCGGTGCGCCAGATCAATCTGCGGCTCGATGTGAAAGATGCGGTGGTCGAATTACTGGCGATCAGGTTTGAGGAAGGTGAAGACGGCGGCGGCGATATCCTGCTCGATTTCGCAGGCGGCGGCTCGGTCAAGTTGACGGTGGAAAGCATCAACGCCGCACTTTCGGATCTTTCCGATCCGTGGCGCACGCGGTCAAAACCCGAGCATCAAGCCTAACCCATTGCGGCGACCCGCCCCGTAAACGCCTTGGTCCGCATTTTCTCTGTGTTTCTAGCCTGATAGGTTCTCAAGCGGCGGAACTTATCCGCATTGAGGGATGTGCGCGGCGCATGGGATCGCCGTTTCGTTGGAGGGCAGAAGATGATCTCAAATCCAAAAGCCTATGCGCGCTTTGCTGGCGCAAATTACTTCGTGATTTTTGCGTTAGCGATTTTTGCGAATTTCTTCGTCATGTCCAATTTGCTGATCGCTGGCGACCCGGCTGCGACCGCCGCTAATCTAGCAGAGCGGGAATCTTTGTTCCGGATTGGCGTCGCGTGTTTTTTCATCGTCATGATCGCCGATGTCTTCATCGCATGGGCATTGTACTATGTCCTCGCGCCCGTCAGCGCCCCACTCTCCATGTTGTCCGCGCTCTTCCGCTTGACGTATACGATCGCGCAAATCGGCGTCTTGTTGAATTTCGCGAAGGTTCTGCAGATCAACGATCCGACCGGCGCCTACGGGGCGTTTGCGGGCGATGGATGGCGGCATTTCTTTCTTGCGGCCCATAACAGCGAATTCACGCTCACCCTGATTTTCTTCGGCCTGCATCTCTTGCTTCTCGGCTACTTGATTATCCGCGCCACATTCCTGCCCGCAGTAATCGGCGGGCTCGTCGCAATTGCCGGGATTGGCTATGTGACCGATGGGTTCGCCGCTCTTCTCTTTGACGGGTACGGTCCGCTTGGCCAGATAGGCGTCTTCGTCGTGATTTTGCCTGCCCTGTTGGGGGAAGGCGCGTTGATGTTATGGCTCTTGATTGTGGGGCTGAACCGCGAAAGATGGTTCAGCTATGCGAATTCGTCACATTGATCGCCCAATTGATGCGCGATTGAACGACGCATTGTGTGTGACCGGCGGAATGAATGATGGCGCAAGTCCTGAACATCGCGAATGCGGATTTTGAGCGAGGGTTCTCCGATCTTCTGGCGATGACGCGCGGCGGCGGCGACGATGTGAGCGGCGCCGTCGGTGAGATCATTCGCGACGTGCGCGCCGACGGCTTGGCCGCCGTGTCGCGTCTCACGCGCCAATTCGACGAATTCGACCTCAACGCTGAAAACTTGGCGTTCACCGAGGCCGATATCGACGCGGCGATGGGCGCCGTCGACCCTGAAATCATCAAGGCGCTCGAGATCGCGGCGGCGCGCATTCGCGCCTATCATGAAAAACAACGTCCCGATGATCTTTCGTATACCGATGAAGCGGGCGTGCGTCTTGGTTGGCGTTGGAGCGCGGTGGACGCGGCGGGGCTCTATGCGCCGGGCGGCCGGGCCGCTTATCCCTCAAGCGTCTTGATGAACGCGATCCCGGCGAAGGTAGCAGGCGTGACGCGCCTCGCCATGGTCACGCCGACGCCGGGCGGAGAGGTCAATCCCGCCGTCCTTGCCGCCGCGCGGATTGCGGGCGTCGCCGAAATCTATCGCATCGGCGGCGCGCAGGCGATTGCCGTGCTCGCTTTCGGGGCGGACCCAATCGCACCTGTGGACGTTATCGTCGGGCCGGGCAATGCTTATGTGGCTGAAGCCAAACGGCAGGTCTTCGGCCATGTGGGGATCGATAGCGTGGCGGGGCCGTCGGAGATTTTGGTTGTCGCCGACGGATTGAATGATCCGGACTGGATCGCCGCTGACCTGTTGAGCCAGGCCGAGCACGACCCGTCATCGCAGAGTATTCTGATCACGGACGACGCGGCGTTTGCTGACAAGGTGGCGAAATCTGCCGCCGCTCAGATCGCCGCATCGCCGCGCCGGGACGTGACACAGGCGGCATGGAGCCGGAATTCCGCAATCATCATCGTCGGCGACCTAATCGGCGAGGCGCCGCCGCTCGTGGATCGCGTGGCCCCTGAGCATCTGGAGCTTGCCGTCGCCGATCCGGACGCGCTCCTTGGGCGCATTCGTCACGCCGGGGCGATCTTTCTCGGCCGCCACACGCCGGAGGCGATCGGCGATTATGTGGCCGGCCCGGACCATGTATTGCCGACCGCGGGCGGCGCGCGCTTCGCTTCCGGGCTTTCGGTTCTCGATTTCATGAAACGCACCTCTATTGTTGGGTGCAGCGCAGGCAGCCTCGCAGCGATCGGCCCTTATGCGGCTCGCCTCGCAGATGCAGAAGGCTTACCCGCCCATGCGCATTCTATCCGAGTTCGGCTGAAGGATTAGAGCCCGGCGCATTTGTCCCGATGGTCATTCCAGCCTAGAAGGAACAATCGCCCAGGAGGAAGACCGAGGATGTCGGGCCCGGAGACTGCAAACAGCTTTCGCATCGTGAAGATTGATCTTGACGACCGTTCGCTTGCGCGCGCGACCGCCGACATCGAACATGAACGCAAGGTCGCGATTTATGATCTCCTGGAGGACAATTATTTCGAGCCCGTCGGCGGCGGGGGCGGGCCTTTCGAACTTTATCTTTCCAATGTGGAGCGACGGCTCGTCTTCGACGTCAGGCGCGAAGGCGGCGATCAACTGGGGCAGGTCCATCTTTCCATGACGCCCTTCCGCAAGATTATCAAAGACTATTTTCTATTGTGTGAAAGCTATTACGACGCGATCAGAAACGCAGCGCCAGCGCAGATCGAAACGATCGATATGGCGCGCCGCGCAATGCACAATGAAGGCTCGGACATTCTGGTGGAGCGATTGGAGGAAAAAATTAAACTTGATCAGAACACGGCGCGACGCCTGTTCACGCTTATCTGCAGCTTTCACATGCGATAATGGCGCTGCGCTTGTGACCCGATCCGTCCTTTTCGTCTGCAATATGAATTCGGTCCGTTCGCCGATGGCCGCTGCTCTGTTGCGCGCCGCGGGGAGTGACGCGTTGAAGGTCGACTCCGCCGGCGTCTATGAGGGTTATCTCGACCCCTTCGTCGCCGCCGTGATGGAGGAAGCGGGCATCTCCATGGAGGATCATGAACCCAAAGCCATGAAGACGCTCGATCTCGCCAGTTTCGATATTGTGATCGCGCTGACCCAGGAAGCAGCGGCGGAAGCCAAAAGACTGGTGGACGGCGAGCGCATTGAGCTTTGGGACACGGTCAATCCGTCGGGCGAGCGGGGAGGGCGCGAGGCCGTTCTCGCGGCCTATCGGGCGGTCCGTGATGAATTGAACGAGAAGATCGCCGACCGGTTCGCGGATTTTACCCAAAAGCCTTGATTTTCTCAGCGCTCCCGCCCATTTTCCCGCCTCTTGCGCGATCCGCTCCACCCTTGTCGGGCGGCCCTCATCGGAGGGTTTGAGGCGATCGCCGAAATTGAGGACCGCATGGCGAAAGAAGAATTACTGGAGTTTGAGGGGACGGTTGAGGAATTGCTGCCCAACGCCACATTCCGCGTAAAACTCGAAAATGAACACGAGATCATCGCCCACACGGCTGGCAAGATGCGCAAGAACCGCATTCGCGTTCTCGCTGGCGACAAGGTGCTCGTTGAAATGACGCCTTATGACCTCACCAAAGGCCGCATCACCTATCGCTTCAAGTAAGCCCGCCGGCGAGACGGAGTCGGCGCGACCGTGCCTGATCCTCGCAAGCGCCTCGCCTCGGCGGCTGGCGCTCTTGCGTCAAATCGGCGTCGCGCCCGACGAAACGGTTCCTGCTGATATCGACGAAACGCCGCTCAAAAATGAGCTGCCGCGCGATTACGCAAAACGGTTGGCGATTGAAAAGGCGGCCTATGTAGCCAATCAACGGCCAGGCGCGTTTGTGCTCGGCGCGGATACGGCGGTCGCATGCGGACGCCGGATTTTGCCTAAAGCCGAAGATGCGGAAACGGCGCGCGCTTGCCTCGCGCTCCTGTCGGGGCGTTCTCACAGGGTTTGGACAGGCGTCGCGCTCGCGCGTGACGATGTTATTTCTGTACGGATTGTTGAAACGCGTGTGAAGGTGCGCCGGCTCTCTGCGGCGGCGACCGACGCTTATATCGCCAGCGGCGAATGGGAGGGGAAAGCCGGCGGCTATGCGATCCAGGGAGTCTTTGCCGCGCATGTCATTTCTATCATCGGTTCTTATTCGAGCGTCGTCGGACTGCCGCTCTATGAGACATCCAATTTGATCGAGGGCGCCGGCTGGCGGGCGCAATGACGGCGCTGGTCGTTGACTGCGGAGCGGCGCAAACGCTGGCGGCGCTTGTTGTAGGCGACGACGTGAGCCGTTTTTTCTTTTTGCCCGCAATTGACGATGGGATAGCCGACGCGGGCGCTGAGGCGGGCGATCTCTTTCTTGGGCGCGTAAAGACAGTTGCGGGCGCCGTTGACGGCGCCTTTATCGACATCGGCATGGCGCGCGACGCATTCTTGCCTCGAAAGGGTGCGCATAAACCGCCCGTGGAAGGGGCCTCAATTATTGTGCGGGTCAAACGGCCGGCGCTTGACGAAAAAGGCGCGGTGGTGACAACGGACTGGACCGTCGGCCTAGCGCAGGGTGAACAGCAGGCGATCCGGTCCGGCGCTGACGGAATAAATCCGCCGCAGCGGCTTGGATCGCCGCTCCCACCGGTTGTTCGGCTGACGCAATCGCTTGGTCGCCGCCTTCATCGGATCGTGATCAATGACCGCCGAGCCGCCGCCGACCTCAAAACCCACGCACCTGATATTCCCGTCGAGCTAAACGCTGATCCCTTCGCCGACTACGATATTGCGGCGTTGATTGAGGAGAGCCTCGAACAAACGACGCCATTGCCCGGCGGCGCGCGATTGATCTTCGCGGAAACGGAAGGCGGCTGCGTCATCGATGTCGACGCAAGTGTGGCGGCTGCAAGCGCGTCGCAGCGGGTCAATGACAAAGTTAATGCCATCGCGGCGCAGGCGATCTTCCGTGAAATCGAGCGACGGGCCATCGGCGGTCGGATCATTGTCGATTTCCTGCCGCCCACGTCGGAGAAATCCTTCGCCGCCCTTTTTAAAGAACTCAATCAGCGTATGCGCTCTATCTCCGGCGCGCGCGCTGGAAAATTGCGCAAGGACGGCGTTTTCGACTTTACTGCGCCAAAAACACAGGCGTCCCTATTAACCATTGCGAGCGAATCCGCAGGCGATGACTGGCTTCGGCCAGGACGGTGCCTGACCGCCGATTGGCGCCTCAAAAGTGCGATCTATCGGCTGGAGACGATCTTGCGCCGATCACCGCGCGCACGGCCGTCATTGCGGTTGGGGCGCGATCTTTTTGCGCATCTGCAGTCAAACGACGTTTGGCTGGCGCGGCTTTCGGAGCGCCATGGCGCGCGTTTCTTGATCGAAGCGTCGGATCGACTACAACCGAGGGATTATGACCTCGCCGAGTAACGATAATAAAGCCGCGCCGTGTCCCATATGCCACAGCCAATCGGTTGAGCGCTATTCGCCATTCTGTTCTAAACGGTGCGCAGACGTCGACCTTCACCGCTGGCTTACCGGGGGATATGCGATCCCTGCCGTGGAGGGGGAGGCCGATCACGAAGAAACGGCGGAGGACGCTTGAGCGTTTGTTGGCCAACGGCCGCATCACCGGCGCCGTAGACGGTAAAATCGCGAAGTGATATTATTCAGACCTGTGAATGAGCGGCTTAGCATAAGAGAGTTTTCAGCCCCTGCGTTGGCGGCGGCGCTTGCTGCGGTGATATTCGTCGCTGCGCAAACGCTCTCTATTCTACATGCCCAGAAGTACGGCGATGATGCGCATACGCACAACGGTGTGCAGTGTCTGATTGTTTCCGCCGCCGCTGACAATGATGACGGCTTGGCGCCGTCATTCGTCGCGGCGCTGGCGATCGCCTTTATTGTCGCCGCAGCCTTCTCGCAAACGCCAGCCTTGTCACGTGTGCAAGCGCGCCGGCGTTACCGGCCGCGCGCACCGCCCCTCCGCTAAACATCGAGAATCTGTTTGACCGCTTGCCGGTCTCAAGCTGCGTCCGGGTTGGGCGCTGGTTTCAATGTTTTGTGAGGGGATAAACCCGTGTCTATTAAAGTTTTTAACCGTTATTCCGCTGTTTCGGTTGCAGCGCTAACAATCGTCGCGCCAGTGAGCGCGCTAGCCGTCGAGCCTGTGGACGAGGATGAAATTGTCGTCACCGCGTCACCACTCGCGCGCACCCAACAAGAGACCATTATCGGCACCTCGGTCGTTGATGGCGAAGAGCTTGAGCGCCGGCTCGAGAACTCAATCGGTGAAGTGTTGCGCCGGGAGCCTGGTGTTTCATCGACGTTCTTCGGTCCGGGCGCGAGCCGGCCGATTATCCGCGGACTTGGCGGCGACCGCATCCGCGTGCTTGACGCCGGTATCGGGTCGATCGACGCTTCCGCCACCAGTCCGGACCACGCTGTCGCTGTAGATACCGCGACCACCGAGCGGATCGAGATCGTTCGCGGAACGTCAATGTTGCTCTACGGCTCATCGGCCGCCGGCGGTGTTGTGAACGTCTTTAACGGACGGATCCCGACAGCAGCGCCCGAAGACGGAATTGACGGCGCGCTGCGCATTGGCGGCTCCACTGTCGATAATGGCGTCGAGGCCGCAGGAAGTTTCGACGTTAAGCTGCTCGACACTGGCGAAGGCGCAATCGTCTTCCACGGCGACGGCTTTTATCGCGACGCGGAAG
The DNA here is from genome assembly GCA_963922595.1 of uncultured Parvularculaceae bacterium. Lineage (GTDB taxonomy): Bacteria > Pseudomonadota > Alphaproteobacteria > Caulobacterales > Parvularculaceae > JAJFFW01. The sequence continues at coordinate 16,215 of CAWUIM010000064.1, forward strand.
ACTACGATATTCCGGGCTTCGCCGAATCAGAAATTCTGCGCGCGCTCGAGGCGGCCGATGCCAATACAGACGCGGATGACGACGAAGAAGAAGTGTTCGGCACGGTCGAGAACTCAGCCTTTGAGACTGTCGGCGGTTCGGCTGGTCTTTCCTATGTTTTCGCAAACGGCTTTTTCGGCGTGTCGGCGACAGCGATCGATACGTTTTACGGCGTGCCCGGCGGCCATGAAGAAGGCGAAGAAGGCGGTGACGATGAGGAGGAAGAAGAAGGCGGCGTCAGCATCGATCTCAGCCAGCGCCGGCTCGATCTGAACGGTGAAATCGAGTCCGATTTCCTCCTCTTCCAAAAAGCGAAAATTCGGGTTGGCTACGCCGACTATGAGCATACCGAGTTGGAGCCGAGCGGCGAGGCGGGGACCGTCTTCGCCAACGAAGGTTGGGAAGGGCGCATCGAATTGGTCGACAAGACGCGGTCGATCGGCGGCGCTGAACTGAACGGCGCGCTCGGTTTTCAATATCGCAACCGGGATTTCTCGGCGATCGGCGAAGAAGCATTCGTGCCGCCGACAACGACCGATCAATTCGGCGTTTTCGTGCTGAAGGAATTGTCGACCGGCCCGTTTCGCTTCGAGTTGGGCGGACGCTACGAGAATACGTCGCATACGGTGAGCGAAACCGGGTTTGAGCGTGAGTTCAACGGGTTTTCCGTTTCCGGCGGTGTCGGTTATGAGCCCGCCGAAGGCGTTTTCCTCGGCGCGACGGTTTCGCGGACGGAGCGTGCGCCGTCGATTGAGGAACTCTTCTCCAACGGTCCGCACCTCGCCACTGGCGCATTCGAGCTTGGCGATCCCAACTTCGACGAGGAGCGTGCGATCGGCGTTGAAGCGACGTTCCGTTACGCAACGGAGCGTTATTCATTCTCCGTCAACGGATTTTATACGTCCTATGACGATTTCATCTATGAAGCGATTACCGATGAGATTGAAGACGGCTTGCCGGTGTTCCAGTTCCTTGCGGACGACGCCACCTTCCGCGGCTTTGAAGCCCTAGCCGAAGCCGAGCTCTTTGAGGCGGGCGGTTTTGACATCCACACCGACGCGGCCGTGGACTTTGTTCGCGCCACCGTCGACGTGACCGGCAACGATAACTTGCCGCGGATACCGCCATTCTCCGGTCTGTTCGGCGTTGAGGCGCGTTCAAACTCGCTCGATCTGCGCGCAGAAGTGGAATACGCCGCTGAGCAGGACGATGTGACGGAATTCGAACTGCCAACGGACGGGTACACGCTGGTGAATGCGTTCGTAACGTTCCGTCCGTTCCCGGAAACAACGGGATTGTCGTTGCAGCTTGCGGCGCGCAATCTCAACAACGCCGACGCACGCCTGCATACGTCGTTCCTGAAGGACGTGGCGCCGTTGCCGGGCCGGAACATCCGGATTTCCCTGCGCGGGGAGTTCTAGACGAAACGGGTCGCAGATGATCCGTTATTGGACTGATGGCTTTTCCGGAAATGCTGTTCCGGAAAAGCCATTTTTTTTGAGAAATTAACCCTGATGATCGATTTTTAGGCCGATGCAAAACCCGCATAAATACTGGGTTTAAGGCCACTTACTGGACAAAGTGTGGGAAACTTATGAACCCCCTTTGTCAGCGCCCTTATAATGGGCGGCATGAATGATTTTGTTTTTGAAGATTTACTGGCTGCGCGCGTCAAGCGGCCATCGCCGATGGAGCCAGAGCCATTGGTCGGGATGCGCATTGATGTCCGCCGCCAGCGTTTCGTTGATGAGCGTCGTCAGGGCGAGAACGTCGCCGTCGCCGCCCGTGGGTTCAAACGCAAGCGGCGCGCCGTAGGTGACGCTGAAGCGCGCACCCTTCCGCCGCACGACTTGTACCGGAATGATCGGGACGCCGAATTTAAGCGCAAGCCGCGCCGGCGTTGGAGCGGTCATGGCCGGGCGCCCCATAAACGGCGCTTCAATGCCGTCGTTCAGCTTCTGGTCAACAAGCATGCCGAGCGAGCGGCCGGACTTCAGCGTATCGACGAGCGCGCGCGCGCCGCGTTTGCCTTTCGGTATCTGCCGGCGGGGCATCACCTTCGCTCTTTCGCGAATGATCATTTCGTCCACAAGCGGATTATTGGCGGCGCGGTAGACAATCGCATGATCGACGCCGGCCTGGTGCGCCACAATCGACATCAACTCCCAATTGGCGAAATGTCCCGCGACGAAAATAACAGCGCCATGCTCGGCGATCGCTGCTTTAACGCCGTCGAGCCCTTCCACCTGCAATCGTTCGCTCGCTTCTGCGCCCGTAAACGCTTCAAGATGCGCAAATTCCGCGACCGTGCGGCCGAGATTCTCCCAGACGCCGCGCAACGTGCGCTCGACCTGATCGCGAGACCAGTCGGGGTGGATCGCGCGCATGTTCGTCCGCCCGCGCTGCGACACCGGCCCGATCAGCGGCCCCACAGTGCGGCAGAAAGCGCCGGCGATGGCTGAAGACGCATCAACGCCGATTAACCGAAAGACGGCGAACAGTGCCCCAAGGCCGGCGCGCTCCATCCTGTGGGCGAGCGTGACCGGGCGATTGGCGCGCCGCTCGGGCAGGGCGATATCGGGCGGGTCAAGCGGCGTCATCGTGCGCCCCCCGCCATTTTTCAACCGCCTCGAGCACCAGCGCGGCAAGCGCTTCCGGATCGTCTGTCGCCATCCGTACCGGCAAAAAGGCGATGTCTGCGCGATCATCGGTGCCGAGCCGGCAATAATCCTTCTGCGTGGTGATCAACGTCGCGTTTTCTTTTTTTGCGATCTGGCGAAGCCGGGTCAATTCTCCCGCCGTGTAGAAATGATGATCGGGAAACGAAAAGCGCTCGGTCGTGGAAATCCCGGCCTTGTTCAGTGTCGCGAAGAATTTTTCCGGCGCGCCGATCCCGCAAAAGGCGACGACGCGTTCGGGGGCGTCGTTCAGTTCCGGTTCAAGCCAACAAGAAAGGGTTGGAATACCACCGATGGCCTCGACCAGCGCCGTATCAGTTTCTTCGTCTTGTGCGTTCTTAACGACCACCGCGCAATCAGCCCGTTGCAGGGCCTGGCGCAGCGGTTCGCGCATCGGGCCCGCCGGGAATACGCGCGCGTCCTGCGAGCGCGCGTCGTTCCGAACAAGCAGAAAGGAAAAGGTTTTTTCCAGCCCGGGATTTTGAAAACCATCGTCCATGATGACCGCGTCGGCGCTTTCGGCGGCGGCTTTGGCGGCGCCGGCGGCGCGGTTGCGCGCG
>CAWUIM010000065.1:0-19293 GCA_963922595.1 uncultured Parvularculaceae bacterium
CTCGGTTTTTGAAGCCGACGCCCCCGCCGCCGGCGCTTCGGGTAATCCGGCGGGCCTCATCATGCCGCGCCTCGATCTCGGCGAGACGCCCGCCGCGCAGTTTTTCCGGCAGGCCTATGCGCACGTAATCGGGCTCTTGCGCACGCTCGATCCTGAGGGCGCATTTTACGCGCCCTGCGGCGTGACGCTGCGCGCCGACGACAGCGCCGGAACCGAGCGGCTCAACAAACTCGCCGCCGCCAAGCCGCTGCCTGGCCAATGGATGGAGCCGCGCGGAGAAACGCTCTTTTTCCCGCAGGCCGGAATCGTCGACCCGCGCGCTTTCGTCCGTACACTACTAAGCGAAACGCCGATCATCACGAAAAAAGTCCTCAGCGTCGCTAAGACCGGCGAAGCGTTCTCGGTCGAAACCAATCGGGGCGCTCACGACGGCTTTGAGGCGGTGATCATCGCCAACAGCGTCGCGGCGCTAAACCTGGTTCAGGCGCGCACGCTCCCCTTATCGGGCGTCACCGGTCAACTGGACTATTTCCCAACAGCGCCCGCGCCCGATCACGCTGTCGCCGCCGGTCCTTATGTGGCGCCCGCGCCCGGCGGCGGGCTCATCGCGGGCGCGACTTATGAAAAAATTACCGGCGCAGCCATCGCCCCGACGCGCGAGGCGACAGCGGAAAATATCAACGCAGCGCAGAAGCTTGCGCCGGATGAAACGCGAAATTTATCCGTAGACGATGCGATCCCCCGCGTGAGCGTGCGGTGTCAGACCCCGGATCGGTTGCCGATCGCAGGGCCCGTCCCGGACTGGGCGTTCTATAGCGGCGCCTATGACAATCTTCGCTTTGGCCGCAAGCAAGACTATCCCGCCGGCGAAATACAGGAAGGCGTTTTCATTTTGACGGGGCTCGGCTCGCGCGGCCTTGTGACGGCGCCGCTTTGCGCCGAACTGATCGCCAGCGCGCTTTCAGGCGCACCGAACCCGGTGAGCGCGGAGATTGCGCAAGCGCTCCATCCGGGTCGCTTTTTTATTCGCGATTTAAAACGCGCGCGGCCTGTCACCCCGGAGCCGATTGTTTAGAACGCCGGCGAAAAGGCGAACGCCACCGCGCTCAAGCTTAGACCAAGGATCGGCGCCAAAAATAAAAGCGCGATCCGCCAGTAGGCGAATTTCATTTTCAGAAAAATTCTAAAGACGAGAACAGCCACCGCCGCAATGATCGCGAACCCGGCGCCGATATAAGAAACCCAGGAAAAAACGAGGGAAAAAAAGAGGCCGAACCAATACATCTACGCTAACTCAAAAAGGCCCCCTCAAGCCTTGTTAGGCCAGTAGCGTTAGAATCCGGTAAACTGGGTTCTGCTTGCCGTACCGGCGCACGCGCGGTAAGCCGCCGTAAGTCCCGCAAGCGCAGAGGTCCCCATGCAAGAAACGCCGTTCGGCCCCGTTTTCGACAATGTGCTCCAAGGCATCGGCAAGACGGCCATGGTCAAGGTGAACAATATCGACACCGGGCCGTGCGAGCTGTTTTTGAAGCTGGAAGCCAATAATCCGGGGGGCTCCATCAAGGACCGGATCGGCCTCGCCATGATCGAGCAGGCGGAGAAGGACGGGAAATTGAAGCCCGGCGGCGCGATCGTTGAGGCGACGGCCGGCAACACCGGCCTCGCGCTGGCGCTGGTGGCGGCGCAAAAGGGCTACAAAACCACCATCGTTGTGCCTGACAAGATGGCCCAGGAGAAGATTTTCCATCTGAAAGCCCTCGGCGCGGATGTGCGTCTGACGCGCTCCGACGTGGGCAAGGGCCATCCGGATTATTATCAGGACGTCGCCGAACGCATCGCTGAGGAGACCGGCGCCTTTTACGTGAACCAGTTCGGGAACGAAGCGAACCCGCGCGCCCATGAGACCATCACCGGCCCTGAAATCTGGGGACAGATGGGCGAGGATATGGACGCGATGGTCGCCGGCGTCGGCTCAGGCGGCACCATCACCGGGCTTTCGCGTTTCTTCAAAGAAACAGCGCCGCACGTCGAGATGATCCTCGCCGACCCGGTCGGCTCGATTCTGACGGACTATATCAACACCGGCGCGATCCCTAATGAGGTGGGCTCCTGGCTCGTGGAAGGCATCGGCGAAGACTTCATCCCCGACATCGCCGATCTCTCTCACGTGAAACGGGCTTATGCGATCAACGACAAGGAAAGCTTCGAGGCGGCGCGCGACCTTCTCAAGAAGGAGGGCATTCTCGGCGGGTCTTCATCGGGCACGATCCTCGCCACCGCACTCAAATATTGCCGCGAGCAGAAAACGAAAAAGCGCGTCGTCGCCTTCGTGTGCGACCGCGGCGACAAATATCTCTCCAAAATGTTCAATGACTACTGGATGTACGATCAGGGGTTTTTGAAACGCGCGCCGAAAGGCGATCTCACCGATCTCATCACGCGGCGCCATTCCGAACACGCCACCGTCACCGTCAAGCCGGACGACACACTGATGTCTGCCTACGGAAAGATGAAGCTCTACGATATCTCGCAATTGCCCGTGCTGGATGAAAAGGGCGCGGTCTCGGGGCTTCTGGACGAAGAAGACTTGCTCTTCGCCGTGGTGCGCAACCGCGAGAAATTCCAGGACCCGGTGAAATCCGCCATGACCTATCGCGTGGAAACGCTGGAGGCGACCCATCCGATGGAGGACTTGCTCCCGGTCTTCGCTAAAGGCCATGTGGCCGTGGTGACGAAGGACGGCGCCTTTGAGGGACTTATTACGCGCACGGATTTGCTGAATTATTTGCGGCTGCAGGTGGCTTAGCGGCCGATCCTTCGTGACGGCTGCTGCGCAGCCTCCTCAGGATGAGGCGTGCACTGTTTCGAATTTTGTCTACTGAATAAATACTGCGCCGAATTATTTTTATTCACATTCACATCACCTCAACAACAATATTCCCCCTCATCCTGAGGAGCGCGAAGCGCGTCACGAAGGATTTGCTACATGTGCGGGAGCCGGCCGCGACACCCTCCCATCCCCGGGATGACGCGTCTTGAAAAAACGCGTATTAAAACTATCCCAGCTTCAACAAAGAAAACGCCATGATCCTCTTTGGCCTTAAAAACTGCGATACCTGCCGTAAGGCGCTCAAAGCGCTGAAAGACGCCGGGCGTCAGCCGGACTTTCATGATGTGCGCGCCGATGGCGTCACCAAAGCCTATCTCACGAAATGGGCGAAAGCGGCGGGTTGGGAAAAGCTTCTGAACAAATCCTCCACCACCTGGCGCCAGCTTTCCGACGGCGAAAAAGCGGCCTGCGCCTCGGAGAAAGACGCGATCGCCCTCATGGCCGCGCACCCGACGCTGATCAAGCGCCCGGTGATCGAAGACGGCGACCGCGTCACCGTCGGCTGGTCGAAGGAAACTGCTGACCGGCTTCTGTCGTAGCGATCAGGCGAAAATCTCGGCGAACGCTTTGATCATCCGACCCCCGAATATCGCTAACCCCTCTTGAACCGGCGGACCCCGCGCCTATCTCAATGGCAGGCGGGCGCGGCTCGTCGCGAGCGCGCTCTCCGTCCCTTTGGTTTTGGAAAACGGAGGCATAGTCCATGTTTAGAGCACCATCTCTTTTTCACCGGCGCCGCCATGCGCCAGCGCTCACCAGATGCGCGACCACCGACCCCTATTATTCTTTCCACCGGGAGATGAACCGTCTGTTTGACGATTTCTTCGACGGTTTTGCGGAAACGCCAACATCCGCCGGGAGCGGCGTTCGCGGCATCCGCCTCACCGTCGATGAAACCGATAACGCCTTTGAAATCGAAGCGGAATTGCCGGGCGTCGATGAAGAGGATCTGCACGTGGAGCTGACCGATAATGTTTTGACCATCCGCGGCGAAAAGAAATCGGAAGAAACCGGCGAAGACGGCGCGCGGCGCAGTTTCGCTTCGTTCCAGCGGTCTTTATCAGTGCCGTTCGACGTCGACCCTGACGCCGTCGAGGCGACGCTGAAAAACGGCGTTCTTCGACTGACGCTGCCGAAGCCGGCCGAACCTGAAACGAAAGCCCGGCAAATCAGGATCAGGCGCGGCTAGCGTTTCACCGCCGGGCGCGGTAAGGGCGGTCAACTATAAATTTCGGGAGGCCGCCCATGACATCCGCCAAAAACCGTCCCGCTTTCGGCACGCGCGTCATCCATGCGGGTCAGGAACATGACCCGCTCACCGGCGCGGTGATGCAGCCGATCTATCAGACGTCCACCTACGCGCAGGAGAGCCCCGGTGTTCACAAGGGGTTTGTCTATGCGCGCGGCGCCAACCCTACGCGCTTTGCCTATGAGCGGTGCATCGCCGATCTTGAAAATGGATCACGCGGCTTCGCCTTCGGCTCCGGCATGGCGGCTATCGCCACCATGCTCGAGCTGTTCGACGCGGGCGCCCATGTGGTCGCCATGGATGACGTTTACGGCGGCACCTTCCGGCTGTTTGAACGGGTGCGGAAGACATCCATGAACCTCGCCGTCTCTTACGTGGACCTGACGGATCCGGCCAATCTCGAAGCGGCGATCACGCCGGAGACGAAACTTCTCTGGCTCGAAACACCCACCAATCCGATGTTGAAGATTGTCGATATTGAAGCGCTCGCCAAAATTGCGCATGCGAAAGGCGTTATGGTGGGCGTCGACAATACATTCGCTTCCCCCTATTGCCAGCGGCCGCTTGATTTCGGCGCCGACATCGTCATGCACTCGGCGACGAAATTCCTGAACGGCCATTCGGATGTGATTGGCGGCGTTCTCGTGGTCAAGGACGACGACCTCGGCGACCGCCTCGCTTTTTTACAAAACTCCGTAGGCGGCATTCAGGGTCCGTTCGATTCGTTTCTGGCCTTGCGCGGCCTAAAGACGCTTGCACTACGGCTGGAGCGCCATTGCGAAAACGCCGGTGCGCTCGCCGAATGGCTGGAAGCGCATCCCGCCATTGACCGCGTCGTCTATCCGGGGCTCGCGTCACATCCCGGCTACGCTGTCGCCAGGCGCCAGATGACGGCGTTCGGCGGCATGGTAACGGTCTATCTGAAAGGCGGTCTCGACGCCGCGCGCGCCATGTTGGAGCGGGTGGAATTATTCACGCTCGCTGAATCCCTCGGCGGCGTTGAAAGCCTGATCGAACATCCGGGCATCATGACCCACGCTTCCATTCCACCGGAGCGCCGCGCCGAACTTGGCGTCGACGACGCGCTCGTCAGACTGTCGGTGGGCGTTGAAGCCCTTGGCGATCTGCGCGCCGATCTCGATCAGGCGCTCGCTGGCCTGTAAGCGCGCGGGGGGTGCGTCGCATGGCGCTGACGGTTCGCGAGATGGCGGCGGAAGAACTCGATCTCAGGATCGATTATTTCTTAAATGCGCCTGCGGACTATCTCCGCACGCTCGGCGTCGCGCCGGACTTGCTCGCGCCGCGGGAGAAATGGCGCGCCGATTGCCGCGAGGAAATGGCGCGGCCGATCACAGAGCGGCGCATTCTCTTTCTGATCTGGCTTGCGGGCGACGACCCTGTCGGCTTTTCCACCGCTGACCATATTACCTTCGGCGTTGAGGCGAAGTTGCATCTTCATGTGCTGCGCGCCGAAGATCGCCGCCAGGGCGTCGGCCTCGCCGGCGTGAAAGCGAGCGCGGCTTATTTTTTCGACCGGCTGAAAGTACAACGCCTCATCTGCGAGCCGAACGCTTTCAACACAGGGCCCCACCGGACGCTGCAACGCGCCGGGTTCACATTCGAAAAGACCTATGTGACGACGCCGGGTCCGATCAACTTCGAACAGCCGGTGACGCGCTGGGTTCTTGAGAAAAGCGCCGCAGGCTCGCTCGTCAAAAATTGACGCCGCCTCCGGCGCCGCTTCCGTGACTTTCCCTGCCGACCGGTTATGCTCGCGCCGTTACGAACGGAGAGAGAATGAAATGCGTGCTGTGATTGTCGCCCTTCTGACGATATTTTTCGCGTTTAACGCGAACGCCGAGCCCATCGACTTTTTCAAAGTGGACGGCGTCGACTACGACCCGGCGATCACCACGCCTGACCGCTTTCTGGGGCATGGTCTGGGCGACAAGCCGGTGCGCCATGATATGATGGTGGGGTATCTGCGCTCGCTCGCGCGCCAGAGCCCGCGCATCACGTCCGAGACCATTGGCTTCACCCATGAGGGGCGCCCCATCCTCTTCTTCACGGTGACGTCGCCGGAAAACCAGGAGCGCATCGACGAGATAAAACAAGCGCATAAAGCGCGCCTCGCCGCCGGCGCCGAAGCCACGGATGGGCCTTCCGTGGTCTGGCTCAATTACGGCGTACACGGCGCGGAAAGCGCCGGCATGGACGCAGCTATTCCGACGCTCTATCACCTCGCCGCCGCGCAAGGCGACGCCATCGAACAGACGTTGAACGAGACGGTGGTCGTCATTGTCGCCATCTTCAATCCGGACGGTCATTCGCGCCGCGTCAATCACGTCTATACGTTCCTGGGCGATGCAAGCGTCACTGACCCTGCGCACGCCCAGCACAATCTGTGGATTGAAGCGCGCACGAACCATTACTGGTTCGATCTCAACCGCGACTGGCTGTTGCTGACCCAGCCGGAAAGCCGCGCCTGGATCAAGAAATGGCATGAATGGAAGCCGAACGTCTCCGCCGACTTTCACGAAATGGGCTCCAATTCCACCTACTATTTTCACCCCGGCGAGCCGCGACGGAAAAACCCGCTGATCCCGGACCGCGAACGCGAGCTCTTATCGGAAATCGCCAAGGAGCACGCCGCGTGGCTCGACAGCGAAGGCGAGCTTTACACATCCGAAGAAGGCTTCGACAATTTCTATATCGGCAAAGGATCGACCTATCCGTCAATCAATGGCGGGGTCGGCATTTTGTTCGAAGCAGCGGCCGCGCGCGGCGGCGCCATTGAAACCGAAAACGGCGTCAGAACTTACGCGCAGAACATCAATATCCATTTCAACACCTCGCTCACGACGATCGAAGGCGGACGCAAAAACCGCGAAGCCTTGCGCGCCTATCAGAGGAACTTCTTCGCTGAGAGCGCCCGCGCCGCGAAGGACGACAACAAGAAGGCTTATGTCTTCACCACATCGGGCGATGAGGCGCGCCTTGATGCGTTCTTAAAATTGCTGACGCGCCACGACGTCAGCGTCTACGCTTTGGCGCGCGACGCAACGGTCGAAGGCGTCACCTATCCGGCGAACCGGAGCTTTATCGTGCCGCTGGCGCAGGCCCAATATACGATGATCAAGGGCTTGTTCGATCGCGTCACGGAATTCGAAGAAAGCGTCTTTTACGACGTATCCGGATGGACGCTGCCGCTTGCCTATGATCTCGATTACGCGAGCCTTGACGGTCTGCGCTACAACGCCTCGCTTCTCGGCGAAAAAGCAACCGGTCTCAGCCTCGCCAAACGCGCGCCCGAAGAAAGCCGATACGGCTATATCTTTCACTGGGACGATTATTACGCCCCGCGCGCGCTTTACCGGTTCCTTGAAGAAGATATTTATGCGCGCGTCTTGATGCGGCCGAAACAGGTTCGCGCCGGCGGCGGCCAGCAACGGTTCGCCGAAGGAGCGATCTTCGTTCCGCTCTCGGGTCAGACCGCGACGCCGGCCCGCATCTTCGAGATCGCCAAGCAGGCGGCGAAAGAAGACTTTGTCGATATTGTCGGCGTCGAAAGCGGCGACGCCGCCGCTGGCGTCGGCGATCTCGGCAGCCGCGGCAGCGTGCGCTCCCTTGATAAACCTTCCATTCTCCTCGTTTTCGATGACGGCGTGTCGCGCTACAGCGCCGGCCAGATCTGGCATTTGCTGGATCACAAGATGAGCGTCCCCGTCGTCTTGCGCCAAAAGCGGACGCTCGGATCGCTCAATCTCGCCGACTACACGCACATTGTTCTGCCCGGCGGCGGCGGCGCGGCTCTGTCAAAAGAGCTTCAGGAAAAAGTCGACGCATGGGTCCGCCAGGGCGGCGTTCTCATCGCCACGAAGCAAACCGCGATCTGGGCTCAGGAGGCGTTTTTGAACGACGCCGTTAAGGAACCCGAAAAAGAAGACGCGAAAAAAGAAGACGACGACGAAGAGACCGACCGTTTCGATTATGCGGACAAGACCATTCGCGATGCGGAACATGTGGTCGCGGGCGCGCTCTATGAAAGCGATCTCGACCCGACGCATCCGCTCGGGTTCGGCCACCGCGACCGCTCGGTCGCGACCATGCGCGCCATAACAGGCGTTTTGAAAACACCGAAGGATCCGGTGGCGACCGTCGCGCGCTACACCAAGGCGCCGCTCCTTTCCGGCTATTCCTCGCAATTGCGCTTGGACGAAATTGCGCAGACGCCGATGCTCACCGCAAACCGGCATGGGCAAGGGACGATTATTCTGTTCGCCGACGATCCGGCGTTCCGCGCCACTTTTCCCGGGTCGGAAAAGCTCTTCATGAACGCGATCTTCTTCGCCTCAACAGTGCAATCCGCGACAATTGTGGATTAAAAAAAGCGACGCCGCTCCGAAAAGCGACGCCGCCCTTTTATCGCCAGCGGGGGAGATGCCGGCGACCTCTTGAGGTTCAGTACGTTTGAACCAAACTTCAAGTTTCGAGTTGGAAAGAACTTTCGTTCAACAACTTAAAGAAAGAAGAATTGTTGGGGTGCAGGATTTTTTTCTCTTTATGCCGCCTCAAACCAGAGCCCTGGACTTTAGTCCTTGAAAATTCTCGTGCCTAGAAAAAAAGGCGATTTCGTGGCAACGGGGACGCTTCGCACAAACTACCCTACAGTAACCATACAACCGACGGGAATCACACCATGAGCGCTGCAAGCAATGCTGGGCTGGCCGAGTCCATCGACCAGTTTTTCAAACCCTTCAGCGACGCGGTAAACGCGATGGTTTTCTATTCGGTGCCCATCGCCGGGGTCGATCTGCCGATTGTGGTTATCTGGCTGATGCTTGCGGCGCTGGTCCTCACGGTTGCTTTAGGCTTCATCAATATCCGCGGGTTCGGCCACGGATTATCCCTCGTCGCAGGCGGCAAAAAACGCGACGGCGCCGGCGGTGAGATTTCCCATTTCGAGGCGTTGAGCTCCGCCCTTTCCGGCACGGTCGGGCTTGGCAATATCGCCTCCGTGCCGGTGGCGATCGCGCTTGGTGGACCAGGCGCGGTTTTCTGGATGATCCTCGCCGGGTTTTTCGGCATGAGCTCGAAATTCGCCGAATGCGCGCTCGCCGTAAAGTATCGCCGGATCAACGCCGACGACACCGTCAATGGCGGACCGATGTACTACATCGAAGACGTGTTTAAACGCCGCGGCCTCGGCCCTGTGGGCAAATTCGCCGCAATTTTTTTCGCAATTATGACCATCGGCGCCTCGGTGAGCGTGTTCCAGGTTAATCAGTCCTACGAACAATTTGAGCTGGTGACGAAAATCGAGGCCCCGTTGATTTACGGCGCCATCATCTCCGGCCTCGTCGCCATCGTCATTCTCGGCGGTATCAAGAAAATCGCGCGCGTGACGCGCATTCTCGTGCCTGCGATGGGGATTCTTTATCTTGGCGCCGGGTCGATTATCATTTTACTGAACATCGGTGAAATTCCCGGCGTCATCGTTGATATTTTCCGGAGCGCCTTTGGCCTGGACGCAGCAGGCGGCGGCATGGTCGGCGCGCTCATCAACGGCATGAAACGCGCCACCTATTCCAGCGAAGCGGGCGTCGGCTCCGCGGCGATCGCCCATGCGGCGGTGAAAACGGACGAGCCGTTGACCGAAGGGTATGTGGCGTTGCTCGAACCCTTTATTGACACAATCGTTGTTTGCAGCGTTACGGCGCTTGTCATTCTCGTCACCGGCGCGCACGAGCCATTCCTCTATTCCACCGGTTCTTTGAGCGGCATTTCTATGACGTCGGCCGCGTTTGAGGGAACGTTCAGCTGGTATCCGGTGGTGCTGTTGGTGTCGGTCGTCCTGTTCGCCTTTTCAACGCTCGTCACCTGGGCCCATTACGGCGCGCAGGCGGCGGGATATCTTTTCGGCTCGTCGCGCGCGGTCGACGTCACTTTTAAACTGCTCTTGTGTCTCGCGCTTTCCACCGGCGCAGCGATCCAACTGGGATCAATCATCAACTTCATCGACTCCATGCTGTTCGCCATGGCGGTCCCCAACATCATCGCGCTCTATCTGTTATTGCCGGAGCTTCGGCGCGACGTGAAAGCCTATGACGCGAAGTATTTGTCTTAAAAGGTATAATGAGACGTTCGGGGTAACATAGATTTTTTTATTTTTGTACTGATGGTATCTCGCATTTATTTTTTTCGAGGCATATCAGATCAACATTCCCCCTCATCCTGAGGAGGCTGCGGAGCAGCCGTCGCGAAGGATTAGCGGCTCATTCCGGCGTGCGCGGCATATCCTTCGTGACGCGCTCCGCGCTCCTCAGGATGAGGGGGTGCGCTGTGCTGCCTATTTCGAAATGATAGTCGTTTACGCGATTAGCGTGAACCTAACCCACCGCCAACATGGCGAGGTCGGCGCGTAGGTCGGCGATCCCCTCACCTGTTTCAGCAGAGGTCGGCCGGATGAACGGATGCGCCGCGGGCCGTCGGGCGATGGCGCTGGAGACGTGAGCGCTCACGGCTTCGAGCGCCGTCGGCTTGATCTTATCCGTCTTGGTGAGGACGATCTGGTAATTCACCGCCGCCTCGTCGAGCATGGTCATCACGTCAAGATCGGCGGGCTTCAGACCGTGGCGCGAATCCACAAGCACGCAGGCGCGCCGCAACACCGACCGCCCCCGGAGAAAATCACGGGTCAGCGCTGACCACCGCGCCACATCCTTGCGCGACGCACGCGCATAGCCATAGCCCGGCAAGTCCACGAGCCGCATGACGTCGTTTGCTAGCGAGAAATAATTGATTTCCTGGGTCCGCCCCGGCGTGTTGGAAGCGCGGGCGAGATTTTTGCGACCCGTCAGCGCATTCAGAAGAGTAGATTTTCCCACATTGGACCGGCCCGCGAACGCAACTTCCGGCGGACCTTCGTCAGGCAGCCCGTCGAGCGCCACAACGCCCAGCATGAAGTCGCAAGAACCGGCGAAAAGCTTGCGCCCGGCCTCAAGCGCCTCATCCGAAAACTCGCCCGCGCTCATGCTATTTGCCGTCGGCGGCCGGCTTGGTTTTGCCCTTTAGGAAGCTGAACCGCTCGCTCCAGTCGATATCGACGCCGTTCTTCTTCATGATCACATATTGCTGCATGATCGTCAGCACCGTGTTCCAGAACCAGTAGAGGACAAGCCCAGCGGCGAACGACGCGAAGAGAAATGTGAACAGGATCGGCATCATGGCGAAGATCTGCGCCTGCGTCGGATCGGGCGGCGGCGGGTTCAGTTTGGTCTGGAACCACATCGCCCCGCCCATCAGGAGCGGCAGAACGCCGATCCCCAGGAACGCGCCGATCACAGGAATGCTCATCGGATCGTAAGGGATCAGTCCGAACAGGTTGAAGACGGTGGTCGGATCAGGCGCAGAAAGATCCTGGATCCACGCCACAAACGGTTCATGGCGCAATTCGATCGTTACAAAGAGCGTTTTATAAAGCGCATAAAAGATCGGCATCTGGATCAGGATCGGCACACAGCCCGCAAGCGGGTTCATCTTCTCTTTTTTATAAAGCGCCATCATCTCCTGCTGGAGCTTCATCTTGTCGTCATCATAGCGCGTGCGCAGCTTTTCGATTTCCGGCTGCAGCTTCTTCATTTTGGCCATGGACTCAAAGCCCTTATTGGCCAAGGGGAACATCAGCGCCTTGATAACGAGCGTCATCAAGAGAATGGCGACGCCGAAATTGCCGGTCAGGTCGCCGAAGAAATTCAAAAGGTAAAAGATCGGCCGTGTGAGAAAGAAGAAATTGCCCCAGTCGACAGCCTTGTCGAGATCGTGAATATCGAGATTATAGGGCTTTGGATTGTTCTCATCGGGCTTCGTCTCATAGCGCTGGAGGAGATCCACGTCTTTCGGGCCGGCGAACATATAAGAAGTGAGGGACGTCTCTTCGCCGGGCTGAAGCTCTAACGGATTGAGGGTGTAGGTCGAATAAAAGACCGGGCGTTCAGCGGTTCCTTGCACCAGAAATTCGGCCTTGAAGGTTTCGCCTTGGGGCGGAATAGCTGCGGCCAGCCAGTTTTTGCTAGTGATGCCGACCCAACCCTTGTCGACGCCCGCAAGTTCGACATCTTCCACTTTCAGCATTTTTTTGTATTTGCGCTGATAGAGCGAGTTCCCGAACATACCCACGGGACCTTCGTGCAAGATCATGAAATTGCGTAGATCGCTCGGGATTTCGTTTTGACGCACGAGCCCGAAGGCGGCGAGCTGCTGTGGCGCGGCGCTCTGGTTTGTTACACGCTGGCTTATGGTGAACATATATTCGTCGTCAACAGCGATAGTTTTTTCAAAACGCACGCCGCCTTCCTCGCGCACCAATTTAATCGGTGTCGAGGGCGTCAACGTATCCGTCCCCTCCAAGCGCCACGCAGCGCCCTCGTTCGGCTCGCCGTTAAGATACCAGCCCTGTTGCACATACTGGCTTTCGTTAACGGAGCGCGGGCTCAGGAGACGGATGATCGGGCTTTCCGGATCAAGCGTCTCGCGATATTTTTTCAAACTGAGATCGTCGATGCGCCCGCCCTGCAGATTGATCGATCCCGTCAGCGTATCGGTTTCAATCTTGACGCGGCCCGCATCGCCATTTTCGAGCGCATCCTCAACGGTAATTTCTTCGACGCTGTCATTGGCGCCGCCAAGCGCTTCTTCTTCCTCAAGGGACGCAAGACCTGGATCATTCTTCGCCGCCTCGGCGGCCGATTCTTTTTGCGCGGCCTCAAAGGCCTCGCGCTGCGGCCCGGTGACGAACATCTCCCAAAAGAGCAACACGCCCATGGAGAGGGCGATCGCCAGAATAAAATTTCGATCCATTGAATGCTCCGAGCCGCTGAGACGCCGGCCGCGCCTTGGGACTGTTCGTTATTTAGGGTTTGCCCGCAGGCTTAAAAGAGCGCGCTTCATATCGTCAAGCAATTCGGTGAAATTGCGGGTCAGCGCTTTCGGCCGCGCAATTAGCACATAATCGCAGCCCTTTACGCCATATTCGGCGAAGGCCCGCCGCGCCGCCTCCTTCAGGCGTCTCTTGATGCGGTTGCGGCGCACGGCCCCGCCCATTTTCTTTGTGACCGTATAGCCGACACGGATTGCGTCGTCCCCGTCGTCTCGCGCGCGCGCCACCAACAAAAAAGACGGCGCGCCTTTGCCGGGCGCACCGCGGAGCGCCAGAAAATCGGCGCGTTTTTTAAGGGTTTCGATCGTCGGGCTGTCTGACGGACGTGCGGGCGCCGTCGCCATGAGGCGACTTAAGCGGACAGTTTTTTGCGGCCCTTGGAACGGCGGCGGGCCAAGACTTTGCGGCCGGCGACAGTCGCCTTGCGGGCGCGGAATCCGTGGCGGCGCTTGCGCTTCAAGCGGCTTGGTTGATAGGTGCGTTTCATCGGTCACTCTCGTGTCATTCTGCGCGCGCCCCGATCGGGCGAAGTGCGTGCTGATAGACGACCAGCCAGCCACCGTCAAGCGCGCAAAGCCCCTATTCCCGCCAAAAACCCGCTCTCGCGCCTATCTCGCGAATGTTACCCGGCGGGATCAGTTTTGTAAGGCATTTGATCCTGATAAAGCGTACTCAAAGGCGGACGCGCTCTTGAGCGGGCGACATCGTCACCATTGGATCGACCTGACCTTGCGCCGGCTCAAACCAGCCGACGCAATTGCTGAACAGGGCCCCTAATCAGGTCCGGTCAGGGTAAATGAAGGATTGAAAACATGGCGGTATCAGAAAACATGGATGCGGGTGAACCTGACAAGAAATCGCCGATCCTGGTGCGGTTGTGGCCCCTCTATTTAATTGCAGGCGGCCTTGCGCTCGTCTTTTCGCAAGGCTGGCATAATTATCTGAGCCTTGAGGCGCTTCGGGCCAATATCGACACGCTGGACGGGCTCGTGCGCGACCAGTTCTTGCTGATCTGGGGCGCCTATATCGCGATCTACGCCTTCGCGACGATGTTCATGGTGCCGGGCGGCATTTTGACCATCGCGGGCGGTGCGCTGTTCGGGCTGATCTTCGGGCTGCCGCTCTACGGGACGGCGGCGACCGTCATCGGCGCCAGCATCGGCGCATCGGTGTTGTTCATCGCGGCGCGCTCTTCCCTTGGCGGGGTCTTACGCGACATCGCCGGGCCATTCCTGTCGAAAATGGAGGCGGAGTTTAACGACAGCCCCTTCTCTTACATGTTTGTTCTAAGGCTCGTGCCGGCCGTACCGTTCGCGGTCGCGAATATTGCGCCAGGCCTCCTCGGCGCGAAATATCGCGATTACATCATCACCACTTTTTTCGGGATTATTCCAGGCACGCTGGCCTATAGCTGGGTCGGCGCGGGCGCCGCGGAACTGATCCGTGACAAGAGCGTTTCGCTTGACGACACGCAAGCGCTTATCGGTGCGCTCGTCAGCAAAGTGTCGCCCGCGCTGATCGCGCTTTTTGTGGTGGCGCTTATTCCGCTCGTCTACAAAAAGTTCTTCAAAAAATCCGGATCCGCGCAGTAGAATTTCCGACAGGGCGCAATAAACAAGAAACGCCGCAATGGAAGCGGCGCCAAAACACAGAAGAACATCATGACCCAGAAAATTGACGCGGACCTCTGCATTATCGGCGCAGGCTCGGGCGGACTTTCCGTCGCCGCCGGCGCGGCGCAACTCGGCCGTAAAGTCGTTCTGATGGAAAAAGGCGAGATGGGCGGCGACTGCCTTAATTATGGATGCGTGCCGTCGAAAGCGCTGCTCGCCGCGGCGAAAACCGCGCAGACCATGCGTGACGCTGGAAAATTCGGCGTCGAAAGTACTGACCCGCAGGTCGATTTCAATGCGGTCATGGACCACGTTCACGGCGTCATCGCGTCGATCGCGCCCCATGACAGCCAGGAACGGTTTGAAGGCCTCGGCGTCACTGTCCTGCGTGAGGCGGGCGCCTTTGTGGGCCCGCGCGAGGTCAAAGCCGGCGACACGACTGTCGCGGCCAAACACATTATCGTCGCCACCGGCTCGTCGCCTTTCGTGCCGCCGATCCCAGGCCATGACAGCGTCCCTTACCTCACCAATGAGACGCTTTTTGAAAACAGGACGCGCCCCGATCATCTGATCATTATTGGCGGCGGGCCGATCGGCGTTGAAATGGCGCAGGCCCACCGCCGTCTCGGGTCCGAGGTGACGATCATTGAAGCGGTCAATATTCTCAACAATGACGATCCTGAATGTGTCGCGGTCGTTCGCGAGGCGCTTCAACGCGAGGGCGTTAAAATCCACGAGCAGGCGAAAGCGGAAAAGATCGCGCCCGACGGCGACGGCGTTGCGGTCAGTCTCAGCACCGGCGAGAGAGTTATCGGATCGCACCTTCTGATGGCGGTCGGCCGCAAACCCAATGTAGACGGATTAAATCTGGAAGCAGCGGGCGTTGAGTATGACCGCAAGGGGATCAAAACGGACGCAAAGCTGCGCACGACGAATTCACGCGTTTACGCTATCGGCGACGTCGCCGGCGGCCCGCAATTCACACACATGGCGGGCGACCATGCCGGCACCATCATTCGTAACGTCTTGTTCAAGGCGCGCTCTAACCGCAATGACGCCATCATCCCCAAGGTCACCTATTGCGACCCGGAGCTTGCGAGCGTCGGGCTCAGCGAAAAGGAAGCCAAGGAAAAATTCGGCGACATCAAAATCGCGCGCTTTGAGGCCAAGGAAAACGACCGCGCCAAAGCCGAGCGCCATACGGACGGTTTTATTAAAGCGTTCACAAAAAAGAACGGCGAAATCGTCGGCGCGACGATCGTCAGCAAAAATGCAGGCGATCTGATCACGCCCTGGGCGCTGGCGCTCGCCAATAAGCGAAAGATCAGAGACTTCACCAACTTCGTTGCGCCCTACCCGACATTTAGCGAACTTTCAAAAAGAACGGCCGGCGCCTGGTATACGCCGACGCTCTTTTCCGACCGCACGAAAAAAATCGTCAACCTCCTCGCGACCTTCGACTGATGATAACGCCGGCCAAAAGCACCTTATCCGCAAGCGACCGGTTTCGCCGCTCGATGTCGGCGAAGCTTTTTGCATTGACCGCATGTTTCGTGCTGCTCGTGGAAGTTCTGCTCCTGATCCCGTCGGTCGCAAAAGAGCGCGTGGGCTGGCTTAGTGCGCGCATTGAATCCGCCTATCTTGTTTCGGTGGCGCTCGAAGCGCCAGACGAAGGCATGATGAACCAGGAGACCGCCGACCAGCTCTTTGAGACCGCCGACATCGCCGGCGTCACCATCAACAAGGACGGCGCCAGCTATCGGATTTATGCGAGCGATACAGCCGGAGACACGGAGATTGTGTCTTTCATCGATATGCGCCGCCAAAACGCTGTTTCGATGATGGGCGCCGCGATGGCCAGCCTTTTCTCGAGCGGCGACAGCTTGATCGCCGTCAAGGGCGCCCCGGCCGCCGATACCGGCGAGATGGTCGATATTCTCGTGTCGCAAAGAGCGCTCCGCGAAGGCCTTCAGGACTACGCCCGCAACATTCTATTGATTTCCTTGTTGATCAGTACCGTGACCGCTTTTCTGATCTACCAGACACTGAACCTGTTGATTGTCAAACCGGTCAAGAATCTCACCAGGAATATGGCGCGCTTTGAACGCGCGCCGGAGGAGCGCAGCAGTCTTATCTCCTTGAGCGGGCGCCTCGACGAAATCGGTGAGGCCGAAACCGGGCTGATGCGTCTTGAAACCCGCATTCAGGATCTGCTTTACGAACGCAAACGACTGGCCGCGCTTGGCGCGGGCATTTCAAAGATCAGCCACGATCTGAGGAATATTCTGGCGTCGGCGCAGCTCATGTCGGACCGGCTGGCGAAAAGCGACGACCCGCGCGTGCGCAAATTGAGCCCGCGGCTTCTTTCCTCGCTCGATCGCGCGATTACGCTCAGCAATGATACGGTCGCCTACGGAAAGATGGCGCCTGACGTCCTTTCGAAGACCACTGTTGATCTTCGCGCGCTAACGGACGAAGTTTTCGAAGACACATCGACGCTCCACGTGACTTTTGAAAACAATATTCCCGCAGGTGTAAAAGTCAGCGCCGATAAAACACATCTTTATCGCGCCATCTTCAACATTGTGCGCAACGCCGTGGAGGCGCTCGCCGCGCCGGCGCCGGATGAACCCGGCGACGGGGAACAACGCGAGATCGCGATCGGCCTATCCGAGAGCCCCGGCCTCCTCCACATCGAGATCGCTGATAACGGCCCCGGCATGCCCGAAGAAGCGCGCGCCCATCTCTTCGAGCCCTTCAAAGGATCGCGCAAGCCGGGCGGCTCCGGTCTCGGCATCGCCATCGCGCATGAAATCATGCGCGCCCATGGCGGCGATTTAGCGCTCGCAAAGAGCGATAAAAACGGCACGACATTTCGCCTGACGCTTCGCGCCAACGATCACTCGCCGTCGGCAGTTTCCACAAGGCCTGTGCGCCAAACGCCTTCGCGCCTCGGGTCAGCGGCGCCCTGAAACCCGCCTTCCGCCGTATAGACGAACCCGTGCAAGCCGCTCGTCAGCGCGCGCGACGAAGTCTCATGGCCGAGCCGCGTCAGCCCGTCGATGATCTGACTGTCAAATCCGTCTTCTTCCAAAATCGGTTTGCCGCGCGGATAGACCGCATGCGGCGCATCCACCGCCGCCTGCAAATCAAGCCCCCAGTCAAGAACGCCAATCAGGGTTTTCGCCACATAGCCGATGATCGCCGGCCCGCCCGGCGATCCGACAGCGCCGACCACATCGCCTTCTTCATCGAAGAGGATTACTGGCGACATGGAGGAGCGCGGGCGCTTGCCCGGCGCCACCGCATTGGCGACCGGCACGCCGTCGCGTTCGGGCAGGAAGGAAAAATCCGTTAGCTGATTATTGAGGATCATGCCGCCTGCCATCAAATGGCTCCCGAAAGCGAACTCAACGGTCGCTGTCATCGACACGACGCGGCCTTCACCGTCCACGATCACAAAATGGCTCGTTGACGGCGGCTCGGGCGAGGCGTCTGCGGCAAGCCCGCGCCACACGCCGGGAGACGCGCCATCGGCGATCGGATATTGGGACGGGTCGCCCGCCTCCACGGTTTCCGCCGCCGCCTCGCGGCTGATCAGCGCCGAGCGCGCTTCAATGTAAGCGGGGTTCAACAAGCCAGCGATCAATTGCTCGGCCGTCATGCCGCCGCTCGCCGCCGTTTGATCCTGGTCGGCGAGGAACCGGCTGCGGTCTGCGTAAGCGAGCCGGCTCGCCTCAAATAACAAATGCACCGCTTCGATGGAATCGCGCCCGGCCCCCGCCATATCGAACGGCTCTAGAAGCGCCAGAATCTGCAACAGCGTCACACCGCCTGAACTTGGCGGCGCCATCGAACAAATCTCATAGACGCGATAGCCTGCGCAAACAGGCGCGCGTTTCACCGGTTGGTAATTGCGCAAATCGTCAAGACTCATACCGCCCGGATTGGGCGCTGTGTTAACCGCCTCCACAATCGCCTCCGCAATCGCGCCGGAATAAAAAGCGTCAGCGCCGCCGGCCGCGATGGTTTTAAGCGTTTCTGCGTAAGCGGGGTTCTTCAATACATGGCCGACCGGATACGGCGCGCCGTCCGCGTCGTAGAAATAAGCGCCCGCCGCCGGCAATTGCTTCAACCGCGGGATGCGGCCCAAAAGCCCGTGCAGGCGCGGCGAGATTTCAAATCCCTCTTCAGAAAGCGACTGCGCCGAGCTCCACAAATCGGCCCACGGAAGATCGCCATGTTCCTCATGCGCAAGCGCTAACATCCGCACCATGCCGGGCACGCCCACGGAAAGCCCGCCCGCCACCGCATCGTAAAAAGCCATCGGTGTCCCGTCCTCTTTCAGGAACCGGTCCGGCGTCGCTGAAGCGGGCGCCACTTCCCGCCCGTCATAGGTTTCCAGTTCCCCCGTAGACGGATCAAAATGCAACATGAAAGCGCCGCCGCCGAGCCCGGAGGATTGCGGCTCCACCAGGCCGAGCACCGCTTGTGTGGCGATCGCCGCGTCAACCGCACTGC
This sequence comes from uncultured Parvularculaceae bacterium, assembly GCA_963922595.1. Taxonomy (GTDB): domain Bacteria; phylum Pseudomonadota; class Alphaproteobacteria; order Caulobacterales; family Parvularculaceae; genus JAJFFW01. Next base: position 19,212 of record CAWUIM010000065.1, read on the forward strand.
CGCCGCGCTTCAAGATCGCCTCGCCCGCCTCGACCGCGTAAGGGTTGGCGGCGGCGATGAAGTAGCGTTTCGGCGCGCTCTC
>CAWUIM010000066.1:0-18190 GCA_963922595.1 uncultured Parvularculaceae bacterium
GCTGGCAGGCAGACCAGCACATCCGTCGAGCTTCCGGCCGCATCGGCGGCGCTGCCCGCCACGCCGCCGCAGATTTTGGCGAGGTCATTGATGACGCTCGCGGACTCGCGCCTCACCTGTTCGAATGCGTCTTTCGTGACCCGCGCCGCGCGTGCTTCGTTCCAGACATCAAAACTACGGCAGCGTTGCTTGGCCACATAGCCGAGTTTTAGCGTCATCAGGGCGTTGACGGACCCGTCCATTACCGGCCCGACGATCATCCCGCCGAGACGCGAGACCATGCCGCCGAGGGCGTCGCCCGCCGCGTCGGTCACGTCGTCAAGCGCGCGGCTCAAGATGACGGCGACAGCCACATCGCGCACGATCATCATCGAAAGCCTCAAACTCGGACGTCCGTAATAGAGGTGCGAGATGCGCGCGATCATATTTACGTTGCGCCAGAGGACGATGAACGCATCGATGGAGCCGTTCATGCTCACCGCCGTCGCCGCGCCCACCGCCACGGACTCGCGGTGAATATAGGCGTCCACCCGCTTATCGATATCCGCAAGAGCCGGCGCCATGCGGTCGCGCTCAAAAGCGGAGAGCGCGCCGGCGAGGGCGGCGATGTCAGAGTCCTTCGCTGATCGTTTGATGGATTTTATTTCCTCGAGCGCGCGCAAGGCGTCGGGCTTCTTGTCGCCGAGCGCCGGATTATTGACGAGACGCTTCAGGTAATTCTCATCATAGTGCAGCCGCGCCAACACCGCGGGGCGCGACGGCGCTTTCGCTTTCAAATCCGCGTCCGGCGGCACCGCGATCGCAGGCGCTTGAAAAAAGCGCCAGAGAGGAACACCGATCAGCCAGCCGAAGAGGCCCGCCGCCGCCAATAAAAACGCAGCGCCCAGCGCCGCGTGAATATCGGCGAACATTTGATAGAAGAGATAAATCTGGCCGAACGCCATCAGGAACAGGACCGCGATCAGCCCGCCGGCAATCCATCGAATGCTGCGCCATGCGGTTCGCCATTGCTCGGCGATCTCCCACGTGACGGGTTCATCGGGCGCGGTCTGGGCGGTGTTTGAGACGGACGAATTCATGGTTTTTATGTGGGGAGGCTTTCGAGAGATTGCGACCAATGATGGCCAAACACCGGGATAAATTGCTGTTTTTGTGCGATTAACACCGATCAGCGCGCCACGTTAAGGATAACATATTTCTAACCACAATCCGCCAAACTGGGCCTTCACACTGGACCCCGATCATGCGCTATAGGCTCGCTGGCGCACGGGCGAAAACGATGACGCCGCAAGAACGATGAAAGACCATGTCGCCATGACATCTGCAGAGACTTCAGCACAGACGGGACCGGAAACCGTGCGCGGCGCCACGGCCCTTCTCGGCGACATTCTCTCTGAGCTAAGACACAGGCCAAACCCAGGAACCACGGATACAGCGACGCTCGGCGACGTCCTCGACCGGCTCGACGAGCGCGCCTTTGGCTTTTTGCTGCTGCTGTTGGCGTTGCCTTGTTGTTTGCCGTTTGTCTATCTCCTGCCGCAGATCGTATCGCTTCCGATGCTGGCGCTCGCCGGCCAGCTTGCGGCGGGAAAACACCACCCGTGGTTCCCGGAAAAGCTGAAAGCGCGGGAGTTCGAGATTTCGGCCTTCCACAAAGTTTTGACCCGCAGCGAACGCTATGTGGGCTGGATCGAAAAACTGGCGCGCCCGCGCCTGCAATTCGTCACAGGCCCAACCGGCGTGCGGGTGGTCGGCTTTTTGATGCTGTTGCCGACCGCCTCCATCATGGTGCCGCTCCCCTCCACCAATACCGTGCCGGGGATCGGCGTCGCCGTGACATCGCTCGGCTTGATCGAACGCGACGGGCTCCTTGTTATTCTGGGGCTGGTCATCGGTTTCATCTGGGTCGGGCTGTTGATTTTCCTCGGTCAGGAAGCGGCCAGCATCCTCAAGGACTTTGTTACAACGCGTCTTTGACGGCCCGGCGTCGGTTGCGGTGTGGCGATCCGACATGTGACGATCCGACGGGGCGCGCGGGCCGGGATCAATGACTACATTGGCGATTATGGAGCGGTGGCTGGCGAAACAATCTCTGGTGGAGCGCGCGTTGATGATCGGCGCCGCGGCGAGCGCGTTATTGCTCGCTGGCGCGCATATTTTCGAACGTCTTGGCTATCCGCCCTGTGAGTTGTGCCTTGATCAACGTGAGGCTCACTGGACGGCGCTCAGCGTCGCTGTCGCCGGGATTGCGGCCGCGTATCTCGCGAAGGCCCGTCTGGCGGCCGCTGCTACAGTGGGCGCATTGGCGCTCGTTTATGCGTTGAGCGCAGGGCTCGCCTTTTACCATACGGGTGTTGAGTTCGGCTTCTGGCCTGGACCGGCGAGCTGCGGCGCGGCGGGTGAAATCATCAGGGACGGCGGCGGTCTAGGAGCGGCGCTCGGCGAGAAGCCTTCCGGACCGTCTTGCGGCGACGCCGCCTGGCGGTTTCTTGGCGTCTCTATGGCCGGCTATAATCTTCTGGCGTCGGCAGCGCTCTTTTTAATTGCGCTCGCCGCAGCGCTGGGCGCAGCGCGCGCCGCCCGTCAGGCCCGCCGCCCCTCGGCGAGCTTTGCGAACGACGCAGCACAATAAGGACGATCCCGCGTAAAGGACCCAAAGGATCATGAGCGACATGACCGAAACATTCGACATCAAACGCGACCGGCCCGGCCCGAGAGAGTCGCGCATCGCCGAGATGCTCCGCGTCGATCATGCGGGCGAATATGGCGCGGTTCAGATCTATCGTGGGCAGCGCGCCGTGTTCGACAGGCTCGCCGGTAAAGAGCGCACCGCCGCCTTGCTGAAGGAAATGGAAGAGGGCGAGCAAAAACATCTCGACACGTTTGATCGTCTGCTTGCGGAACGCCGTGTGCGTCCGACGCTTTTTTCGCCGCTCTGGAACGCGGCGGGATTCGCTCTTGGGGCCGGCACCGCGCTCATGGGCGAAAAAGCGGCGATGGCCTGCACCGCCGCCGTAGAAGAAGTGATTGAGCGCCATTATGGCGAGCAGGCCGAAGAGCTTGGCGTTGTTGATCCGGACCTTGCAGAGACCGTCCGAGAGTTCCGCGAAGACGAGCTCGAACATAAGCATACGGCGGAAGAAGAAGGCGCCGAGCAAGCGCCAGCTTATGGCCTTTTACGCGCCGTCATTCAGGCGGGCTGCCATGCGGCCATCAAGGTTTCTGAGAAAATCTAGAATTCCTTCAATTGGCCAAACGCTTACTGCATAAACGCCTTCAGCCGGTCACCCCGTTCCTCTAAAATTCGCATTGGAGGAACGAAAAATGGCTGGTGAATTCGACATTGACGAAACCCCTCTCGCACCTTGGCTTCAAGGGCGCTCTTTTGACGATTGGCGCGCGCAGTTTGATCGCGACGGATATGTCATCTTTGAAAACGTGATGAGCGCCGACGCCGTCCAGTCTGTCCGCGACGCTTTAAAGCCCTATCTCGGCCAGAATATCGCGGGGCGCAATGATTTCGAAGGTTTGAAATCGAACAGAGTCTACGCGCTGCTGGCGAAATCGCCGGTCTTCGCCGAGATGGCGATCCACCCCTTGGCGATGGCGTTCGTGGAAACCGACCTCGGCCCGTCATGCCTTCTCTCAGCCTGCCTCGCGATAAATCTACAGCCTGGCGAAACCGTGCAGCCGTGGCACCATGACGACAGTCATATGGCCGAACCAATGCCGCGTAATTCGTGGGGCGTCAGCGCCTTTTGGGCGATCGACGACATGACGGAGGAAAACGGGGCCACAGAAATTTTGCCTGGCAGTCATCGTTGGGATGCGGATGATCTCGCGAAGGTTACGTCCAATTTTCATGGCGCGAAATCGGTTTTTCAAGACCGCACCGTGCGCCCGGTGGACAGCGACCCCGCCCCGCATCCGGACGCCGTGCAAGTCGTCATGCCTTCAGGTTCCCTCATGTTGGCGAAAGGCACGCTTTTGCATCGCGGCGGCGCCAACAAATCCGATGCGCCGCGGTTGATCGTAACGCCGCAATATTGCGTCGGCTGGGCACGGCAATTGGAGAACATGACGCTCGCCGTGCCGCCGGAAAAGGCCGCGCTGCTGCCTGAACGGGCCCGCGCCCTCCTCGGCTATTCGATCCACCCGCCCTTCATGGGCTATGTGGACGGCGTCCACCCGGCGAAGACCCTCGCCTGATCCGGCCCAAGGCTTTTGCCAGTATCGCCGCGATCAGCTACAGTCGTAGCACGAAAAATGATCCAGGGTGGTTTTCAATGACAACGAATAATGTAGCCCGGCGCACGCTCGGCGGCCTTCTCACTGTGTCCACATTGGCGCTCATCGTCTCGTGCGGCCAACAGGCGGCCCAACAGACAACGACGCCCGAAGCGAGCGCGACCCCAGCCGCCGCGACAGAGACCGCCTCCGCAGAACCGACGCTCGATGAGGCGCAAGCGTTCATTGAACGCGTTGAAAAATCCTATCGCGAGTTCGGGGAATATTCCGCACGCACACAATGGGCGCAGGCGACAAACATCACCTTCGACACAAACTGGCTGGCGACCAAGGTCGGGGCGGAAGGCACCAAGCTCGGCGTGGACTTCGCCAATGAAGCCAAGCGCTTCAACGACCTCGACTTACCGGCGGACATGCGCCGCAAAATCGAAATGATCAAGCTCGGCGTCAACGTTCCCGCCCCGTCGCGCGACGGGGCCGCCAACGAACTCGCTGAGATCGAAAACCGCATGGGCTCGCAATACGCCACCGGTAAAATAACCCTCGACGGCGAGGAAGTGGGCCGCAACGATCTCGAAGCGATGATGGGAACGGTGCGCGACGCGGCGCGCCTGCAGGAGATCTGGACCAAATGGCGCGAGGTGCCGGTTGCAGCCTATGGCGAAGCGGACGGCGACATGAAGACCGATTACGCCCGCATGGTGGACATCGCCAACGAAGGCGCCCGCGAATTAGGCTTTGACAATCTCGGGACCATGTGGCGCGCGCGCTATGACTTGCCGCCAGCCGAATTCGCCGCGGAAACCGACCGCCTGTGGGGTCAGGTCAAACCGCTCTACGACCAATTGCAATGCCACGTCCGCGCCAAACTTAACGAGACTTACGGCGACGAGGCCGTGCCGCTCGATCAACCAATCCGGGCCGACCTCCTCGGCAATATGTGGGCGCAAAGCTGGGGCAATATTTATGATCTTGTGGCGCCCGGCGACGCCGATCCCGGCTATGATTTGACCGATCTGCTGGTGTCGAACGGTTATGACGCGGAGCAAATGGTCCGCACCGGCGAAGCATTTTTCTCATCGCTCGACTTTGCGCCGCTCCCTGAGACCTTCTGGGAACGCTCGCAGATTACGAAACCGGCCGACCGCGAAGTCGTCTGCCATGCGTCCGCCTGGAACCTCGACGGCGCGGACGATATTCGCATCAAAATGTGCACCAAAGTGAACTCGGATGATTTCCAAACCGTGCACCACGAGCTTGGCCACAATTACTATCAAAGGGCGTATAAGGAGCAATCACCGATTTACTGGACGGGCGCCAATGGCGGCTTTCACGAGGCCATCGGCGACATGATTGCGCTGTCGCTGACGCCGGAATATCTGACGCAGATCGGGCTCTTGGGCGAAGCCCCTGACGCGTCCAAGGATGTGGGGCTACTGATGAGCCAGGCCCTTGAAAAAATTGCGTTTATGCCGTTCGGCCTGCTCGTCGATAAGTGGCGCTGGCAGGTCTTTTCCGGTGAGCTGACGCCGGCCACATACAATGAAGGCTGGTGGAATTTGCGCACGCAATATCAGGGCATCCGCCCGCCGGTGGAACGCTCGAACGATTATTTCGATCCGGGCGGCAAATATCATGTCCCGAACAATGTGTCGTACACGCGCTATTTTATCGCGCACATTCTGCAGTTTCAGTTTCATAAGGCCGCCTGCGATATGGCGGGCTGGGAAGGACCGCTGCATCGCTGTTCAATCTACGGCGCGGAGAATGTCGGCGAAAAATTTAACGCCATGCTGGAGCTGGGGGCGTCAAAGCCCTGGCCCGAAGCGCTCGAAGAGTTCACAGGTTCTCCGGCGATGGACGGGTCCGCCGTTGTCGAATATTTCGCGCCGTTGATGACCTGGCTTGAGGAACAGAACGCCGATCGCACATGCGGTTGGTAGGCTACTGAAACCAGTGGGTCATAGGATATTGCTTCGTCGTCCCGTACCCACTTTATCCTTTTAGGCCGATCTGCGATCGGCGCCTGAGGATGAGGTCCCGTATTCGTCGAAACAGAAAAAAGTCGTCATCCTGAGGTGCGAAGCGAAGCGTAGCCTCGAAGGATAGTGACGGGCGAACACGGTCTATTGCTCTTCGCCAACACCGAATTTGAGCCGGATTTCCTCGACGACCGACGCCACTTCGGCTTGCGTTTCTTCTAATGGGCGATCCGTGTTGATGACATAGTCGGCGTAGCGTCTTTTCTCTTCGTCCGGCATTTGCGCCGCTAAAATCGCATTGAATTTTTCTTCGTCCATGCCCGGCCGGCCGAGAACGCGCGCGCGTTGGGTTTCAGGCGAAGCGGAGACGACGACGACCACATGGAACAGTTCCGCCGCGTTATTTTCAAAAAGAAGCGGAATATCGAGAACCAGGATTTCAACACCCTCTTCAATCGCTTTTTCAATACAGGCCTGACGATCATCAGCGACGAGCGGGTGAACGATATCTTCGAGGCGGCGCAAACTGTCGGGCGCACCGAGAACAAGATTGGCAAGCCGCGTCCGGTCCACAGCGCCGTCAACGACCGCGCTCGGAAACGCCGCTTCGATCAGCGGCGCGGCTGCGCCGCCCTTGGCGTAAAGCCGGTGCACGGCGTCGTCGGCGTTCCAGACAGCAGCGCCTTCTTTGGCGAACATCATCGAAACCGTGGACTTGCCCATGCCGATGGAGCCTGTGAGCCCGACAAGGATCATGGCGCTTCCCTTATTTTCAGCGTCTCTTCCAAAAGCGCGCGCAAGGGCCCGTCAACCACCGCCTGCGCCCCAAGCCAGGCTTTATACCCTGGAACCGCCTGATGCATGAGCATGGCGAGACCGTCCATGGTCGCCAGTCCGCGCCGTTCTGCGTCCAGAATAAGGTTTGTTTTCAATGGTTTATAGATGATATCGCTGACCAGAACGTGGCGAGGCGCCTTATTGAGGTCTAACGGCAATGGCGGCGCCCCGGCCATGCCGAGGGTTGTGGTATTGACGATGATGCTCACCGACGAAAAGACCCGCTTATAGTCTTTCCACGGAATAACAGTCGCCGCATCGCCGATCGATTGCGCCAGGGATTCCGCGTTGGATAATGTCCGGTTACAAATGAAAATGCGATCAAAGTTTAACGAAAGGAGCGCGGCAGCGACGCCGCGCGCCGCGCCGCCGGCGCCAATGAGCAGCGCCGCTTTCGTCTGTTGCGGGCCCTTTAAATAGGACCGGCAGGCGTTCGCAAAACCAATCACATCTGAATTATCGGCATAGGTCCGGTTATCGATAAAGGAAAGCATATTCGCGGCGCCCACATTCTCGGCGGTTTCACTATGCGTATCAGCAAAGCGCAGCGCATGTTCCTTGTGGGGCGCGGTAACATTGACGCCTGAAAGTCCAAGATCGCGCGCCGCCGTCACCGCGCGGACAAAGTCGGCTTCGCTGCCATCCGTAGCGATAGGAATATAATAGGCGTTCGCGTTTTCTCGGTCCGCCCATTCGCGGTGAATAACCGGCGACAGGGAGTGCCCAATCGGATTACCGATCACGCCCGCAAGACGCAGCTTTTCCGGCGATGTCATCATCTCAGAAATCCAGTGCGCCTGCTTCGCGCAGATAACGCAAGAGCGGGTAAAGCGAGAGCCCCAGGACAGCGAAATAATCGCCGTCAATACGATCAAACAACCGCGCGCCAAGGCGCTCCACCTGATAGGCGCCGACGCTCGACAAAATTGCTGGCCCCGCCGCATCAATATAGGCGTTGATCTCGTCGTCACTCATGGCGCGCATGTGAAGCGTCGGCCGGTCGATAAAACGCTGAACGATGCGCCCGGCCCGAGCGATGGAAACCGCGTTAATCAGCGTGTGGCTCGACCCTTGAAGCCGCCTAAGCCGGGCGGCGGCTTCCTCGAGTGACTTTGGTTTGTCATACGCCCTGCCCTGATGTTCCATAATCTGATCGGACCCGATAACGATGGCGCTGTCATCAGCTTGCGCAGCAAGCGCCTTAGCATCCGCCAGCGCTGCGGCGATCGCCTCCAGATCAAGGCCCTTTTCCTGGCCGGACTGCTTGATCGCATCTTCGTCCACATCCGGTTTAACGATATCAAACGCCAGCCCTGCATCATTGAGGATCTTCGCGCGGATTGCGCTACCGGATGCGAGAACAATTCTCATACGGATGAATTTTCCTCATGGCCACGATTTTGCCGCGCTGAAAGCTTCGTGAGGATGGCGGCGGCTGTTTCTTCAACGGATTTGCGGGTCACATCAATGATCGGCCAGCGGTGTTTGGTGAAAAGACGCTTGGCACGCTGCACTTCTTTTTTGACTTCATCAAGATCAGAGTAAGATTGCGCGTGTTGGGCGGCGTTTAACTCACCAAGGCGGCTTTTGCGGATTTGCGCAAGCCGCTCAGGGCTCGCCACAAGCCCGACAATCATCGGTTTTCGCAAGGCCAGCACGTGGTCTGGCAAATCAGCTGTGGGCACCAGCGGGATATTCGCAGCTTTGACCCCTCTGTTCGCCAGATACATGCAAGTTGGCGTTTTCGATGTGCGGCTGACACCGATTAGGATGACATCCGCCGGCTCCAGATCCCAGATCATCTGCCCGTCGTCATGGGCGAGCGTATAATCGAGCGCTTCTATACGCCGGAAATATGCGTCATCCATTTCATGCTGAGCGCCGGTTTGGCGCGACTGCTCTAGGCCCAGATATTCTGTGAATGCGCCTAATAAAGGGTCGAGGATCGAAACTGCAGGCGTTTGCAGTTCTGAGCACCGAATTTCAAGCCGGCGGCGCAGTTCGGGATTAATTACTGTATGGAGGACCAGACCTGGCGACGCTTCGATCTCGCGCATCACCCGATCGAGCTGCACCTGCGAGCGGATCAGGGAGTGCACATGCTCAAGCGGTTTCGCAGCGGCGAATTGCGCCGTTGTCGCTTTCAGAACAGCATTCAATGTCTCGCCCGTGGAATCGGAAACGAGATGCACGTGAAAGAAGCTCGCGAGCGGCGCGTCTTTAAAGCTGGTGGAGGAGATTTCAGACATACCTGTGGACTTTATGGGAAAAAGATGGGCGCGAGTAGCGCCATTCTCACCAAAGCCCGAGTTTTGCAAAATTCACCCGATGCGGCGCCCAAGAGCATTTGAAAATTTTAATCCCCGCAAGCAACCCTACCCCGCCTTGGAGCCTATGGGGAAGACTGTAGTTTCCCTTTACCGGGTGCATAAAATTTATTGAGAAAACAAACAGCTAAGCTTGTTTTCCCGGTATGACCGGATAACATTTCACCCGGGGAAATTAATAAGGAACTTGCACGGAATGTCTGTTGATTTACAAGTTGGCTTCGGTTTTCCCCCAGCTTCCAGCCCTACTCTTTTATTAACCCTTTTTTAAAAGAGATTAAGAAAGGATTAATGAGACATGACGCCAGGCCCTTCAACAACGCCGTCGCCATCGCTCTTCATACGAACGCTTCAAGGCGAGGCATCGGCCATACCGCCGATCTGGTTTATGCGTCAGGCGGGACGTTACTTGCCGGAATATCGCGAAGTGCGTCAGCAAGCGGGCTCGTTTCTCGATCTGTGCTATAATTCGGAATTGGCGGCAGAAGTGACGCTGCAGCCGATCCGCCGTTATGACCTCGATGCGGCGATTTTGTTCGCCGATATCCTCCTCATTCCTCACGCCATGGGCCAGAATGTGTGGTTTGAGCAAGGCGAAGGTCCGCGGCTTGATCCCCCCGTAACCCATGATCACCTGGATTCGTTTCGGGCGAGCAACATTCACGAGACGCTCTCGCCGGTCTATGAGACTGTGCGCCGTGTGCGGGCTGGGCTCAGCGCCGACAAGGCGTTGATCGGGTTCGCCGGCGCGCCGTGGACGGTCGCCACTTACATGCTCGCCGGGGGTTCGAAAAAGGATCCCGCGGCGTGGCGGTCGGAGTATTACCAGAACCCTGATTTCCTCCTTGGATTGATTGATCTCCTCACAGAGAAGACGATTGAATATCTTTGCGCGCAAGTGGACGCCGGCGCCGACGCTATTCAGCTTTTCGACAGTTGGGCCAGCGATTTGCCCTGGCCGGTGCTTGAAGCGGTGAGCGTGAAACCGATGGACCGCATCGCGCGCGCGGTGAAGGCGCATAAGCCCGATACGCCCGTGATCTTTTTCCCGAAAGGCGTCGGTGAGAAGGCGACAGAATATGCATTGCTTGGCTCAGGAAACGCCGTGGGGATCGATTTCGGTATGGACCCGGCTTGGGCGCGCGCAAATTTATCGCCCCATGTGACGGTTCAGGGCGGGCTTGATCCGTTACTGACAGTGAGCGGCGGCGATGCAATGTTCGAGAGCGCGTCCACATATTTGAAGCTGTTCCACGACGCGCCGTATGTATTCAATCTGGGTCATGGCTTCACCCCGCAAACGCCGCCGGAGAATGTCGCAGCGTTGATTAATTTTGTGCGCAGCGGAGAGGGCGCTCGCCATGCGTGATTTCCTCATTCAGAACTATGCGTGGATAAAGGCGTTTCACATTATCGCAGTAGTCGCCTGGATGGCAGCGATGATGTATTTGCCGCGGCTCTTCATCTACCACCATCAGGCGAGCGCCGGCGGCGAGGCCATTCGTTTCTTTGACATGATGGAGCGCCGGCTCCTGAAAGGCATCATGACCCCGTCGATGATTGCGGTGTGGGTCCTGGCGTTCGTGATGCTTTACGCCAATCCTGGTCTTTTTTCCGTCGGCTGGTTCCATGTAAAGCTGGTGCTCGTCCTTGCGATGACAGGCATTCACGGATTTTATTCGTCCGCGCATCGAAAATTCGCTGCCGGGGAAAAACCGCGCTCGGAAAAATTCTGGCGGATGATCAACGAAGCGCCGTTTCTGTTGCTGATCGGGATTGTGATCCTCGCGGTCGTCAAACCTTTTTAGGCTGCGCTGCGCGAAAGGTTTGAAGCCGCTGGTTTTGCCGGATAAGGATAGCGCTTCAACCGAGGAGGCGGTTCCATGGCGCTCAGACTTATTCACTTTCCAAACACACGGTCACTCCGTGTCTTGTGGGCGATTGAAGAACTTGGCCTCGACGCCGACGTCGAAACGCGCGTTTTCGACCGTCCTTCGCTGAAGGAACCTGAATATCTGGCGCTGAACCCTTTGGGGAAAACGCCGGTCTTTTTTGACGGTGACCAGCGCCTGATCGAGTCGACCGCGATTATTCAGTATATTGCTGATGTTCATGGGCAAGGGCGCCTGTCGCGAAAGCCGGGCGATCCTGATTACGGCGCGTTTTTGCAATGGCTGCATTTCGGCGAGGCGGGCATGGGCGGTTACGTGAACATGCTGATCGCACACACCGCGCTTCTGCCTGAGGCGGACCGCGATCCCAATATGAAAGCGTGGGCGGTGGCGGAAACGCAGAATTGCCTGAACTTCATTGAAGCGAGCCTCGAAGACGATGGGTATTTACTGGGCGAGTTTTCGCTCGCGGATATCGCCGTCGGTTACCTCTTGTTTTTGATCAAGATCACGCGCAACGGCAAACTGATGGGTGAGAAAACAGCGTCTTATTTCAAACGCTTAACCGCCCGCGACGCCTGGAAGAAAGCGAGCGTCGCCGCGCCGTAAGACGCCCGGGCGTCGTCATCATCAGCGGTTTGTGATCGTTGCTTTAGCGCTGATCGTATGGTCTCAGGGTGTAAATCACTGCTGCATCGCATAATCGCGCGCAGTGGGACTCAAAAGCGCAAAGGGAGCGGAACCGAACGCTGTGGCCACTTCAGCTCAGGCGAAATTTCTCACCGGCGATTTAATGCGCCATGTGATTGTGATGGCGCTCAGCGCCAGCTTCGGCTTGTTGTCGATGTTCGTGGTCGACTTTGTCGATCTCTATTTCATCTCGCTTCTTGGATCATCAGCCCTGACCGCCGCGGTTGGTTTCGCGGGCACGCTGCTCTTCTTCAATATGTCCGTCGGTATTGGATTGATGATCGCCATGGGCGCACTCGCGGCGCGAAGGATCGGGCGGGGGGATGCGGAGGGCGCGCGTAAAATCGCCACCAATGTTTTGGTATTCGGCCTGACGATTGGCCTTATCGTTGGTATGGGGACATTTATTTTTGCACCGCAATTACTGGATTTAATAGGGGCGAGCGGCGAGGCGAAAGCGCGGGGCGTCTCTTATTTGCGGATCGTATCACCGTCCATGCCGGTAATGGTCGTCGGTATGGTCTCATCCGGTTTGCTTAGGGCCCATGGCGATGCGCGCCGCGCGATGAACGCCACGCTGGCGGCCGGTTTTGTCAATGCGATCCTCGATCCGATTTTTATCTTCGCCCTAGGCTTCGGTCTCGAAGGCGCTGCAATGGCGTCTGTGTGCGCGCGGTTCGCCATGGCGGCGACAGCGCTTTTCCCTGTCCTGAAACATTATGGCGGGTTCGCGCCTTTTGAGCGCGCGCGTTTTCTGGGGGATCTGGAGGCGATAATCGGGATCGCCGCCCCGGCGATCCTGACCAATGTGGCGACGCCCGTGGGCACGTTGATCGTCATGCGGTTTGTGGCGGGATATGGCGATGACGTGGTCGCGGGCTTCTCTGTAATTTCACGTCTGACGCCGCTCGCCTTTTGCGTCATCTTTGCGCTTTCCGGCGCGGTCGGGCCGATCATCGGCCAGAATTTCGGCGCAGGCGATTACCCGCGGGTGCGCGAAACCTTGCGCAAGGCGTTGCAGTTCGCCGCCGCCTATACGGGCGTCGTCTGGATTTTGCTGCTGATCGCCAACCGATTTGTGAGCGCGCAGTTCAGCCTGTCGCCCGAAGGCGCCGCGCTCATGACCATGTTCGCGTTGGTCGTAACGCCTCTCTATTTCTTTAACGGCGTGCTCTTCATCGCGAACGCCGCATTCAACAATTTGAACCGGCCCACATGGTCGACCTTGCTCAACTGGGGCAAAAACACGATCGGCGTCTTGCCGTTTGTCTGGTTCGGCGCGGCGGCCGCGGGCGCTGAGGGTGTGATCGTAGGGCAGGCGATCGGCGGGGTCGTTTTCGCTCTATTGGCGGTCTGGCTCGCCTTCAGACTCACGAATGCTTACGCCAGCGGCGCGGTCGATCCGGACGTTGCGTGGCGCCCGGCCTTTATGAAAAGTGAAGGCGTCAAAAATTAGCTCGGGCAGTATGCACCAGCATGGATCTGCATGGATTTCGGGTCCTGTAGGATCAGCGCGCAACCATTGCCCGCCGCGGGCGCGACGACTTCGAACTGGCCATCAGCGTCCGGTGTCAGCGTCCGGAAAGCGCGCACAATATGGGCCTCGCGCAAGGTTTTGCCGTGGTTTTCGCCCCGCTCCACATTCGTCTGACCCTTTTTTTGGAAGGTGACGAATAAAGCGGTAAGGGGCGCCGCGTCGCCATTCCCGGCTTTGCTTCTGGCGAACACGATGCTGTCGCCTTTCTTTTCAGCCGTAAGGCGTTCAACGCCCTTGGACATTTTTACGTGGCCGTCGATTTCCGCACGGCGCGAGCCGACCATCTCGTGGCGGCCGTTAATAACAGTCTGCGGCGTATAACCGGCGGTCCGTCCACGGAGCGCTACATTATATTCGCGTTGGCGTTTGGTATGGTCGGGCGAGGAAAACGGGTCCTTCCATTTACCAGCGCGCCCATGAACAAGGTCATCCCAATAGTCCACGTGCCATTCAAGCGCGATGATGTTTTCATTCTTTGCGAGCTCCACAAGATAAGCCTCCGCCGGCGGACAGGACGAGCAGCTTTGCGAGGTGAACAGCTCGACGACAACAGGCGCTTCTTCAGGCTCCGGTTCCGGGACAGCGCTGACGATCGACAATAGGAAAAGGGGGGCGAAAATGGTCATGAGCGAAGCCGCCTTTTTGTTGCGCCATAGACATGAGACGCGCGTCGCTCGCTTTCAAACAACGCCTAATCACAAGTCGGTGCGGTCTTTTAATCAATGTCGGCGGCAGACGCGGTCCGTTCTGGGTTATTAAGCAAAATCAGCGGCTTACCGGTTAATCCGCTAGCCAAGCGCCTTTTCAACTTGGTGCAGGCGGTCCTTGCCGAAAAACATTTCGTCGCCCACAAAAAAGGTCGGTACGCCGAAGACGCCGCGCGCCACGGCGTCGTTGGTGTTGCCGATAAGAACGGTTTTGACCTCGGCCGATTTTGTCGCTTCCAGGATTCCGTCCGCATCAAGCCCGGCGTCAGATAGAACCGACCGGATGACGGCCTCATCTGCCATGTTTTCGCCGTCCTCCCACATGGCTTTGAGAACAGCTTCCACATACGGTTCTTCCACACCTAATTGTTGGGCGGCGATCAGGCCTCGGATGATCGTCAGAGAGTTCACCGGAAAGTGCGGGTTCATCTTGAAGGCGGTGAGATTGTGCTCCTCGATGAAGCGGCGCATCTCGAGCATTTCGTAATCGAGTTTTCCCTTCACCCCGCTGAACGCAATCATCGGCGCCTGGTTTCCGGTGGATTTAAAGATGCCGCCGAGAAGGCACGGGATAAGGTTGATTTTTGCGCCCGTGCGGTCAGCGATCTTCGTTAGGGCCCGGTGTGCGAGATAGGCGTTGGGGCTTGCAAAATCGAAAATAAAATCAATGGCTTGCGTCATTTTTGATCACCATTTTTCTGACCAGGGCCGCAGATCCAGCTCGTGGGTCCATGCGGCGCGTTTTTGTTTCCAAAGCCACACATAGTTGGCGGCGATTTCGTCCGGGGGCAGAATAGCGTCCCTCGAAATTTTTTCATCAATGTCCGGAATATTTTCCCGCGCGAAGGCGCCGTCGATAACGCCGTCGGCGATGATATGGGCCACATGCACGCCTTTGGGGCCGAGCTCGCGCGCCATGGACTGGGCGAGGGCGCGCAGAGCGTGTTTGGCGCTGGAGAAGGCGGAAAAATGCGCGCTTCCGCGCAGGCTCGCTGTAGCGCCTGTAAAGAGGATCGCGCCCGAGCCGCGCGGCGTCATCACCCGGGCCGCTTCGCGGCCGGTGAGAAAGCCAGCGAACGCCGCCATTTCCCAGACCTTGCGGTAGACGCGGGCGGTGGTCTCGGTGATCGGAAACCAGACATTGGCGCCGATGTTAAAGACGACCACGTCAAGCGGCGCGATCTCACGTTCGATCTGATCGAAGAGGGCGATCATCTCTTCTTCTTCGCGCGCATCGACGCCGAAGGCGTGGGCCTTGCCGCCCGCGGCGCTGATATCGGCGGCGAGCGCTTCGAGTTTTTCCAGATGCCGCGCGCGCCGCGTCATGCAGACCGTTAGCCCTTCCGCCGCGAACGCCTTGGCGATGGCGGCTCCGAGCCCGTCGCCGGCCCCCACGACGAGGCAGGCTTTTTCGGACGCACTCATGATTTTGCGATCCCGCAGAGGCCCGCCCGGGGCCCCGAATTCCCCGCCTCGAGGGCGGAATGGGCTTCGAGCGGCCGGTCGGTGGCGATGATATCGACGCCCTGGTCGGCGAGCGCGTCATAGCGCGTCTCATCGCCGGTGCGGGCGATTTCGCGGTCGATCGAATTGCGCCCGCCAAGGGTGCCGAAGATCACCTCCACATCCCGATCATTCAGGAGACTGAATAATCTCGGGCGCGGGTCCTCTATGCCGGTGAAGCCGATCAACCGGTCAGCCGGGACGCCCGCCGCGACGGCGCGATTTAGCTCGGACTGGGAATTCACCGATAGCGAGATCATGGCCTCAGGGTGGAGGCGGTGAAGCTTGCGGGCCGCCGCCATGGAGTAGGAGATATAGACGACGCGATTATCCGCGCCCTGACGTTTGACTTCATCGACAACATCTTCAAAGCGCGTCGATTGCTTGAAATCGATCTGCATGATGGTGCGGGATTTGGCGAAGGCAAGGGCGTCGTCAAAGCGCGGCGGGTTGAAATCCGTGACGGCGCCGTCTTTGTCTTCGAGGCGTAAGTCTTTGATTTCAAACCAATTTAAGGCGTCCGCGTCGCCGGAGCCGGTGGTCGTTCGGTCGAGCGTGTCATCATGCATGAGATAGAGCACGCCGTCGGCGGATGTGGCAACATCGACCTCGACCATCGCTGGCGTCCGCTCCAGAACATACGCCATCGTCTCGATCGCGTTCTCCGGATAGCCCGGGTAGGCGCCGCCGCGATGGGCGGAGACCAGCGTGATGTCCTCCGCCTCCAGGCAGTCGAAAAAGACATTGAGGTCGCGGGTCGGCGTAATCGACCAGCCGCCATTATCGCTGGATGTTGATTGTAGTTGAGCCGGCGGCGGCGTTGCGTCGCCGCAAGCGCTTAACGCCAATGCGGCTGCTGAAATGAAAAAACTGGTGCGCATCGCGGCCTCCCTCTGAGCCCATGATCATGGCCTAACGCCGTTAGCGAGGAAAGAGAGGCAGGCAGTCCTCGCGGGGAGCGACATTCAGGGCTTCAGAATAATTGGGCCGGTGCTCTCGCCGCTTTCAAGGAAGGTTTGCGCCTCAGCGGCGTCTTTCAGGGCGAATGTCTTGGGGGTCGGGGCTTTCAGGGCGCCGGTTGCGAGCATTGCAAACAGATCTTCGGCCATGGCGGGGAGGCGGTTGGGCGTCGCATAATGAAAAAGCGTCGGCCGGGCGAGGGAGATCGAGCCGCGGCGCGTCAAATCGAGGGGCGCGATCGCCGGCGCGGGGCCGGAGGCGTTGCCGTAGCTCACCATCATGCCGCGTAAGGCCAGCGCATCGAGCGAGGCTTCGAATGTCGCCGCGCCGATGGAATCGTACGCCACATTGACGCCCTTGCCGTTTGTGAGATTGCGCACTTCGGCGGCGATATTATCGACTTCCTTGCGGTTGATGACATTGGTCGCGCCATGAAACTTGGCGAGCCCGGTCTTCTCCGCCGAGCCGACGACGCCGATGACGCGCGCGCCGATATGGTTCGCCCATTGGCACAGAAGCGAGCCGACACCGCCGGCAGCCGCATAGACCAGCGCCGTATCGCCTTTGGCGAGCGGATAGACCTGGCGCACCAGCATATGGACGGTCAAACCCTTTAAGAATAGCGCTGCGGCGGTCTCTTCCTTTATATCGGCGGGAATTTTTGCGGCCATCACCGCCGGCGCGCTTGTGAGGGCGGCGTAAGCGCCATGGGTCGAGATGTAGGCGACCCGGTCGCCGGGCGCGAAAGTCTCAACACCGTCGCCGACCGCCTCCACGACGCCAGCGCCTTCGCTTCCCGGTATGGCCGGCAAATCGACAGGGTAGAGCCCTTTGCGTTGATAGATATCGATGAAGTTGAGGCCGATGGCGGTGTTGCGGATCAGGATCTCGCCCGGCCCGGCCGTCGGGTCCGGTTCCTGGCGCAGGACCAGCACCTCCGGGCCCCCATGTTCTTCCATCACTATTGCTGCAGCCATCGGGACCCCTTTTCGCGCTCCGGTCGCACCCGCCGCGCCGATTTCGCCTTTCCTTCCCCTTACTTTCATTGCCACAAACGAACCCGCGCGCCTATATCATGCGGCAAAAGGAGAGCCTTTATGAAGATGACCATCGATATCGATTGCACGCCCGAAGAGGCGCGCACCTTCTTCGGTATGCCCAATGTGGAGCCCATGAATCAGCTGATCGTGGCCGAAATGATGAAGCGTGCGAAAGACAATATGGACACGCTCGCCGATCCTGAGCGGTTCGTGGCCCAGATGCTGACCATGGGCGGCAAGAGCATGGAAGGCTTTCAGGCGATGATGGCCGCCGCCATGGGCGGCAAAAAGGGATAGGCTAGAAGGCAGGGACCAGGATTTCTCATCCGAGCCCCATCCGCAAAATGTCTGACACCGATACGATTTTCGCAAAAGCCTCCGGCGCCGGCCGGGCGGGGGTCGCTGTGTTCCGGCTATCCGGACCGGCGGCGCGCGCGATTACGCGCGCCCTGATCGGTGCGCTCCCG
>CAWUIM010000067.1:0-18169 GCA_963922595.1 uncultured Parvularculaceae bacterium
AGCGCGTACGCCGGCGCGGCGCTGAATGCGTACGCCGTCCGTCACCACTTTCCCCACCGGCGCCGCCAGGCTTTTCGACGCATCCGCCAACAAGACGCCGCACAAGCCCGGCCAGACCCGTGCGCCGACGCGTTCCCAAGAAGCGGCCGCGCGCAACAGAAAACGCGAATTGACCGGCGGAAAATACAAGGCGCCCGACGATCGGATATCGCTGAACGTGGCCTCTTCCAAAAGCCGCGTCAGCTGGCGTTTGGAAAAGGGCCGGCCCGCCGCAAAAGGCGACACGTCGAGCGTCGACCAGACGCCGCGCCGGTGAGACGCCACAATAATCACGCGTCCCTCCGGCGACAGGACCCGCCAGATCTCGCGCATCAGCCGCCGCGGATCGCCGGTTTCTTCAAGCCCGTGCGCGACGATAATCCGGTCAAGCGAGGCGTCCGGCAACGGCCAACGCGTCTCCGGAATAAGGCTTGCGCTGTTCGGCGCGCCGGCCGCCCCCGACTGGGCCCATCGGATCACGCCCTGGCCGCCGGGCGCGAAGCTCAAGCGCCGTTCGGCTTGCGGGAACGCTTCGAGATAAGGGCTTGCGAACCCGAACCCGCCGATCCGCATATGCTGCGCCTCGCCCCACGCCTCGCGCAGGCGCACCGCGATGAAGCCCGCCGCCTTGCGGCCGAGAGGGCTTTCATAGAAGCGATGCAGATCGAGAATATCAGTACGCATGGTCGTCCCGGCGGTGCGCCCGCCTTTGCGCAGGCGCGGCGTTCGGCTGTATCATATTGGCGCCCAGCATTAACACCTCCTTAAGGACCCCGCCGATGCCGTTGGAAATTCGCCAGTTCCCTTGCCTCTCCGATAATTACGGCTATCTCATTCACGACGCCGCGTCCGGCCTCACCGCCGCCATCGACACGCCGGACGTCAACGCCATCAACGAGGCGCTGGCCGCCGAGGGCTGGTCGCTCGACTATATTCTGAACACCCACCATCATTGGGATCACGCCGGCGGCAATGAGGCGCTGAAAGAGCAATGGGACTGCAAAATCATCGCGCCGCGCGGCGAGACCGATAAAATCCCCGGCGTCGACCGCGCCGTCGGCGACGGCGACCGCTTCAATCTCGGCGACAGCGCCGCGACGATCCGCGAAACTCCGGGACACACGCTCGGCCACATCGTCTATCACTTTGAGGCCGACAAAGCCGCGTTCGTGGGCGACACGATCTTCGCGCTCGGATGCGGGCGCCTCTTTGAAGGCACCCCGGCGCAAATGTGGGCGTCGCTTTCGGCGATCGCCGCCTGGCCGCCGGAGACAAAACTTTATTGCGCCCACGAATATACGCAGGCGAACGCACGCTTCGCCCTGACCGTCGATCCCGAAAACGAGGCCCTGAAGGCCCGCGCCAAAGATATCGACGCCGCGCGCGCGCAAAACCAGCCGACCGTGCCGATGACCATCGCCGAAGAGCGGGCCACAAACCCGTTTCTGCGCGCGCATGAGCCGTCGCTCAAATCCGCGATCGCCATGGCGGACGCCGACGACGTCGACGTGTTCGCGGAAATCAGGACGCGTAAGGACAATTTCTAAAACGAGGAACCACCCATGGGCGTCATCGACGTTTGGGCTCAAATCACAACCGACCGCATGGCCGCCTCACCCTGGATGAAGCCCTTATTGCGATGGACAGGCCGCGACGAAAACGCGCCGCGCCCGAGCGTTGAGACCACCCTCGCGGCGATGGACGAGGCGGGCGTCGACATAGCGTTCCTTTCCGCCTGGTGCGGTCCTGAAGGCGATCTCATCACCAATGACGAGCTTGCCGCGCAAATAGAGGCGGCGCCGGCGCGGTTTCGCGGCCTTATCAGCGTCGATCTGCGCGCGCCCATGGAGGCCGTGCGCACGATCCGGACCTGGGCGGCCCATGACGCGATCGTTGGGGTACGGATCGTTCCGTGGCTGTGGGGCTTGGCGCCCAATGACCGGCGCTATTATCCGGTCTACGCGGCTTGCGTCGATGCGGGCCTGCCCTTTTGCACGCAGATCGGCCACACGGGGCCCCTGCGCACCTCCGAGACCGGCCGCCCGATCCCCTATCTTGAAGACGTCCTGATCGACTTTCCGGACCTGACCGTCGTCGGCGGCCATGTGGGGTTCCCCTGGGTGGCGGAAGTCGCCTCGCTCACCATCAAGTTCCCGAATTTCTACGTGGACACGTCCGCCTACGCCCTACACCGCCTGCCGCCGGACTTCGTCGCGTACATGAAAGGGATCGGCGCCGGACGCACAATGTTCGGCACCAACTGGCCCATGCTCACGCCCGCCCAATGCCTAAAAGGCCTGGACGGATTAAACCTCAGCGAGGACGCGAAAGAGGAATTTCTGTCAGGCGCCGCGCGGCGGGTTTTTGGGTTGGGGGAGTAGGGGGTGGGCTGAGCGGGTGGTGGGAGGTTGTTGATTGTGGAACATCGCCGATTCGCGGCGTTGGACGGCGGAATCGTACGCGTAAGCCGCCTTAATCGTATAATTGACTTCACTTATAATGATACTGAAAGAAAACCAACGAGTCTCAGAATGACAAAATGGCCTGATATTCCATATTCCAGATGGCGGCCGACAGGCGCGTCTGTCCATATGTGGCTACAGATAATCGGAAAATTCCGCCTGGCGCAGACACCGTGGATAAATCATTCCTGGCAGGCGACACTCTACGTAACGTCGCGCGGTCTTACGACCGGGCTGGTGCCTGGCGCCGTGCACAATTACGCCGTAGATCTCGATTTCATCTCACATGAGCTTGTGGCGCGCTCAACATCGGGAAAAACCGAGAAAATGGCGCTTGAAGAGTTGTCGGTTGCGCAGTTTCATCAGCGCTTTATCACTACTCTAAATGCGATCGACGCACCCTCAGACTTCCACGGAGCGCCAAACGAGCTTCCCACAGCGACGCCATTCACGCAGCAGACCGAAAGAGGCGTCTATGACCGAGACGCGGCCCATGATTTCTGGCGCGCCCTTATGTCCATCCACACTGTCTTCAGCCATTTTCAAACGTCTTTCCTCGGCAAGACCAGCCCTGTGCATCTATTCTGGGGAAGTCTCGACTTGGCTGTGACACGTTTTTCAGGTCGGCCTGCGCCCCTTCATCCGGGCGGCATTCCGCACTTACCTGATGCTGTCACTCAAGAAGCCTATTCCCATGAAGTCAGCTCAGCGGGTTTCTGGGCCGGCGGCGGCGGGATCGAGTATCCAGCGTTTTACAGTTACGCCTACCCGACACCTGTCGGGTTCAAAGACTATCCAGTCGACCCCGGAGATGCATTCTACAGCGAGGAACTCGGAGAGTTCATATTGCCGTACGATTCAGTTAGACGCGCCGCCGATCCTGCTGCATCGCTGTTGAAGTTCCTAACCTCCACATACATCGCCGCCGCGGAGTCTGGGAACTGGGATCGGGACGCGTTAGAATCCGACATGGGTCAGCCCGGAATTCCAAGACTGGTGAGGTCGGATTGATACGGGTTCACCCGATTATGCGAACGCCTAAGGCGGTTGGCATTATCAGATCGACCTTCCAATGGCGCGGCGTCCATCGCGCGCGCCACAAGGCAGACTTTCCTGATACTGATCGCATATCCGGCGCGCTGAACTAAACAAGCGTCGCACCATCATTCGATCTGAAATGCCTCTTACATCCCAGTTCAACTGACACCCAAAAACATCGTCTGATCCCGCTCTTCCTGTTTCCTCAGAGCACAGAAGCGGACATTTGAAGATTATCAGTACCGGATTCATCCGAGCCTGAGCAGACATAAGCGCAGCCCTTCTGCATTTATAGACTTAGACCTCCCACCAAACGCGTTCGGCGAATTCCGTGTGAGCTGATACACTGCGCTGATGCAGAGCCCGCTCAATCGCTCGCCATCAAGTCAGGAGAATGGGCTATCCGCCGCAATCGATATAAAAAACCAATCTGGTATTTTATTATGTCCGCGATGAAAATTGGTCATTGCGTAGCGATACAGAAATGACAAGAAGCCAAATGAAAAGTGAAAAATCCGCTAGCCTTTGCCACGCACCTCTCGTACCGGCCATTTCTGGATTGGCCATCATTACGAACCCAACGAGCGTTGCGGCTGAAGCCGCGAAGCTGATTATTCCGGCGTTGGACTGGTTGCTCCGCAGAAAGTGAACGCCGATAATCGCTAGCCCAATAGGCGAGGTCAAATAGCCAATAACGCCAAGAGCATTGTGCATCATTTGCGAATTCGATCCTTCCATTGGACATCCTGCATCGCAGGGGAAGAAAGCGGCGCCAATGTACGAAACGCTAGTGCCCAGGAGCAGAAGCACGCCAGTCCAGAGGAGCGCGGTGCGATTACCTGCGAGCAGCGACAAGGCGCCAAGCGCCCATAAGACACCAATCGGTAAGAACCCGGCATAATTCATGATGGCGCCATGCGGCGCTCCGCTTGCGCCGAGTTCACTAAGAAAATCGGAAACCGGATTGTATGCTGGCCAGGCAAAGCCTAACGCAGTCGGCAATCCAATTCCCAATACGACTATCGCTACGCTGATTTTAATCTTCATTGGTATGCGCCCCTGTGCCGGTTCAATTAAGCGGCAGTTCACCAAGAACGAAACTATATTTGCGCACGTCTTTGGGCAAGTTGCTTTATAGCGGCTAAGGTAAAATACGTATATCAATTGATATATGCGCTAATGCCTGCAATGAGGATAATTAAGCCCTCGGCAATGGGCCCATAGCAATCATCCTATTCAAGAGTCGACCCAACGCACCGGAGCGATCAAGCAGCACAAAACCTCATCCGCCTACGGCGCTTCTTCCTGCGCCGTCCAGGCGACGTCTTGTCCGTAGAGTGCAATCGTTGAGACGGACATTTTCGCTGAGCCTTCCACAGGCCGGCGGCTGTAGACGATGTAGATCAGGGTTTCGTTCGCTTCGTCGTAGATGCGGCGTACTGCGAGCGTTTTGAAAATCAGGGACTGGCGCTGCGTGAACACCTGTTCGCCGTTCTTGTCGGTGTCGATGTCGCCGATGCGGATCGGGCCGGTCTGGCGGCAGGCGAGCGAGGCGTTGGACGGGTCTTCGAACCAGTTGCCTTTGGCGACGCGGTCCCAGAAGCCGCGGTCGAAGTGGCTCAAGTGGCAGGTGACGCCCGCCACTTTCGGGTCGGAGAGCGCTTCCAGTTTGATCTCGTTGCCGGCGAAATCGTTTTTAAACTCGCCCACTTCGGTGTCGCTGCGCCCGCCGCAGGCGGCGGTAAGCAGAAGAAGGAAGGAGGCGGCAAGAAAATGTTTCATGGTCGAGAGATGCGCCGCCCGCGCGCGGGTTTCAAGGGCTTTAAAGCGCGCCGTCGAGGAACGCCTTGGTTTCTGCAAAACCGTTTCCGCCGGGACTTGCGCCGTAGGTCAGCGTGCCGCCGGACAAAGACGGGCCGGCGCCGTCGCCGCTGCAGACGAATTTTTTGATGGAGGCGGCGCGCTTCTTTCCGCCATCGGCCCGGCAGATCGCTTCAAGGGCGCTCAGCGCCCCGTCGCAGGCTGACGCCAGACTGGCGCCGTCCGGCCAGTCCGCTGCGCGCGCCCAGTTAATCTCGCTCTTGATCGAGCCGCCGCATACGGAGTTTGTATAGGACATCTCGCTCGCGAGATTTTCATTTTCTGATTGCTGCGCGCGGATGGATTTCAGCGATTGCGCCGCGAGCGGCGACGCGCCCGCAAAGGCGATCGCCGCACATATCCAGAAAACGCGTTTCATCGTCATTGCGCCTACGTAGCCCGCCAATGCGGCTCTTTTGAGACCCGCATCGCGAAATTGGTCACATGGGGCCGCGCACTGTGATGAAATTACCGCACTAGAGACGCCCCGCCTTACAGGGTTTCTTCCAAAAAGCGGGCCACCGCCGCCGAGGACGGCCGGCCGCTAAGGTCTTGCGCCGGGTTGTAGCGCACCTCCAGCGTCGTCCCGTCCATGGAAAGCTCGGGCACGTCAGCGGCCACCAGCTTGATGGTCCGTATCTGGCGGGCGATGGCTTTTGCGCCGACCTCATCTTGCGCCACCGCCTGAACGCCGCTCGCCGCGCGCACGATCGCATCGGCGAGCACGGCCGCGCCCGTCGTTTCATCAAGGGCGGGCGTGCCGAAATCGATCACAATCGGCGCGCCCGTCTGAGCGCTTAGAAAAGCCGTCGCCAGTTGAGCGCGCCGCGCCGCGGTCGCCACGTCGGCGAAGGGCAACCGCAAAGATGTCTGGTCGCCGAACGATTTCGCGGCCGCTTCGCCCTTGCCCGCGCCGGGCCAGAACACCGTCGCGCCGCCATAAGACGCAATCCGCAGGAACATGCTGCCGCCGGCGTCTTTGAAAATGATATCGCCGCGCGGACCCGTCGTCGCTCTGAGGAGGAAGACTTCTTCGGCGGACCTGTCCGGGTCGATCACGCAATCAAGGCGCGGATCGCCCTCCCGGCAGAGGAATTTCACACGCGCCTCCTCGCCGTTCTTTGCGAACAGGAAAGCGCGATCGTCGGTTGCGATCACATAGCGCTCGACCTGGATGACATCGGATTTGCGGGACCGTCGGGCCGTCCGCTTACCCACAAGCGCCGAAAACGGATCGCTTGCACCAGTTTCCAAAACCGCCAGTTCAGCGGTTCGGTGCGGAACGGCAAAAGGCGATTGCTCAGCAGCCGAAGATAAGGTTGGGGTTGGGGTTGGGGTTGGGGTTGGGGTTGGCGCTTGCGCGAAAGCCGGCGCGCTCATCAAAGCGCACGCCGAAATCACACACCCAATTACGCTCCGAAAACGCACGCACGCGCCCCTTACAATCCTGAAACCGGGCCACGAAGCCGGGTTTTTGCCTTCCCCTAAGGTCGATAAGTACCTCATCAATAGGGCGAAAACCGGGCGCGGAAGGGTTAATCCGGCGCCCGGCTCTTAGAAATACTGCGATTTCAGGGCCTTAAGCGGCGATATATTGCCCGCCATTGGCCGTCAGGACCGCGCCGGTGATGAACCCGCTACCGTCATCAGCAAGGAAGGCGACGCACCGGCCGATCTCGTCCGCCTCGCCGAGCCGCCCCACGGGCACCTGCGCGACGATGGAATCGAGCACTTTTTCATCCATGGCCGCCACCATTTCCGTTGCGATATAGCCGGGCGCAATCGCGTTGACAGTGATCCCTTTGCGGGCGCCTTCCTGCGCGAGCGCGCGCGTAAAGCCGATCATGCCGGCCTTCGCCGCAGAGTAATTGGTCTGCCCCGCCTGGCCCTTCTGGCCGTTGATCGAGGAGATATTGATGATCCGGCCGAACCCGCGATCGCGCATGCCCGGGAACACCTGGTGGGTCATGTTGAACACGCTGTCGAGATCGGCGCGGATCACTTCGCTCCATTTCTCCGGCGCCATTTTGTGAAAGAAGCCGTCGCGGGTGATGCCGGCGTTGTTGACGAGAATATCGGTCGGGCCTTGCGCCTTCTCGATTTCCGCAACGCCCGCCTTGCAGGCTTCATAATCGCCCACATCCCATTTGAACGCGGTGACGCCAAGATCGGCTTCGCATTGGCGCGCGGCCTCTTCATTGCCGGCATATGTGACCGCCACCTTATGACCGGCGTCGCGCAGGGATTGCGCGATAGCGCGCCCGATGCCGCGCGTGCCGCCCGTGACAATTGCTGTTCGGTTCGTCATGATCGTCTCCCTAAATCACTATTTTCTATCTGTACACAAAGCGTTTCAAACGCGCTCGACGCATAGCGCGACGCCCATGCCGCCGCCGATGCACAAGGTCGCCAGTCCCTTTGATTTGTCAGACCGTTTCATTTCGTGCAAGAGCGTCGTCAGAATACGCGCGCCCGAGGCGCCGATGGGGTGGCCGATGGCGATCGCGCCGCCATTAACATTGACTTTGTCCGCATCCCAACCAAGCTCTTTACCGACGGCGAGCGCTTGCGCCGCGAACGCCTCGTTGGCTTCGATCAGGTCTACGTCATCAAGCGTCCATCCCGCCTTTTGCAGGGCGAGACGCGAGGCCGGCGCGGGGCCGATCCCCATAATCGACGGATCAACGCCGCAATGGGCGTAGGAGGCGATCCGCGCCAATACGGGCGCGCCTTCTTTTTCCGCCGCCGCTTCGGACATCAGAACCAGCGCCGCCGCGCCGTCATTCAATCCGGATGCGTTCGCCGCAGTCACCGTGCCGCCGTCGCGGACGAAAGCAGGCCGCAAACCGGCGACGCTCTCTACTGTGGCGCCCTCGCGGATATATTCGTCTTCTTCAAAAACGATTTCCGCCTTGCGCGTTTTGATCGTTACGGGCGTAATCTCGTCTTTAAATTTCCCGGCCTTCTTGGCGGCCTCGGCCTTGTTCTGGCTGGCGACAGCGAAGGCGTCCTGATCCTCACGGCTGATCTGATATTTCTCGGCGAGATTTTCCGCCGTCTGACCCATATGGTAGTTGTTGAAAGCGTCCCAAAGGCCGTCGACGATCATGGTGTCCGCATACGTCACATCGCCCATTTTAGTGCCGTTGCGCATATGGCCGGCATGGGGCGCCAGCGACATATTTTCATGCCCGCCAGCGACGACGATGTCTGCTTCGCCGAGCGCGATCTGTTGGGCGCCGAGCATTACCGCGCGCAGTCCTGAGCCGCATACCTGATTGATCGCCATCGCCGGCGTTTCTTTCGGCACGCCTGCGTTCAGGCTCGCTTGCCGGGCGGTGTTCTGACCCTGTCCCGATTGCAGGACGTGGCCCATAATCACCTCGCCCACTTTTTCCGGCGCAACACCCGCCTGATTAAGGGCGGCGCTGATCACGGTCTCGCCCAGCTTCGCGGCCGGCGTCGACGCCAGCGTTCCGCCAAATGATCCGACCCCTGTCCGCGTCGCCGCGGCGATTACGACCCCAGCCATAAAGCCTCCTTATCCATGTGAGTTGCGAATATCTGTTCTGCTATCTGTCTTGCGGTGTGCGCCTTCGCACCTTGCGAAACAAGCCCAAGCGCAACCGCTGCGGCAGATATCACACGCACAACATCTTTGAAAACAGCACAAACGCAGCAAAATTAACGCGATAGACGAGTCCCGCGCCCGTAATTTTGATGGCGCTCACACAATTCATGGTATAGCAATATTAGCAAGTGCACAAAATATGGCGGCGCAACATGGAACGATTCCGAACGAGGCGCGCCAAGGGAGCGAGAGTATGTCTGAGCATCAAAAGAAAAATAATCCAGACGAACCGATTACGATCAAAAAATATGCGAACCGCCGGCTCTACAACACCGCGACCAGCACTTATGTGACGCTCGACTACCTCTCCGAGATGGTCAAAAGCGGACAGGACTTTGTCGTCTATGACGCCAAAAGCAACGAAGACATCACCCGCTCGGTCCTCACGCAAATTATCTTCGAAGAAGAGAACAAGGGCCAGAACCTGTTGCCGATCCAGTTCCTTCGCCAGCTTATCCAGTTTTACGGCGACAACCTGCAGTCGTTCGTTCCATCCTATCTTGAAATGAGCATGAACAATTTTGCGCAGAACCAGGAGAAAATCCGCGAACAGATGCGCGACACGTTCGGCGCGGCGCCCGGCTATAATATGTTCGAAGAAACCGCCCGCCAGAACATGGCGCTCTTCCAGCAAGCCATGAAGATGTTTAATCCCATGTCCGCCGCCATGGGGTCCATGTACGGACAAAAATCACCGAACAAACCGGCCTCGTCCGACAGTGAGGAAATCGACGCGCTCAAAGCGCAACTCGCGGCTCTTCAGGAAAAGCTGGATAAGATCGAGCAGTAACGGCGCAAAAAATCCGCTATCAGACGGCTTGCGTTGGAAAGGGTGAACCGCTGCAACGCAGCGCACGATCTGGAAGAAGAATTATCCAGCCCGCGGATCAACGAAAAATAGCTCAGTAAAATCAGTCTTATTCAGCGTTCTGGCGCGGGCGGCGCGGCGCATAATTCCGGCATTGCAGCGCAGCGTGCGTTTCAAGATGACCCGGCGCGCTAAAGTTGCTATATAAACCAAGGTTGGTCGCGGCCTGACAGTGCTCAAAAAAGATAAAGGGCGCAGCGCAGAACGGGCGACGGTCGCGACGAGGGGGAGAGATGTCGCGCAAGTACAAGGCTTTCGTCAGCTATAG
Organism: uncultured Parvularculaceae bacterium; assembly: GCA_963922595.1. Classification (GTDB taxonomy): domain Bacteria; phylum Pseudomonadota; class Alphaproteobacteria; order Caulobacterales; family Parvularculaceae; genus JAJFFW01. Next base: position 10,167 of record CAWUIM010000067.1, read on the forward strand.
CTGGGCGGACAAAAAGTGGGCGGGTTGGCTCCACCGCGCGCTTGAGCTCTATCGCACGCCGCGCGATCTCGTTGGAAAAGAAACAACCCTCGGACCGGCGCCGCAGCACCTGCACCCGATTTTCAAGGACCGCGAAGAAGAAGCCGCCGGCCACGGCATCGGCGCCGCGATCGAAGCGGCGATGGCGGCGTCGGACTTTCTGATTGTCGTCTGCTCGCCGAATTCGGCGAAGTCCAAATGGGTCAACCATGAAGTCGCATGGTTTAAGCAGCATAGAGACAAAACCAGAATATTGGCGCTGGTCGTAGACGGCGAACCCGGCGCCGCCTTCATGCCGGGCCGCGAGCATGAGGAATGTTTTCCAAAAACACTCCTCTATGAAGTGGATGAAAATCTCGACGTCACCGATACACTCGAAGACGTGCCACTGGCGGCCGATGCGCGCAAGGACGCCGACGGTAAACGCGGCGCGAAATTAAAGCTCGCCGCGGCGATGTTGGGCGTAGGGCTCGACGCTCTCGTGAAACGGGACGATCGCCGTCGCGCCTTCCGCCGCCGCGTTGTCACAACAGCCGCCTTCACCCTCGCCGCCGTGATGACCGGTCTGACCTGGGTCGCCGTCGATCAGCGCGATGAAGCGCGCGCGCAACGTCTTGTCGCCCAACAACAATCGGCCACCGCCACCGCAACCCTCGATTACATGGTTTCGCTTTTTGAAATCGCCAACCCGCAAACAGAAAATCCAAAAACAATCACGGCGCTGACGATCCTTGAACGCGGCCGGAACAAGATTGACGACGAACTTGGCGACAAGCCGATGGTCCGCGCGCGTCTTCTGAACGCCATCGGCGGCGTCTATTACAATCTTGGCGACCTGAAAGAGGCGTCTCCGGTCCTTGCGGACGCCGCCAACGGGCCGTTTGCGTCGCTGGAGGACCAAATCCGGGCCAAGCTTGATTATGCGAACGCCCTCACGCGGCTTGGCGAATTACCGCAATCGAAATCCCTGCTTGACGATCTTGAAGCCCGGCTTGTGAGCGCGAACGCTCCTGTCGGCGCCGATCCAGCGCGCGCGCTCCTCGACAGCGATTTCCATGAACAGCGCGCCATCTGGTTTTACAACAAACAGGACTTCGGCGCCGCCATCACTCATTACCAGACTTCCCTGGCGCTATGCAGAAGCGCGCCAGCCTGTCCGGCCAACCGCGAAGGCATGCGGCTGACCGCGGTCGGCCTTGTCTTGAGCGAGCAGGGAAAAGCCGCCGAAGGCCGCGCCATGCTCTCGCAGGCGCGAGAAGTCTTTTTCAATGAATTTGGCGAGGCGCATTTGCGCACGGCTGTCGCCGAACACAATCTCGCTTACGCCGATTTCAAGGCTGAAAATTTCGCGGCAGCTGCCGAAGGCATGCGTCACGCGATATCCGTTTACCAACGATTACTCGAGGATAACCACCCCTACCAGGCGACGGCCCGACAATTGCTTGGTCGCGCCTATCTGGGAATGAACCGGATGGGGGACGCCGTTTCAACGCTGCAGGACTCACTGTCGCGTTTTGAAACAACGCTCGGGACGGATCATAATCAGGTTGCGATAGTGGGAACGTACCTCGCGCTGGCCCACGCCGGCGAGGGCGGAACCGGGGAGGCGATGGCGTTGCTCGATCGCGCCGAAAATATTTACAGACTCACATATCCGGACGGTGATCCGAATCTCGGGGATGTGGAAGCCCATCGCGGCTTGGTGCTGGCGCAAGCAGGAGACCGCGAGAAAGCCGCGGAAGCATGTTCAGCGGGGTTGGCGATTATGGCGGCGAAACTAACAGCGACTGACCCATGGCTAATGGAAATTGATCGTCAGTGCACTGAGGCCCTTGCTCGAATCGCCGCCGTCGGGCCCGGCGAGGGCGGTTAATCAAGGGATGGTTTCGTTTTTTAGGTTGGAAAAGTGAGGGGAAGGACCATGAGAAAACTTACATTACTTGCCGGAGCGCTCTTTTGCGCGCTCGCCGCGCCAGCACAGGCAAGCGTAATTACCACGTTTAGTTATGACGCGTCTGCGCGCGCTGGAGCCAACACGCTAACCGTTGGGCCAGGCTTTCCTGACGGGGGCGTTGAGCAAATCAGCAACGGCGTCACAGGCGCTGAAGGAGACAGCGATTCTTTCGCCGCCGTTACTGGCTACGGCATTGCAGACACCGTGGACTTCGCCAGCGGCGCCGCCGTCGCCGGCGACGCGGAAGCGCAGGTCTCATCGCGAACATCGGTCGTGATTACGAATGACTCACCGTTCGCCATGCGGAGCTCGTTCAATTCACTGATTTACGCGGGCGGGGTCGGCGTCGCCCTCGCAGACTTTAACGACGACACATGCGTGTTTCCTGATATCGTAACCTGCGCAACCTTCCTTTCAGGCCCTGACGATATTAGTCAAACGGCGGAACTGGTCTTCGAGGCGCGGCTTGATGGCGAAACGCTCTTTTCAGGAAACATCATGGTCGGGCCCGGCGGACCGAGCGCGGTCTTCGATAATATTTCGCTCAACGATTTCGGCCTCGTAAGCGATAATGATTTCTTTTACCGCTGGGGTGAGACGTCATTGACGAATGTCGATCTCGGCGTGTTCGAGGCCGGCCAATCGAAAACGCTGGAATTTCTGATTTCAGTCGTCGTCAGCACGACGGTCGGCGCTGAATCAGGCCGGTGCATGTTCGGCGGCCCGGAAGCCTGCGCCGTGGCGCAAGCCGGCTTCGGCGACCCGGACGGCAATGGCGGCGGCATCCTGCACTTCCTGTCCTCGCCCAATCCGGGCGCATCGCCAGTGCTCAGTGTGAACTTCACCGCTGTGCCGATCCCGTCCGCGTTCTTGCTCTTCCCGCTCGGATTAGCGGCGCTCAGATTACGCAAGGCAAAAACAAGAGGGTGAGGTCACGCCGCCCGACCGCAGGAGATTCCACGCGAGGCTTTCGCAGCCCGCGCTGAGGACAGCTTCAAGGATCTGAGGGCCGGCTAGCGCGGGTCGTTGGGCGCGCCGTCGGGCAACCAGGCGGGGTTCATCTCCGGTTTGCCGAGGAGATAGCCTTGCAGGAAATCGACGCCGAGGCCCTTTAGAAGCATGGCGTCGGCTTCATTATCGACCCATTCCGCAACCGTCTTCATGCCGAAATTGCGCGCGAGATCGAGAAGCGTGCGCACGAATAACTGGTTTTCGCGCGAACCGGAAACGCCGGTGACGAACGAGCCGTCGATTTTCAGAATATCAATGTCGAGCGCTTTCAGATTGCGGAACGAGGTGTAGCCCGCGCCGAAATCATCAATCGCGAACGAGGCGCCAAGCGACTTAATCTCCGCAACGAATTCGATCGAGGCGTCGATAGCGTCAATCACCTGTGTTTCTGTCAATTCCACGGTGATGCGCCGCGCCAGCGCCTTATTAGCGCGCATGTGCGAGAGATAACCCTCCGCCCATACCGCGTCTTTCACCGTCTCCATGGAAACGTTCACCGCAAGATGAATATTCGGGCAAACCGCAAGCGTATTTGTCGCCAGCTCCAGAACGCGCCGGTCAAGGAGATGAACCAGACCAAGGCGCTCAGCAACCGGAATAAACTCCGGCGCCGGAACCTCGCGGCCGTCTTCGGCGCGCATACGGATCAGGCATTCATACTTGGTGGGTGCTTCGCCGAGATCGCTGACAATTGGCTGGAACGCCATACGCACCCGGCGTTCGTTGAGCGCCGTCAAGATGACATCCGACATATGGCTGTTACGGCGGCGCAGGCTCACCTGATCGGTCTTTTCACTGAACCGCGACCAGCTTGAAGCGCCGAGGCGTTTGGCCTGATCGAGCGCGGCCTCTGCGCGGGTCATGGCTTTCTGGGATGCGTCCGCATCGTCAGGCAGATCCACCGCGCCGAGACAAATCGAACAGGCGACGCCGCCGCGTTTTGTCTCGATAACGCTTTCACGCACCGCATTGAGAAGCTGGATGCATGTCTCGCGCACGTCAGCCGCATCAGCGTCTGTGATAAGAATGCCGAATTTGGTGCCGGCGACGCGCCCAATGAGATCGTCCGGTCCAAGGACGCGTTTCAACCGCTCGGCGATTTCGATGATGACCACATCCGCAACATCAAATCCGAAATCGGCGTTGATGGCGCCGAGGTCGTCAATGCCCGCCAGGAGGTAAGCGCCGCGGCGCCCGTTCTGGCGTTGCTTTTCCATCCAGGCGTCGACATTAGCGCGCAACGTCGTCCGATTGAGGAGGCCGGTGAGTTCGTCATTTCTGGCGAGCCAGGAAAGGCGTTCCTCGCGCTGCTTCTGGTTTTCAATCGACCGGATAACGCTGATCAACCGCCGGTCCTCGCCGCCGCCGATCCAGCCGCCGCGTTCTTCAACCCAATGCGCGACGCCATTGTCGCGCTGAAGCTGATATTCGCAGACATAGCTTTCCAGCTCGCCGTTGAGCGCGCGCCCGCGATCTTCGCCCACTGAGCTGACAATGCGTTTTTCAAAGACGCAGCGCTCCATGGTCGCGCCCGTGTATGCGGCGCCGATCAACCGGCGGGCGGAGGCGATATCTGACCAGCTAAATTCATCGGTTGACGGATTATATTCAAACAGCGTCTGCAAAACGCCGTCCGTTTGCGGCTCCGCATCCGCGCCAACGGCCGGCGTCTCGCGGTCCATATCGACGCCCATGGGCGCGGCGGCTTCCTCGTTCTGCGTAGGGCGCATATCGGCGTTTCCAGAGGGGTTTTGAAACAACGTGTCGGCGTGTTCCGCCATATCGATACTCAACTGTGATTACCCGCCCACATTAGGCGCTTAGCCGTAAATAAAATTAAAACGACAGCTAATTTGATCGAAGCTTATGCGGGATTTTTACGGCAAGAATCTTGCGCGGTCCTTCGTGTGAAACCAATTGTTAACCTTCCCGCTGTGCGAAAATGCGACAGGCGCGCAATAACGCCGGCGAAGAAAGGCGCGGTTCAGAAAACTGCGCCTGCGCGCGCGAAAGCCATAAAGCTTACGCCGATCAGACGACCGAAGGTTTTTTACTGCAATGATCGCCGCATCGCAGCGCACGCCGCCGAGCAAGCATACGGCAAGGCTCAACGCCTTATGACGTCGGCGCCCGTGCGCGTGATTGATTTGTCAGCGTAACAATTAACCGGCGCCAAGCGCACCTTCCGCCACAGAAAGATCGCGCCGCGCGGTGACTGTCGTCACGACAAAACCCGCCATCGGGTCAAGGAACGTCATCGTCATGAAGATGAAAAACAGCGAGTTGCCGAAGCCGGGCGCGAGAATGAACATCAAGAGCGCCACGATGAACAAAAGAAACGACAACAGGTGATTGGTGATCGACGCCGTGCCCGTTTTGGTGGCGCGGATGAGTTCCACGAACAAGAGGCCCATGCTGCCCACGAGGAACGCATCGCCCCAGGTGACGCCCCAGGTGTCGCCGGAGTACATCGGCAGTTGGACGACGAGACCTTCATGCCACGGCAAGCCTTCCGGCGAGGTCAAGCCGAGGAACGTCAGAGCGGCGTATACGATCAGGCTGATCGTCAATAATGGAAACATCTGAAACATGAGCAAGCGCTCCTTTTTGATCCCCTGGCGTCGCGGAGGAAACTGATCCGTCGGCGCGCCCCACACTATCTAACATATCACAACGCGTCGGGAGCTAAAGCTCTGAAATCTCAATTGGCGAGCGGGCGCGGTCATTTAGCCACATAACGCCCAGCATATCGCGAAAAGCCACCGCAAGACGCCCCAGATTGGTGTATTTTGACGCGCCGTGAAGGCGCGCGCGGTGGCCGACCGGTTGATACTCCACAAGGAAGCCCTCGCGCCGCATCAGCGCCGGCAAGTAGCGGTGCATGTGGTCAAAATAAGGCAGACGCAGATAAGCGGCGCGGTGAAAGAGCTTTAGCCCGCAGCCAGTGTCAGCGGCGCCGTCATTCAATGCTCGCGCGCGAATACCGTTCGCCGCCCGTGACGCCCATCGTTTCGCCGCACTGTCCTGACGGTTTTGGCGTTCGCCTGCCACCATCGCCAGGAGGGCGGGCGCGTCGGCGCGGGTCAGCGCATCCCACAAGGCCGCAATATCAGCCGGATCGTTCTGACCGTCCCCATCAAGCGTTGCGATCACCGGCGCACGCGCCGCCAGGACCCCGGTGCGCAACGATCGGCTCTGCCCAGCATTCGCATGGTGGCGCAAGACGCGTAAGGTTGGGATCGCCTTTTTCGCCGACAATAATTCGTCGCGCGTCGCATCTGTCGAGCAATCGTCGATGGCGATAATCTCTACGTCGTCAGTATCGCCCAGCGCGGCGGCGATCTCGCGCACAAGAGCGCCAGCCCCGCCCGCCTCGTTGAACATCGGCGTCACGACGCTCAGGCGCAACGGGCCCGGCGGGTGCGCCTCGTGCGATGCGAAGAGCGGTGCTGCGTTCTTTTCCTGAAGATCGTCCGTCATGGCGGCGCAATTCCTTCCGTGTCGCCGCTTGATCGCAGAAACCGCTGCAAAAGACAAAGGAAGGCGCCCACAGGGGATTGCCTTGCTATTCAATGCGCAGAATGGTGGAGAACCCTCCCCTGACCGATCTCCGCAAAGGCGTGCTGACGTGCTGAAAAAGTTGCTCTCTCTGCCGTTACAGCGCCGCCGTCTCCTTGTTCTGGCGTTTGCGCTCGTAACCGCCTTCGCCGGCGTCTGGACATTACCGCCGCTTGATCGGGACGAGGCGCGCTTTGCGCAGGCGACGGCCCAGATGCTGGAGACAGGCGACTTCGTCAATATTCGTTTTCAGGACGCGGCCCGCAACAAAAAACCGGTGGGCATTCACTGGATGCAGGCGGCGAGCGTCTTGGCTTTCTCCAGCGTCGAGGCGCGTGAGATCTGGGCCTATCGCCTGCCTTCCGCGCTCGGCGTTGTCCTCGCCGTGATGTTGACCTACGCCGCCGGCAGGCGCCTTTACGGCGAGGAGGTCGGATTGCTGGCGGCGCTTTTGCTGGCGGCGGCGCCGGTCGCCATCGGCGAGGGCGCCATCGCCAAAACGGACGCAATGTTGCTCGCCTGCGTCTGCGCTGCGCAGGCCGCCTTGATCCATCTTTACGCAGCGACCGTTCATGGAAATCGCGACCATCTTCGCGGATGGCGTTGGGCCGTTCTGTTCTGGATCGGTCTTGGCGTCGGTATACTGATCAAAGGACCGATTGCGCCGATGGTGAGCTTCCTGACGATCGCCGCCCTCAGCGCACGCGAACGCAGCCTCGCATGGACACGCGCGCTCCGGCCAATTATCGGCGCCGCGATCCTTGCGCTTATTGTGGCGCCATGGGCGATCCTGATCGGCCTTGAGACCGGCGGCGCTTTTTTCACCGACGCCATCGGCGGGGACATGCTTGGCAAGGTCGGCGCCGGTCAGGAAAGCCACGCCGCGCCGCCGGGCGTCCATCTCCTGCTGACGCCGCTCTTGTTCTGGCCGGCGGCAGGCTTGATCATCGCCGGCCTTTACCATAGCTGGCGCACACGCCGCGCGTGGCCAAGCTTCTTCCTGTTGGCGTGGCTGGCGCCGAGCTGGATTGTTTTCGAATTGTCGATCACGAAACTCCCCCACTACACGCTGCCGCTTTATCCGGCGCTCGCGATTATGGCGGCGCGCGGCGCGGTCGCTCTTCAGCGCAAATACGGGGCCCTGCGTAAGATTGGCGCCGGCCTCTATCTGGCGATCGGTGGATTGGCCACGGGTCTCGTTGGCGCACTCCCGTTTCTCTATGCAGAGGGGCCAAGCATTGTCTCCCTCATCGGCGGCGCCGCGATTTTTACGCTGGCCGCCCTCGCCGCGTTGCACCTCTGGCGCGCCGCGCCGGTCAATAGCGCCGTCATCGCGGCGGGCGCAGGGAGCCTCCTCGGCGTAATTTTGCTGACCGCGACCCTCCCCGGGCTCGATGCGCTGCAGGTGTCCCGAAACCTTTCGCACGCCCTTGACGCGGCC
>CAWUIM010000068.1:0-17290 GCA_963922595.1 uncultured Parvularculaceae bacterium
GCGCGACGACGCCGCGCGAACGGGTTTCATCCGCGTATCAATGTTGCGCCCGGCGAAGCGGTTGGGGCGCAGGCCGGCGGCTGATTGTCTGCGCGACACCCAGACAAAAAAGTATCCGCGATATTGCCCGTCTCGAAACTGCGTGCCGTATGTATTGTCGGAGAAGTCGGTCGCGATCAGCCGCTCATTTTCGGCATCGATCTCGAGGGTGAACAAATGCTGTTCGCCGTCTTCCTTACGGTTATTTTTGTTGAGGTCGTCAAAGCCCTGAAAGCTGGCGTCGCTTTTCGCCGTCAGACCCACATTGCCGGTGAAGACTTTCGGCCGGGCGTTTAGCGCAGCGTGGAGTCGCGGGGCAAATTTCGGAATAACTTCATTGTCGGCGAGTGTGCCGCCGCTTGCTTCTGTGTCCTTCGCAAAATCGACCATAGCGTCGATGGTCCGATCCATCACGCCGTTAATGTCGAGCTTACGCGGCCCGCTGGTTTTCTGGCAGCCTTGGAGGAGAACAAGCGCTCCGGCGCCGATCAAAATCATTGGTAAGTGCTTCATGAAATGCCCGCCCGTCGACTACCCTTGATGGAGTTTTCAAGAGTTTGCGGTAATTTTCTTAAATTAGCCCTTCGCCGATCGTACAAAGAGCGCCGCAAACAGCCGGAATTTGCTAAGTTGATTACCGTGTGCTGAACACTAATGATAAAAGTTTATCGAACGCCATTGCGGCTAAGGCGCTAAGAGACTTTGCCCCGCATGTCCTGCAGATACAGCTGATAGAGTCTCGGCTCGAAAATCGAATTCACCGCAGGCGCGCCCGACGGTCCAATGTCCTTTGAAAAGACTTTCGCGGCCTTCATGACGTCATCGGTCAGAAATTTCGTTTCAACGGCGATAGTGGAGGGCGCCGTGAAAGCGGCGTCGTTCTCCGCCGCCAAGTGAAAACCCCAGACGCCGAAACTCGGGATCGGCAAGTTGTAGCTTTGCGTCGCGCCGAACGCCGCCGCCATTGTGTCGTTGACGCTCCAGAAGGTGCGGCGTGCGAAAAAGGGCGAGGAGCTCTGCGTCACCACATAGCCGCCGTCGCGTAGTTTCTTTTTGATCATAGCGTAGAATTCAACCGAATAGAGCTTCGAGATCGCTTCGTCGTGAGGGTCCGGCATATCAATGATGACGCGATCATAGCGATGCGCGGCGTCCTTGATGAAAACGAAGGCGTCTGCGTTATGGATATGGACGCGGGGGTCGGCGAATGAATCGCCGTTTAATTTCACCAATTGCGGAAAGGTCTGCGCCAGGTCCGTAATCGCCGGATCAAGATCGACAAGGTCGATCCGTTCGATCATGTCATACTTCAGGAGTTCGCGCACCGCGAGCCCGTCGCCGCCGCCGAGGATCAGGATGTTTTCTTTCGCGCCGGGAAAAGACATGACCGGATGCACAAGCGCTTCATGATAGCGGTGCTCATCGGACTGCGCGAATTGAAGGTGGCCGTCGATGAAAAGCCGCAAATCTTGCTGCTTCCAGTTTTGCGTCATCACCAGCGACTGATAGGGCGTCTGTTTCTTCCAGATGATGTCGTCGAAATACAGATGCTGTTGCGCAAACGCGTTGATCCGTGAGCTCATCATAACGAGCGCCGTTAAGCCGAACAGGATCACCCCGGCAATGGCCGCAAGGCGTTTCACGTTTGGCAGGTGATTGCGCAGAAAGTGCATGGTCATCAACGCGACCAACACATTGGCCAGACCGATTGCGAATGATGCGCGCACGAGCCCGAGGCTCGGCAGCAACATCAGGGGAAAGGCGACTGAACCGATCAACGCGCCGAAATAGTCGAGCGACATCACTTTGGCGATTGACCGGCGCGTGCCGCCGATCTGCGCTAATATGCGGGTCAGGAGTGGGATTTCCAGACCCACAAGAGCACCGATCACAATAATGAAGCCGAGCATCACTGTGCGATACATCGCCGGCGAAAACGGAAATGTCAGGAACAGGACGATCGAGCATAATCCGCCGACGACGGCGAGACAGATTTCCACCAGGATGAAATTGTAGATCAAACGCTCGCGAATATGTTGGCTGAGATAAGAGCCGACGCCCATGGCGAACATGAAAAAGCCGATGGTGATCGAAAACTGATAGACACTGTTGCCGAGCAAATAGCTGGAAACGGAACCAATGATCAGTTCGTAAACGATGCCGCATAGGGCGACGACCACAATGGAGCCGAGAAGGACGGCGCGGCCGGCTTGGTCTAGGGCGGAGAAGTCCTCACGTTCATCGACGGCTGTCGCTTGCGGCGCGTCGCCGGTGTTGATCGGCGGTAATGTAAGGCTGGTGTCGCTCATAGGATAACCGGTCTTTGGAAAAGAGGCCTGCGCTAGCGGCGGGCCTCCATAAGGGAGCGAATAACTTACTTGCCGCTGCGGGCGCCGCCGGACCGCGCGCGCGAGCGGGCGTTACGGCGGGCCGTCATTTCGGCGCGGCTTGTCGTACGCATGGATGTTCCGTTGAAGCGGCTCGGATTTACGCCAGCATTGCGTTGACGGGTCAGCAAATTGCCCATCAAAGCGCCCGCAAAAAATCCGGCGCCGCTGATGCGATACCCGTGATGTTCGCCTGTATGGTCGGTGCAAACAAGGCGGTTGTTTTCGGCGTCGATTTCCAGCGTGAATAGTTTTTCTTCGCCGATATCCTGCTTGTTGTCGCCGTTCTTGTCGTCGAAGCCTTTGAAGCTCGCATCATCAAGCAGCTCAAGGCCCATCGGCGACGCGTAAAGGTGCGGATTGGCGTTAATGGCGGCGTGAAGGCGCTCGGTGAACTTGTTCATGGTGAGCGCATTGGCGGTCGTCTGGTCTTTTGCGGCCAGCTCATTGTTGGTCGCAACAATGACATCCACAGTGCGATCCATCAGCGCGTAGAAGTCTGGCGCTTTGGTTTGTTGCTCGCCGCAGCTTTGTGCGAGGATGGCGACGGAGAAAATTGCGGCGATGCGAGAAGTACGTTTCACGATTGGCGGCTCCCAAAAATTTAAATCCGCCCTAAGCATGCCGTTTGTTGGTTAAATTACTATTTCGCGGCCACGCCCGGCCTTAACCAATTCTGCGCTGATCTGTGGTCTGATAACGCGAACCGTCAAGGAGGGGTCATGAACCTGTTCGGCGCTGCACGTAAAAATGAGCAAGGCTTTACATTTCGCAAGATGAAGCCGCGGGACGTGGAGGCGGCTCTCGATATCATCGAAGATCATGATGAAGACGACGCCGAAGCCGCCGCCTATTCCATGTCGGGCGATCTCTCCGGCTTTTATGTGGTGGAGGCGGAAGGGCGCGTCGCCGGTGTGACAGGCTATTCGAGAATAATGGACGCACCGACCTCTGCATGGCTCTCATGGACTTATGTGCATGATGATATGCGCAAGCGCGGGATCGGCAGTTTCATGATGGAGGAGCTTCGCTTCGCGCTCGCCAAAACCAAAGTGGAGCGGCTCTTCATCGAAACCAGCGATTACACTGAAGACGGCGTCGATATCTACGCTGAGGCGCGCCGGTTTTACGAGCGCTGCGGCGCGACGCGCGAGTTAGTGATCGAAGATTTCTACCAGCCCGGCGAGTCGCGATACATCTATCGCCTGGCGCTTGAAATGAATTCGTATTTTACGCCGGAAGAAAACGTACAGCAGAGCGTTATCTTCACGGACATTGATGTGATGCAGGAATCCGATACGGCGTTTGGTCTGTATTGGGAAGAAGTGGACAATGAACCCGAAGACGCGCGCGAGCGATTGCAGGCGCTCATTGGCGAAGCGAAAAGCGAGGGGGCCCACGCTATCTTCGCGTCGTTGCCGAGCCAGCTCTCTCTGGCCGCCGCCTCGCAGCTGCAATCGGCTGGGTTTCAGAATATCGGGAATGTCTCCGATTTTTATGGCCCGGGCGCGCATGATTCTTACTGGGCGCTTTATCTCAACCGCTAGATCTTTGGGTTGGTAACGGCTTGCTAAGCATAAGGCCGTAGGCTTGACGCAACTGACAGTAGCGTAGGAACGATCCGCCCATGCAGGCCGCAGCCCGTCAACGCGAACACCCCGGCATCACGGTAAACGAGGACGATTACTTCCGTACCGAGAGCGGCGTCACCTATGCAGGGATGCATTTGCTGATTGATTTGTGGGGATGCGAAAATCTCGATGATCCGGCGTTTATCGAACGCGCACTCAGCGAAGCCGCGACGGCGGCGGGGGCCACGATCCTTCACGCGCATACGCATCATTTCTCGCCCTATGGCGGCGTCACCGGGGTTCTCGTGCTTTCGGAATCGCACATCTCAATTCACACATGGCCGGAAAAGGGCTATGCGGCGATTGATGTCTTCATGTGCGGCGCATGCGATCCACGCGACGCCTTGCCGACCTTGAAACGCGCCTTTCAACCGGAGAGCATGTCGCTCGGCGCTGAACGCCGCGGCGCAAGTCTCGCGGTCTGAACCACCGTTCCGGTCGGCGCGAATGCGAAAACGGTTCGCAAGGTGCTGTAGGTCATATCAATAAGTGCGTTGCGGCAGTATAATTGAACGCGCAGCTTGTTGAGGAGACATCAGCTTGGGGGCTGATACGCCGGCCATCAACGTCTTTATCTCTTATTCGCGGGCCGACCTCGCGTTTGTGGATCAGCTCGTCGTGGCGTTGAAGCGCTTCGGTTATAATCCGGTGATCGACAGGGAGGGCATCTCGCCTGGCGAAGATTGGCGCTCCGGGCTCGGAGAATTGATCCTGTCGTCTGACTCCGTCGTTTTTGTTCTGTCGCCGGACTTCGCTGCGTCTGAGATTTGTCAGTGGGAGGTCGAAGAAACTGAACGGCTCGGCAAACGCCTCGTGCCGGTGCTTGCGCGCGACCTTGAAGGCGCTGAGCCCCCGGTTCAGTTGCAGAAACTGAATTATATTCACTTCTACGACGACGAGAAGGTCACGAACGCCGGCTTCGGATCTGGCCTCGTAAAGCTTGACGAAGCCCTTTCGATGAACGCCGACTGGATCAAGGAGCACACGCGCCTCGGCGAGCTTGCGGCCCGGTGGGAGGCGCGCGCCCGTCCCGAAAGCCTTCTTCTTTCGGGGGCGGAATTCAGCGACTTCAAGGAATGGCGAAAAAACAAACCGCCGCGCGGCGCCGCGCTTTCCGAGTTGCAGGCGGAATTCATGCGCGAAAGCGAACAGGCCGAAGAACAACGGCGCAGCCTTGAGCGGCAAAAAATCGACGCTATGAATGCGGCGCTTAAAGATCGGGAAGACGCGCTCGTGAGAGCGGCGGCGGCGCAGGATAAGGTCCGGAGGCTGAGCTTCGTGAGCATCGCCGTCGGCGCTGTTCTGACGGTTGCGGCTGTCGCAGCCGGCCTTGTAGCGCTTGGCAAGGCCGCGGAAGCTGATCGGCAAAGCTCGAAAATTTTTGCGGCGCAGGCGCGTGCCCTGAATGATCAATCGAGCCATGACAAGGCGCTATTATTTGCGCTTGAGGCGGACCCTGATGGACCTGGCGGTTTGTTCGCCAAAAAACCTAACCCGCAAGCCGTCGCCCAATTGTTGCGCAGCTATCTCAATTCATCGTTGATCCGTACGCATCATAGCCATAAAGACGGCGTCGCCGTGGTGGCGTTTAGCCCGGACGGCGCATTCTTCGCCAGCGGCTCCGGCGACGCAACGGCGAAAATCTGGGACGCGCGCACGGGCGAATTGGTGCGCACGCTCGAAGGCCACGAAAACCGCGTAACGAGCCTTGAGTTCAGCGCGGACAGCGCGCGCCTTCTTACCGGCGCCGGCGACGGCATGATCAAACTCTGGCGGGTCGCCGACGGCGGGTTGATCAGGACTTATGAGGGCCACCAGACCTGGGTGAACGCGGTTCGTTTTTCGAAGGACGGAACGCGTATCCTTTCCGGGTCTGGCGACAAAACAGCGAAGCTGTGGGATACGGCGAGCGGCGAAACGCTGCGCACCTTCAGCGGCCATGAGGGCCGCGTTTCAGCGGCGATCTTTTCTCCGGACGAGGCGGAAATCTATACGGGCTCTGAATATGGCGTCTTGAAAATTTGGGACGCCGAGACGGGGGCCGAGAGTTATTCGGCGAACATCCACGAAAACTGGATCAACGCGATCGAGTTTAGTCCTGACGACGCACGGTATCTGACAAGTTCCGGCGATGCGCTGTTGAAACTATGGAATAGCGCCGACAGGTCTCTGGAAAAAACACTGGAAGGACATGAGAGCCGGATCAATGACGCGGTCTTCAGTCCCGACGGGAAAATGATCGCCAGCGGCGCAGGCGATTTCGACGTGTTGGTGTGGGATGTTGCGACAGGCGCGATCATGGCGACGCATGCAGGTCACGATAGCTGGGTTTACGGCGTGGCGTTCAGTCCTGATCAAAAGAAGCTTGTCAGCGGCGCCTGGGATAACACCGTCAAATCCTGGGCCTTGCCGCGACCGGGCGAAGAACCGGCGGCTGCCGCGACCGATGCCGTTACCGTTGCGGCGACGAACAAGAGCGATTTTGTTTTGTACAATAACGGTGCGGTTTCGGTTGCGCTCGCCTCGGCGTCAAACCCCGCCGAACCGATCGCGCGGTTCAGTCACGACGCGCGAATTATCGACGCCGCGTTCAGTGATGACGGCATGCGCGCGGCGACGAGTTCGGCGGACGGCGCTGTCAAGCTCTGGGACGTGGCGACTGGGCAGCTCTACCGCATATTCGCGGGCCATGAGCGGATGGCGACCGGCGTGCGGTTCAGTCCGGACGGTAAGCAATTGCTGACAACGTCCGCAGACGGAACAGCGATGCTCTGGAACGCCGATACGGGCGCGCCGCTCAGAACGTTCGCGGGCCACGAAGGCCGGATTAATGACGCGCGTTTTCTGGATGAGGGCGCGCGCATCTTGACGGCGTCCGCGGACGCCCGCGTTCTTGTCTGGAATGCACGCACTGACGAAGAGCCTGCAACGCTCTTAACTGCCGACAGCCGCATCCACGCCATTGACGTATCGCCCGACGGGCGTCTCCTCGCGACGGCGCTCGGAGGGAACGACATTCTACTTTGGGACCTGGCGTCGGGGGAAGCGGTTAAAACCATGGTCGGCCACCGCGAATGGGTGCGTGATGTGGCGTTCAGCCCTGACGGGCGCTATCTCGTGAGCGGATCGCAGGACGCCTCGGCGATCCTGTGGGATGTAACGACCGGCGAGCCATTGAAGCGGTTCGAAGGTCATCGCGACCGCATCAACAAGGTTGCTTACGGCGCTGACGGCTCTTATTTCGTGACAGCCTCGGCGGATGGCAGCGCCCGCGTCTGGACCATTGACCCGATCCTGAATGCCCCGCTGTCTGATCAGATCGAGTTGGCTTGCGTGAAAGCAGCGGCGACGCAAACGGAAGCCTTCACCGACGAAGACCGTCAGCTTTATGCAATCCTTGAGAACGTGGCGGCGAAGCCCTGCGGCTGAGGGGGTTTGGCGCGTTACGCCGCCGATTTCGAGGCGGCCCCGTCGCGGGCCGCCAACGAATAGCGCATGATCGATTGCGCGGGCCGGCGCGGGGAATCCATCCAGCGCTTGATCAAGTGACCGAGCGCAAGATCCCCGGAAGGGTGCACCTGTTGGTCCGCCTCGGTAGGCCAATCCCACGGAAAGATCTTGTCGGCTTTGATCCCAGCCTTTCTGAAGGTTTCGCTGGTCGCCACGGACCGGACGCCAATGAAAGGAATGCGGGGCTTATTAATGAGGCGGCCGAGCAGATAGAGATTGAAGCGGCCGCCCGCTGTTTTCGCGTTCAGATCAGTGGAGAACACGGGGAGGGTGCGCACGTTCCGCCGCATCGCCCAGGCGAGGATTTTGCGGGAGACAACCTGCAGAACGAGGTAATTGACGCCCCAACGCTCAAGCAGGGCGATCGCCGCGTCTTCGTCGATCCGGTCTTCGGCGGTCTTGGGAATTCCGGCGAAGCGCAGCTTTGACCCGACGCTGTCCATATAGGGCTCATCGCTGGTCAAAGAGCAAACGCCTGTCAGGTCGGCTTTTTCTGATAATTGTTCAACAATATCAGCATAATAGCGCGCGCGGTCCGCGCTGTCGTGCGCATTTTCGTCGCTCAAATAAGCGGAAACGGCGTCATTATCATAGCCGACAAATGCAATTCGAATGGCCAAATCCAGCGCTCCCAAGCATTTCGCTGCACGTTACAGCAATTCGCGAGAGCGCCATTCAAGAATTGAGCCTGATTTTGCCGGGAATTTGGTGTCCAGGTATGCATGGCTAACGCGAGCGAGGGCGGCTAAATTGCAAATCATCCGAAATACAGATTCACGGTAACAAAAATTACCAAAACCATATTGACCAAGCCGATTCGCCCCTATAAGAACCGCGCTTGCTGGATGACTGGCCGTCCTTTTTAGCGAAACGCAGTCGGGCCTAGCTATGAGAATTGATCTGTAAGGGCGGTGTTCCGCAAGGTCCGGAACCCCGCTTATTCGCGTCTTTGGATGGTTGGCGTCTCAGGATGGTTAACGCCCTTCATGAGGCCCCGGAGAGGCGAGCAGGAATGTTTTACCCGCTCAATCGAGCGTACTGAAGGAATTTGGAGCGCCCATGCCGACGATCCAACAGCTGATTCGCAAGCCGCGAAAGCCAAAGCGCCGCATCAATAAAGTGCCGGCCATGGAAGCATGCCCGCAAAAACGCGGCGTGTGCACAAGGGTTTATACGACAACGCCGAAGAAGCCGAACTCGGCGCTTCGCAAGGTCGCGAAAATCCGGCTGACGAACGGCTATGAAGTGATCGGCTATATCCCGGGCGAGGGACACAATCTTCAGGAGCACTCAGTGGTCCTGATCCGCGGCGGCCGCGTGAAAGACCTTCCCGGCGTTCGCTACCACATTCTTCGCGGCGTCCTCGATACGCAGGGCGTGAAAGACCGTAAGCAACGTCGTTCGAAATACGGCGCGAAACGGCCGAAGTAAGGATACTATAAGATGTCACGTCGTCACCGCGCAGAAAAACGAGTCGTTCATCCGGATCCGAAATTCGGCGATACGACCATTTCGAAATTCATGAATTACGTCATGCTCGACGGCAAGAAATCGGCCGCCGAGAAAATTGTTTATGGCGCTTTCGACAAGATCGAAGGCAAGCTGAAACGGCCGCCGGTCGAGCTCTTTAAAGAAGCGATCGAGAATGTAACGCCGGCGATCGAGGTGCGCTCACGGCGTGTCGGCGGCGCAACCTATCAGGTGCCGGTGGAAGTGCGTCCGGACCGCAAGCTGGCGCTCGCCATGCGCTGGATTATTTCGGCCGCGCGCGCGCGCAATGAGACGACCATGGTCGACCGCCTTTCGAACGAGCTGATGGACGCAGCGCAGAACCGCGGCGCCGCCGTGAAAAAGCGCGAAGACACCCACCGTATGGCGGAAGCGAACCGCGCCTTCTCGCATTATCGTTGGTAGACAGAGTAATATTTAAGGATCCGGTCCGATGACCCGCACGCACAAAATCGAGGACTATCGCAACTTCGGCATCATGGCGCATATTGACGCCGGCAAAACGACGACGACCGAGCGCGTTCTCTATTACACCGGCAAAAGCCACAAAATCGGCGAAGTGCATGACGGCGCGGCGACGATGGACTGGATGGAACAGGAGCAAGAGCGCGGCATCACGATCACGTCTGCGGCGACAACCTGTTTCTGGAACGACAAGCGCCTGAACATCATCGACACGCCCGGACACGTTGACTTCACGATTGAAGTTGAGCGGTCGTTGCGCGTGCTTGACGGCGCGGTTGCGCTTCTTGACGCCAATGCGGGTGTTGAGCCGCAGACCGAAACCGTCTGGCGTCAGGGCGACAAATACAATGTCCCGCGCATGTTCTTCATCAACAAGATGGATAAGCTGGGCGCGGATTTTTACAATTCTGTCGATACGATCCACGATCGCCTCGCGGCGAAAACTGTGATCCTGCAATTGCCGGTCGGCGCGGAAAGCGATTTCGCCGGCGTTGTCGATCTTTTGAAGATGAAAGCGATTATCTGGGACGCGGAAGATCTGGGCGCCAGCTATCACGAGGAAGACATTCCGGCCGATCTCGCCGACAAGGCCGCGGAATATCGTGAGAAAATGATCGAGACCGTTGTCGAGCTCGATGAAGAAGTCCTGGAAGCTTATCTGGAAGGCAACGAACCTGACACGGACACGTTGAAGCGTCTGATCCGTAAGGGGACTTGCGAGGTGGAATTCCACCCTGTGCTCTGCGGCTCCGCGTTCAAGAACAAAGGCGTTCAGCCGATGCTGGATGCGGTTGTCGATTACCTGCCGTCGCCGGTTGAGGTGCCCGCGATCAAGGGCGTGCTGCCGGATAGCGACGAAGAAGTGACGCGTAAATCGTCTGATGACGAACCGCTTTCCATGCTCGCCTTTAAGGTGATGAACGACCCGTTTGTCGGATCGCTCACCTTCTGCCGGATTTACTCGGGCAAGCTTGAAGCCGGCACGCAGCTTTTGAACACCGTTAAAGGCAAGAAAGAGCGCGCTGGCCGGATGCTACAGATGCACTCCAACAGCCGCGAAGAAATCAAGGAAGCCTATGCGGGCGATATCATCGCGATCGTTGGTCTGAAAGACACGACGACGGGCGACACGCTTTGCGACGCGTTGAAGCCGGTGGTGCTTGAGCGCATGGAATTCCCTGAGCCGGTGATCGAGCTCGCGGTTGAGCCGAAAACGAAGGCCGACCAGGAGAAGATGGGCATCGCACTCCAGCGTCTTGCCGCCGAAGATCCGTCCTTCCGCGTTTCCTCCGACGAGGAAAGCGGTCAGACGATCATCAAAGGCATGGGCGAATTGCACCTCGATATTCTCGTGGACCGTATGAAGCGTGAATTCAAAGTGGAGGCGAATATCGGCGCCCCGCAGGTGGCTTATCGCGAGACCATCACGCAGGAATCCGACATCGACTACACGCACAAGAAACAGTCGGGCGGTTCCGGTCAGTTCGCGCGGATCAAGATGCGCGTTATTCCGCAACAGCCGGGCGAGGGCTACGAATTCGAGAGCCAGATTGTCGGCGGCGCGATCCCGAAAGAATACATTCCGGGCGTCGAAAAAGGCATCAATTCGATCCGCGAAACGGGTCTGTTGGTCGGCTTCCCGATCCTGGACTTCAAAGTCGAGCTTTATGACGGCGGGTTCCACGATGTGGACTCTTCGGTGCTCGCCTTTGAGATCGCCGCGCGCGGCGCATTGCGCGAGCATAAGGGCGAGCTCGGGCTCGCGCTTCTGGAACCGGTGATGAAGGTTGAGGTGGTGACGCCTGACGAATATACCGGCACGGTCATCGGCGATCTAAATTCCCGCCGCGGCCAAATCCAGGACCAGGCGATGCGCGGGAACGCAACCGTCGTCAACGCCATGGTGCCGCTTGCAAATATGTTCGGTTACGTGAACAACCTCCGCTCCGCCACGCAGGGCCGTGCGAACTACACAATGCAGTTCGACCATTACGACCGTGTGCCGAAAGCGGTGGAGGAAGAGGTCCGGGCGAAGCTGGTCGGCTAGCATCGTCGGGAAAGAAGTATTGCTTCGGGAGTTTCCTGAGGCGGCGCCGAAAAGAAGTAGTTAAAGACGTCAGATTACGGAGAAGAAGATGTCAAAGGAAAAGTTTGAACGCACGAAACCGCATGCCAACATCGGCACCATCGGTCACGTTGACCATGGTAAGACCACGTTGACGGCTGCGATCACGAAGTATTTTGGCGACTTTAAAGCCTATGATGAAATCGACGGCGCGCCCGAAGAAAAAGAGCGTGGCATTACGATTTCAACAGCGCACGTCGAATACGAAACAGACAATCGTCACTACGCGCACGTCGACTGCCCGGGCCACGCTGACTATGTGAAAAACATGATCACCGGCGCGGCGCAAATGGACGGCGCGATCCTCGTTGTGAACGCAGCGGACGGCCCGATGCCGCAAACGCGTGAGCACATTCTGCTCGCCCGTCAGGTCGGCGTTCCGGCGATTGTTGTCTTCCTGAACAAAGTCGATCAGGTCGATGATGAAGAGCTTCTGGAGCTCGTTGAAATGGAAGTGCGAGAGCTGCTTTCTTCTTACGATTTCCCGGGCGACGATATTCCGATCATCAAAGGCTCGGCGCTCGCCGCCATGGAAGGTAACAATCCTGAGATCGGCGAAAACGCGATCAAGGAATTGATGGCGGCTGTGGACGAATATATTCCGACGCCGGATCGTCCGGTTGATCAAGACTTCCTGTTGCCGATCGAAGACGTGTTCTCGATCTCCGGACGCGGTACGGTTGTTACGGGCCGCGTAGAGCGCGGTGTTGTCAATGTGGGCGACGAGCTTGAAATCGTTGGCATCAAAGACACGCAGAAAACGACCTGCACGGGCGTTGAAATGTTCCGCAAGCTGCTTGATCGCGGCGAAGCCGGCGACAATGTGGGCGTTCTCCTGCGCGGTATTGAGCGGACAGCCGTTGAACGCGGCCAGGTGCTCTGCAAGCCGGGCTCTGTTAACCCGCACACGAAATTCGTCGCTGAGGCCTACATCCTCACGAAAGACGAGGGCGGTCGCCATACGCCGTTCTTTACGAACTACCGTCCGCAATTCTATTTCCGCACCACCGACGTGACGGGTGTCGTCACGCTCAAAGAAGGCACGGAAATGGTTATGCCAGGCGACAATGTTGAAGTGAATGTTGAGCTCATCGTGCCGATTGCGATGGAAGAAAAGCTTCGCTTCGCGATCCGTGAAGGCGGCCGTACGGTCGGCGCTGGCATCGTCGCAAAGATCATCGAGTAGGTTGAAAATTCCGGGCACGGAGCCGCCGCAAACGGCTCCGTGCTTTTTTGTCTTTAAAAGTTGAAATTAAGAAAACGGCGCTCACCCCATGCAACAGAACATTCGCATCAGGCTCAAAGCTTTTGATCACCGCGTGCTCGACAGCTCCACGCAGGAGATTGTCGCCACGGCGAAGCGGACGGGCGCTAATGTGCGCGGGCCTATTCCTCTGCCCACGCGCATCGAAAGATTTACCGTGAATCGCTCGCCGCACGTCAACAAAAAATCGCGCGAACAATTCGAAATGCGCACCCACAAGCGGATGCTCGACATTGTCGATCCGACGCCGCAGACCGTGGATGCGTTGATGAAGCTCGACCTCTCGGCCGGTGTCGATGTCGAAATACGTCTTGGCGCCTAAACGATCAGGCAAAAAGGCATAAGGAGAAACGAAGATGCGTGCTGGAGAAAGAACTGGCCTCATCGCTAAAAAGGTGGGCATGACCCGCGTTTATCGTGAAGACGGCGAACATGTGCCGGTCACGGTGATGCAACTCGACCAGTGTCAGGTCGTCGGTCAACGCAATGACGACAAACACGGCTACACAGCGCTGCAACTGGGCGCCGGCGAAAAGAAAGCCAAACGCGTCAACAAAGCGGAGCGCGGCTATTTTGCGGCGGTCAATGTGGCGCCGAAAGCCAAGCTTGTTGAGTTTCGCGTTGACGCCGAAAACATGATCGATGTGGGCGCCGAGCTTTCCGCTGAACATTTCGTACCGGGACAAAAAGTTGACATTACCGGCACCACAATCGGTAAAGGCTTCGCCGGCGCCATGAAGCGGCATAATTTCGGCGGCTTGCGCGCGACGCACGGCGTTTCGATCTCGCACCGTTCACACGGTTCGACCGGTCAGTGCCAGGATCCCGGCAAAGTTTTCAAAGGCAAGAAGATGGCCGGCCATATGGGCGCGCGCCGTCGCACGGCTCAAAACCTCGAAGTCGTCCGCACGGACGCCGATCGCGGCCTGATCCTGATCAAGGGCGCGGTGCCGGGTCCGAAGGGCGGCTGGGTTTTGATCAAGGACGCGGTCAAAAAGCCGTTGCCGGAAGATGCGCCGAAGCCGGGCGCTCTCCTTGAGAAAAAAGCGCCGGAAGCGGCTGCAGGCGACGCGCCGTCAGGCGACTATCAGTTCGACGACGCGGTCGATCTCATCGTCTTGATCGACGGCATCGGCGACAAGACCGCTGACGCGCTGAAAGCGGAAGGCGTTGAGAAGCTGACACAGCTTGTGGCGCTGTCCGACGATGATCGCGCTGCGCTGTATGAGAAACTCGAAGTGACCGAGCAAGCTGAGAAGCAGGAATGGCTCGTTCAGGCGCAGGAAATGATCGACGGTAATCCGCCGCGCGCGAAAGTTGATCAGGACGCTGTGGCCAAAATCCGCGCTGCTTCAGCGAAAGATGAGGGTGCTGAATAATGAAACTTGATGTCCTCACTCTCGATAGCGGTAAGGCCGGGTCGATTGACGTTTCTGACGACGTCTTCGGTCTGGAGCCGCGCAAAGATATCTTGCACCGCATGGTGACCTATCAGCTTGCCAAGCGTCAGCAAGGCACGCACAAGACCAAAGAGCGTAACGAGATCACCGGCACGACGAAGAAATTCGGTCGTCAGAAAGGCGGCGGCGGCGCCCGTCACGGGAACCGCAAGGCGAATATCTTCCGCGGCGGCGGCGTCTCCCATGGACCGCGCCCGCGCAGCCACGCAACCGGCCTGCCGAAGAAGGTACGATCGCTGGCTCTGCGCCACGCATTGTCGGCGAAGAAAGCGGCCGGCGAACTGATCGTGATCGACGACGCAAAGATTGATGACGGCAAGACGAAAACCTTGCTCGCCTCACTCGGTAAACTTGGTCTTTCCAACGCGTTAATTGTCGATGCGTCGGTTGATGAAAAATTCGGTCTCGCCTCACGCAACATTCCGAATGTGGATGTTTTGCCGGTGATCGGCGCCAACGTTTACGACATTCTGCGCCGCGACAAGCTGGTGCTCACGAAAGCGGCTGTGGAAGGTCTTGAGGCCCGCCTTGCTTCCGGCGCGAAATCGAGCGGAGGAGCGAACTAATGGCTGAGAGCACGACAAGTCAGACGGAGCGTTTCTACAACACGCTGATCGCGCCGTTGATCACCGAGAAAACGACGCTCGCCTCTGAGAACAATCAGATCGCGTTTAAAGTGCCGCTCGACGCAACGAAGCCGGAAATCGCCGAAGCGGTCGAAGGCTTGTTCAAGGTCAAAGTGAAGGCCGTGAATACGCTGCGCCATAAAGGCAAGAACAAACAATTCCGTGGCCATCGTTACACGCGCACGACCGTCAAAAAGGCGATCGTCACGCTGGAAGACGGTCATACGATCGACATCACGACGGGGCTGTAGGATCATGGCGCTTAGAAAGTTTAAACCCACATCGCCGTCGCGCCGCCAGCTTGTGCTGGTGGATCGCAGCGAGCTGCACAAGGGCCGCCCGGAGAAATCTTTAACGGAAGGTCTGAGTTCGAAAGCCGGCCGGAACAATACGGGCCGCATCACGGTTCGCCGTCGCGGCGGCGGCGTGAAGAAACTCTACCGCAAGGTGGACTTCAAACGCCGCAAGTTCGACATCGAGGCGAAAGTGGAGCGGCTGGAATATGATCCAAACCGCACCGCCTTTATCGCGCTCATCAAATATCTCGACGGCGAATTGTCTTACATCATCGCGCCGCAGCGTCTGAAGGCGGGCGATAAGATCATCGCCGGTGAAAAAGTGGATGTGAAGCCAGGCAACGCGATGCCGTTGCGGTCGATCCCGGTAGGAACGATCATCCACAATATCGAGATGAAGCCGGAAAAAGGCGCGCAGATCGCTCGCTCGGCCGGCGCCTATGCGCAGCTTGTGGGCCGTGACGGCGCCTATGCGCAGGTTCGTCTCAATTCCGGCGAAGTGCGGCTCGTGCCCGGCGCCTGCATGGCGACCGTGGGCGCGGTCTCGAACGCCGATCACATGAACCAGAATTTCGGCAAGGCGGGCCGCCTGCGCCACAAGGGCAAGCGCCCGTCGGTGCGCGGTGTTGTCATGAACCCGGTCGATCACCCCCATGGCGGCGGCGAAGGCCGTACGTCGGGCGGACGCCATCCAGTGACGCCTTGGGGCAAGCCGACCAAGGGCGCCAAGACCCGTAACAAGAACAAACCATCAGACAAGCTCATTCTGCGCTCGCGTCACGCGCGCAAGAAGAAGCGCTAGGGCGACGAGGAGTTTAAGATATGCCGCGTTCCGTATGGAAAGGCCCGTTTGTGGATCGGTATCTTCTGAAGAAGACCGATGAAGCGTCCGACGGCAAACATAAAGGCGGGATCAAGACCTGGTCGCGCCGGTCGACGATCCTGCCGAATTTCGTGGGCATGACGTTCAACGTCTACAATGGCCAGAAGTTCGTTCCCGTGCATGTGACCGAAGACATGGTCGGCCACAAGCTCGGCGAATTTTCTCCGACACGCACCTACTATGGTCACGGCGCTGATAAAAAGGCGAAGAGGAAATAGTCATGGGTCAGAAGAAGAATGAACGCCGTTACGCCGATAATCAGGCGATGGCCAAGGGCCGGATGATCAAGACCTCGCCGCAGAAACTCAATCTTGTGGCGCAAATGATCCGCGGCAAGAAAGTGGAAAAGGCGATGGCCGATCTCACTTTCTCGCGCAAGCGCGTCGCCCAGAACGTCAAGAAGGTGCTGGAAAGCGCCGTCGCCAACGCTGAAAACAACCATGATCTCGACATCGACAGTCTCGTCGTCGATCAGGCGTTTGTCGGCAAAAACATTGTGATGAAACGCTGGAAGCCGCGTGCGCGCGGCCGGGTCGGCAGAATTATGAAACCGTTCGCAGAGATTACGATCGTCGTTAAAGAAGTGGAGGCTGCGTAGCTATGGGTCAGAAAGTAAACCCGATCGGCCTTCGCCTCGGCATCAACCGCACTTGGGACTCGCGCTGGTACGCCAACAAAGGCCAGTATGCTGATCTTCTCCACGAGGACCTGGCGATCCGCGCTTACCTCGAAAAGAAGCTTGAGGCCGCGGGCGTATCGCGCATCATTATCGAGCGCCCGCACAAGAAGTGCCGCGTGACGATTTATACGGCGCGTCCGGGGGTTGTTATCGGCAAGAAGGGCGCCGATATCGAGAAACTCCGTTCAGAGCTTCAGAAGATGACGTCTTCCGAGACGGTCTTGAACATCGTCGAGATCCGCAAGCCGGAGATTGACGCCACGCTCGTTGCGGAAAACATCGCCCAGCAGCTTGAGCGCCGGGTCGCTTTCCGCCGCGCCATGAAACGGTCGATGCAGACAGCAACGCGCATGGGCGCGCTCGGCATCCGCGTTAACGTCGCGGGCCGCCTCGGCGGCGCGGAAATCGCGCGCACG
>CAWUIM010000069.1:0-17219 GCA_963922595.1 uncultured Parvularculaceae bacterium
AAGGTTCTCGATATCCGAACGCCGGAAGAATTCGCCGAAGGGCACATCGCCGGCGCGCTTAATATCAACTTCTATGATGCGGATTTTGAAGAACAGCTCGCCGCTCTCGATAAGAACGCCGCCTACGTGCTCCACTGCCGTAGCGGCGGGCGCAGCGGAAAGAGCCTCAAGTCATTTAAGAAACTTGGCTTCACGAACGTTTCTCACCTCACCGCCGGCTTTAATGGCTGGCGCGCGGCGGGCCTGCCCATAACGAGCGACGACAATGCGCAATAGAGCGAACCGCCTCCTACTAGTCTTCGTCATGATTGTCGGATCGACGCTTGGGGTCGCCGTAGCGCAAGATGAGAGCCCGCCTTCGGATGTTGGCGTTGTGAAAAAGGGCGTTCTTCATGTTAGCCCACGCGAAGCGGCGCAACTCCTGGCTGACGATCCGTCGATCAGAGTGCTCGACTTGCGCACCCGGCCAGAATTTAATCGCGGCCACATCGACGGCGCGATACAGATCAATTATTTTTCCCTGAACCTGAAAAAGAAACTCGCCGCGCTCGACCGCGACGCATCATGGCTCGTCCACTGCAAATCAGGCCATCGCAGCGGCCGCGCCGTGCCGCAGATGAAAAAACTCGGCTTCACAAAAATCATTCACATGGACGCCGGTTTCGACGGCTGGAAAAAGGCCGGACTGCCCGTTACGCGTGAACGTTAGATCGTCGCAAGCGCCTATTCGTCCGAGGTCATATCCTTGACGATCTTCGACAGCCCCACCTGACGGCGGCGCTTTAGGCGTTCGCCGAAGAGGATCGACCGCAAAAGCTCTTCGGACTCATCGAGATCGTAATTGACGATAACATAATCATATTCGGCCCAGTGGGACATTTCCGCGTCAGCTTTCGCCATGCGTTTCTGGACGATTTCCTCCGGATCTTGCGCGCGCTTACGCAACCGGCGCTCCAACTCTTCGCGCGACGGCGGCAGGATAAACACCTTCACCACATCTTCGCCGGCCACTTCGTCAAGCTGTTGGGCGCCCTGCCAGTCTATGTCGAACAGAACATCCTTACCCTGACGAAGCGTTTCTTCGACCATGGCGCGCGGCGTGCCGTAATAATTCCCAAAGACATTCGCCCATTCGAGGAATTCGTCATTGTCGCGCATGCGTTCAAACTCTTCTTCCGAGACGAAGAAGTAATCCTGCCCATGGGCCTCGCCGGGGCGGCGCTCGCGCGTGGTCGCGGAGATCGAAAGCACCATTTCGCCGTCTTTTTGCAATAACCTGTCGGCGAGCGTCGTCTTCCCTGCGCCGGAGGGGCTGGAGAGGATGAACATGAGGCCCCGCCGGGCGACTTTTAGATCGCCGCCTAACATGGTCCCGCCCCGCGCCGCATCATTTTACTCAACATTTTGAACCTGCTCGCGCATTTGATCGATAACGGACTTTAGATCGAGTCCGATCTGCTTCAACGCCATGGTCGGGGCTTTGGAGCACAAGGTGTTTGCTTCGCGGTTAAACTCCTGCGTCAGAAAATCGAGTTTCCGGCCAACGGGGCCGTCGCCCGCAAGGAGACTGCGCGCCGACGCCACATGCGCGTCAAGCCGGTCGAGCTCTTCTCGGATATCGGCTTTGACGGCCAGAAGCGCTGTTTCCTGGGCCAAGCGTTCCTCAGCCAAGGCGCCGTCAACGCCGAGTTCTTGCAACTGGGCGGCAAGCTTGTCGCGGATCGCCGGCAGGCTCGCCTCATCGCTTGCGCGCGCAGCGCCCGCAAGACGCTCGGTTTCATCGACGAGGCTCGCAAGCACGGCGCCCATCGCCGCGCCCTCTTCCGCCCGTGACGCTTTCAGACCGTCCACCGCAGCGTCAAAGCTCGACGTCATCGCGTCGCCGAGCGCCGCTTGTTCCTGCTCGTCAGGCGCCGGTTCGATCATATCGAGGACCCCGCGCACATTCAGGATATTTTCCGCACGCGGCTTTTCGCAATCGATGCGCAGACCGATCTTGTTGATCAACGGGAGGATTTGGTCGAGGACGGTTTCATTGACGGAAACAAGCGTCGCACTTTTTGCCGAGCGCAAGGTCAACGAGACATTCACCGAGCCGCGCGCGATTTTCCCGGCCAGGCGCTTCTTCAGACGGGGCTCAAGAAAGTCGAACCCGGTCGGCAGCCGAAAACGCGTCTCCAGACCGCGACTATTGACGCTCTTTATCTCCCAACTCCAGCGCATGTCGGCGTGCTCGCCGTCCATGCGTGCGAAACCGGTCATCGATGAAACGGATGCGGCGCCCGACGTCACTATTGCTGACGCTCGCGTTCAATCCGGCGCCATTGGGCGACATTTTGATTATGTTCGCGCAGTGTTGACGCGAACACGTGCCCGCCGGTGCCGTCGGCGACAAAAAAGATCTCATCGGTTTCAGCCGGATTTAGGACAGCCGCGATCGCGTCCTTACCCGGGTTCGCAATCGGCGTCGGCGGCAAGCCACGGATCACATAAGTGTTATAAGGCGTTTCCTTACGCAGTTCGCTCACGCGCAACCCGCGTCCCAACGGCTCGCCCTTTGTCAGCCCGTAAATAATCGTGGGGTCGGACTCAAGTCGCATGCCCTTTTTGAGCCTGTTGATAAACACCGCCGCAATGCGCGGACGCTCCGCGGCGAGGCCAGTCTCGCGTTCGACAATCGAGGCGAGAATAATCGCTTCTTCGGGCGTCGATATGGGTAACTCCAACGCCCGGCCGTCCCAGAGCGCATCAATTGTCTCGTCCTGCGCCTTGATCATCCGGCGAATGATATCGTCGCGGCTTTCCCCGCGTGTCAGTGCATATGTCTCCGGCAACAGCTCGCCCTCATTGGGGGCCAAAGTGATGTCGCCGGTCAGGACGGCGTCCTCTTCGAGCAACCGAAGAATTTGCGCCGTGGTTCGTCCTTCCGGCGCTGTGAAATAGTGGAGAATGCTTTTGCCTTCCACGAGAAGGTCAATCACTTCCATGACGCTGGCGCCGGCCGGAATTCTGTATTCGCCCGCCTTCAATGCGCCGCCTGCCTTGCGCGCGCGGACCGCTGCCTCGAAAAGCGCCGTATGCCGAATAACGCCAGCTTCGCCTAAAATATCGGCGATGCCCGAAACAGTCGTCCCGGTCTCAAGCATCACCACCGCGTCCTCAGCGAGGGGTCCCGGCCGGGTTGCTTCCTTGTAGGCGAAATAGCCGCCGGCCCCGAGCGCGAGGCCCGCGACAACGCCAAGGAAAAGCAAAAATAGGATGATCGATTTTACCGCGCCGCCGCGCTGGCTTGTTCGCAAATCGCCGTGACCCGAATTCGGCTGCATTAATGGTCTCCCTTCCGTCCCGAACAGAGAGACTAGCCGTCAACGGCCCGCATCACCAGACTTGCGTTCGTGCCGCCGAAACCGAAGGAATTGGAGAGCACAGCGTTGATTTCCTTTTCCACGGCCTTGTGAGGCGCAAGATTGAGAGCGGTCTCCACGGAAGGATTCTCTAGGTTGATCGTCGGCGGCGCGATATTATCACGCATCGCGAGAATGCAGAACAACGCCTCCACCGCGCCCGCCGCGCCCAGCAAATGCCCGATCGCCGATTTCGTCGACGACATCACGGTCCCGCCGGCGGCGCCGGCGAACAAGCGTTCCACCGCGCGCAATTCGATCTCGTCGCCCAACGGCGTTGAGGTGCCGTGGGCGTTCACATAGTCAATGTCTTTCGGCTCAAGTCCCGCCCGCTTCAACGCCATCTTCATGGCGCGATAGCCGCCGTCGCCGTCTTCAGCCGGCGCAGTCACGTGATAGGCGTCGCCCGACAAACCATAGCCGACGATTTCGGCGTAAATCTTCGCGCCGCGCGCCTTGGCGTGTTCGTATTCTTCGATCACGACCATGCCGGCGCCTTCACCCATCACGAAGCCGTCGCGATCTTTGTCATAGGGGCGCGAGGCGCGTTCCGGGGTTTCGTTAAAGCCGGTCGATAACGCCTTGCATGCTGTGAAGCCGCCAATGCCGATCGGGCAAACCGCTGACTCAGCGCCGCCAGCGATCATAATGTCAGCGTCGTCCAGCATGACCATGCGCGCCGCATCGCCAATGGCGTGCGCGCCCGACGAGCATGCCGTCACAACGGAATGGTTGGGGCCTTTGAGACCGAGCCGGATCGATGTTTGACCTGCAACGAGATTGATCAGGCTCGCAGGAATAAAGAACGGAGAAATCTTGCGGGGCCCGCGTTCATGACAGGTCAAAACCGACCGCTCAATTTCGGGCAGACCGCCGACGCCCGACCCGACGGTGATGCCGGCGCGGTAACGCTCTTCTTCTGTTTTCAGTTCAATGCCCGAGTCGTCGAACGCCATTTGCGCGGCAGCTATTCCGTAAATGATAAAATCATCATTACGGCGCTGTTCTTTTGCGCTGATCCAGTCGTCCGGATTGAACGGAACGACGCCTTCCTGATCGCCGCCGCCATAGCCGTCCGCCCGCGGCACTTCGCAGGCGATCTGACAGGGCAACCCGTCAACATCGAACTTCTCAATGCGACCCGCGCCGGAATGGCCGGCGATGAGCCGGCTCCATGTGGCTTCGAGCGTGCCGCCGAGGGGCGACACCATGCCGAGACCTGTGACAACGGCGCGTCTCATACGAACTCCCTTGGGCGAGCGCTCATAACGCGCGCCTCGCCGGCGCAAAGAGGCGGTTTATGGTCCCGCAAACCGCCAAGCGGTTTGCTTATTTCTTTTGTTCTTCGATGAACTTGATCGCATCGCCGACCGTTTGAATGGTCTCGGCCGCGTCGTCCGGAATCTCTACGTCGAACTCTTCTTCGAACGCCATCACCAGTTCAACAATATCAAGACTGTCGGCGCCCAAATCATCAATGAAGCTTGCTTTCGGGTCGACCTTCGCAGGGTCTACGTCGAGATGTTCGACGACAATTTTTTTAACGCGGTCAGCAAGATCAGACATTCAGGACTCCTTCTCGATATGCTTTGCGAATTCGGCGTTCGTGGATTGAAGATGGGAAAAATCCCGATAATGAACGCCTTTGCGGTGGCGATTACGTCATATTGCCGATTGTTGCAACGCCATTGATGACGCCTTTTCCGTTTCGCACCGCCCAAATGGGACCAATTCCGTCATATTCAACGGTTGACGCCGATTATTTTGAGGAATGGCCCCGCAACCCCGCTTAAATCATGGCCATGCCGCCGTTTACGTGCAGGGTTTGGCCGGTCATGTAAGCCGCCTCATCGGACGCCAGATAGACCGCCGCATGCCCGATATCGTCGGGCGAGCCCATGGCGCCGGCGGGAATTTTCCCCAGGATCGCCTCTCGCTGCTGGTCGTTAAGGGCGTCCGTCATGGCGGTGGCGATAAAGCCCGGCGCAATACAATTCACGGTGACATTGCGCGAGGCGACTTCCTGCGCCAGCGACTTCGTCATCCCGATCATGCCTGCTTTCGACGCCGCGTAATTCGCCTGTCCGGCGTTGCCGGTGACGCCCACGACGGAGGTGACGGCGATGATGCGGCCGAACCGTTGTTTTGTCATGCCGCGCAAGGCCGCTTTGGTCAGCCGGAAATATGCCGTGAGATTGATCTTGAGGACGTCGTCCCACATGTCGGGCTTCATCATCATCATGAGCGTGTCGCGGGTGACGCCGGCGTTCGACACCAGAATATGTAAACCGCCCATGGCTTCGCTTGCCTGTTTCGGCAAAGCGTCAACCGCCTCCAAGTCAGAAAGGTTGCAGGGAACAACATGAGCGCGCTCACCGAGACCGGCGGCGACTTCTTCAAGTTTTTCCTGACGTGTGCCCGACAGAGCAACCGTCGCGCCCTGCGCATGCAACGCCGCGGCGACAGCCCCGCCAATGCCGCCGGTGGCGCCGGTGACAAGCGCGCATTTTCCTGTGAGATCAAACATGTCGTTCCTCTTATTGTCCCGTATGCTGAGGGATTAGAATTTCAAAAATGCGTCGATGTCGCCCGGCTCGCCGACGCTGATGACGTTGGCGTCGCGGTTGATGCGCCGTATCAGCCCGGACAATACCTTACCGGAACCAACCTCGATGAACTTGCCGCAGCCGTTTTCCATCATGTAATCGACGCTTTCGGTCCATCGCACCTGGCCGGTGACCTGTTCAACCAACTGTGTGCGGATCGCATCCGGCGACACTGTTTGGGCGGCGGTGACATTGGCGACGAGCGGCGCGAGCGGCGCCTTGATTGTCGCTTTCTCTAGCGCCGCCGCCATCGCGTCAGCGGCGGGCGCCATCAACGCGGAGTGAAATGCGCCCGAAACGGGCAGCAATTTCGCCATCTTGGCTCCGTGATCTTTAGCCGCCGCCGCAACTTCTTCCACGTAGGCCTTATCGCCGGATATCACGATCTGTCCCGGCGCATTGTCGTTCGCAATTTGACACACGCCCTCTCCCTCAACGGCGTCTATCGCCGCTTGCGCGCCGTCTTTATCGACGCCGATAAGCGCCGCCATCGCGCCCTCTTTTTCCTGGGCCGCCGCCTGCATCGCCTCACCGCGCACGCGCAACAGCCGCGCCGTCTCTGAAAGGCTCAACGCGCCCGCGGCGCAAAGCGCGGAGTATTCACCGAGCGAATGGCCCGCCACGAAGATTGCGTCTTTGATATCAAGGTCCGCTTCCTTTTGGAGAACGCGGATCATCGCGATCGAATGCGCCATCAAGGCGGGCTGTGCGTTTTCGGTCTGGGTCAGCGTTTCCATCGGCCCATCCCACATCACCGCCGATAGACGCCGCTCCAGCGTGTCATCGACCTCTTCAAAAACTTCGCGCGCTGCCGGAAAGGCTTCGGCGAGGTCGTGGCCCATGCCGACGGTCTGACTGCCCTGACCGGGAAAGACGAATGCGCGCGCCATCTGTGGGATCCTCCGTTCGCCGGCTTTTTCGCGCCGGTGATGCCTAAAAGCGGCTGGATAATACAAATTTCAACGAATGTCTCGCCCGCATCCGCATGGTTCCCATTCATTCCAAGCGATTGAAACACACCGGATTTTGATTAGCCGCTTTCCACCGCATCGCCCATAATCAAAGCGCGTGAGCGGAGCGCAGCTACCATGGCGAAACCTTCTATAGTGCTGGCGATTATTTTCGCCTTTTCGGCGGCGGTCGTCTCCGGTGGCGTGCAAGCCCAGCAATCGCCTCTGGTCGAAATCTCGAAAAACACCACTGGCGAGCGCGCCGCGCGGGTGCGGGCGTCGATTACGATCGACGCGCCGGTCGAGATAATCTGGATGATCATGCTCGACTGTAATGAGGCGCTGGAAATCGTGCCCCATCTCAGCGAGTGCGTGATTTTACGCCGTGACGACGAGACCGCGTCAGACATCCGCCGACACAAGGTGCGCTACGGCGCTTTGTTTCCGACGACCATCAGCGAATTCAAATCGGTTTACGATCGCAACAAAAGCATCCGTTTTTCCAAAACAGGCGGCGATCTCAAATTTCTTGAAGGGGTCTGGCGCTTTGTCCCTGACATCAACGGCGTACAGGTGACTTATGAGGCGGCTGTGAACATCGGCAAACCAGTCCCGGGCTTTCTGGTGCGCCGGGCAGTGCGCAAGGACACGAGAGAAATCCTGACGCGCCTCCAAGTACGGGCGGAAACGAAAGCATCCGGCGCGTCGCCGCCGGACGTAGAATAGTTGTGAATTCAAACCCGCATACGATCAGCGTGATCATTCCAACTCTCAACGAGGCGGGAAATCTCGGCGCGCTCCTCTCCCAATTGCGCATTCTCGACGTGGCGCAAATCATTGTGAGCGATGGCGGGAGCGTTGACCGAACCCGGAATGTGGCGCGGGCGTTTTCGGGGGTCACGGTCCTTTCAGGGCCGAGCGGCCGCGGCGCGCAGATCGCGCGCGCCACGCCTTTCATAACCGGCGATATCGTCTGGCTTTTGCACGCCGACAGCTCAGTTTGCGGCGACCCCATAACCGAGATACGCGAAACCCTTATTGATCAAAGCGTTGCACTCGGCTGCTTCCGATTAAGGTTTGACGCATCCGGCGCTTGTTATCGCCTCTATGAACGCGTCAGCCGGATTGAAAGCCTGTGGACCACATTTGGCGATCAGGGGTTTTTCATGCGCCGCGATGACTATCTTCATCTCGGCGGCTGTCCGGCCACACCGCTTTTTGAAGATGTGGCGCTGCGCGCCGCCGCGCGCGAGCTCGGGGCTGTGCGAAAATTGCGAACACCTATCATCACCTCCGCGCGGCGATTCCGTCGCCGCGGTCCGATCCGAACCCAATTGACGAATGCGCGCCTTCTCATAAGCTACCTAAGCGGCGCAGACCCGACGGTGTTGGCGCTTAAATATTACGGCGCGCCAGATCAGCGTCGCCGCGTGCATGGCGGAGAAGCGATTTTTGCCCAGCGATCCCTCAAACGGCTATGACGCCATCGCAGACGAATTTATTGCGGTGCGCTCGGCCAGCGGACGCTTAGTTGTTGAAGAATGGGCGGCGTCGCTGCCGCAAGGCGCATCGGTTATCGATGTGGGCGCGGGGTCTGGCGAACCGTTGACGGCGGCCTTGATCGAAGCCGGCTTGACCGTGGCCGCAATCGACGCCTCGCCGAAGATGATCGCCGCATTCCGGCGCCGGTTTCCGGGCGCGGAGACAGCCTGTGAGCTGGCGGAGACCAGCCGCTTCTTCGACCGCAAATTCGACGCAGCGCTCGCCGTCGGCCTCATCTTTCTCCTGGAGCCCGAAACGCAGCGCGCGCTCATCCCCCATCTGTCAACCGCCTTAGAGCCGGGCGGACGGCTCCTCTTCTCAGCGCCCCGCCAGGTCTGCGAATGGGATGATCTGTTGACTGGCCGGCGATCCTGGTCGCTTGGAGACAGGGAATATCGCGCGCTCCTGAACGCCGCAGGTTTGGATGTCACCGACGCTTACGCCGACAGCGGCGGGACCTGGTATTACGACGCGCAAAAGCGTCCCTAACGAGGACCGCGCCCGTGGCCCGGTTACCGTCATAATACCCTTGCATTGGGCCTCAT
Organism: uncultured Parvularculaceae bacterium; assembly: GCA_963922595.1. GTDB lineage: Bacteria > Pseudomonadota > Alphaproteobacteria > Caulobacterales > Parvularculaceae > JAJFFW01. The sequence goes on from CAWUIM010000069.1 coordinate 9,048, forward strand.
CATCCGCTACGTCGCCGCTCTTGAGCGTCGGTCGCTGTCGCCTTGCGCCGCAAGGTTCGGGATGGTCCCGGGGACAGGGAGCCGAAGGCTGTCGAAGCGCCTCCAGCATTTCGCGCGTTTCGAAGTCTCCGACGCCTTAATGGAGCTGGCTTCTATGCCGTATTACGAGCACATCTTTATTGCGCGTCAGGATATTTCTCCCGCGCAAGTGGAGGGGTTGACCGAAACCCTCGCCAACATCGTCAAGGACAATGGCGGCAAAATCGAAAAATCCGAATATTGGGGTCTGCGCAACCTCCAGTACAAAATCAAAAAGAACCGCAAGGGCCATTACAGCCTGTTCAACATCGACGCGCCCGCCGCTGCAGTGCATGAATTGGAGCGTCAGGAAAAACTGAACGAAGACGTTCTGCGCTCGCTCACCATCAAAGTTGAAGAGCTGGACGAAGATCCCTCGCCGGTCCTGTCGCGCCGCGACAGAAGCGACCGCGATCGCGGCGACCGCAACTAAGAGAAGGACACGACAATCATGGCAAAACCATTCATGCGCCGCCGCAAGACGTGCCCCTTCTCGGGCGATCGCGCGCCAAAGATCGACTATAAGGATCCGAAGTTGCTGCAACGGTATGTATCCGAACGCGGCAAGATCGTGCCGTCGCGGATTTCCGCTGTGTCGCACAAAAAACAGCGCGAGCTTGCCCGCGCAATCAAGCGGGCCCGCTTCCTGGCGCTCCTGCCCTACGCAGCGGAGTAAGAACAATGGAAATCATTCTTCTCGAACGCGTCGAAAATCTCGGCCAGATGGGCGATGTCGTCAAAGTGAAAGACGGCTATGCGCGCAACTTCCTGTTGCCGCAGAAAAAAGCGCTTCGCGCGAACGACGCAAACAAACAGAAGTTCGAAAACCAGCGCGCCGACCTCGAAGCGCGCAACCTCGAACGCAAAAAAGAAGCAGACGCCGTCGCGGACAAACTGAACGGGCGTGCGTTCGTCGTGATCCGTCAGGCGTCTGAAACCGGCCTATTGTACGGCTCTGTTTCCACACGCGATATTGCGGAAACCGCTTCCGGAGAAGGCGTTTCGATCGAACGATCGCAAGTGCGTCTCGACAAACCGATCAAAACGCTTGGCATTACGTCTGTGCGCGTGCGGTTGCACCCGGAAGTCGTTGCAACGATCGATATCAACGTTGCGCGTTCCGAAGAGGAAGCCGAACGCCAGGCGCGCGGCGAGAATGTTCTCGCAGAAGTTGAGGACGAAGAAACGGACGCCGAAGAAATTACACAGGGTGCGGAGTTTTTCGACGAAAGCGCAGCGCCGTCAACCGAAGAAGATGGCGAAACCGAGGCCGATTCTGTGGAAGAAAAATCTGCAGAATAATTTTGTCAGAGCATTCAGTGCGCTACGACAAAGCAACCCCTCAAACGAAAAATAATCTTAAACCGACCGTCTCGACGGTCGGTTTTTTTTGTGCAAATTAACCCCATGGCGGACGGCGCGAACATATCCCCCAATCATAGGGACGAAGAGAATAATCCTTCTAAGGAAGAAAAATTACCGGTAAGCCTTGAGGCGGAGCAAGCTATCCTTGGGGCGATTCTTTTTGATAACGAAATTTTCTATCGCGTCTCCGCCTACCTTAAACCGGAACATTTCTACGATCCGGTTCATGAACTCGTCTATGAATCGTGCGGCACGCTCATAAATCAGGGGCGCCTCGCGTCGCCGACCATCATCGACACCTTCCTGTCGCACTCCACGGGCTTTCAGGAGGCCGGCGGGCGGCGATATCTCGAACAATTGGCCGCGAACGTACCGGCGACGGCGAGCGCGCACAATTATGCGCAAGTGGTGTTCGATCTTTCAGTTTGCCGCGGCCTCATGGCCATCGGATCGGAAATGACCGAACGCGCGCGCGAAACGACGCTCGACGACAATCCGGCGCGGCAGTTGGAAGAGGCCGAGCAAGCGCTCTATAAACTCGCCGAGACTGGAAAATATGGCGGCGGCTTTAAAACATTTCGCACCGCGATAACCGAAGCGATCGAAATCGCCGACGCGGCGGTTAAGCGCGACGGCGGCCTCTCCGGCATCGCCACGGGCCTCACTGATCTCGACACGATGATGGGCGGCCTGCACCAGTCGGACCTCCTCATCCTCGCAGGGCGGCCTTCCATGGGGAAGACATCGCTCGTCACCAACATCGCCGTGAATGTCGCCAAAGCCCACAAAACAGAAAAACAGCCCGACGGCTCGGTGAAAACCGTGGGAGGCGGCGCGGTCGGTTTTTTCTCGCTTGAAATGGCGGCCGAGCAACTCGCCACTCGGATCATCTCCGAGGTCTCGGAAGTGCCGTCGAACCTCATCCGCCGCGGCGACGTGGACCAGAGCCAATTCGACGACATCTACCATGCCGCGCGCGAGCTGGAGTCGCTCCCGCTTTATATTGACGACACGGGCGGCCTCACCATCGCCCAACTCGCCGCGCGCGCCCGGCGCCTGAAACGCCAGCATGGCCTTGATCTCCTGATCGTCGACTATCTGCAGCTTCTTACCGGGTCGGCGAAAAACAGCGGCAACCGCGTGCAGGAAATCACGGAGATTTCGATCGGTCTTAAAGCGCTCGCCAAAGAGCTGAACATACCGATCATCGCCCTGTCGCAATTATCAAGGCAGGTGGAGAACCGCGACGACAAACGCCCGCAGCTCGCTGACCTGCGCGAGTCCGGCTCGATCGAACAAGACGCCGACGTCGTGATGTTCGTCTACCGAGAGGAATATTATTTAAAACGCATGGAGCCGCGCGAGGGCACCGAGGACCATTTAAAGTGGGTCACCGATTGCGAAGAGGTCAGCGGCGTCGCCGAGGTGATCATCGGCAAACAGCGCCACGGACCCATCGGCAAAGTCGAGCTCTCCTTCATCGAGAACCTCACCAAGTTCGGCAATCTCGACCGCGGCCGCTACGACGATCACCGCCGCGAAGGGTTTTGATGGGCGGAGTGTGGGGTGCGCTTAGGGCTGTGATCGCGTAGCCCGGACATTGAGCATTGACTTAACCACACCCGCCTTCCCGCGGCTTGACCGCGGGAAGGCGTTGAATGCAAAATCTAGCGGAAAAAACGCTAACAACGGACCGCATTGTCTTCGATACTGCACCGCACCAGTCCTCAAACGATCTTCAACTTCTTGCCTTCCGGGTCATGATCAACTTTTGCCGCGAGCGTTTCGGTCCACGCCGAGACGGCGGGGATGCGCGAGCGGTCGATGCGATGTTGATATTTCTTCGCGACCTCCACCACTTCCTGGAGTAGCCCTTCCGCGAGCGTGATCGGATTTAGACCGAGCGCGAGGAATTGATCGTTTTTCACAATCAGGTCGTTCTCCGGCGCTTCCTTGCGCGGGTTCGGGAGATAAGCGATTTCCGCACCGGTCATTTTCGCAATCAGCGCCGCCAGATCTTTGACGCGGTGCGTCTCGGTCATCTGGTTGAAGATTTTCACGCGATCGCCGCTTTTCGGCGCATCGGAGAGCGCCAGCTCAATGCAGCGCACGCAATCCTGGATATGAATAAAGGCGCGCGTCTGGCCGCCGGTGCCGTGCACCGTCAGCGGATACCCGATCGCGGCCTGGATCAGGAAACGGTTCAGCACTGTCCCGTAATCACCATCATAGTCGAACCGGTTGATCAGTTGCTCGTGGCGCTTCGTTTGCTCCGTATGCGTCCCCCAGACAATTCCCTGATGGAGATCAGTGATCCTCAGGCCATCATTCTTGGCGTAGAATTGGAACAGAAGCTGATCGAGGCACTTCGTCATGTGGTAGATCGAGCCGGGATTAGCCGGATAGAGAATATCCTGCTTTGCGCTGCCGCCGTCTTCCAGATCGATGGTCACCGGCAGATACCCTTCCGGGATCGCTGCGCCCACGGTCGAATAGCCGTAAACGCCCATGGTGCCGAGGTGGACCACATGCGCGTCAACGCCGCTCGCCACCAACGCATTCAACATATTGTGGGTCGCGTTGACGTTGTTATCGACTGTGTAGTTCTTATGTTGTTCCGACTTCATCGAATAAGGCGCAGCGCGTTGCTCCGCGAAATGAATGATGGCGTCGGGACGATGTGTTTCGAACCAGCTTTTAAGCCGTTCATAATCTTTGGCGATATCGAGAAGGTGAAATCCGATTTCGTGACCGGAAACCTCACGCCAGATGCGGACGCGTTCCTGGATTGAATCCATGGGCGTTAACGACTGCACGCCTAACTCTGCGTCAATCCAGCGCCGGGAAAGATTGTCGATGACATGCACCTCATGGCCGGCCGCGGACAGGTGTAATGATGTGGGCCAGCCGACAAAGCCGTCGCCGCCAAGAACCGCAATTTTCATGGGTTTCCTTTCAACTACTCAACGAAGTCTTGTTGCTATTATGCCCTGATCGGCGTGTGCGTATCAAGCGAGGCCCCGAACGCCCTAACGCCGGGTTTTTGCACGGATATACCGCACGGTGCCGGTTTTTGAGCGCATAACCACCGTATGCGTATGAACGTAACCGGGCTCCCATTTAACGCCGTCGAGCATGGTGCCGTTCGTGACGCCCGTGGCGGCGAAGATAACGTCGCCTGACGCGAGGTCGCGTAGATCATATTTCCGATCGAGATCCTTGATGCCCGCTTTTTCGGCGCGGCCGCGTTCATCGTCGTTTCTAAAGAGGAGCCGCCCTTGCATTTGTCCGCCCACGCACCGAAGCGCCGCCGCAGCGAGAACGCCTTCCGGCGCGCCGCCCGAACCCACATACATGTCGATGCCCGTGTGGGCTTCCGTGGTGTGGAAGACGCCGGCCACGTCTCCGTCAGGGATAAGAAAGACGCGCGAGCCCATTTTCCGCGCCGACTCAATGATGCCTTCGTGACGTTCGCGGTCGAGCACGCAGAGCGTAATCTCAGAAGTCTCGACCTCTTTGGCCTTGGCGAGCGCCGCGATATTGTCTTCCACTGTCGCGTCGAGATCGATCACGCCGTCGGGATAGCCGGGGCCGCAAGCGATCTTCTGCATGTAGACGTCCGGGGCGTGAAGCAGCGTGCCGCCCTGCGCCATCGCCACGACCGCCAGAGCGTTCGCCATCGCTTTCGCCGTGAGCGTCGTTCCTTCCAGCGGGTCGAGCGCGATGTCGATCTTGGGGCCGCGACCGGTGCCGACTTTTTCGCCGATATAAAGCATCGGCGCCTCGTCGCGCTCGCCCTCACCGATGACAACCGTGCCGTCCATCTCAAGCTTGTTGAAGGCTGAACGAAGGGCCGTCACCGCTTCCTGATCCGCCGCTTCCTTGTCGCCGCGTCCGATCATGGTGGAGGCCGCCACCGCCGCCGCTTCCGTGCACCGGCCGACCTCCATCGTAAGTACGCGATCAAGGTAGTTTTCTTCGGTCATCGCCTCGCCTCCCAGCCTTTGCGGCAATTTGTGGTGCTGCAATGCAAGAAATCGAGCCATCCCGCAAGGGCGTGGCCCCTGCAAGTCTCTAAAACCGCTAGAAATCCCAAACATTGCGCCGCTGCGCTGCTTTGTCGATAAGACGGGTTTTGTGACACTACGCTGGCCGCCAAAGGAGAAATGAGGATGAACCATACCGTGCGAACACTTTGCGCAGCGCTCCTTGCAGCCGTTTTAGGGCCTGCCGCCTGCAGCGAGCAGCAGAGCAAAGACGCCGCGCACAGCGCGCATGAAGACCCGCTGCCCCTCCCTTTCCGGCTGGCGCTTATGACCGGCCACGTGGAAGCCGGGCTCGCGCTTTATCGCGCGGGCGAGCCTGCGATGGCGGCGCCCCACCTCCTCCACCCCGTCTCGGAAACCCACGCTGCCGAACGCGAAGGCCTCGACGCATACGGATTTAACGGGGCGTTGTTCGAAACTGTCTCCGCGGCGCTCGAAGAAGGCCGCACCGCTGCGGATATCGAACCGCAATTGCAGGCGGCGGAAGAAAATCTTGCGCTGGTTGCGCGCAAGGCGGGCGGCGACCCGGCCGCAATCATCGCCTTCCTGATGGACAATGTGATTGAAGAATATGAGATCGCCGTGACAGACGGCGTCGTCACCGACGCCGGGGAGTATCAGGACGCTTACGGATTTTCTGTTGTGGCGCTGGAGCGGGCGGAACAGCTTGCAGATGAAACCGTGAAAGCGGCGCTGAACGATCTGATCGCCTTATGGCCGTCTTCTCCGACGGCCGCGGGGTCGCCGGCGCCAATCGACACGGTGCGCACCAAAGCAGAGGCGGTCCGCGCCGCGCTCGCCGGAACGTAACCGCCCGTCGCCTTCCTTCCGCCGAAAAATACGCCTAGCCTGCCCCGATGACTTACGTTGACGCCGCTCCGTCGGTGGATATCGACCTTCAGGCCCTGTGCGCCAATTTTGAAGCGATTGCGCGCGCCACGCCGGACGCCGAAGCCGCGGCGGTGGTGAAATGCGACGCCTATGGGCTTGGTCTTACGCCGGTCGCGCGTGCGCTGTCGCTGAAGCAGGACTGCAAGAGTTTTTTTGTCGCTTACGCGGAAACAGGCGCCGCCTTGCGCAGCGCGCTTCAGGATATTGCGCCGGCGAGTGACATCTATATTTTCAACGGACCGACAAATGATACGCTTACGCATTACCGTATCAACAAACTGATCCCCATATTAAACACCCTGGAGCAGGCGACTTTGTGGGCGTCTGTGTTTCCTGGCGCACCCGCGGCGCTGCATGTGGACACCGGCATGAACCGCCTCGGTCTCGATCCGGATGATCTCGGCGCGCTCCAACAAATATCCGGACTGAATATCACGCTCATAATGAGCCACTTCGCATGCGCTTCGACGCCAGGCGCCCCGATGCTAGACCGGCAATACGCCGCCTTTAAAGAAATCGCCGCGCACTTTCCGGAAGCGCGCGCGAGCCTCGCTTCCACTGGCGGCGCCCTCATCAACGTCGATTACGGGTTTGACCTGACCCGTCTCGGCGTCGGCCTTTATGGCGTCGGCCCGTTCGACAGGCCGCACGATCAGATTAAGCCGGTTGCGCGCCTCACCGCGCCCGTGCTTCAGACCCGGCGCGTTCGCGCGGGCGCAAGCGCAGGCTATGATTGCACGGTCACTTTCGATACCGAGCGAACGCTCGCCACTGTGGCGCTCGGCTATGGCGACGGCTATCCGCGCGCTGGCTCCAACCGGGCCCATGCCTATATCGGCGGGGCGCCCTGCCCGGTCGTGGGCCGGATTTCGATGGACCTGATCATTCTTGACGTGACCGGTGCGTCGCGCGGCGTCGCGCCGGGAGACCGGGCGGAGTTTTTCGGGCCGCGCCTCCTGATTGAAGAGGCGGCAGCGGCCTGCGGCACCATCGGGTATGAATTGCTCACGGGGCTTGGCGCACGCATCGATCGCCGGTACTTCTGGGGTGAGGAAGCTGCTGAAACCATGCTGACGGGTCGTTAGGGGTGGCGGAATGAATATTTTTGCAGGGATCGGCGCGCTGACGATCGCCGTATTCGGCGAGATTGGCCGCATGAGCCTCTTCGCCGGACGCAGCGCCGTGAGCTGGATCGGCCTGCCATTTTACTGGCGCGCGTTCTCGTCGATGGTCTTGCGCATCGGCTTCAATTCTCTGCCGGTGGTCGGCCTGACCGCCATTTTCACCGGCGCGGCGCTTGCGCTCAACATCTATGACGGGTCGGCGCGCTTCAACGCAGAAACGTTTCTGCCGCAAATCCTCGGCGTCTCCATTGTGCGCGAACTGGGCCCCGGTTTCGCGGCGTTGATGGTCGCCGGACGCGCCGCCTCAGCGATGGCGGCGGAGCTCGGCGCCATGCGCGTCTCGGACCAGATCGACGCCATGGCGACGCTCTCCGTCGATCCGTTCCGCTATCTCATCGCCCCGCGCGTCCTTGCGACGACGCTGATGTTGCCGCTGCTCGTGCTTGTGGCTGACATTATCGGCATTTACGGCGGCTACCTGACCGCCGTCTACGCGCTCGACTTTGAAGGCGCGGTCTACATCACCAACCTCGAGCAGTTCCTCACCAGCGACGATGTTATCAGTGGCCTGATTAAAGCGACCGTTTTCGGCTTTCTGATTTCAGTGATGGGGTGCTATTACGGCTATATGAGCCGCGGCGGGGCGCAAGGCGTCGGCGCGGCGACGC
>CAWUIM010000070.1:0-17052 GCA_963922595.1 uncultured Parvularculaceae bacterium
GGCGATCTCAAGATCGGCGACGGCGTTTTCACGGCGGGCGGGCGCGAAGTGAAAAAGGGCGAGCTCATTACTGTGGACGGCGGCGACGGCAAGGTCTTTTTCGGCGAGGTGGCGACCATCGAACCGGAGATGTCCGGCGATTTCGCCAAGCTGATGGGTTGGGCCGACAAAGTGCGCCGTATGAAAGTGCGCGCCAACGCCGAAACCCCCCACGACGCCAGGACCGCGCGAGGATTCGGCGCGGAAGGCATCGGCCTTTGCCGCACCGAGCACATGTTCTTCGAAGCCGACCGCATCGTTGCGGTGCGTGAGATGATCCTCGCCGGCGACAAGGCGGGGCGCGAAGCGGCGCTTTCGAAGCTGTTGCCGATGCAGCGTTCAGACTTTGAAGAATTATTCCGGGTCATGAAGGGTCTGCCGGTGACGGTGCGCCTGCTCGACCCGCCATTGCATGAGTTCCTGCCGCATTCCGATGCGGAAATTGACGAAGTGGCGAAGGCGTCCGGCATGGATGCGGAGCGACTGAAAGAGCGCGCGCACAAACTTCATGAATTCAATCCGATGCTCGGTCACCGCGGGTGCCGCCTCGGCGTTTCCTATCCAGAGATTTACGAGATGCAGGCCCGCGCGATTATTGAGGCGGCTGCAAACGTCGCTGCGGAGACTGGCGATGCGGTGGAGCCGGAAATCATGATCCCGCTCGTCGCATCGAAGGGTGAGCTGGCGCTGTTAAAGACGCGCGTCGACGCCGTGGCCGCAGCCGTCTTACGTGAGAAAAACACCAGTCTTTCCTATCTCGTCGGAACAATGATCGAGCTGCCGCGCGCTGCGCTGACGGCGGACGCGATCGCGGAGGAGGCGGAGTTCTTTTCCTTCGGCACGAACGACCTGACCCAAACCACGTTCGGCCTTTCGCGCGACGACAGCGCGTCCTTTTTGCCCGACTATCTGCGCCAGGGTCTGATGGAGACCGATCCGTTCGTTACGCTCGACCGTGAAGGGGTCGGCGCGCTTGTCGAGATCGCCGCGCAAAAGGGGCGGAAGGCCCGGGCCGACATCAAACTTGGCATTTGCGGGGAGCATGGCGGCGATCCGGATTCGATCAATTTCGTGGAAAAAGTCGGCCTCGATTACGTTTCTTGCTCGCCCTATCGCACGCCGATTGCGCGACTGGCGGCGGCGCAAGCCCACCTGGAGGCGAAAAATACATCTTAAGGCGTTTATTTCCGAACATTTCAGAGAAGAAATTCGAACGCCGTTAACGGGCCCTCGCTTCGGTTGCGAAAGAGCAAGCGAATTCAAGTTGATAACCGGTTTTTAAAAAAGGTTAATAACAGGTTAACGAACGGAGATGTTATTTGCGAAAGCGCTACTGCGATGCAATATGTGCGGGCGGAACGACGACTCCATCGCTCATTTCTGATTGTTTTTGCGAGTAGTATTGTCGGTTGAGTACACGTGAAAGTCGGTCTGTGTGTAAGATCGCAGTTACAGTCTGGTAATGATTCCAACGCATATCTTACCGAACTGATTCGAATTTGCCGGTGTTTTTAGTGTTGCGGCCGGTTCGAGAGGAAATCTGAAGGCGAGAATGTTGAACGAAGGCGATTTGACATCCAAGGCGACGACAGGGAACGCGGCCATAAACGCCGCGAGTCACGGATTTGCGCTCAACTGGCATGTGCGCAGCCTGATCGCCGCCGCAGGTCTTGCGATCTGCGTCGTGGCGAGCGCGATTAGCGCCACCGCCTCAGCCAAGCGCGCGAATGCGCAACAGGCGATGCAGATGGAAGTCGAGAATGAAGCGGCCATCGTCGCTGAGTTCGCCAATTTTCTGGCCGATCAAACCGCGGCGGCGCGCCAGTCCTTTAATGCGCCGAGCCTGAAGCCGGCGCTTCAAACAGCCTCTTTTTCAAGCGATGGCGATCGGATCGACGATCTTGTCAATTTCGATTTCAGCCAGATTGAAATCGCCGCTATTCACAGCGAAGATCGAAAATGTCTTGCGCAAGCGATCTATTACGAAGCGCGCTCGGAGCCGCGAGTCGGGCGCCTCGCCGTCGCTGATGTCGTCTTGAACCGTGTCGATAATGTGAACTACCCGAACAGTATCTGCGGCGTTGTTTTTCAGGGGTCTGAACGCAAGACCGGCTGCCAGTTCTCGTTCACGTGCGACGGATCGATGAAGGCGCGTCTCAACAAGCGCTTGTGGAAACAAGCCGATGATCTGGCGGGCGCGATCCTTGCGGGCGTCCGTGTGCCGGTGAGTCGCAACGCGACGCATTACCACGCCGACTACGTCAATCCTCCGTGGGCGGAGAAATTAACGCCGACTGCGACGATCGGCGTTCATAAATTTTACAAGTTTCCGAGCCGGCGCACTGTCGCCGCCGCCCCAGCGGCAATGTAGTCGCTCTCACGCAAAGTCGAGGCCCAGATCGAGCGTCGGCGCTGAATGGGTAATCCAGCCAGAGGAAATAATATCGACGCCTGTCTCAGCGATGGCGCGAACTGTTTCAACCGTCACATTTCCCGACGCTTCGAGAATGGCGCGCCCGTTTGTCATTGTCACCGCACGCTTTAGATCGTCAGTGTTCATATTATCAAGAAGGATGATGTCGGCCCCTTCCTTTAGGACGTCTTCAAGCTGCGCCAGCGTATCAACTTCAATCTCAATCTTTACCGTATGGCCGACCACCGCCTTGGCGTCCCGGAGCGCCTGCGCGACGCCGCCGCATGCGGCGATATGATTGTCTTTGATCATCACCGCGTCATAAAGGCCGAACCGGTGATTGACGCCGCCGCCGCATCGAACGGCGTGTTTTTCAAAGGCGCGCAGGCCCGGCGTTGTCTTCCGTGTGCAGGCGATTTTCGCGGCCGTCCCTTCGATCGCGGTTACAAGCGCGGCCGTGGCGGTGGCGACGCCCGACAGATGGCCGAGAAAGTTCAAGGCGACGCGTTCCGCTGTCAGGATTGCGCGCGCGCCGCCGCTAACGCGCATCACGGCGTCGCCGGGCTTTGCGGGCGACCCGTCGGTCTTAATCGTCTCGATACTGATCGAACGATCGACAAGCCGAAAGGCTGCGCAAGCGGCTTCCACGCCAGCAATGGCGCCCGGCTTGCGCGCCACGACCGCGGCGACGGCCTGTTGCGTCGCCGGAATGCAGGCGTTGCTCGTCACATCGCCGGCATCGCCTAAATCTTCCTTTAGTGCGGCGCTTACGGTCGCCTCAACAAGGTCCGGCGGGAGCGGGAAGGGCGTCATTCCACATCCTCATCTACAACTGTGCAAATTTCCGTGTGGCAGGGTTGCTCTTCGCTTTCCGGATAATCCGTGCGCGCATGAGCGCCGCGCGATTCCTCCCGGGAAAGCGCGCCTTGCGCGATCAGTTCCGCAGAGACGAGCGCGCTTTTCATGCCGCTTGTCATATCAGGGATATCGTTCAACTCTTCGATGGTCTGGAGTACCTCTGTAATGGACGCGGCCGAGCGAAGGAGCGCGCACCCCGCCGACATTGCATCGCGTAGACCACGCATGGGTTCGGCCGGCGCTGGCTGCGGCGGTAAATCCATGCGATCGCCGGGCGCGGCGGGGTCGCGCGGTTGGCGCGACTCGCTCTCAAGGAGCGCCGAAGCGATCCGCGCGCCGAAGACCACCGCTTCCAGTAATGAGTTCGACGCGAGCCGATTGGCGCCGTGAACGCCGGTGGAGGCGACCTCGCCGACGGCCCATAAACCGTCGAGCGAACTCTTGCCGTCGAGATCCGTCATCACGCCGCCCATATGGTAATGGGAGGCAGGCGCGACGGGCATTAAGGCCGTTCGCGGATCAATGCCCGCTTGTTGACAGGAGGCAAAAACGGTTGGGAATTTCTCCGGAAACGCTGCGCCAATGGCGCCGCGCGCATCGAGAAACGCGCCATTGCCCGCGGTTCGTTCGGCTTCCACAGCGCGCGCAACAATATCGCGCGGGGCGAGGTCCGCGTCTGCATGATACCGGTGCATGAACGGCGCGCCGTCCTTGTTCACAAGCTGCGCGCCATCACCGCGTAGCGCCTCGGTTGCGAGCGGCGCGGGGTCGGCGCCGATATCAAGTGCGGTCGGGTGGAACTGCACAAATTCCGGGTCGCGAATAACAGCGCCGGCGCGCGCGGCGAAGGCGAGGCCGTGACCCTGCGCGCGAACAGGGTTTGTTGTGACCGCATAGAGACCGCCAAGTCCGCCTGTGGCGAGCACCGTTTCCGCCGCGTCGAACACCGCGCGCTCTCCGGCCTCCACATTGTAGACAAGCGCTCCGCCGACCGCGCCATTGTCGTCCGTCAACAAGTCCTCGACCACAATCCGTTCAAGGATGGTGATATGACTTGCGGCGCGCGCGGCTTTAACGAGTGCGTCCATGATTGCGGCGCCGGCCTGGTCGCCGGTCGCGTGAACGATCCGGTCTCGGCAATGCGCCGCTTCGCGGCCAACCTTCAGCGCGCCGTCCGCATCGCGATCAAACTCGACGCCGAAACGTACAAGGTCTTCGACGGCCTCAGGGCCTGCGTCCACAAGCACGCGCGCCGCATCGGGATCGACGAGGCCAGCGCCTGCTTTCATCGTGTCTGAAAAGTGCAGGTTCGGGGTGTCATTTTCGCCGACCGCCGCGGCCATGCCGCCCTGGGCCCACGGCGTCGATCCGCCTTTGCCAAGAGCGCGCGCCGTGACGATTGTCACTTGGCGCGGCGCAAGTTTCAGAGCGGTATAAAGTCCCGCAACGCCCGCGCCGATGATTAGAATGTCAGGCTGGGTCATTTTTATGGGGACGCCGGATAATACCAGACGCGCCGGATTTTATTGTTTTCAAATTCATAGACTGCAAATGACGCCTGCGACCTTTCCTCTCCGTTCACTGTCCAATAAGCGCGTTCGAGCGTTGTGACAAAGGGGCCATGAGATTTGAGAATTTCAACGTTGCTGCGCGGTGTGTCTTCGGCCCCAAAATATCCAGACAGTTCGTCGCGTAAGGCCGGGGCGCCGTCGGTCATCACCGTCGCGCTATTCGCCTCGACGGAGAGCCATGTGATGTCCTCATGGGCGAGCGCGAGCATGTCGTCGAGATTTTGGTCGTTGTATGCATCCACAAAGTCTTGGACGGTCGCTTCCGCAACGGCGTTCGCCGAATCCAACTGTGTAGAAAGAGGACCCGTTGTCGTTGCCGGACGGCCTTTATCGCATCCGGCCGGAAGGGCGAAAGCGAGGCAACCAATGATGGTTCGCGCCCAACGTTGCGTGCCCATTACAGGGCGGTCCGCGCCTCAACAGCCATCACCTCGGGCTTGTACTGATGATCGTACATGGACTGGCGTTTCAGGGGCAGGGCGATCATCGCTTCGATGGGGCGACGCGCCGCTTCGATTATTGCCGGATCAATCGTCACTTCGTGTTCGCCGGTCTTCAGCGCGCGCAGAATGCCTTTCAGCGTAATGCGCTTCATATGCGGGCAGAGGTTGCAAGGGCGCACGAAATTGACGTCCGGATTTTCAAGCGAAACATTGTCGGACATTGAGCATTCCGTTATCAACACGACGTTTCTAGGCTGATTTTCCTTTACGTAATTACTCATGCCGCTGGTCGAGCCGGCGAAGTCCGCTTCCGCCAAGACGTCCGGCGGGCACTCGGGGTGCGCCAGGACGATGACGCCGGGCGTGCCTTCGCGCAGTTCGCGAATGTCTTCGGCTGTAAAGCGTTCGTGGACCTCGCAAGCGCCGGCCCAGGTGATGACTTTGATTTTCGTCATGGCGGCGACGTTTTTGGCGAGGTACTGGTCGGGGATCAAAATAACCTTGTCCGAGCCCCACTCGGCGCAAATATGCTCGACCACTTCAACGGCGTTGGACGATGTGCAGCAGATATCGGTTTCCGCTTTGACGTCGGCGGTGGTGTTCACGTACGTCACTACAGGTACGCCCGGATATTTTTCTTTCAGAAGGCGGACGTCCGCGCCCGTGATCGATGACGCGAGCGAACAGCCGGCGCGCAGGTCCGGAATAAGAACTGTCTTTTCCGGGGCGAGAATTTTTGAGGTCTCCGCCATGAAGTGCACGCCCGCCTGAACGATAATGTCAGCGTCAGTTTCCGCTGCTTCGCGCGCAAGCTGGAGCGAGTCCCCGGCGAAATCGCCGACGCAATTGAAGATCTCGGGCGTCATATAATTGTGCGCCAGGATGACCGCATTCTTCTCTTTTTTCAGGTCGTTGATCGCCGCGATATAGGGAGCGTAGAGCGGCCACTCGGCGCGCGGGATTACCTTGGAGACGCGTTCGTACAGATGATCGGTCTTGGCTTTCACGGCGTCCGTGTAGGCCAGATCGGCTGTTTCAATGGTTTCAGGTTCGCTTCCAAAAGCAGGCATGTGAGCCTCCCCAGTCAATTTCAGAGCACTATAATGCTCATTCAGAGCATATATAGGGTCTAAAAAATCGCCCGCAAGGGCTGGAGCGCGAAAACTACTGGAATTTCGGACGCGGTCAACCGGCTCACACACAGCCCGTGCCCTTGATCACAGCCGGAGTTTCAATGCGTTGGCCGGTTCTTCAGGTCATAAGACGGAGAAAGGCGCATACGCGGGATCGCTAACCCGGCGGCGATGCGGCCGCGCCGGACCTTTTCTGACATGGTGAAGAGCGCCGCCGGACGGCCCCCGCTTTGTTGCGTGGTCTCGCTGGTGCGCTCAACAAATCCGCCATTTTCGACGCTGCGCCGAAAGTTTTGTTTATGCAATTCGTACCCAACAATCGTCTCGACGGTTTTTTGTAGATCAAGAAGCGTGAACCGCGGCGGCATGAGACGAAAGATGATCGGCCGGTATTTGAGTTTGCCGCGTAACCGGCCGATCGCCGTTGCGAGGATTCGTCGGTGATCGGAGGACATGCTGCGGCCGGTTTTACTCAATATGCCTTCTTGCGGTGGGCAACGCTCCGTCAATTCGGGGCGGTCGCGATATGCTTCTTTCACTAGCCCGGCCTCATAAATGAGTTCATACCGGTCGAGGGTGCGTTCTTCCTCCCAGCCCTCGCCATCCTGATCGATCCCGAACGCGAGGCGTATGCGTCCTCGGCGGCTGACCGCCACGGGCTCGTCCATCGCGGTCATCGCCCAAGCGTCGAGCTGAGGGAGAATAACGTCTGAAAGGATCGTCGGCTCGCCAAGGCGCCAATCCTCCCAGGGGAAGAATTCATACCAGTCGCGCCATTGGGCGTCGTCGGCGTCAACTGCGGCGGGCGTCGAGGCGAGCGCCAGATAACCGACCGAGATAATACGGTCGTCAACGCCGCCGCCGGCGAGAGCGGCTGCTGGCGCTTCACGGCCCATATCGCCAAAGGTGTAGAGCTGTTCCACATAGCCAAGGGACAGGCTTGTCTGGCGCTCCACCCATTCGCGCAGTCCGATCTCGAATGTGCGATGGCGCGCCGGATCAAATGGGCCATACGGCAGGCCGAACGCATCGTCCGGGTCGCGCAAGCAAAGAACCTTCGGCCGCTCGTCTTCGACCGCCGCCAACACGGCGTTCAAACCAATCGCGACTTTCTGGGTAGAAACAGCTGCATCCATAACAGCTGTTTTGGCGCTTTACGCGGCAAGCGGCAAGGTCAGCAATGGCGCGGCTATTTCGGCGCATGGTGGGGAAAGGTCCTCGATCGCATCGATCATGCGCCCATCACGGTCGAGCAATTCGTCCGCAAAGGCGACGATTAGGACACAAGGGTCCGCGTGCGGCGCCGCGGCGCGAAGTTCTGCAGCCAGCGCCGCCTCCGCTTCACTGGGGCGAAGCATGCACAGCACGACGAATGCAGCGGCCATTGAGCGTGACACGCCGCGATTGCAATGGACCAGAATATCGCCGTCGCCGTCCCAGTTATTGACGAAGTTGACGATCTCTCGCGCGCGCCGCTCAGCGGCTGAACTAATCGCGGAAGAGCAGTCATCCCGCTCCACATAGAGTTTCAGATGTGCGCCATCCGCCAAGCCTTCGAAGCTCGGCATCACTTCGTCTTCTGATAGGAGCGAGATCACCCGCGACGGTTGATTCTCCGCATAGGCCCTATCTACGTTTTCCAATGAACACACGATAAGCATGGGCCTAATTTGAGGCGGAAATGTCTTAAAATAAAGGTTCTATGACATCACGGGCCGTTGAACTCGCATGAATGTTACCGCAGTGCAAAAATTTCGTCGGCGTTCTATAGGGCGTTTATCAGCGTGTTAAAACACTCGATATATGACGCTTGCGATATTTCTGACGGCTCAACTTGGATGGAAATGGGCGAGACGCCACGCGGCGCGCCAAAAAGGGTCTTGGCCTCTGACGCGGTAAATCCGGCGAATTGAGTAGCTTCAAAATAGGCCGACGCGCGGTCCGCTCGTTTTATCAACTTTTCAACAGCGTCCGGCAAATTCGCCGGCAACCCGAAGCGAAGATGAACCGCCTGTTGAAGGCCATGCTCAATGCGTTTGTAGCTTTCTCCGATCGCTGATTTGAATGGACTGATCATGTCGCCGATGACGAACTCCGGCGCATCGTGGAGCAGGGCGGCCAATCGCCATTTTGTAGGCCAGTCGGGTTTCAGCTCCCCGCAAAATTGTTCCACGAGGACTGAATGCTGCGCCACGGAGAAAGGAAGCGGCCCTTCAGTTTGACCGTTCCAGCGTGCGACACGCGCAAGACCATGCGCAATGTCTTCGATTTCAATGTCTATTGGCGATGGATCGAGCAGGTCTAGGCGCCGCCCAGACAGCATTCGTTGCCAGGCGCGGGGCGTGTTTGGCGACGTCGACGGTCGTTTGGTTTTGGGCTGGCCGCTGCTCAACGATACCGCCATTGTTGGTTCAGGAAAGCCTGTGTGGCTATCAAACGCGCGCATACTTCGCAAGATGAAAGATTGGCGCCGCCAAGGGGCTTTCGAATTAGACGGACTGTGGCGCGAATGCGATGAACGGTATTGAACGATTTTCGCGAAAAAGTGACGATGAGAACGTGATCGGGCGCGTATTGCTCACTGTTATTCCAAAAACGCAAGGGGCGATGTTATGGCGACTACAGATTATCAACTTGAAGGAAGAGCAAGATCGGGCGGCGGGGTTTGGTTCGCCTTTATTTTGATTGTAATTCTTCTTGCAGGCGGTGTGTTATCGTTTCTGGCTTATCAGCAAAACGATTTGTCGATGGTTGAAGCGATTGCGGCTGGATTCGCCGGCGTCGGCGCGCTCTTTATCGGCTTAATCACGGCGGCCGTTGGCCTTGTACTTGGGCTGATCGGCGCGGTCATCGGCATTATTGCGACCGGCGGCGCGTTGGCCTTGACCGCATTTCTTGTCGGTTCGCCGATTATCGCAATAATTCTATTCGTGCTTCTTATGCGCCGGGACAAAGGGTGCCCTGATCCATCGGCGCATGGCGACTTTTAACGAACGTGATTAACAGCGGGGGATTGGGGGCGCGGTCCTTTTGAGAGCGCCCTCAATCCGCTCTTTTAACATATTCCAGCGTTTCCGTGTTTACGACGATCCGTTCGCCAACGGTCATATAGGACGGCACCATGATGCGAAGCCCGTTTTCAACCATCGATGGTTTGTAGGATGACGACGCTGTCTGACCTTTAACGGTCGGCTCTGTTTCGGTGATCTCGAGCGTTACGTGCTCCGGCAATTTAACGCCGATCGGTGTTCCTTCGTGACTCTCAACAATCACCTGCATGCCGTCCTGAAGGAATGCAGTACGGTCTCCAATCATGTCTTTTGGAATATTGATCTGCTCGAAGGATTCGGCGTCCATAAACACCAAAACGTCACCTTCTTCGTACAAATAGGTATGATCCTTTTGTTCAAGCCGGACGCGTTCAACTGTTTCCGACGCGCGGAAACGCTCATTGAGTTTTGATCCCGTCAAAAGGTTTTTAAGTTCAACTTGCGCGTAAGCGGGCCCTTTTCCGGGTTTCACTGCATTGATCTTAACAGCGACCCAGAGCGCGTCCTGATGTTGGATGACATTTCCAGGTCGAATTTCATTACCGTTAATTTTCATCGGCCGTACCCAATTGCTGAAATTTTGACGGCTCTAGCAGGGGCGAGGCGAGGGGGCAACAGGCGCGCGCCAGACCGACTATCGTCGGAATGTATATCCTAGACGGATCGAGCCGCCGGTCGCCTGTGAACGATAGGACTGGGGGAAGTTTTCGCGCTGGATCAATGCGCCATGCGCCAATGAAACGAACACTTCCCTTGTCGGTCGCGGTTCCCAGCTAAAACGGCTGAAAACCGACAACGCCTCTGAGATATTGTCATACTGAATTTCGGTCCGCAGCGTCATGTCCGGCGTGAAAGCGATCGTTTTTTCGATTGAAGCGATATGCACGCCAAGCCGCCCGCCAGGGAGATCGAAGTCGGTAAACTCATAATTTCCCTCAAAGCGGAAAAAACGATTTGGCTTCAGCACCACCGACCCTTCGACGCTTGTGAAACTTCCGCCGAATGCTCCGCCGACCTCAAGCTCGGCGCCAACCGCTATGGGCCTTGCATCGCTCGTCTCCGCAAAGAGTTCCACTTCATTGAAGCGATACTCCCCGACCGGTATCGGGATTTCACCGGCGAGATCAAACGGCTCTCTGATGTCGAGAAAGCCATTCCGGTATTCGACGCCTGCTTCGTCGCCGTCATTACTTTCCGCGTTTGCGAATACGCCGATAAATCGGTCGAGTTGCTCGTCATCGAGGTCAGTAACGATATTGCCGAATACGCCAGTATTGATTTTCCGGACAAAGCCCTGACCAGGGCGATAGCTTTTTCGGAAGCTGCCGCGGTATCGGCGAATGCCAGTACGATTAGAAAAGCCGAGCTGCGGAGAGTAACTCTCACCAATGTGTTCGCCGCGAAAATTAAATCCCCAGAGGTCGTCGGTGAAGTCAATCGTTAAGCCGCCATACTGGTCCGAAACGTTATCTTCGATGCTGCGCAGATAAGCAGCGTCAATGATAAATTGGCCCGCGCCGATCAGTGTGGAATTTCGGTACTGAAAATCAACGCCTGCGACGGTGTTTCTTGTTTCTCCAGTTGGGTCCCCATGCGTTGCGATCAACCCAACCTTTGATTCGCGAAGCACATTTGCTGAGACGCGGACGGCTGAAAGCGTTTGACCGTCAAACTCCTCCGTCGCCCCTGTTCGCGCGGAAATTGCGCCAATGTTGAATAGTCCAGATTTACCGGAGACCTTAGCGCCGGCGATAATATCAACGGGCCCGCCATCGACGATCCCAATATTTCGGGAGAAGAACGGCAGTCCGTTGGGCGACCGCCTAAAGAGTAGGCCGCCGAACTCAAACGACGCGGAGTCTTGCAAAAAGAAATCGCGCGTTTCGGGAAAGAAGAGCGAGAACCGGCCCGTGTTGACTTGTCTTGAATCAAGCGGCGCGTCGGCAAAGTCGGTGTTGAATGTCAGTGACCCTGTCAGCGACGGCGTGATCTTGTAAAAAATGTTGGCGCTGGGATCGAGCGTGAGGCTGGTGTCTTGAAGTTCGTGATCGCGAGATACGCCGCCTGCTACAAATAATTGTCCCTCAAGGCCGATCCCGGACGTTACATTTTCAATGCCGCTAATAAGGCCGGGGTTCGTCATATCAATTCGACCGCGTGATCGGTTGATATTCGACCAGCGAATTTCTTCATTGTTGCGTCGGATCGTTCGAATGATTTGTAACCCCCACTGATCAAGACTTGGATCGAACGAAATCGACTGGAAGGGGATCGCAAATTCCGCAATCCAGCCATCATCGACTATTCGCGCTTTCGCGCGCCAAATCGTATTCCACTCGTCGCGAAAGTTGTTTCCGTTTTCCGTCAGCGCATCGCTCCGCGCACCATTCGGGTTAAGGCCGAAAAAGAAGCTGTCGCGGAATGTGCCGAACGGGTCGATCAAAACGCGAACGGCGTCATCTTCCTGTAGCCGCGGATCGCGCTCCATTTGAGAACGCTGTATTTTTTCAGGCTCTGTATCGTAGGCGTAGATCCCGACGAAAAGCGTGCGCTCATTATACATGATCAGCGCCTTGGTCTTTTGGCTCGGCGGTCCCTCTTGAGGTTCAACTTGATAGAAATCGGTGATCGCGGTTGCGTCTGACCATGCTGGGTCAGACAAGTCGCCATCGATTACGGGCGCGGCGTCCCTGGTGATCCGCGCCGCCTCAATGGCTGGCGTATAAGTAGAAAAATCCGGTGGTTGTGCAAAAGCGGACGTCATCGTCATAACAATGAACAGGCACGCTGTTACAACCGCAATAAACCGCATTCAGGAAAAGCCCCGCGAAAATTCTATTCACAGGGCTTAATACGGCTTCCAAGTTTAAGAAAGCCTGCAGGATTGCGATGGATTAACGGTTCGCTCGCTTTTTGCCGAGTTTTATTGTCTCGCCATCAACAATTACCACGCCGTTTCGGCCGGATGTTGTGAGGCTTCCAGTGTTCTTTTCGACCTCAACGGAGCCGGAACCAATTATGGAGACGTCAAGGTTGGTGGAAGCACCGCCATGATTCACGCTTCCCGAACCGGCGATGGAAACGCTCAAGTCTTTGGCGAGACCGCCGCCAATCTCCACGTCTCCGTTCCCGGCAATGTTGACGTCCGTTTTTCCGTTGACCGACTTTAGCGACATGTCGCCGGACCCCGCGATTGAAATGCGCGCGCCGCCGCCAACGTCGCGTACGTCCATGTCGCCGGAGCCTGAAATTTCTGCAATTAACCGTTCTTGAATTTCGCCGGCATTCAGGTCGCCCGATCCGCTAATGCGAAAAACCGCGGCCTCTCTAACCTCGCCCACATCGATACTGCCTGATCCGCTAATCGAAAGATCCGCTGCGCCGACATCGAGCGCCGTGAAATCACCGGATCCATTGACCCCGACAACAAGTTCATCGGCGACGTTTCCTAATGCGATGTCTCCTGAAGCGTTGATTTCAATATCAGCAGAGCCGACGTCGCCAAAAGTTCCTTCAACATATCCTCGATCGATTTCAAGCGCAGCGAGACCATCGCTACCGATCGCTTTTGTGATCACCTCATCAAAACGAAGCTTCGCGTTTTTTGGCAGATTGATCTTTAGAACCGGATAATCGGTGAGATATGTGTCGAGGGCGTTGTTATGGTTTTTTCGCCAGTTAATCTCTTTGTAGAGACGGAAATTTTTTGGCCGTTCCTCGCCAGAAATTCGAAGTAGAGCGCCTTCTGCGACAAAGGCTACAGGGTAGGATTTCTTCCCCTTAGACATAATGACGGCTGCGTCATCGTCGCTCACAACAACTTCAATTCGGCCCGTAAAGTCTTCGATGTCGATATTTCGAACTTCTGGGAAGGCGCGGGAAAAATCATCCACTGCTTCGTATTTTTCATCCGATCCAGCAGATGCGTATGACGAGATGCCAAAGGCGGCGGTCGCAAAAACGGCGATACGAGCTTTTTTCATGATGTCCCCTAATGACGAGTCGGGCGGCAGCCTACAGTGTTACAAAAGTAACATCAAATCGGTTCGCCGCAAATGACGCTCGTTCCGCCGTGGTCTGGTCGAGGAATCTCGTTGTTTTAAGGCGATGCGACCCTATGGAATTTAACGCTTTCTAAAATCCAAGTTAACCCATTCGGCTTACGGTGAGACGGATATTTTCGGAATTCCCTTGGTCGCTCAGTGATTGAATTTGGTGAAAAAACAAAGCCGTTGGTGAAGATGGCTCCTTCCGACGCCCTGCGCGCCGTGATGCGAACGCAATTTGGGCGGTACATTCTTATCACGGCCTGGGCAGCGGCCCTTTTCCCAATTATTGGCGTTCGTGCAACGGTGATTTGGTACGCCGCGACTCTGCTCGCGGGCGCCGTTCGCACGATGATCGAGCGCCGTCTGCATCGGGAGCAAAAAGCAAACGCGTTTATGCGCAGCCGCTCGTATCCTTATTTCGCGATGCTTTCGAATGCGTTTTGGGCGTTGGCGCCGGCTTTATGTCTATTGTCAGGTCATCCCCAAGGGAGCGAAATCGCGTTGATCATGATCGCCATGGGATACCTCCTCGTGGTGGCGCAATTTAATGCGACGCCGAAGCGATTACTGATCGCCTCGGCGCCGTATACGATCGTGTTGGCCTGGATGCTTGCAAGACAATGGGGAACGGATGGATTCGGGCCGCTCTTGATATCGACGCCGTTGATTGCGCTCTCTGTTTATATGGCCACCTATTTTGGGTATGTCCGTCATGGTCAATTCAGCAAAGGCGAGCGGGAGAGAAATCGGCTGATCGCAGAGCTTGACGAAGCGCGGCTCGAAGCGGAGCGAGCATCCAATGCAAAGTCTATGTTTTTGGCGAATATGAGCCATGAAATCCGTACACCCATGAATGGCGTTCTTGGCATGGCCGAACTCCTGATGAATACGCCGATGGAAGAGCGACAACGGTTGTACGCGGAGACAATCCACAAATCGGGGGGCGCATTACTCTCCATCATCAATGATATTCTCGATTTATCGAAGATTGAAGCTGGACGCCTTGAGCTGGAGGCGGCGCCGTTCAACCTGAAGACATCGGTTGAGGACGTTGCGGCGTTGCTGGCGGGGAGCGCCCGCGAAAAAGGGGTCGAGCTCATTGTTCGCGTGCATCCGGACCTTCCGGAAGAGTTCATTGGCGACGACAGCCGATTGCGGCAGGTGCTGACGAACCTTGTCAGTAACGCGATTAAGTTCACAAACAAAGGATACGTGGCGGTGAATGTTTCCGGCGGCGTTGACGACCACGACACGCCATTGACCATCGATGTAAAAGACACGGGCATTGGAATCGCCCACGACAAGCTTTCCAAGATCTTTGACTCGTTCCAGCAGGCGGACAGCTCGACCACGCGCCAATATGGGGGGACGGGGCTCGGACTTTCGATTTCGAAATTGCTCGTTGAGGAGATGGGCGGCTCGATCTCGGCGCGCTCTTCTGTCGGGGAGGGCTCGACGTTCACGATTTCGCTGCCGCTGCGCGTGGGTGAGAAGAAACCGTCGCAGGCGGCTCGCGATGAGGCCGACGGGGCGAAGGTCCTGATCGTGGACGACATTGAGGTGAACCGCACGATCCTGACCGAGCAGTGCGCGGCTTGGCGGCACGAGAGCGTTGCGGTCGATAGCGCGGCCGCTGCGTTGGCCGCGTTGCGGGACGCGGCGGCGGACGGCGCGCCCTTTGATCTTGTGATCACCGACTTCCAGATGCCGATGCGGGATGGCGCGTCGCTGGCGCGCGACATCCGCGCCGACACGGCGCTGGCGGCGACGCCCATCGTGATGCTGACCTCCGTTGATGAGGGCATGCGCAAGAGTGACATTGAGGAGGTGGGCATTGATGCGTATCTCGTCAAGCCTGCGCGGTCGGGCGTGTTGCGGGAGACGATTGTTGCGATACTGAATAAAGCGCCGTTGGATGCGGCGGCGGAGAATGAAGAGACGGCGGAGGGCGCCGGGGAAGAAGAAGGGGCGGCGATTATGGCGAGCGATAAAATCAGAGTGCTTCTGGCGGAAGACAACGAGGTGAACCAGCTGGTGGTGAAGCATATGCTGAGCGCCAACCGGTACGATCTCACCATCGCCAACAACGGCCGCGAGGCGGTGGAGGCGTTCCGCGCGTCCCCCGCTTTTCATTTCATCCTCATGGACGTCTCGATGCCGGAGCTCGACGGCTATGAGGCGACCGCAGAGATCCGCGCGATCGAGGCGGCGCAGGAGACCGAGCGCACGCCGATCATTTGCCTTTCCGCCCACGTCATGACCCAGGACGTGGAGCGCAGCCAGGACGCCGGCATGGACGACTTTCTCGCCAAGCCCGTCAATCTCGACAAGCTTGAAGCCGTCGCCGCCCGCTGGACGCCCGCCGATAAAACCGACCGCAAAAGCGCCTGACGTCCAAGCTGCGCGCGCCCTCAGCCCGCCAGCCGCTCCATCTCTTCATCGGACAGTTCAAAATTCGCATAGACATTTTGAACGTCGTCGCACTCTTCAAGCGCATTCATCAGCTTCATGAGCGTTTCGGCCGGCCCGCCGGAAATATCGATCGTATTCTGCGGCTTCCAGATCAGCTTGGCGGCCGTCGCCTCGCCGAATTTCTCCTCCAGCGCGCCGGCCACTTCCGCCAGAGCGTCGCCGGCGCAGAAAATCTCGTGAGACTCCTCCGATGACTGAACATCGTCCGCGCCGCACTCGATCGCCGCCTCCAGCATCTCATCTTCCGAAGCCTTGTCGCCCGGATATTCAATCGCGCCCACCCGGTCGAACATGAACGAGACGGACCCGGTCTCGCCGAGATTGCCGCCATTTTTCGAAAAACTCGTGCGCACTTCGCTCGCTGCACGGTTGCGGTTGTCGGTCAGCGCCTCAACGATGATCCCGATCCCGCCGGGCCCGAAGCCTTCATAGCGGATCTCTTCGTAACTCGCCTCGTCGCTCGCGCTCGACTTCTTGATGGCGCGCTCAATATTGTCCTTCGGCATGGATTGCGCTTTCGCCGCCTGAATGGCGAGGCGCAGGCGCGGATTAAATTCCGGGTCCGGCGCGCCCATGCGCGCGGCGACCGTGATCTCCTTGGAAAGCCGCGAGAATATTTTCGACCGCTTGGCGTCCTGGCGCCCTTTTCGGTGTTGAATATTCGCCCATTTGGAGTGTCCAGCCATCGCGCAAACCCTTATCTCTTCAGCCCTGTAACGCTCGGGGTGTAGCGCGAGCGGCCCCTCAGCCGCAAGTATGCGCGGGCCCTTGCGGTCCCGGCGCGCGCCTCTGTAAGAAGAGCCATGGACGCGCTTCAAGACAAAACCATTCTGATCACCGGCGCCTCGCGCGGCATCGGCGCGGCGACCGCGCGGCTCTGCGCGGAAAAAGGCGCGCGGCTCATTCGGCTTGTATTCAAGCGCGATGTCGATGTCCGGATTGTGATCGGCGACAGCTGCCATCGCCTGCACTGTCATGTCCCACGCGCGCCCGTAGTCCATCTGGAAGGAATAGTCGAAACCGT
>CAWUIM010000071.1:0-17023 GCA_963922595.1 uncultured Parvularculaceae bacterium
CGGACAGAGCGCGCCCGTGGACAGCGCCGCCAATGTCGCTGTGCCCGTGACCTTCGCCCTTGAAGGCGCGCAGCTTTCGATCGGCGACCTTGAAGCGCTGAAGGCGGGCGCCGTCCTTTCCGTCGCTGCGCAACCGCAGACGCTGAGCGTGCAGGTCCAGGCGGGCGCGAGCACCATCGCCGAAGGCCAGCTTGTCTCTGTGGGCGACGGCTACGGCGTCTTGCTGACCAAAGTCTTCGACGAAACGGCCTGAGCGCCCGGGAGCAAGCCCCATGGATCTGACGACCTTCACGCCTGCCTCCGCCCTTGTCACCGTCATCGCGCTCGCGATTGCGCCGTTCGTGGCGGTGATGGTGACGTCGTTCACGAAAATCGTGGTGACGCTGAGCCTGTTGCGCAACGCGCTCGGGCTTCAACAATCGCCGCCCAACATCGTCCTTAACGGCCTCGCGCTTGTTCTCTCCTTGTACGTCATGTACCCCGTGGGCGTAGAGATGAGCGCAGCGGTGCCGGACAGCGCCAAGGAGCGCGGCCTCGGCGACACCGAGACCATGGCGGTCGCCTTCAGCGCTGCGAAAGAGCCCTTGCGCGACTTCCTCGTGGAGCACAGCCCGGAGCGGGAGCGCGCCTTCTTCCTTGACACCGCCAAGCGCGCCCTACCGGAAAACCGCGCCACAACATTGACAGCCGAAGACTTCGTCGTCGTGATCCCGGCCTTCACCGTTAGCGAGCTGGCGACCGCGTTTCAGATTGGGTTTTTGATCTTCCTTCCGTTTCTCGTGATCGACCTCGTCGTGTCCAACATTCTTCTGGCGATGGGCATGATGATGCTGTCGCCGACCATGATTTCCCTGCCCTTCAAGCTCCTCTTGTTCGTGTTGCTCGACGGCTGGGTGAAGCTCGCGCACGGGCTTGTCTTATCCTACTGAGAGGGGCGCTAACCGATGGAATATGCTGAGGCTGTGAGATTGACGACGCAGGCCCTGTGGCTTGTCCTCCTCCTGTCGGCCCCACCGATCATCGCCGCGTCGGTCACCGGCCTGATCGTCGCGCTCCTTCAGGCGGCGACGCAGCTCCAAGAACAAACGCTGCAATATACGCTGAAGTTCTTCGCAATCGTCCTAACACTGTTCATCACCTCGTCGCTTCTCGGCGGCGCGGTCTACAGCTTCGGCGAGGAGATCTTCACGCAGTTCCCCTATCTCACCAATCAATAACGCCGTCATGACGTACGTCGCGCCATGAGTGTTGAACCCCTGACGCCCCTGGCGCTGAAAATCGATTACTATCAACAGCTCCTCGGCTTCGGGCTGACGGCGGTGCGCCCGGCGGCGATGTTCCTGATCCTGCCGGCCTTCTCGCCGCAAACGATCCCGCCCATGGTGCGCAACTCGGTGTTTCTGGCGCTCGGCTTCGCGGCGATTGCGGTGAACCCCACGGGCGGCCCGCCTACCGGGCTCGTGCCGAACGCTGCGTTCTTCCTCAAAGAAATCTTCATCGGCCTTTCCATCGGTCTATTCTTCAGCATTTTTCTCTACGCTCTGGAGACCGCGGGCCAGCTCATCGACAATATCACCGGCCGCTCCTACGCCAACATTGTCGATCCGCTTGGCGGCCACCAATCGTCGATCACCGGCGCTTTTTTCGCGCGCCTCGGCAATTTCATCTTCATGTTCTCCGGCGGCTTCATGCTGATGGTCGGCGTGCTGATGGAAAGCTACGGCATCTGGCCCCTTTCCGCGCCCTTCCCGAATCTCAACATGGTGGGCATGAGCCTCATCGAGGGTGAATACCAGCGTCTGATGGCGACCGCCGTCGCGATCGCCGCACCCGCCATGTGCCTGCTTTTCGCGGTCGATATGGCCCTCGGCCTCGTTAATCGGTATGCGCAACAGCTTAATGTCTTCTCTCTGTCTATGTCGATCAAAGCCTGGCTTTCCACCCTCGCGATCATCGCGACGCTCAGCCTCACCGCGAACGCCCTCATCCAGGACATGGCCGAGCGCGCCGGCGTCGCAATAGAATTTTTGAAAAACCTTACCGGATAACGCCCGCGCCGCCGCGTGACGAGAGGCGCCGCGCCTGTTAGGCTGCAAGATCGGGGCGTTGCTGAAGGGGTTTTTCATCATGGCGTTTTTCATTATGGCGTTTTTTCGGTGGTTCATTGCAATTCCGCTCGCGGTCGTGGTGACGGCGGGCTTGTTTTTGTTCATCGCAAACCTGATCGCGCCGCAGCCGTTCATCTATCGCGACGCGGACGAGCCGACCAACATCGTCATTGATCCGATCATCTATGAGGAATTTACAATCGTTTGCGACTGCGGATGGTTCCCCTTGCCAGAAGACGTCGCAACCGACAACGCCTGGACCCAAAAAGAAAAAGTCGTCAAATCTGTGCCTAAAGTGACTCTTGAAGCGCCAGAACCTAGCGAACCGATCAAACCCCTTAGCCCCACCGACGCTTGCGGCGTCGAGCAGTACCGAATACGTCCACAGATCACCGCTTCCGGGACTCCCGCTTACCCACCGGAATGCATCGAGAAAGGCGCCGAAGGCCGAGTAATTTTTGTCTTCGCCATAGGCGAGGACGGCGCGCCAAAGAATATTCGAATCGAGGAAACTCCCGACACCTGCTTTAACGAGGCGGTCGTCACAGCTGTTTCCAATTGGCGCTACGAAAAAGTCTGCGAAGGCGGACTGGGGTTTGAAGACGGTCTTACGAGGGGATACATATCCTTTGAACTGAACCCTTAGGGCGTCACGAGCTCGCCGCCCGTTTACCCGCAACGGTGCGCCAACAAAAACGCGCAAGGAAAAGTCGAGGTCCTGTTCGACGTCACCGAAGACGGCGAAACGGAAAACATCCGCATTACCGAAAGCGCCGACGCCTGTTTCAATGACGCCGTTAAGGAGGCCGTCGCGAAATGGCGCTACCTGCCCGCCTGCGAAAACGGGCTGGCGGTCGCCGCCGAAAACGTCCCGTCGGTCATCACCTTCGCCCTCGAAGAAGATGGCGCGTGAGGCTGGCGGCGTTTTTGCGCGCTTGGCGCAAACAGTATCGGTGTTACACGTTACCGCCTCATCCCTCTTCGACTCCCCAAGGCCGAGCCGCAACGACGGCCGAATTTCAAGAAAGCGCGCCTTCGCGCGCGGCCGTGGGGTCCATCTATCGTCGGGGTGTGGCTCTATCGATTGAGCAGTACTCGCAATTTCGTTAATTCGCCGCGCCATGGGCGCCATGGTCAAGCCATGGCGAGTCGGAGATTGGTTGCTCAAGTCCAGCGTATTCTGCGAGTCATGTGCTGAGCCAAACAGCGCAGTTTCCTCAGCCTCTAATATATCAACGCGGGCGCTGGCCGTTCGTTCCGCCTCGTCACCAACGAAACCCGACTCCCCACGGCTCGACCGTGGGGTCCATCTATCGTCCGCACTCAGACGCGGCGGCGAATGCTGATCAACGACAGCGGCGTACCGCGGCGACATGCACGCCATGGTCAAGCCATGGCGAGTCGGGGATTGGTTGAAGCCTACTGGACATTCTTCGGCTTCAGAGTGTTGATTGGCTTCTGCCACGAACCCAAAGGAGTCCGCGCCCTCCGACTCCCCACACCTAGACTGCAGGCTCCCTCCATCGTCCGCACACCTCTCTCCCGGCGGAGGCACGCTATCGCTCCGCCCCGGAGAGCCGTGCGCCGTCCGCAGCTGCTCAATCACGCGATGCGCCCAGATCGCGCGCGTCATCGCCGCTAATCTTCTATCGAAAAACGCCGGGCGCACGCCCTTCGTATCCACGAGCGAGAAGTTAACCGCGGCCTCGCCCGCTTCCTCCGCAAGGTCCAGCGTCAGGAGCGAGAGCCGTCGATAGCGCGCCTCCAGCGCAGCGGCGAAATCCTCCGGCGTATGATCAATCTCATCTTTCATGCCCCCATCATAAGGGACGCGCCAAAGGGGGAAGATAAGTTTCCCACAAATTGTCCAGTATCTCATCGAAACCCGCGCACGGCGCGGGTTTCAGGATTTCGGATTTCCAGGAAAAACGGTTGAGCGAGAAATTTTTTCTCCACCGACGGATGAAAAAGAGAGGCGCCACGCCGTCATGCCGGACTTGATCCGGAATCCAGGATTAGGAACCTCTATGGTGCGGCGCCGACATTCATCAAAAGCTTCCAACGCGACCCGCCGCCCTGGATCCTGACTTTCGTCAGGATGACGGCAGCAGGAACAGTGTTGGCGCATTCCGCGGTAGGGCGGGGTTCACCCCGCCGATGCGGCGTCTGTGGAGACTTCAGAAATGGTTGGCCAATTATTTTGACGAATGACAGGCCCATCCAATATCCATATTTAAACTTCAATATATTACTTAAAGTAATTTCGTAATTCTTTCATGAGCGCCACCTGGTTGTGCACTTGAAATTTTTGGTAGATAGATTTCATATGTCATCGTGTGGTGCCGTAACTTGTTTGGCGCCGCTCGGAAATTTCTCGCAGGCTATAACCGTCTCTAAGGTCGGAAACGATTTTTATCTCACTCGGCGTTAAGGCAATTATATTTTCATTCTCGCCTATTTTTTTTCGTGAATATAAACATTTAATAGCAAAACGAAATAAACACAGCTTCCAAATCCACGTTTATCCATTGGATCAACTTCGCCGATTGATACTAATTCTCCAGCAAAGCCATTGTCGGAAAATTTTGTAACTTCTTTATTTGCCGATTCCTTAAGTTGCCTCATGCACTGCTGAAACTTCGCCTGAGTACTCGCATTTAAAAAAATCAACTTTCGATTTATCGTCGTCGCCACTTTCCACTTCGAAAGCTTTTTGAGCCCTTGGTTTTCATCCGAAACGATATATCCGTTTGACGAAAGAAAAATTGCTGCATCATACGTTTTCCTACACAGTATTTCTGACGAATAATTTTCAATAAATTTTCCTTCAGCTAACTTAGAAGCTCTGTACACATGTGTCGAAAGGTATTTCAAAAAGGACTTCTCTTTAGAAGAGAACTTTTTTTTACGGCGCCCTCCACAAAAAAAGGCGAAGCCCGAAAGGCGCTCTCCTGCAATTGCTGGCAAACTAACCACATCGTTCATATCTGCAGGTTTCAAGAAATTTTTATATGTGTCAGACGTTATAAGTTCCTGTTCCGTGACTAATTCGCCCACCATAAGCGCATTTTGTATCTCGCTTCTCGGGGAATTCAGTACAAAATCTAGATTGGCTTCTAACCATGGGTTAGACTGATGTAATTTTTCGTATACTTTCACCGAATTGTTATCAAGACCAAAGGGCTTTACATGAAATTTTATACTACCATCAACTAGCGAATGAGACATCATCGCCGCAACGCTACAATCTAGCTGTCTGCTGATAACGCCTAATACGCCCTCCCATTCCTCTGGGTGGTCAATGCAATCGTAAATATGACCAACAAGCGAATACAGATCCATAGAACCATACGTACAGTGAAATAGTATTATTTTTATGGTCTAGTATACGCCATTACGCAATCGGATCAATTCGTATCAACAACTCTGATATTACAATCACGCTTTAACTCTTCACTTAAACGCTTTTCTTGTGAAAAGGCGCATTTATCAAATGTGATGACGTATGCGAACTTGTTGCGTGTGACTTATAATTAATTCAATCGCAATAATATGACTGACATGTAGGCCACAAGTGATGACAAGGATATCACATTTTGGCTCTGAATGTCACGGCATGAAGTATTGTCGCTTTAGTAACGAACGCCCGAAGCCAATTCCACAAATTTGTAAAACGAGCGCTGAATAATAATAGAATTTTTCATCACGTAGTTAATAGTCTTAATCAAACACCGCAGGTCGCCTGACGCAATCGCAGCTGCCGAATCGCTATTGACCAGATACTGGGTGAATTCTCTACACCAGGATCTGGTCAAATTTCACCAGTCAGGTTTTCTAGAAACTAGTGATGGCTGCACCACGGCAACTCGGCGATAAATCGACAAAAGTCATCTGCGGGACTGGCGTTTGCAGAATTAACCGTCACAAAAGAAGCCGACACTAACGTGAGCACTGCCGCAAGAGTTTTACTCGTCTTTTTCATCATTGTACCTCCAATTTCAGTAACATGACTATCTTACACGAGGTAAATTTACGGGCCCCTCCCAATTGCGGGGGGCGGCGGCAAAAAATTCATTAATTTGTCGGAATCTCGCTATGCAACGATAGGGGGAAGCTCACCCCACGCTACGCCGCAAGCGCGATTAGAACCGTCGAGACACAATAGAACACGCCACGCCCTACCGCCGACCCACCCCCGCAAAAACAACCCCGCACAACACCACCGGCAAAAGCGAAACCGCCGCAAACCCCATATTCCCGGTCATCAGGATAATGACTGCAGAGGCGAGGAAGCCCGCGCCCATGAGCGCGGCGCCGGCTTTGCGGAATTTCGGCGGGACGCTGAGCCCAGCGCCGAGAATTTGCAGCGCGCCGAGCGCCATCATGACGCCGGCGCCGAGCCCGGCCTCAGTGAAGAATTGCGCTTCCTGCGGTACTTGAAGGAGTTTCGCCGCGCCCGCCGCGAGGCTCATCAGCACCAGGATGATCAGGAGGATGTTTAGCGCCAGCTTCATTTGCGTCGCCTCCCCTTAAATATGAACCACGCGCCCATATGCGTCGAGGACGCTTTCGTGCATCATCTCTGACAGCGTCGGGTGCGGGAAGACGGCGTGCATCAGATCTTCCTCGACGAGCTCGGCGGATTTGGCGAGGCCGAAGCCCTGGATCAGTTCGGTGACTTCCGCGCCGATCATATGGGCGCCGAGAAGCTCCCCGGTTTTATCGTCGAAGACGGTTTTGACGAGCCCTTCCGGCTCGCCGAGCGCGATCGCCTTGCCGTTGCCGTTGAAGGGGAAACGCCCGACTTTCACCTTGTGGCCCTTTGCCTTGGCGGCGGCTTCGGTGAGGCCGACGCTCGCGATCTGGGGATTGCAATAGGTGCAGCCCGGAATGTTCGTGACGTCGAGCGGATGGACGTCGTTTTTGCCGGCGATTTTCTCCACGCAGATCACGCCCTCATGGGAGGCTTTGTGCGCGAGCCAGGGCGCCCCCACGAGATCGCCGATGGCATAAAGGCCTTTAACGCCCGTCTCCAGCCATTCATTGACCACCACATGGCCGCGATCCACTTTCACGCCCAGGCCTTCAAGGCCGAGATTTTCCGTATTGCCCGTAATCCCGATGGCGAGGACGACGCGCTCGGCCTCCACAGTCGTTGTCTTGCCCTTGGCGTCCTTGATCGTCGCGGTGACGGTCTTCGCGCCCTTGTCGAGCTTTTCGACCGTGGCGCCGGTAATCAGGGTCATGCCCTGCTTTTTGAATTGCTTGGCGGCGAATTTTGAAATCTCCTCATCCTCCACCGGCAGGATGCGGTCCAGCATTTCGACGACGGTGACATCCGCGCCCATGGCGCCGTAGAAGCTCGCAAACTCGATCCCGATGGCGCCGGAGCCGATCACCAGGAGCGACTTCGGCATAATGTCGGGGACCATCGCTTCTTTCGCGGTCCAGATGAACTTGCCGTCGGGCTCAAGGCCCGCCGCAGGGATGGTGCGCGCCCGCGCGCCGGTGGCGAGGATCACGTGTTTCGCTTTGACCGTGTCGGCGCCGGCCTTGGTTTTAACTTTAACGAGCGGGGCCCCGGATCCGTTGGCGGCCTTGTCGAGCGTCGCCTCGCCGTCGATCACCTGGATTTTGTGTTTCTTCATCAGATAGCCGACCCCGCCCGCAAGCTGGGAGGCGACGCCGCGTGAGCGCTTGATCACTGCGTCGAAATCAAAGCCGATATTCTCCGCCTTGAGGCCGAACTGATCGGCGTGTTTCATGTTGGTGTAGACTTCCGAGGTGCGCAGCAGCGCCTTTGTGGGGATGCAGCCCCAGTTGAGGCAGACGCCGCCCAGATGTTCGCGCTCGACGATGGCGGTCTTCATCCCCAACTGGCTCGCGCGGATCGCCGCCACATACCCGCCCGGCCCGGCGCCGATCACCACGAGGTCCACATTATGTTCCGCCATGTCGTCTCTCTCCGTTTCGTGACTGCGCGAGGTGCTTTCGCGCGGGGGATTTTCCGGCGACTATAGCGGCGCCGCATCAGAAAGGAACACCATGTCCATCGACGCCAAACGCACCCCCGACGAGCGCTTTGAGAACCTCCCTGGCTGGCCTTATGCGCCGCATTATGTGGACGATCTGCCGGGCTATGAGGGTTTGCGCATGCATTATGCGGACGAAGGCCCTGCAGACGCGGACGTCACCTTTTTGTGCATCCATGGCGAGCCGAGCTGGGGGTATCTCTTCCGCAAGATGATCCCGGTCTTTACAGGCAAGGGTCATCGCGCGATTGCGGTCGATCTGTTCGGCTTCGGGCGATCGGATAAGCCGGTCGATGATGAGACGTATACCTATCATTTTCACCGTAACGCCTTGCTCGCATTTGTGGAACGGCTGGACCTTAAGAATGTATGCCTCGTGGTGCAGGACTGGGGCGGTCTTTTAGGCCTGACATTGCCGATGGCGGCGCCGGCGCGCTACACGCGGCTTCTCGTGATGAATACGGGGCTGCCGGGCGGCGAGAAAGCCGGCGAAGGCTTTGCCGCCTGGCGCGCCTTCAACCGAGCCAATCCGGACCTCGATGTGGGCGGGCTGATGAAGCGCGCAACGCCGATCCTGAGCGAGGCGGAACAAGCCGCCTATGACGCGCCCTTCCCCGACCAGTCCTACAAAGGCGGCGTGCGGCGGTTCCCCGAACTCGTGATGATGCGCGAGGGCGACGCCGAGCTGACGCCCGCCTCCGCGGAGGGCGTCGAAACTTCCCTCGCCGCGCGCAAATTCTGGTCGCAAGACTGGTCCGGCGACAGCTTCATGGCGATCGGCATGCAGGACCCTGTCCTCGGCCCGCCCGCTATGCATATGCTCCGTAAAATGATCAAAGGCTGCCCGGAGCCGGTCGAGATCGCAGAAGCCGGCCACTTCGTCCAGGAATGGGGCGGCCCCATCGCGGAACAGGCGCTGGAGAGGTTCGGGATTTAAACCTCGCAAGGTCGCAGGTCGTCAATTTGGTCGCAACAAGCACAGCCTTCGCCCTTACCAAAACACTCCCCTTATCAACTCTGTTGTACAGCGATGCTGTCTCTGATTTTTGCGTTTGCGATGACGAGGAGTTTTCTGGCGCAGGCGATGATGGCGACCATTGGTTTTTTTCCGTTTTCGATGAGGCGGTCATAGAAGGCGGCGATCTTCGGGTTCCATCTCTTTGCAGTGAGCGCGGCCATGAAGAGGGCTTTGCGGACGCTGGATCGTCCGCGCCCGGTTTTTCGGTATCCGGTCCTGGCGCCGGATTGGCGCACATAAGGGGCAAGGCCGGCCAGGCTGGCGATTTGTTTACCGGTTAAAAGCCCGAGTTCCGGCATCGCCGCCAGGAGGGCGTTCGCTGTGATTTCGCCGACGCCCTTAATGGCGGTCAGAACTTTGGCCTTGTTTTTCAGATCCGCGTCGGCGTCGATGAGGGCGCTGACAGCAGCCTCGAGGGTGTCGATCTGACGGGTCAGGAAAGCGATATGCGCCTCGATGTCGGCTTTACACAGATCATAATCGGGGGCCTTGAGACGGTTTTTTTCGGCCGCGCGCATGGCCACCAGTTCGTCGCGGCGGGCGACATGTTTGGCGAGCTCTGTTTGCGTTTTTCCCAGCGGGACAAAGGGTTTGAGCTTTGCGTGATGGACCCGGACGAAGTCGGCGATGGCTTGCGCATCGAGCCGGTCGGTCTTGGCCCGCCGCCCGCTCGCCGTCGCATGGGCCGAGACCCGGTCGCCGCGCAACCGATAAAGCAGCATCCCGCGGTTGGCGGCTTGCGCAATCAGCGCCGCTTCATGCCCGCCGGTCGCCTCCACAGCCAGGCAATGGCCGTCAAAGCGCGACAAAAGGCTGGCGATCGCGTCCGCCGTGTTGGTGATTTCGATGGCTTCGCCGGTGTCCGCCGCGAAAAAATCCAGTTTCCGCGCGCTGACGTCGCAGCCGAGAATCGCCTGTTCGGGGCAGGTTATTTGTTGTATCGTCAGTCGTTCCTTTCGTCACAAACCGGCGGACTTACGATTGTCTACGGGCGTTTCAGCCCTCTCAACTCTGCAAGTGACGGAAACAAAGCCGGCCGGCGATCCTGATGAGGACGGTCGAAAAGACCTATCCTGAGACGATCGACCAGCCAGCATTCCCTGGGGGCGCTCACTCCCAGGGAACAAAGCTTCCGACAAACGCCGGTAACCAAAAGTATAAAGCAATTCAAACAGACAATCCTGAGGAGGCTGCGCAGCAGCCGTCGCGAAGGATGCGCGGCTAGCTCCGGCGTGCGCGGCAGATCCTTCGTGACGCGCTTCGCGCTCCTCAGGATGAGGAGGAGATTGCCGCCAAGGGTGTTGGAGACCCAATTCGCCGCAGTTCATACGCCGCGGCGAAGAAACCGACTTGCTGTCCCGTGACCGGATCATTCTCAGCGATGACAAACCGAACGAATTTCCGCGCCATTCGCCGCGCGTTACGCTGCGACCCGGAACTTCACGATCTTGGTGGGGCTCGCAGGGGGCTCGCCGCGCTCGACCGTGTCCACATTTTCCATGCCCTCAACGACCTTGCCCCACGCGGTGTACTGACCATCGAGGAAAGAAGCGTCGTCAAAGCAAATGAAGAACTGGCTGTCGGCGCTGTTCGGGTCCTGGGCGCGCGCCATGGAGACGACGCCGCGCTGATGGCTCGTATCGTTGAATTCGGCCGGAATATTTTTGCCCGAGCCGCCGGTGCCGGTGCCTTTGGGGCATCCCATCTGCGCCATGAAGCCTTCGATCACGCGGTGGAGCGTCAGCCCGTCATAGAACCCGTCTTCGGCGAGGCGTTTGATCTGCGCCACATGTTGCGGCGCTTTGTCTTCCAAAAGCTCAATCGTCACGTCGCCCGTCTCAAGCGTCAGGATCATTTTCTCGGTCATAGCTTTATCTTTCCGTTTACGCGCACTGGCGTTTTGATTTTGCACAAGTCGCGCACGAAACCATCTTTCACAAGGCCCACCGATTCCAGATATTCGGTGAAGGCCGCGCTATCGGTTTTCAGAACTTCAATCTTCGGCTTTTCCTCATCAGGCACGTCAGCCGCCATGCGCATGCGGACAATCGGCGTCGGGCGTTTTGGCGGCTCGCCGCGGTTGATGCGGCGCGTCGCGTTAAAGCCGTCAACTATCCAGCCCCAGGTGGAGTAACGGCGATCAAGACTGAGACGCGCATCCCCGATCATGAGGAAGAACTGGCTGTTGGCGCTGTCAGGGCGCGCCGCGCGCGCCATCGACATGACGCCCGGACAATGAACGCCCCAGAGCGCCACTTCCTTTTGCGTCGTGAAAGACCGCATGGTCTCAGGCTGCGCGGCC
Organism: uncultured Parvularculaceae bacterium; assembly: GCA_963922595.1. GTDB lineage: Bacteria > Pseudomonadota > Alphaproteobacteria > Caulobacterales > Parvularculaceae > JAJFFW01. Next base: position 11,461 of record CAWUIM010000071.1, read on the forward strand.
GCGGGCATGCCGTCCACAAAACCGACACGCGCCGCCAGCCGGTCGCGGCCGACGGCGGCGAAACCGGAAACCGCCGTCGTATCGCGCGCAAACTCCGGCGCGAGGTCAGGCTTTTGCGAGCCGCCCGTGCCGTCGCCGAGCGGGTCTCCGCCTTGCGCGACGAAGCCTTCGATCACGCGGTGAAACAGAAGACCGTTGTAAAAGCCTTCGCGCGTCAGCTCTTTAATTTGCCGCACATGGCCCGGCGCAAAGTCGGGCCGCATCTCGATGACCACCTGGCCCGACGGCAAGTCCATCAACAGCGTGTTTTCCAGATCGATCGGGCGCCAGTCGCTCGCCGGCGCCTCCTTCAGAATATTCATGGGCCGCTGCAGGATCGCCAGCGCGCGCTCGCGCTTGCTCAGCTTCTTTTGTTTTTTGGGCTTTTCAGTCGCCTCAGTCGCCGAAGCGTCGTCCGCTTGCTGATCTTGCGCCGCGGCAGGCCCGTACGCGGCGAGAAAGCCTGCGCCGCCCGCGATCATGAGCGTCACCGCCAGAAGGGTGCGAAAAGTCATGAATAATACTCCATGGCGCAGCGCCGAGGCCCTGCGCGCTTCATTCGAAGACACGCTCTTAGTATGATCGGGGGGACCGCCGCAAGTTTGACGAAATCGGCGCCAAATCTGGGCGGCGCGCTCGCGCGCCAAGCCTCGTCGGCCGCGCAAAAATGCGCTGTAGAAGTCTGTTTTTTCAAAGCTTTTTCTTCAGCGCCGCAGCCACATGGTCAGGCACGAAGGAAGCGATATCGCCGTCGAGCCGCGCGATTTCCTTCACGAGCCTTGAGGCGATGGACTGATAGCGCGCGTCCGCCATCAGAAAAACCGTCTCAATGTCGTCGTTGAGGGCCTGGTTCATGCCGACCATCTGGAACTCATATTCGAAATCGGAGACGGCGCGCAGGCCGCGAATGATGGTCCCGACGCCCTCGGCTTCAGCGAAATGCATCAGGAGCGTGTTAAAGGGCTTCACATGGATCGGCACGCCGCTTTCTTTTGTAATGCGCGCCATTTCCGTGCGCACCATCTCGGTGCGTTCTTCAAGGGTGAAGAGCGGGCCTTTGTCCTCGTTGATGGCGACGGCGATGATCAGCTCATCGACCAGTTTCACCGCCCGTTCGATGATGTCCACATGACCGAGCGTCAGCGGATCGAACGTCCCCGGATAAAGGCCGCGGCGCGGGCTCATGAGCCGTCCTGCGCGCCGTCGCCGGCGTCACCCTCGTCAGCGCCGTCTTCATCCTCGCCGATATCTTCGATGCGCCCGACGGAGACAACTTCTTCCTCGTCGCGCGTGCGGAACACGGTCACGCCTTGGGTGTTGCGCCCGGCTGCGCGGATGTCGTGGACCGGCGTGCGGATCAATTGCCCGCCATTGGTGACGAGCATGATCTGGTCGCTGTCCTCCACCGGGAAAGACGCCACCACGGGGCCGTTCCGCTCGTTGACGACGATGGCGATGATCCCCTTCCCGCCGCGCCCGGAGACGCGATATTCGTATGAAGAGGATCTCTTGCCATAACCGTTTTCCGTCAGCGTCAGAACAAATTGCTCCGCGGCGCCAAGTTCGGCGATGCGCGCCTGACTGAGCGCGGCGTCTGCGCCTGTCTCTTCGTCAGCGTCCGTCTCCGCATCCTCGCCGGCGGCGCGGCGCATGGCGGCGGCATGCTTCAGATAAGCGCGCGCCTCTTCCGATGTGACGTCGACGCCGTGCAGGATCGCCATAGAGATCACGCGGTCACCATCGCCAAGCTTGATCCCGCGCACGCCCGTGGACGTACGGCCCGAAAAGACGCGCACATCCTCCACCTTGAAGCGGATGCACATGCCGGCGGAGGTCGTCAAAAGCACATTGTCGTCCGGCTTGCAGATCCGCACGCCGACAATCGCATCGCCCTCGTCGAGCTTCATGGCGATCTTGCCGTTGCGGTTTACGCGCTGGAAGTCCGACAATTTGTTCCGGCGCACATTGCCGGATTTTGTGGCGAACAGGATTTGCAGATTTTCCCACGACGCCTCATCTTCCGGCAACGGAAGAATATTGGTGACGCGTTCGCCTTGCGCGAGCGGCAGGAGATTGACGAACGCCTTGCCGCGCGACTGCGGCGCGCCTTCAGGCAGCCGCCACAGTTTGAGATTATAGGCCATGCCGCTCGACGTGAAGAACAGAAGCGGCGTGTGGGTGTTGCCCACAAAGAGTTGCGAGACGAAATCCTCGTCTTTCGGCCGCATGCCGGCGCGGCCCTTTCCGCCGCGTTTTTGGGCGCGATAGGTCGAGAGCGAGGTCCGCTTCACATATCCGGAATGGGTGACCGTGACGACCATATCCTCCTTGGCGATCAGGTCTTCGTCTTCAACCTCGCCCTCGGCGTCCACGATCTCGGTGCGGCGCGGCGTTGCGAATTCCTCGCGCACCGCCGTCAAGTCTTCCTTGATGATCGCAAGGACGCGGTCGCGCTTGCGCAAAATGTCCAGATAATCAGCGATCTTCTCGGCGAGACCTTTCAACTCGTCACCGATCTCGTCCCGGCCAAGGGCGGTGAGACGCTGCAACCGCAGATCAAGGATCGCGCGCGCCTGCTCTTCGGAAAGACGCAGCTTGTCGCCTTCAATCATCATATGACGCGGGTCGGCGACAAGCGCCACCAGCGGCGCCAAGTCCTTCGCCGGCCAGTCGCGCGCCATCAATTGCTCGCGCGCCGTCGCCGGGTCCGGCGCCTTGCGGATGAGCGCGACGACTTCGTCAATGTTGGCGACCGCAATCGCCAGCCCCACCAAAATGTGGGCGCGATCGCGCGCTTTCGCGAGTTCGAACTTCGTGCGCCGGGCGATCACTTCCTCGCGGAAGTCGATGAAAGACGCGAGCACGTCGCGCAACGTCATCTGTTGCGGCCGGCCGCGATTAAGCGCCAGCATGTTGACGCCGAAACTCGTCTGCAATTGCGAATGGCGATAGAGCTGGTTCAATACGACGTCGCCCTGCGCGTCCCTGCGCAATTCCACGACGACGCGAATGCCCTGGCGATCGGATTCATCGCGAATATCGGCGATGCCCTCGATCTTTTTCTCACGCACCAGCCCCGCAATGCGTTCGATCATCATCGACTTGTTCACCTGATAGGGAATCTCGGTGATGACGATCGCGTAGCGATCCTTGCGCACCTCTTCGATGGTCGCGACGCCGCGCATGACGACCGAACCGCGTCCCAGCAAAAGCGCCGCTTTCGATCCGGCGCGCCCGAGGATTGTCCCACCGGTCGGAAAGTCCGGCCCCGGCACAATTTCAAGCAACCGATCGTCCGTAATCGCTGGGTTATCGATCATCTCGATCGTCGCGTCGATCACTTCGCCCAGATTGTGCGGCGGAATGTTCGTCGCCATGCCGACCGCGATCCCGCCGCCGCCATTGACAAGAAGATTAGGGAACCGCGCCGGCAGAACCACAGGTTCGTTTTCATTGCCGTCATAGTTCGGTTGATAGTCGACCGTTTCCTTATCGACGTCCTGCAGGAGCGAGTCCGCAACCTTCTCCATACGGACTTCCGTATACCGCATCGCGGCGGGCGGATCGCCGTCGATGGAGCCGAAATTACCCTGACCGTCGAGCAGCGGCAGGCGCATGGAGAAATCCTGCGCCATGCGCACAAGCGCGTCATAGACCGCCGAGTCGCCATGGGGGTGATATTTACCGATTACGTCCCCGACGACGCGCGCCGACTTTTTGTAAGGCTTGTTAAACGTATAGCCGTTCTCATGCATCGACCACAGGATGCGCCGGTGCACAGGCTTCAGCCCATCGCGCGCATCAGGGATCGCGCGGCTGACGATGACGCTCATGGCGTAATCGAGATAGGACCGGCGCATCTCCTCTTCGATGGAGATCGAACTCACATTATCAGGAGTAGGCGACTCGGCGTCGCCGCCGGCGTTATTATCGTTTTTATCTGTCACGAAAGGCCTTCAGAATCACGGAGGAAAAATCCCGAACTGAATACCATCGCCGCCCCCGCCCCCGCAAGCATTCGGACCCGGAATTCGCGCCTGCGGGCCAATAAATTCAGCGATTTTCCCCATGGACCCCCTTGTTTATTCGCGGCCCGCGATGGCCTATGATATCCTCAACAGAAGGGAACTTTAATGCGCTTAATTTCATTGCTTATCGCCGCCGGCCTCCTTGCATCTTGCGGCGGCGAAAAATCGGCGTCCCGGCCGATGCTGTCGGCGCTTGCGCCGGCCGAGTGGGCGAACGCGTCGGGCCGGTTCGCCGGACCCGATGGGACTGAGATGGGCGCAATCGTCTTCACAAACGGGCCTCAAGGCGTGCTTATGCGCGTCGACGTTCAGGGCCTCAGCGAAGGCTGGCATGCGATGCACTTGCATCAGGTGGCGGACTGTTCGGACGGGGCGGCTGGCTTCAAAGCCTCCAAAGGGCATGTGAACCCCGACGGTAATGAACATGGATTGCTCAATCCGAAGGGCAGCGAGCGCGCTGACATTCCAAATATTTATGCGGGTCCCGATGGGCGCGTCACTGCTGAAATCTACCGGGCGGGCGTGTCGCTTTATCCAAGCGTGGCCGGTTCGGCGCAGAACGGACCGCATCCGCTTCTCGACGATGACGGATTTGCGGTGATCATTCATGAAAATCCGGACGATCACATGACACAGCCCATCGGCGGCGCCGGCGCGCGCGTCGCTTGTGCGGCGATTGCGGGGTAAGCGCGGAGAACATGAGGGGATGATCGTCAATGGTTGAGTTAAACAGAAGAATGGCGCTCATGGGCGCAGCGGGTCTCGGCCTCGTCGCCGCAAACCCTGTTCGCGCCTGGCACGACGAAGATGAAACGCGCCCGCTCGGCGCCTGGACGCAAATGGCCGATATGCCCCTGCCCGTTCAGGAAATCTATCCGGCCGCGCATCGTCAGCTTACGGGCGCGCGCGGGTCCTACAAACCGGTGATCAAGAGTGTCCTTGTGAACGCCGGCGGCCTGACAGATGCGCCGGGATATGATTTTAACGTCACAGACGAAGTCACAATTTATGATCTCGGTAAGGATCAATGGCGCTATGGCCCGCCCTTGCCGGCGCCCATGCACCACGTTGCGCTTGTCTCCAATAATGGGTTTTTGCTCGCCATCGGCGGGTTCCTGCGCGACGCGCTTGGCGGCTGGCGCATGCAAGAGCAGGTTTTGTGGCTTGACGACCTCGATAATGGTGAGTGGTATCAAAACAGACCGCTGCCAATCCCCCAGGCGGAAGTTGTCGCGCAATCACTGAATGGCCGTATTCACGTGGTCGGCGGACGCAGTCCGGCGGGAAGCGCGAACCGTGAATGGCGCGATCATATCGATACAGACAAACACTGGGCCTATGTGGCGAGCGCCGACGAATGGGTCGCGATGCGACCGTTACCGAGCCCGCGCAACTCAGCGGCGGGCGCCGTTTATCGCGGCGCGCTTTACGTCATCGGCGGGCGCACGGTCGCTGGCGGCAACACGCCCCGTGTCGATGTCTATGACCCGATCTCC
>CAWUIM010000072.1:0-15937 GCA_963922595.1 uncultured Parvularculaceae bacterium
AGCCGCGCCCGAAGCGGCGGATCACGATCAGGCAAATAAAAAAATGGCGGCCCGTCGGCCGCCATTTTGTCAGGTTATCGCGCCTGTCGCTTATTCGGCGGCGGGCGCCTGTTCTTCTGCAGGCGGCTCTTCCGCCGGCGCTTCGCCTTCTACGGCTGGCGTTTCCTCCCCTGACATAGTCTCCGGCGCTGGAAGTGCCTCGGCCAAACGCTTGTTGCGTTCTTCCAGCAGAACCTGATCGCGGCGCTCAGCTTCAATTTGATGACGCGCCATCATGCCGCCTGTGCCCGCCGGGATCAACCGCCCGACAATGACGTTCTCTTTCAGCCCTTCAAGCGAATCGACTTTGCCGTTCACCGCCGCTTCGGTGAGAACGCGCGTCGTTTCCTGGAAAGACGCCGCAGAGATGAATGAACGCGTCTGCAGCGACGCTTTGGTGATGCCGAGCAGAACCGGCGATCCCTTCGCAGGCGCTTTGCCTTCATTCTCAAGGCGCTCATTGACCTCTTCGAATTCGAGGCGATCAATATGCTCCTCTTTGAGGAAGAGCGAGTCGCCGGGCTCGGTGATCTCAATCTTCTGCAGCATCTGCCGGACAATCACTTCGATATGCTTGTCGTTAATCGGCACGCCCTGCAGTCGATAAACCTCCTGAATTTCGTCGATCAGGAAGTCGGCGAGCGCTTCAATGCCCATGATCTGGAGAATATCATGCGGCGCGGGATTACCGTCCATGAGAAATTCGCCCTTGGCGATGAAGTCGCCTTCCTGGACGGTGATGTGCTTGCCTTTCGGCACCAGATAATCTGACGGTTCGAGGCTCTCGTCCGTCGGGATAATCCGGATACGGCGCTTGTTCTTGTAGTCGCGGCCAAATTCGACGCGGCCGTCAATTTCGGCGATAATCGCGTGATCCTTCGGACGCCGCGCCTCGAAGAGTTCGGCGACCCGCGGCAGACCGCCGGTGATATCCTTCGTCTTCGCGCCCTCGGTCGGGATCCGCGCAACAGTGTCGCCGACGCGGATTTTGTCGCCGTCCTCCACCGACAAGATTGCGTCAACGGGGAGCGTGTAGCGCGCCTCGCCGCCGCCTTCGAGTTTCAGCGGCTCGCCTTTGTCATCAACGATAACGATCGCCGGTTTCATGTCCGCCGCCCGCGGGTTCGCGCGCCAGTCGGTGACGACGCGGCTTGCAATACCCGTCGCTTCGTCGGCGACGACCTGCATGGAAAAGCCTTCCTGCAGATCCTCGAATTTCACAACGCCGCCAAGTTCTGTGAGAATCGGAACCGTATACGGGTCCCAGTCCGCGAGACGCTGGCCGCGCGTTACCGCATCGCCGTCGTCAACGCGCAATTTGGCGCCGTAGCTCAGCTTGTAAGACGCATGCGCCTTGCCGTCGCTGTCGATGATTTTCACAAGCGTGTTGCGGCCCATGACCATCAAATCGCCGTCGGAGTTTTTGACGACATTGCGGTTTTCCAGCTCGATCTTGCCGTCGTGGCTGGCTTCGATGAACGAGGTGTCGCCGACCTGCGCAGTGCCGCCTACGTGGAACGTGCGCATCGTCAACTGCGTGCCCGGCTCACCGATCGATTGCGCCGCGATAACGCCGACCGCTTCGCCGATATTGACGTGGCTGCCGCGCGCAAGATCGCGCCCATAACACTTGGCGCAAATGCCGGATTTCGACTCGCAGGTAAGCACCGAGCGAATACGGACTTTCTGAACGCCCGTCGCTTCGATTTCTTCCGCCTGCGCCTCATCGACCTCGTCATCGCGGCGACCGACAATCTCGCCGGTTTCCGGATGGACAACGTCTTCGAGTAATGTGCGGCCGAGAATACGCTGCGAAAGCGGCACGATGGTTTCACCGCCCTGGATCACGGCCTCGTTGGTGATGCCGTTTTCGGTGCCGCAGTCTTCTTCGCGAACGATGCAGTCCTGCGCCACGTCAACAAGACGCCGCGTCAGATAACCGGAGTTGGCGGTTTTCAGCGCCGTGTCGGCGAGACCCTTCCGGGCGCCGTGCGTTGAGTTAAAGTACTCAAGAACGGTCAGGCCTTCTTTGAAGTTCGAGATAATCGGCGTCTCGATGATCTCACCTGACGGTTTGGCCATAAGGCCGCGCATCCCGGCGAGCTGTTTCATCTGAGCGGGCGAGCCACGCGCCCCGGAGTGGGACATCATATAGACCGAGTTCACCGGCTTTTCGCGGCCCGTTTCATCGTCCATGCGTACGGCGGAAATTTCCGCCATCATGGCGTCGGCGATTTTATCGGTGCACTTCGCCCACGCATCGACGACTTTATTATATTTCTCGCCGCGGGTGATGAAACCGTCCGCATATTGTTGTTCGAAATCGCGGGCGAGCGCACGCGTCTCTTCAACAAGCGCGTGCTTGGCTTCCGGGATCACCATGTCGTCCTTGCCGAACGAGATCCCCGCCTTACAGGCTTCGCGGAAACCGAGGCCCATCACATGGTCGGCGAAGATGACCGTCTTCTTCTGACCGCAATGGCGGTAGACGATGTCGATCAGCGACTGGATGTTCTTTTTGGTGAGCAACTGGTTGACGACCGCGAACGGCACGTTGCCGTCCTTCGGCAGAACCTGCGCGATCTTCATGCGGCCCGGCGTTGTTTCAACGATTTCGCGGATTGGGTTGCCGTCCATATCGACGGACTCCCAACGCGCCTTGATTTTCGAGTGCAGCGACACCGCGCCCGCTTCAAGCGCGTGCTCGATCTCGTCGAGCGAGCCGAAGATCATGCCCTCGCCTGGCTCGTTTTCTTTCTCGATGGAAAGATAATAAAGACCGAGAACGATATCCTGCGACGGCACGATGATCGGCTTACCGTTCGCCGGCGACAGAATGTTGTTCGTCGACATCATCAGAACGCGGGCTTCAAGCTGCGCTTCCAGCGACAATGGCACGTGCACGGCCATTTGGTCGCCGTCGAAGTCGGCGTTAAACGCCGTACAGACGAGCGGATGCAGCTGGATCGCCTTGCCCTCGATCAGTTTCGGCTCGAAGGCCTGAATGCCAAGACGGTGAAGCGTCGGCGCCCGGTTCAGCATCACCGGGTGTTCGCGGATCACCTCGTCAAGGATGTCCCAGACTTCCGGGCGTTCTTTCTCCACAAGCTTTTTCGCCTGCTTGACGGTGGCCGACAGGCCCTTGGCGTCGAGGCGCGAATAGATGAACGGCTTGAAGAGCTCGAGCGCCATCTTCTTCGGTAGGCCGCATTCATGTAGTTTCAATTCAGGACCGACCACGATCACCGAACGGCCGGAATAATCGACGCGCTTACCGAGAAGGTTCTGGCGGAAACGGCCCTGCTTGCCCTTCAGCATGTCGGAGAGCGATTTCAGCGGACGCTTCGACGTACCCGTAATGACGCGGCCGCGGCGGCCATTGTCAAAGAGCGCATCAACCGCTTCCTGCAGCATACGCTTTTCGTTCCGTACAATGATGTCTGGCGCACGCAGTTCAATGAGGCGCTTCAGACGATTGTTACGGTTGATTACACGGCGATAAAGATCGTTGAGATCCGACGTCGCAAAGCGGCCGCCGTCGAGCGGCACAAGCGGACGCAGCTCCGGCGGGATCACCGGGATCACCGTCATGATCATCCATTCCGGCTTATTGCCGCTTTCGATAAATGCGTTGATGAGCTTCAGGCGCTTGGCGAGCTTTTTCGGCTTCAGCTCCGTCGTCGCTTCGGCGATCTCAACTTTCAACTGCTCAGCGATCTGCTCCAGATCCATGGACATGAGGATCTCGCGGATCGCCTCGGCGCCGATGCCAGCGGTGAACGAGTCCTCGCCATATTCTTCCTGGGCCGTCAGATATTCTTCTTCCGTCAGAAGCTGGTTCGGCTCCAGCGGCGTGAGGCCCGGCTCGATGACGATGTAATACTCAAAATAGAGAACGCGCTCCACGTCTTTCAGCGTCATGTCGAGCATGAGCGAAATACGGGACGGCAACGACTTCAGGAACCAGATGTGCGCGACGGGCGCGGCGAGTTCAATGTGGCCCATCCGGTCGCGGCGCACCTTTGTGAGCGTGACTTCCACGCCGCACTTTTCGCAGGTGATGCCTTTGTACTTCATCCGCTTGTACTTGCCGCACAAGCATTCATAGTCCTTTACCGGGCCAAAAATCCGTGCACAGAAGAGCCCGTCCCGCTCCGGCTTGAACGTGCGGTAGTTGATGGTCTCTGGCTTTTTGATCTCGCCGAATGACCAGGAGAGAATTTTCTCCGGGCTCGCTAGCGAAATACGGATCTGATTGAACGTCGCCTGCGGGGCGACTGGGTTAAATACGTTCAATAGTTCCTGGGACATAAGCGCCTCACTTTAAACTTTCGGGTCGACGCGTCGCGTCGAAAAAATAGCGCGGGGATGGCGAGCCATCCCCGTATTGATCGTTAGCCGGTCTGCAGCTCAACATTGAGACCCAGCGAGCGCATCTCTTTGACAAGCACGTTGAAGCTCTCCGGGATGCCCGCTTCGAAACTGTCGTCGCCGCGAACAATCGCCTCGTAGACTTTCGTCCGGCCCGCGACGTCGTCCGACTTCACGGTCAGCATTTCCTGCAGCGTATAGGCGGCGCCATAGGCTTCGAGCGCCCAGACTTCCATTTCGCCGAAGCGCTGGCCGCCAAACTGCGCTTTCCCGCCGAGCGGCTGTTGCGTGACGAGCGAGTATGGACCGATCGACCGCGCGTGGATTTTATCGTCCACAAGGTGGTGCAGCTTCAGGAGATATTTGTACCCTACCGTGACCTTCCGCGCGAACTGCTCGCCCGTGCGGCCGTCATAGAGGTCCACCTGCCCTGACCCTTCAAGACCGGCCTTCTCAAGCATCTTGACGATGTCCGGTTCTTCCGCGCCGTCGAACACGGGCGTCGCGATTGGCACGCCGCGCACGAGATTGCCGCCAAGCTCTTTGAGCTCTTCGTTGGAGCGCGGCAGAACCTGATCGTCCCCATACGCATGTTTCAATGTCTCGACGAGATCGTCGCGGCTCGCCTGTTCGGCCTGCCACTTTTCGAGGACATCGCGGATTTGTCCGCCGAGACCCCGGCACGCCCAGCCAAGGTGCGTTTCGAGAATCTGACCCACATTCATTCGCGATGGAACGCCGAGCGGGTTGAGGACGATATCGACCGCCGTGCCGTCTTCAAGGAACGGCATGTCTTCAATCGGCGCGATCCGGCTGATCACACCCTTGTTGCCGTGACGGCCGGCCATCTTGTCGCCCGGCTGCAGCTTCCGCTTCACCGCGACAAAGACTTTCACCATCTTCATGACGCCCGGCGGCAACTCGTCGCCGCGGCGCAGCTTGTCCACCTTGTCGTCAAAGCGCGCCTCAAGACGCGACCGGCTTTCGTCATATTGCTTTTTCAGCGCCTCGACTTCGGCCATTGCGGCCTCGTCATCAAGGCCGATCTTCCACCATTGGCCGCGTGTGAGAAGACCCAGCTTCTCTTCCGTCACTTCGCCCTTTTCGAACTCTTTCGGGCCGGAAACAGCTTTCTTGTTCAGAAGAAGCGACTTCAGCCGTGAGAAAATGTTCCGCTCAAGGATCGCCAGCTCGTCGTCGCGGTCTTTGGCGAGGCGTTCGATTTCCTCGCGCTCGATCGCGATGGCGCGCTCATCCTTGTCGACGCCGTGGCGGTTAAAGACCCGCACTTCGACAACGGTGCCTGAGGCGCCCGGCGGAAGTTTCAGCGACGTATCGCGCACGTCGGAGGCTTTCTCGCCGAAGATCGCGCGAAGAAGCTTTTCTTCCGGCGTCATCGGGCTTTCGCCTTTTGGCGTGATCTTGCCGACCAGAATATCACCTGGGTGAATCTCCGCGCCGATAGCGACGATGCCCGCCTCGTCGAGATTGCGCAGCGCTTCTTCCGACACGTTCGGAATATCACGCGTTATCTCTTCCGGACCGAGCTTGGTGTCTCGCGCCATCACTTCGAATTCCTCGATGTGGATGGACGTAAAGACGTCATCGCGCACGATGCGCTCGGAAATCAGGATCGAGTCCTCGAAATTATATCCGTTCCACGGCATGAACGCGACGAGCACGTTCTTGCCAAGCGCAAGCTCGCCAAGATCCGTTGACGGACCATCGGCGATGATGTCGCCGGCGCGGATCTGGTCGCCGATTTTCACGAGCGGACGCTGGTTAATGCAGGTCGACTGGTTCGACCGCTGGAACTTGCGCAAATTGTAGATATCGACACCTGGCTTGGAGGTGTCGGTTTCTTCCGTGGCGCGAATAACGATGCGCTGCGCGTCGATTTGTTCCACGATGCCCGTGCGCTTTGCGGCCACCGCCGCCCCGGAATCGCGCGCCACGATCGCTTCCATGCCGGTGCCCACGTAAGGCGCTTCGGCTTGAAGAAGCGGCACCGCCTGGCGTTGCATGTTCGAGCCCATGAGCGCGCGGTTTGCGTCGTCATTTTCGAGGAACGGAATGAGCGCCGCGGCCACCGAAACCAGCTGCTTCGGGGAGACGTCGATGTACCCCACATCTTCGCGCGGGACGAGCGTCGCGTCGCCGCCGACACGGCAGTTCACAAACTCGTTCTGTAGCATGCCGTTTTCATCAACTTCGGCGTTCGCCTGAGCGATAGCGAAACGCTGCTCTTCCATGGCGGAAAGATAAACGACGTCGTCGGTCACTTTGCCGTCGTTCACCTTGCGGTACGGGCTTTCGATAAAGCCGTATTTGTTGATCTGCGCGTGGGTCGCCAGCGAATTGATCAGACCGATGTTCGGGCCTTCCGGCGTTTCAATCGGACAGATGCGGCCATAGTGCGTTGGGTGAACGTCGCGGACCTCAAAGCCGGCGCGCTCGCGCGTCAACCCGCCCGGGCCAAGCGCGGAAAGACGCCGCTTGTGAGTAATCTCCGACAGCGGGTTCGTCTGGTCCATAAACTGGGACAATTGCGAGGAACCGAAGAACTCACGCACCGCCGCCGCCACCGGCTTGGCGTTGATGAGATCGTGCGGCATCAGCGTTTCCAGCTCCGCCGACGACATGCGTTCTTTGATCGCGCGCTCCATGCGCAACAGCCCGATGCGATATTGATTTTCCATCAATTCGCCCACTGAACGCACACGCCGGTTACCGAGATTGTCGATATCGTCGATCTCGCCGCGTCCGTCGCGCAAATCCACCAGTGTCTTGAGAACCGACAGGATGTCCTCTTTACGCAGGGTACGGAGCGTATCTTCCGTCTCAAAGCCGAGACGGATATTCATTTTAACGCGACCCACCGCGGAAAGGTCGTACCGCTCGTCATCGAAGAAGAGGCCGTAGAAAAGACCTTCCGCCGTCTCAAGGGTCGGCGGCTCGCCCGGCCGCATGACGCGGTAGATGTCGATGAGCGCCATGTCGCGGTTGGAGTTCTTATCCGCCGCCAGCGCGTTGCGCATGTACGCGCCGATATTCACATGATCGACGTCGATCGTATCGAACTGGTCGATCCCGATTTCGGCGAACGTCTCCAGGTGCTTCTCGGTGATTTCATCACCGGCTTCGGCGTAGATTTCGCCGGTGTCGAAATTGACGAGATCGGATGCGAAGAAACGCCCGACCATTTCCTCATCGGAAAGGAACAGATCTTTGACGCCGTCCTCGGCGATCTTTTTGGCCGCGCGCGCGGTGAGCTTCTTGCCGGCCTCGGCGACCACATCCCCGCCCTTGGCGTTGATAAGGTCACGCTCCAGCTTCACACCTTTCCAGCGCTCCACTTTATACGGCATTGTCCAGCCTGCGTCTTTCTTCAGGCGCTTGTGCGGCACGCGATCGTAAAACTCGTCCAGGATTTCTTCCTGATCCATGCCGAGCGCATAGAGAAGCGTCGTCGCCGGCAGTTTGCGGCGCCGGTCGATGCGGACATTGACGATGTCTTTCGGATCGAACTCGAAATCGAGCCAGGAGCCGCGGTAAGGGATAATGCGGGCTGCGAACAGAAGCTTGCCCGACGAATGGGTTTTGCCGCGGTCATGATCGAAGAAGACGCCCGGCGAGCGGTGCATCTGGGAGACAATGACGCGCTCCGTCCCATTGACGATGAAGGTGCCATTGTCGGTCATGAGCGGCATGTCGCCCATGTAGACTTCTTGTTCCTTGACGTCGCGGATCGACTTCGCGCCTGTATCTTCGTCCACCTCAAACACGGCCAGCCGAAGCGTCACCTTCAAGGGCGCGGCATAGGTCATATCGCGCTGCTGGCATTCCTCTACGTCGTATTTCGGGTCTTCAAACTCGTAGGACACGTATTCGAGGACAGCCGTTTCCGTGAAATCCGAGATTGGAAATACCGAGCGGAAGACGGCTTCGATCCCGTCATTGATGCGCTCTTCCTGCGGCACATGGCGTTGCAAAAACTGTTCGTAGGAATCTTTTTGAACCTGGATCAGGTTCGGCATCGGCGCCGCGTCGCCAATGCGTCCGAAATTTCTCCGAATCCGTTTTTTCTCAACAAAAGATTGCGCCATTCTCGTCCTCACAAATCATCCGCAGGTCGCGACGTTCCCACTGGCCAGGGCGGCGTGCGCCCCAATCAGAAATGAATACGCGAAAACGCCCGATCGGGACGTCTGGCGACGTCCACGGGCGTCTTGGATGCCTATACTTTCAGGTCTGGTTGTGACCGGTTTTCAATGAATATGCTCGCCGCAAAGCCTGTAGCGGCTCACCCGCACCCATAATATAGGAAACGTGTCAACCGCGAACGTCGTTAATAGTCGCGCCGGGCCGCTGTCGCAACCCCCTGTCAAGCGAAAAATGACAGAATTCGGGTGGAAATCTCTCCCCACCCGACCGGCGGTTTCAAGTGTCCGCTGCGAGCGGAGGCTACTTGAGCTCGACTTTGGCGCCGGCGTCTTCCAGCTTTTTCTTGATCTCTTCGGCTTCGGCCTTGGCTGCGCCTTCTTTGACCGCTTTGCCGCCGGCTTCGACCATTTCCTTGGCTTCCTTCAGGCCAAGACCAGTGATCGCACGCACCTCTTTGATAACGTTGATCTTTTTGTCGCCAGCTTCAAGCAGGATGACGTCGAATTCGTCTTTTTCTTCAGCCGCTTCGCCGCCGCCGCCGCCAGGCGCCGCCGCAACCGCCACAGCGCCAGCTGCAGGCTCGATGCCGTATTCGTCCTTCAGGAGGTTTTTCAGCTCAGCCGCTTCGAGCAGCGTCAGGCCAACGAGTTCTTCTGCAAGTTTTTTGATATCTGCCATTTTTCAAGGTTCCCAGTTTGATGGTTAAATCACAATCGAGTTACGTCGCCGGGCGAGCGGCTACGCGTCCTCGCGTTTCTCCAAAGTCTCTACAATCCCGGCGAGCTGCGAGGCTGGCGCCGTAATCGCGCCGGCGATTTCCGCCGCCGGCGACATGACCGCCTGTACGATCGAGGCGAGGATTTCTTCGCGCGACGGCATCGACGCGAGTGTTTTCACACCGGCCTGGTCAAGGACTTCCTCGCCCATGACGCCGCCGAGAATTTCAAGCTTCTCGTTCTTCTTCGCGTAAGCGCTAACGGTTTTCGCCGCCGCCACCGGATCTTCTGCAAAGGCGATCGCCGTCGGGCCGGAGAAAAGGTCCGAAAGCGCTTCGGCGGCCTTACCGCTAACAGCGATTTTCGCGAGACGGTTCTTAATCACTTTCATCGCGGCGCCGTTTTCGCGCAGCTCACCGCGCAATTCCGACATCTCCGCAACGCTCAAGCCGCCGTTCTTAACGACCACAACAGACGCGCTCTTATCGAACACGTCGCCGATCCACTCGACCATTTCCGCTTTTTGAGATCTGTCCATAAAGGGCGGTCCTCAGCTTCAAAAATTTGACAGGGCCGGACCATCCGGGCCCCCTTATTCCTCCACCTGATACTGAACAGTAGAACCAAAAAAGGCTCCGGCGGTTCAGCGCCAGGAGCCTGCCCTCAAACGGTCATCGAACGCCGCACGGGCGCTCGCCTTCACCATCTGTCTGATCTGGCGGATATTAAGCCCGCTCGCGGGCGCCAGACGTCTTGGACAGGCGAAACAGCCCGAATGGCCGTTTCGAAGCGCGGCTTATGGCCGAACAATCGCCCCGTGTCACCCCCCTTTCAGGAACTTTTTCGCGGTGTGACGTCGATCACAGCCAGATTGCTTCCCCCGCCCCAAATTACGGAGTATGACCTATCTCGGGCATGAGAGTTACGTCGGGGCGAGAGCGTTGACCGAATACCGGTACAAGGCCTTTATCAGCTATTCCCACGCCGACGAGCGCGCGGGCGAATGGCTGCATCAGGCGCTGGAGCGCTATCGGGTGCCGGCCAATCTCGTGGGCGCCGCCACGGACGCCGGCCCGGTCCCCGAAAAGCTTGCGCCGATCTTCCGCGACAAGAACGATTTGCCCGCCGCCGGCAATTTGAACGACACCATCATCGCCGCGCTCAAATCGAGCCAGTTCCTGATCGTCCTCGCCTCGCCCAATGCGGTCAAATCAAAATGGGTGAAAGAAGAGATCGCCCAGTTCAAGGCTTTTCACGGGGCCGCGCGCGTCCTCTCGATCATCATCGACGGCGAGCCGCACGCCACGGAAAATCCGGACATCGACAGCGCGCTTGAATGTTTCCCGGAAACGCTGCGCTATAATTTTGACAAGGACGGAACCAAAACCGCAGCCGAGCCGCTGGCCGCCGACGCGCGCACCCGCGGCCAGGGCCTCGTCCACAGTTTCGGCAATGACGGCAAGAAAGCCGCAATCACCAAACTCGCCGCCGGTCTCATTGGCGTGCCCCTCGACGATCTCGTTCAGCGCGAGGCGAAACGCGACGCCGCCCGCGCCCGGATGTGGACCGGGCTCATGGGCGCGATCGCCGGCGTTATGGCGCTGACGACAATTTACGCCGTCGGCCAGCGCAATGAGGCGCGAACCCAACGCGCCGAAGCTGAAGGCCTCATCGACTTCATGATTACCGACGTCCGCGAGGAAGTGCAGCAGAAAGTCGGCATTCTCGACACATTGCAAATGCTCGGCGACCGCGCGCTCGTCTATTACGACGCCCAGGACGAGAAAAAACTCGACGACAACGCCCTCGGCCGCCGCGCCCGGGCGCTGCATTTTTCAGGCAGCGTCGAACAACAACGCAACAATCTCGACGCGGCGCTTGCGGCCTATGAGAAAGCAGCGGCGAGCACGGAGGAACTTTTAAGCCGTGACCCGGAAAATCCAGATCGGATTTTTGAGCATGCGCAGAGTGTTTTTTGGGTGGGGAATGTCGCTTATAATCGCAACGCGTTAAGCCTCGCAGAAACGAGCTTCCAGCAGTATCACGACTTTGCTCACGCATTGGTAGCGATTGACCAAACCAATCGGACATGGCGGCTCGAAACGGCTTACGCCGCCACAAATCTTGGCGCCGTAAAATTTGACCAAGGCAAATTCAAAGCCGCCCTAGATTTTTTTCAGGAGTCGACGAAGTCAAAAGCGTTGCTGGTGGATGACGAAAATAGAAGCGTCACAGATACGATTGCGCGTGGAAAGTCTTTATCCTGGGAAGCGTTTAGTCATATGGCGCTTGGGAATTATCAGGATGCCCTGAGAATACTAAGTGAAGAGATCACACTCTACGAAGAAGCAACAGGCCGTGGATTTGAAGTTGAATATCTCATTTCTGTAGCGGAAAGGCGTCGCGCGGACTCTCATTTAGCGCTAGGCGATATCAGCGCGGCGATGGAGTCAATCACATCCGCGCTCGTGGCGTCAGCACGGCTTGTCGAGCGCGATAACAACAATGCACGGTGGAAGCTCAACGATGCACGCGTGAATATAGCGGCCGCCTATATTTATCAGTACAGTGATATGATCGACGAAGCGGCGCGACACGCACAATCCGCGCTCGATTTTTCTGTTGAAGTCCTGAAAAATGATCCAACCTTGCTGAATGCAAAACTCGCGAAAATTGAAGCGCTCGCCGCAAAATTAGAAAACCAAGCCACCGAACATGAAGCAACGCAATTGCGCGCAGCGCTGAACACGACAATTGACGAGAATGCGAGTCGAATTTTCAGCGCGACAGTCAAAGGCACGACTGCGTTAGCAAAATATCATGCCACTAACAAAGAACACCTCGAAGAGTTTTCCAAGATTCGGAAAAGAGCAGTCGAACAGGCCGAAATTCATCTGCCACGACTGACCATCAATTCACAAGTGTGGGCGCTGAGGCTTTATGCCGACGCCTCCGAGTATGAGAAAGCAAGGTCTATGCTAACTAAGCTTGACGAATTGGGCGTACACCATCCAATAATGGTGGAAACCCGGATTAAGTTGCAGGACGTCTGAAATATCCATTGAAATACATTCGACTTGGCAGCGAAATGCGTTATAGACTGAAAAGTCTGAAGGATTTAAAGATTTTACTTTGCTTTCAGGGGAGTATTGAACATGCAAACGAAACGAGTGAAGCTTTTTTTTGTTTTTGTTGCGTCGGCTGTGACGGCGAGTTGCGCGCATTATGAGTATGATGCGAAGCGGGTCTACAAAAAGGACCGGCAGGGAACAACAAATGAAATCCCGGACATCAGAACGTTAAATGGATCACGAGTTGTCGATGCGACGACATCGCTTGATATCGACGATGATGAATTGAACCAAGCCATTCAACAGGCCTCAAACAGCGCGACTAATCCGCTAAAAATAACGTTCTCCGAGGGCATATATAACAATGCGTTGGGGGACTTTGATTTCACACAAGACACCTCCGCATTGAAAGGTGCTGTAATCAAAATGGAATTCGATATTCCGGATCGATTTGCAGACAGACTAAAGTTTATGCCTGACGCACGAGACGCAATCTGGATAGATTTCAAGCAGAACACGGGAGGTGAGAGCCCCGAAAGGCCATACCCGGTTGGCCAGTCCGAATTTTTTAACTTCATAGTCTCTGAGAGCGGCCAAAAACTGATCGTGTTCAACCGCAACAAGACAAAAGACGTCTATGTGTACAATCTCCGTTTCGTCGATAAAAATGGGAATGTCCACCAGTTTGACCCAGAGGTTGGCAACGGCGGCCATGGCAATGACTGAGGTGGCGATTATCGCCCTATAAATCGGATCTCAGCGAATTGTGTCTGACTAAAGAGTCAACCGCTAATCAGCCACAGCTTAATACTGAAACAACGCGCCATCCTGGCTTTCGTCAGGATGGCGAATGTTTTATATAGCTGCAAAAGGACTTTGCCGCCCATGCTCCGTTCCATTCTCGCCGTTATCTTCGGCATCGCGCTTGGCGCGATTGCGGTGGCGTTTGTTCAGCGTGTCGGCCATCTCGCTTATCCCACGGCCGAAGGCGTTGACCTGAAAGACCCGGAACAATTCCGCGCCTTGATGAAAAACATTCCTCCTGGCGCAAAGCTGTTCGTTGTCGGGTCATGGGCTGCGGGCGCACTGGTGGCGAGCCTTGGCGCGCTGCTCGTTGGACGCCGCTGGGCGCCGACGGCCTGGATCGCCTGCGGCACGCTTTTCGCGATGGCGGGCATGACCATGATCGAAATCCCGCACCCGTTCTGGATGATGCTGGCGGCGCCGCTTGCCTTCGCCGCGCCGCCATGGCTCATGATCAGACTTCTGAAAGCGTCCTACGGACCGCCGGCTAAAGCGGGCGACGGATTGTTTGAAAGCAGCTCATGAGCGGCGCGCCCGAAGACGACGACACGCCGATCCCGGCGGCGACCGTCCTGTTATTGCGGGACACGAACGGCGGCGCCGATCCGCTGGAAGTCCTGATGGTGGAGCGCCACGCCGATATCGGTTTCGCGGGCGGCGCGCTCGTCTTTCCGGGCGGGCGAATCGATCCGGGCGATCATAATCCTTTGTGGGCGGAGCATGCGGACGGCCTGCCGGACGATCCCGCGCTCGCCGCCGCCATGGTCGCCGCCGCGCGCGAGGCCTTCGAGGAGGCTGGAATCTTGCTGGCGCGGGACGCGCGCAACATCGTCACCAATGACGTCACCAGCGCGCTCAATGACAGGCGCGCCGCGATTGAGGCTGACGATGCGCTCTTTTTGCAGATGATCCGTGAAGAGAAGCTACGCCTCGCCTGCGATCAGATGGTGTTGTTCGCGCGATGGGTGGCGCCGCCGCGCCTGCATAAGCGGTTCGACACATGGTTTTTCGCCGCCGCCACGCCGCCCGGACAAGAGGCGCGCGAGGACGGCAACGAAGCCACCGAGGCGATCTGGATCACGCCGGGCGACGCATTGAGAGCGCGCGCGGACGGATCGCGCAAGCTGATCTTCCCCACCGCGCGTAATGTGGAGTTGCTCGGCGAAAGTAAGAGCGTCAATGCTGTTTTTAAACACGCCGAAGCGCGCGTCATTGAGCCGATCACGCCCGATGTCATTATGCGTGACGGCGCGGCCTATCTGACAATCCCAACCGACCTCGGCTATCCGGTGACGGAAGAGCGTCTGGATGCGGACCAGCGTCAATAGACATTAAGGCGCGACGACAAATACCTGACCGGTGATATCCGCTGCATAAAGATTGCCGGCGTCGTCCTCGCCGAAACTCGTCAGACCGTTAATGGTTCCGATATCAGGCGTAAAGTTCGTGTTTTGAAGAATGAAGTCGTCCGATGAGATGGTTGCGCCTTGCGTCACGGTAGCCGCGGGGATCGACCAGATGTTATTTGTGATGAAGTCGCCAAACACATATTGCCCGCGCAACGCCGTCACCGGGCCGCGATAAACGTAGCCGCCCGCGACCGAATTGCCCTCGCGTGGTCCTGAGCCATGGCGATATTCCGCCACCGGCGGCGTCAGTCCAGTGGTCGGTCCGCCTGCAAACGGCTCAGTGCCTTCAAGAATATTCCAGCCGAAATTGAGCCCCGCCTCGCCCGGGCGGATGAGGTCGATCTCCTCCACATCGTCCTGGCCTACGTCACCGATAAAGAGGTTGTCCGTATCGCGATCAAAGCTGGCGCGAAACGGATTGCGTAGGCCATAGGCCCAGATTTCCGGCGCGCCGCCTGATGCTGCGAAGGGATTATCCGGCGGGATCCGATAGTCGCGCAGCGGATCGGTCGGGAAATCGTCGCCGGCCACATCAATGCGCAAAATTGCGCCGAGAAGGTTCGACGTGTCCTGCCCTGCGCCGAAGGGATCGCCCGCCCCGCCGCCGTCGCCGGAGGCGATATAGAGTATCCCCGCACTGTCGAAGCCGATCCACCCCGCATTGTGATTATCAAACGGCTGATTGAACGTGAGGATTACATCCATGGACGAAAGGTCCGCCTGATCCGGATCAGCAGCCGACGTTTGGTAGCGGCGAATTTCCGTATCGCCTGCGAGATTTGTGACGTAGACGTAGAAAACGCCGCTGGTCGCAAAGTCAGGCGCCAGCGCAAGGCCAAGAAGCCCGCCCTCGCCTGCATCGGAAATGCTCGACGCGATATCGAGAAACGGCGTCGGCGCAATCAAGCCGGTGTCGAGATCAAGGGTTTCGATTTGACCTGGCTTCTCGATAATGAAGATGCGGTTGGTGCCGTCGCCGCGGCCCGCCATAAAGATCGGCTGCGTTAATCCGGTGGCGATGCGCCGCAGGCTGAAGGTCTCGGCGAGATCCGTCACGGAGACCGCCACCGTCTGCGTCGCCGTGTCGGTTCCGTCGGTTGCGCTGATGGTCACTTCGTACACATTGTCGCCGTCCGCGTCGGCTGGGGCTTCAAAATCGGGCGGCGACTGAAAGGTTACATCGGCGCCAGCGATCGAGAAGAGCGCCGCATCGGCGCCGCCGGCGATGGCGAAGGTGATCGCGTCGCCGTCTGCATCACTCGCGGCGACCGTGAATGCGGCCGAGTCGTTTTCAGGCGTGCTGACGCTCGCGGCTGAGGTGATGACGGGCGCCGCGTTCGCCGGCGCCGGCGACGGGACCGGC